>NZ_JRJU01000014.1 GCF_000787375.1 Halalkalibacter okhensis | reverse complement strand
AAATAGATGGCTGATAGCTTTATCAGCTGTCGCCATTCATTTATCAATAGGATCAGCCTACGCCTATAGTGTGTATTCTAATCCAATAGCACAAACTGTAGGCTGGAAAAGTACTCAAGTTACACTTGCCTTTACTTTAGCAATCGCATTTCTTGGGATATCTGCTGCTACACTGGGGCGCTTTGTTGAAAAAAAGGGCCCCCGGACATCAGCAACCATCGCTGCTATTTTATTTAGTTTCGGACAAATTGGTGCTGGTTTTGCTGTTTGGATTCAATCCTTGCCTTTATTTCTTATTATGTATGGAGTCATTGGAGGGATTGGACTAGGACTAGGATATATCTCTCCAGTATCAACGTTAGTGAAGTGGTTCCCTGATCGAAGAGGGTTGGCTACAGGTATAGCTGTATTTGGCTTTGGGGCTGGTGCCCTAGTTACAAGTCCTGTTGCAGCAAGACTCATTGAAAGTGTTGGTGTAACAAATACATTTTACATTTTAGGTGCAACCTACCTTCTTTTAATGTTAGCTGGTGCATCCTATATTGTTCGCCCTCCTCAAGGGTGGATACCTAAAGGCATACAGAATAGCAAGGAAAAAGGACAAAATAATGTATCAGAAGATTTAGCACAACTAACGGCAAACGAAGCTATAAAAACAAAACGTTTCTGGATGCTATGGACGATGATTTTTATCAATATAAGTTCAGGGATTATGATTATATCTGTTGCCTCGCCTTTATCTCAAGAGATGATCGGGCTAAGTGTCGCGTCAGCAGCCTCGATGGTTGGTCTCATGGGAATCTTTAATGGGGGCGGAAGAATTGGCTGGTCAACTATATCCGATTATATAGGAAGATCAACTGTATTTTCGATCTTTTTCATTATCCAAATCATTGCCTTTTTAACGCTCCCAATCGTTTCAAATGTGATTCTGTTTCAAATTTTGATTTTTCTTATTATGACTACGTATGGTGGAGGGTTTGCTGCTCTGCCAGCATTTATAGGCGACATTTTCGGTACAAAGGAACTAGGAGCGATCCATGGCTATATTCTAACCGCTTGGTCTTTGGCTGGTGTGGTCGGGCCAATTACTGTTGCCTATATTTATGAAACAACTGGCAGCTATACTCCCGCTTTCTTTCTTATTACGATCATGTTATTCATAGCTTTACTCGTTTCATTTATGATACAGCTCGATATTAAGAGAATTAAAAAGCATCATAAAAATAAGTTATTAAAAGCCGTTTAACTATTGAATCAATAAAAAGGTCTACTCATCCGCACGTTTCATTCATTTTTTATATAAAAGTTGCAACACGAACGTATATTCGTGTATTATATAATAAAAATGGTGGTGGCAATGTATGTTCGATAAGGATGATGAAAAATTAGCTAATCAGTATATTTATCTGCCATTAGTAAGGAAAGTACTCGAACGAGACTTAGATTCTTTAAGAAAAGCAGAACTAAAATTCAATGAACCTTATATAGAATTCGTCGAGCAAATAATCATACAAATTGGAAGGGATTTAGGACAGGTCAAAAAAGAAATGTTTAAAAAGGGCATAAATGTTTATAGTCAAGGTAAAGTTGAAGAGATATCTGTTTATTTATTCGTTTGTAGAGGATATCGTCGGGAACTTCGATTCTTTTCTCACTTAATGAAACAGACAGTGGAGGAATACGTACGGCAATATTTTATTGGAATGAAGAAAAATGCGTGACAGTCTGTAGCTAGGTACTTATTGATAAGCCGCCTAGCTACACTCCTATTTCACTTAAATCAAATTCTCTTTTTGACATCTTCTCTTAGCGATTCGATAAGGTTGTCTGATAAATTAGCCGGCAAGGAAGTTTCATTCTCAAAAACCCACGTGTTAATAACTTCAAAGTCGGATTTATTGAACGTAATGCTATAATCTTTATTATTTTGAGAAAAAGCTGCTGTCACCGACTCTTCTCCATTAAATCCATTATCAACGATCATGTTTTTAATCTCATATGTCATCCAATTGTTATCTCCTTTCACTTCAATCATGTGTATAGATTTTGCTTTTCTTAATCGTTTATACACGATTGTTCAAGATAACAATTGTACAAATAATACTTATAAATCTTGACTGAGTCGAATCATATCTCTGCACCTAATCCCATTTTCATGAATGTTTTCGGTATAATGCCTTGTGAAAAAATCTCTATCAACACTTGTAATTCGAAACCCACATTTCTGGTATAAAGCTAGCTGGCCTATGCTTGAATTCCCAGTACCTACTTCAATGGTTTTATAACCTTCATCTCTTGCCATTTTAGTTGCATACAATACTAACTTCTTTCCTAGCCCTTTCCCATGTTCACTTTCATTAACGGCAATATTTACTAATTCAACCGTACCAGGTCTTGTTGGAAGTAAAACAAAAACACCAATGATGTACCGATCTTTCTCAGCTATGTAGCATTGTCCTCTTTGTACGTATTCCCTAACTAGTGTTTCTGAAGGGTCAGCTAATAAAAGCAACTCAATTGGAATGGGTTCCTCCTGCTTTAACGCTCGTATGTTCATGATGTCACCACCTCTTATTCCTTAATAAGTAATCCTAATGCTCTCGCAAATCCTATTGCTTGGTCTGCAGAAACTTTACAGCCTTCTAAATTTTCAAATGAGACGATTAGACTCTCAAAAGAACAACTGCTTAAATCTAATCCATTTAATGACGTGCCTGTAAAATTGGCTTGATCAATGTTACATCCGTCAATTTCAATGTTTGTAAATTTGGATTCATAAAAATCTGCATTCACAAGCGAGCACTGTTTAAACTTAACTTGCTTGCTATCTGAGTAGCCGAATGAAGCATAATTAGCCATACAGTTATCAAGGAACACATTTCGAAAGCCTGCACCTGAAAAATTGCCCCCAATAAGCTTACAATCTTTTAATTCAACTCTATGTAATATAGCATCACTAAAATCAACATTTGCTAGATCACATTTTTCAAATTTCACATCTGTTAATTCCACATTCTTTAATGTAATGTTCTCGAAAGATACATTCCGAAAAATCGTTTTTTCAAAGTAGACTTTATCTAACCTATTTGTGGTAATTGAACAATCACGTATAAATCTTAAAGCAAAGTATTGCTCATATTCTAGTTCTTCCTCTTCAATTAGAGATACCTCTTGTAAATTGCTTGGTATTTTCGGCGCTTGTAATTTGAGCATTTCTATTCGTTCCCCTTATTTCTTATTCATTGCCTTCAGGGTATTTCTCTTTCAAAAATTGTACAGATTGCTTAATTAATTCAACCAAAACAGCTGGATTTACATCCGCTACTTTATTGATATAAACACAAGCTTTTCCTGTTGTGTGCTTGCCAAAATGAGCAAGAAGCGCCTCACGCTTTTCGTCCCCAGTTGCGAAATACAAGCTTATTTTTGCTTTGCGTGGAGAAAAACCAACTAATGGTGCATCGCCTTCATGACCAGAATCGTATTTATAATGATATGAGCCAAATCCAATAATACTTGGCCCCCACATTTTTGCTTCATATCCTGTTGCTTCAGTAAATAGATCGAGTAATTGATACGCATCTTGTCTTTTTTTGACACTTTCTACTTTTTCAATAAACTCAATAACACTATTGTCAGTCTCTTTTGTCTTAAATTCATACATTCAACAACACCAACCTTTTATTTTTGGTTTTTATTTCCTGACATCCGTATTTTACCATATTAAAATCATTCATTTGAAAAGCTCTTGCTAAACGATCCAAAATATTGGATAAAAGTTACACATTAAGACACTCTAATAATAAGAGCAAACATTGAAAGGTTGGTCAGTATACTTTATCTCTATGTTTTTATATGTATTCTCCCCCTACTGCTCGGGTTAGGAATATGGGTGTTAGTACAAAAGAAAATAGGGTCTGGCTCGGATCATTTTATTGCTGCCTTTGCTGGATTAAGTGTCATATTAGGTTTGTACTTTCTATTAATTGTATTTGGATACGACCTTCTTCAACTCATTTATTAAATAAATGGATCGTTTTTCTCTCACTAACCTTTTAAGCACCAAAAAAAGTTGAGTCTAAAAACATGTTCAGACTCAACTTTCTACCGTTATTCCAAGTTCTCGGCGATCTCAAGAATAGTTTCACTTGTAAAACCATCACCACTACCAGCTAGTTCAAACAACAAACCATCCTGCTCCCAACTTAGACTGATGAAGAAACCCATATCAAGTAAGGTTGCTTCCTTTCCATTTACGGTCACTTCTTCTCCTTCGATAAAGGCCTGATCGAAAAATGGATCGTTATCTATAGGTACTATTGACAACATAAGGCCATTATCTACATCCTTCTCATAACTTAGCATGACCATCTCCATTGCTTCATCGTAAATGCTTTCGGTCAGCTCGTACCCTTCAGGTAATCCGTGTATTTCAGGAATATCATAGTCTACAATCTCTTGAATTTCTTCAACACTCATTTCTTGATATTCACCAAATAACTCGAATCCCTCTGCATCAAAATCTAAAAAGGCCGCGTCTTCTTCAACTGCACTTTCTTTCACTTCTTCAGGAATTTCGATTGGAGCCACACCATTGACATTCGTCATCTTTACATTACCACTCATATTTACTGGCATAGCAATACCAACGCCCGCTTCTTCAATAAGAAGATCCGCATTAAAAACTTGGGCTGTTTGCATGAATGTCTTTTTATCAATATGAATCTCCATATTGAAATTATTAACCTGAATCGCTTCCATCATTTCTTCCATCTGAGGATCTTCGTTGAAATCGCCCATCCCCGACTTCAAGTAATCTTCAATCAAAATGCTGTATTCATCTCCTTCACCAGAAAGAGTGAGGATATAGACATCTTCTTTTTCTTCCATTGTAAATTCTTCGCTAAACTCTAATAATTTTTGCATTTCTTCTTGATTCAGTTGATCAAAATCTTCTAAGCCCATTTCACTTGCATCAACTTTTAACCATTCGCCGAACACACTCATGTACACAGTTTCCTCAAGGGCATATGCCTCAATGTCCATCGACATTCCTGGAATGCCCATATTCATTTCTAAATACATGGCATCAGGATTATGTGTTACATCTCCTGTTAATGTCATGCTTGTTTCCATTTCCATCATGTTAATAACCATATCCATTTCTACTGAGTAACTCTCTAAGTTTTCAACAGCTTCAATTGATTTTCCAAGAACATCGGCCTGACTCAACGTCTCTGTTCCACATGCTGTCATTGCAAATAAAGAAAGTACAAGTATAATAGCTAATTTTTTCAAAACATGATTCCTCCTCTCTACTAATGCGTTGTTCACAAAAATAACAACCTACTTATCATAACATAGATTACCATTTTTTTCTTGAATTGCATGCAAGTTACTTTCCTTGATCGAATGATTATAAACTAGTTTATAACAATTCAATAAGCTGCTTACAAACTATCAATTCCTTTATAGGTCGTGTCGATAATAATATCCGATACGCTCTAACAATTGAGCTATTTTCTCTGCATCCCAAATTCTTTCTACCATTTCTCTATTTGTTACTTCCTTTATGTAGCCGTAATCTGTATCAACGACATTATACCCTTGTTTCTCTAATTGTTCTGAGGCACTTGAAGTACCTACACCTAATAATCCGGTTACAAATATAACTGTCATCATATCCTCTCCTTAACTAGGATGTTATATAGTTTTAGAGATAATGCTACGAACCATTTCTTTTCCGTTGAATTAGTAAGAAAGTTAAGCTTAATATCCCTAAGAAACTAACGAAGAACATACTAATGATCGTTATCGTCCCCGCATCTTTTAAAATTGAGACCACCTCCTTGTAAGTAATATTAGTCTATTATTAACTATGTCATGCTCACTTTCTCTAATAACTGGTCCAAATGATCAATTTCATTGACCATTTTAGTAGTCGCGTCATTTTTACGATTAATCCAAACCCCCTTCATTCCTGCTTTTTCACTTGCCATATAATCCAAATCAAAATGATCTCCTACATAAATGCAGTCGCCAATCTTTACATTTGCACGCCGGCATGCTTCTTTAAATATTTTAACATTTGGCTTCGCTGCACCGATTTCGTTAGAAGTAAATAGGTGATTAAAATAGTAGTCGATCCCTATATCATTCAGCTTTTCCTTTTGCTGACTATAATCCCCATTGCTTATGATTGCTAATGTATGACCAGCTTGTTTTAACGACTCTAGACATGGAACGACATCTTCAAAAGCTAGCCAATGATTCTTATACATAGCTACGTATTCAGAAAACAATTGATCGGCCTGCTGATCAGTTATTTCCACAAAGTCAAATGCCGCTTTGATTCGCATTCTTCGCTGTTCAGAAAAAGAAAGTTCATTATCTAAAAATTTTTGATAATACACTTTTGACAACTGCTTCCATTTTAGTAAAAACTCTTCTTCTGTTACATTCAGTTCTTTATTATGCTGCTTGTAAAAGGCAAGTGCCCCATTTCGTTCAGCTGTTTCGTGATCAAGTAGTGTTTGATCAATATCAAAAAAAATCATAGCTTTCTTCCTCCTCTCATACATCATATTCTTATTTTAATATGTATGCATAATAGAAATTGTAGAATAACGTCGATTAAAGAGAGAACAGCTAATGTTAAACATTAGCTGTTCTCTCTAATAGATACTTAGTCAAAATATGTAAGAATCAAAGCAGTTAATAGTCCTAAAGCTGACACATATCCTACAATTGGACCACCCTCTTCAAAAGCTTCCGGTAGCATCGTCGATGAGACCATCGCGAATATTCCACCTGCTGCAAAAGCACCGATTGTGGTAATAACTAATGTGGAAGCGGGGTCTATTATCGCATATCCTAATAAAGCACTAACAGAAGATAAGATCATGACCACAAACCAAAGAAATAAAATTTTTCCTTTTTTATACCCGTCTTTCTTAAAACCAATGCTACTTGATAACCCCTCTGGAAAATTACTAATAAAAATAGCAATAACAATGACCCAACTTACAGACTGACTCTTAAGTAAACTTACACCAATAATGACAGACTCAGGAATGGCATCCATAATCGTGCCAATAAAAATGGCCAGCCCTGAATGACTTGATGGATTTTCCTTTGAACGCTTTCTATCTTGTCCCCCTTTTTTGCTAATAATGAGCTCAGCAACAATAAATAATGTTGCTCCAATTAGAAAGCCGATAGAAGGATAGAGGATTCCGCCATCCCTAACTGCATCGGATAATAACTCAAAAGTCGCTGCTCCAATGAGTACACCCGTTCCAAAAGCCATAATAAAGGCTGAAACTTTATTAGGTATATCTTTATAGATCCCCAGGAGGGCACCAATTACTAAGGAAGACCCTGCTACTAATCCCCACATTGCGGCCGAAAACATAGTTACTCTCCTATTCCCTTCTTTGTTGGTATAGGATTAATGTAACCAATTTCACCATTTATTTTCTTACTTTTTAATTCACGAGAAAAACCGACTGTGTGCATAGTCGGTTTTTTCATCAGGTTATTTCGCAAATGGGACATTCAACAATTCTGGAACTGTAACAAACTCATAGCCTTCTTCTTGCAATGTCGGAATAATTTGATGAAGCGATTCAATGGTATTTGTTCGATCTCCATCCCAATCCGCGCCGTCATGCATTAAAATGATCGCACCTGGCTGTACGTTATCCAACACATTCGAAGCGATAACTTCTGGGGGGTCTTCCTGCCAATCTAATGAATCCACCGACCAGCCCATAATCAAATATTGCATTTGAGCAAGCTGGTCAACCAGTTCTTCATACAAAAAGCCATATGGCGGGCGAAACAGGCTTGTGCGATAACCAATGATGTCATTCAGAACGTCCTCGGTTCTACTTACTTCCCTTTCGAGTGTGGGGATATCAGCTTCTTTAACAAGGTTTGGATGAAAGTATGTGTGATTTCCAATGATGTGCCCTTCATTATTCATTCGTTCAACAATTTCCGGATAAGCAACAGCTCTTGATCCCATTAAAAAAAATGTAGCTGGTACATTGTATTGATTTAGTACATTTAATACATCTTCTGTATATCGTGGGTCAGGGCCATCATCAAACGTTAGAGCAATTCTATTTTGATCAGTTGGTCCCTGTAAGAAAAACGTATCTGGAAATTGTTGCTGTAAAATTGTCATATCAACAGGGACTTGACGCACTCTCTCTGGATTTTCAGGTCCTCCTCTAAGATCAGGAAAATCTTCTTTAGGTTCATCGGGTTTGTCTTTTTTCCACCAGAACTGTTGCCAAGATTCACCTGATTTTGTTTCATGAGCATTAACAGTTATCACATCCGAAATTTGAAAACAAGACACAAGCACAACAGCTAACATCAACTTTAACATTTTCTTTTTCATCTATTCATCTCCTATAAAATAGTAATACATCGTTATTTTTGATAAAAAAGGAAGTATTATTCAAACAATGCTGAAAAAATATTTTTCTGAGCGTAAATGCAAAAAAAGCTTCTCATCCGTTTTAACAACTAATGAAAAGCTTTTTTTAAAATTTTTCAAAAACAACCAGCTTTACGAGTTCACCGACTACACTATTAAGGCTGCTGAAAACCATACATGGCAACAAATATTAAAAAAAGTGAGGCAGATAAGGCTATTATATTTAATATAATAAGAGATTTTCTTATCTTGCCTTTAAGTCCGAACAAACCAAATATCAATCCTACCAATCCTAAAACGAAAGGCAAATAAATACTTATATTCAAGATATAGGCTAATATCCTATTACCCCACTGAGCCAAGCCCGCCATTAATGGCACTACGCTTAATATAAAAAAAATGATCGATAATAATGAGAATAGTCTTTTAAACAACGTCCCACCACCTTAATGATAATCAAAGATAACGCTTTTGGGTTCTCGGTCCTTTCTACCATTATAATACATTATTTTTTAATTATGGATTATGATTTCACTGACTATTTTCATAAATTTCTAGCTGTACTGTTCTTCAATTTACCTATGTGTAATTATCCTAATAAACCTGAAAAACCTTTTTATTTTATCGCTCTCCATATAGTCCACCTGTCTTTTTCAACGATGTTTCTCTCTTTTGTTATAGTGTTGACCCAATCGAGAAAAACCATTAATTCCTTATCGTTTAATTCATGTAATATACTCCTTCCTGTTCTTTCTCGTAAATCAAGGAGTAATTGATTTTTGGTAGGATAAGTCTTTCTAGTTTCCCATAACTTTATCTCTTCTATTTGTTTAAAACCAGCATCTTTTAACGATTTGATTACGGTATTACTTTTGTACCTACGCTTACTCTCTAATTCACGAAGTTTTGGATAAAGTTCAAAAAGATAGCCCCTGATATGATAGTCACTTCCTTCTAGGAAGCAATCGTCAGGCGTTCGATCTTGAACGATGTAAAAACCACCTTCACTTAACACCCTATATGCTTCGGAAACACATCGATTTAAATCGGTTAAATGATGGATCAGTGCTCTTTCAAGCACTAAATCAAAACAATTATTCGGTAATCCTGTATTTAAAGCATTTCTATTTTGAAACGTGATGTTTTGATAGTGCTTGCAGTTTTCTATTGCCCCTTCGAGTATCGTTTCTGAATAGTCTACACTCGTAACCGATTTAATTCCCATATCAGACAGAGCTTTGGAATAAATTCCGCCACCGCAACCAACATCTAATGCGTTAGATACTAATTCAATGGGCACTAGATTACTTATCAGTTCACTCCAAGACTGATCGGCAGTTCGAGCTGAATAGGAGTTTCGATTATATTCACTGTGAAAGTCAATTGCCATATCCTAACACTCCTTTAATCTCTAAATTTATGATACTTACTTGATTAATGGTTAGGAACGTAATCTTTATTCCACTCTAAAAATTCGAGTCGATTTCCAAATGGATCATTTACATACATTCTATTGGCTCCTGGTAATTGATCATCTTCCTTATACTGAATGTTATTTTTCTTTAGATGTTTTTTTAATTCTTCAATATGTTCAACCTCAAAAGCAGGATGTGCTTTCTTTGCTGGAACAAAGGGTTCTTCAATCCCAATATGAACGATGATGGGACCAAGAGCAAACCAAACTCCTCCACGTTTTTTTAATACATCAGGTTTTTCCAATTCGGTAAATCCTAATATTTCATTGAAAAATTGTCTCGCTTTCTCTTCTGAACCTTTAGGTGCGGCAAGCTGTACATGATCGATTGCTTCAAAACTAAATGACATCATCATCACTCCATTCTTTTTTCTATTTTAAGTATAGAAAAAAATGGATAATAAGGATAATATTAATTTATTATCAAATTCAATAAGAAATTATTATACTTTGGAGGTTGCTGTGAAAGTAGATGACTATAATTTACTCGTAACGATTAAAAATACTGGCACGATTAGAGGTGCGGCAAAAGAATTATTAATCTCGCAGCCCGCCATCAGTCAACGACTAAAACAAATTGAAGCTCGATGGGGAGAGAAAATTTTCCTGCGGACACATAAACACATCCTAGTTACGCCTGTTGGAGAAAAGATTATTTCATTTGCAGAGAGAGTTATGGAAGGGGAAGAAAATCTTTTAGATGCTATTTCAAAAATGAACAACGATGTCAGTGGAAGACTTTCCCTAGGAGTTTCTTCTGTCATTGGTCAGTACATATTGCCCGCGATCCTTGAAGAATATATTCATCTATATCCTAAAGTTAAAATTGAATTATATACAGGGTTAAGTCCAGATATCCGTCAATCTATATCCAACTTTCATGTCTCAATTACTCGTGGAGAAAAGGGGAACGTGGGAAAATGTGAAGAACTTTTTGAAGATCAGTTATTTTTAATTAACAAAAAGACGGTAACCAATGCGCCAACTGAACAGCTGTTAATCGAATTTCAAAGTGAGCCTACTTTTCATTCTATGGTTGATGAGTGGTTTTATCAAAACCCAGAATACAAACCTGCCAATATAATAAAAGTCGATCAAATTGAAACATGTAAACAACTTATGTCTCATGGGATTGGCATGGCTGTATTGCCTGAAATAGCTTTAAAAGATTTAGATCTCAAACTGTATACTATTCATCCACTTGTCATTGATGATCAACACCTTTTTAGACCAACATGGCTTTGTTATACCGATCTGGCAAGTGAGTTGCCACAAGTAAAAGCCTTTCTCAATGTATTAAAAAATAGGTATACGTTGTAATTTACAACACCAAACGTTTGGTGGCCCAAACGATAACATATGTTTCTAAAAACACGAATGAATAAGTAACAATGATTCATCATAACGAAAGTAAACCTATCGTACATCTTTGGAGGGCCTTTTACTTATAGCCCTCCAAAAATCATTTGAAATATATTCGTATAATTTGACTTTTCCCCTTAGTTTGAAGGCTAGCAACCATGAAAAAAGTTCTTATAGAGTTCTCAAGATCCTTTTAACGGAATGATTTCCAGTAGAATAAATTAATATTGTTCATCATGCCAATTCCAATCAGTCATTTCACCTAACTGAAAGCTACGAAATCCATTTACTTCTTGTAACCTTAATAGCTCTCTTACTGGGCCAGTTACTACTGCCCCATAAACTTGGAAGCCTTCGTGATAAAGATAATCATATCTTTCTTGAAGGTGATTCGTCACTAACAATTGTTCCGCTAAACGCTTATTTTCTTCCAACATCTGTTTCATGTTATCAAGCATAGCAAGCTTACTTTCTTCTACACTTTGCTGATCTAATACGTGAACAAGTGAACCGCTCATGAAATCATCTTCTGTTATTCTAGCTCCAGATAACCCCCATTGCTGGGCTAATGCTATTGAATTTCCCCCACTAGACCAACCCCACTCTGAGAATTTCTGCATTTCCCCCATATATAACGGCATCCAAATTACATCAAGATCATATTCAGCAAGCAAATCAAGCATTTCCTCAGGTGAGCGATAATCATCTGTAGAAAAAGCAAAGTCAGCCACTTTTCCTTCATGTACCTTCTCTAACGTTCCAAATACACCAGGAGCTTGATTTCCATCTAATGGCCGTTCATTCTTAGGGTGAAAAGGAAGGTAAAAGTTAAATCCATTATGTCCAGCCTTATAAGGATACCTTCTCTCAATCTCCATATACGTTCTAGAATTCATTATAGGCTTTGTTAAATGTAATTGAGATACAACATAATGATTTTTCCCAATCCTTCTTTCTATAGGAAACTCGATTTTTTGCGTACCCAACGGGGTAATCTCGCGGTGAGAACTTATAGCAATATCACTTGTTAATTCTGGATAAGTCCAATCAATAGCTAACTTTTGATAAAATTCAGTTTGAGGACCAATTTTACTAAAATCATAAGAAACTGTAAGAATAAATAAATAGATCCAATACAAGATTACTAAACTTACCATCACTCGAATTACTTTAAAAGGGAATTGAAGTTTAATTCTATTATTGTATTTTTTAACAATTTGCTGGGCTTTCTGCTCGTTCCATTCCATTACTATCATCCCTTTAATCGTTTTTTTCTAGTTGTTCTGAAATCTGTTTAGGAATCCCTATTACTAATTTTGGATTCTTTAGCGGATCTGAAGCCTTCTCATATAAATCTATCTTCCAACTATAACGAAAATACACTCTATAAATCTAGAAGAAAAATTAAATACTTACCTAAGGCTAGATTATTTTTCTGTTTAACTACCAGCTCATTTCCACTTAAAATGAAACTGTATTTTTAAAGGTCATGTTAGAATAATTTTTTCAAAAGACTCTTTTCTAAGTAATTTCAATATATAGTATATTGAATGGATAAATTATTTTACTTTATTTCAAATAAATTGAAACCTAGTTTGAGGCTTATGTATCTAATGAATAGATCATTATGGAAGGAGACGTATATTGAAACAGATCAATGAAGTCAAAAAAGCACAAAAAGGAAATACCATCTCCTTTGAAAAGCTGATCATTATGTATAAAGTAACCATGTATCGAGTGGCCAAGTCAATGCTCTCTCGTGACGAAGATTGTGCCGATGCCATTCAAGAGGCCATACTAAAAGCATTTCAAAGCATTCATACATTACGT
The DNA here is from genome assembly GCF_000787375.1 of Halalkalibacter okhensis. Taxonomy (GTDB): domain Bacteria; phylum Bacillota; class Bacilli; order Bacillales; family Bacillaceae_D; genus Halalkalibacter; species Halalkalibacter okhensis. Next base: position 102,003 of record NZ_JRJU01000014.1, on the reverse strand, counting down.
GAACCTACTTATTTTAAAACTTGGTTAATACGAATCTTAATTAATGAATGTCGTCAATTAATTAGACAGAGAAAGAATTTGATCCCGTTTGAAGACTTAGTAGAACCATATTCAAACGATAAGGGTTATGAAAAAATCGAGATCGAACAAATGCTCGCTCCCTTACCAGAAGAACAAAGGCAGCTCTTAAAGCTCTTCCATATTGAGGATATTTCCGTTGTTGACTTAGCGCTTATTTATGGTGAACCTGAAAATACGATCAAAACCAAACTACGCCGAGCTAGGGAGAATATGCGTAACGTGTTAGAAAAACATGACAAGGAGGTTCCGGAATGGACAAATGGGAACAAAAATTAATAGATGACGTTAACAACTCCCTACCAAGTAATATTGATCAGCGGATTGGAGAAACTCTACAGCGACTCCCAAGGAAAAAACGCAGAGTAGCGATTTATTATAGTATCGCTGCAGTCATCGCTGTTCTATCTATCACCTTTGGCTTATCTGCTCTTTCTCCCGCCTTTGCTGAAACCATAAAAAAAATCCCTATCATCGGTTCTGCTTTTGAGTTTGTAGGTGATTTAAGTGTGAGAAAAGGAACGGAGAAAGGACTGACGACAACGCATGAAGAACAAATTGAAGTAGATGGTCACTTGATTACCTTTACAGACAGTTTCTATGACGGGGCAAGAATCCATCTTGGCTATATAATAGAACCTGCTCATGACAGTAATTTGGAAGAATTTAACTATTTAGACGTCGAATTTACGATCAATGGTCAAATGATTGGAAGTCATGGAATGGGACAAACGGAAAAAAATTAGAGAATGGACTTTATGCTGGTGCGATTAGTCTTCAATTACGAAATAAAGTTCCAGATTCCTTTTCGCTTGGGATACGTCCTTTCGGTGGTGGTTCATGGTCTGTTGACCTCCCAATACAATTGGCAGGTAATAGCAATGTGTATTCAATTAATCTCGCAAAGGAAACCAGTGGCTTAACAATGCATTATGAAACGATCTCTTTCTTTCCTACATCCACTGAACTAGCTCTGCAGCATGATATCCCTGAAGACAAATACGAAAAATATGCTAGTCAGATTATTCAGTACCAAGTAATGGATGACAAAGGCCGTGTTCTGCAACCAATTAGTGGAGGCGGTGGTGGTGGTGGCGCTGTTAATGGGATCATTACCGGACATTATAAACACTATTTTGAACCTCTTGATGATATCCCATTATACGTAACAATCAAACCGTACGCTTTAGAGAGGAGTACGAATTCTCCTGAAAAGGTGAGAGCAAAATGGGATGGAACGGAGACGATGCTCTCTCAAGGAGATATTGGTCAGTTAAGTATTTTAGATGCTAAAGAGGAGAACGGTGTGATTACTTTCAGAGTTGAAACCAAGGGGCAAAACGCCAATGAACAAGCAAGTACATTTTGGCTTGAAGATGAAGAAGGAACAATGTTTGAGCGCGTGGAATTTGCTTCTAGGATAGAGGGTTCCATCAACCAATACCAAAGTTCATTTAAAATACCATCAAATCAGAACGATATATATGTAACAACCATTAAGATGAATTCTCTTAACTATTATGAAGATTTGCAAGTAAGAATTAAATTGGAATAAAATCATAATTGGGGCTAGAGCTTTAGTTTTAAGCTCTAGTCCCATTTTGATCCAAAATATAAATCTCTGGTGAATACATTAATTATTTAGGATGGAATTTTTTTGAAATATATTAACCATTAATTCAAAGCCAGCATATCTCGCATATCCTCTTTTGCAGTAGTAATCAACTTCAGATCAAATGCCTCTTGCAATACATTTAAAACGCCTGGTGTAATCCACTCCGGTGGTTTTGGTCCAATTCGAATGTCTTTGATTCCTAAGCTGAATAAACCAAGTAAGATCGCAACAGCTTTTTGCTCAAACCATGATAAGACAATGCTTACAGGTAACTCATTTACTTCACAGTCAAATGCTTCTGCTAAAGCAAGTGCTATTTTTACTGTTGATACAGAGTTGTTACACTGCCCTAAATCAATATAACGAGGAATGCCTGTATCAGCTACCGTTCCAAAATCATGATCATTGAATCGAAACTTTCCACAGGAGGTCGTTAAAATGACCGTATCGTTTGGCAGTGATGTTGCTAGTTCACGATAGTATTTGCCTCCAGGACCTGGCGCATCACAACCAGCGATCACGAAAAATCGTTGAATTTTACCAGCTTTTACAGCATTAACAATTTCGGGTGCAATTCCGATTACGGTGTTATGGTGGAATCCGGTCGTTAAGACTTCTCCACTCTCCATATTTGCATCAGGTAGAGCTAATGCTTTTTCGATTAAAGGGGTAAAGTCGTCATTCAAGATTTTTTCTACGCCTTCTAACCCAGCAATATCATACGAGAAGAATCTGTGTGAATAGCTCCCTTTAATGGGCATAACACAGTTAGTCGTTGCAAGAATAGCTCCAGGAAATTTCTCAAACAAACGACGTTGATCGAACCATGCCTTCCCTATGTTTCCTTTTAAATGCGGATATTTTTTTAGTTCAGGGTAGCCGTGAGCTGGAAGCATTTCTGAGTGTGTATAAATATTAATTCCTTTCCCATCTGTTTGCTTAAGCAATTCTTCTAATGCAAATAAATTGTGACCTGTTACAATAATCGCTTTTCCTTCAACTTTGTTCTGAGAAACAGTGATAGGTTCCGGAATACCTAATCTACTTGTATGAGCCTGGTCTAACAGTTCCATCACTTTGACAGCAGAGCTTCCCACTTTCATCGCCATATCAATATGTTCTTGCATGTTAAAATTCGAGTTTGTTAATGTCATATACAATGCTTCATGTGTTGTAGCATCTACCTCTGAGTCAGAGAATCCCAATTGTCTAGCATGAGTTGCATATGCAGCAATTCCTTTTAACGCAAAAACAAGTGTATCTTGTAAACTGGCAATATCTTCATTCTTTCCACAAACACCTATGATGTTACAGCCTCCTGTTGGTGTTTGCTCACATTGATGACAAAACATGTACATCCCCTCCAAATTTCAATAAAATAAATGCTTTTATAAGATGTATTTTATATACTCCTTTATAGGGTCGCTGTGACATTCATCACAATTTTGGAAAACTTATCTAACTTATCTCCGTACGCTGAGACTATTACATAGGACCACATGCATGATAAAAAGCACTCGAATTTATAAATTCGAGTGCTTCACATTTTATCTGCTTCTTAGTAACATTTTAGCTTCCAGTACTGCTTTTTCCGTTGGAGGATCCACATCTTCTAAAGCATACTCTAACCCTAGTTCTTTCCACTTATAAACACCTAATTTGTGGTAAGGCAGCACTTCGACTCTCTCCACATTTTCTAGCTTATCGATAAAAAGCCGTAAGTTCTTTAAATCTTTTGCATCATCAGAAATGCCAGGGACTAATACATGCCTAACCCAAATAGGGATGTTTTTATTTGATAGAAACATAGCAAATTTTAAAATGTGGTCATTTCTCATTCCTGTTAAAGCATGATGCTTATCGGGGTCTATATGCTTAATATCTAACAAAATTAAATCTGTCAGTGATAATAGTTTATCTAGCTTTCGTAAAAATTCAGGATGTTCTTGGAAACAGCCTCCAGATGAATCAATCGTCGTGTGGATCCCTATTTCCTTACATTTCGTAAATAGTTCGATAAGGAAATCGAGGTGAAGCAATGGCTCTCCTCCCGAAACGGTAATTCCTCCACCACTACTTTCAAAGTAAGGCAAATATGAGTTCAAATCATTAACGATCTCATCTACAGTAATGTCTTTTCCTTCACCAATTTTCCACGTATCTGGATTATGACAGTATTGACAGCGCAGCAAGCAGCCTTGCATGAAAACAATATATCGTAATCCTGGACCATCAACGGTTCCACAAGTTTCTATTGAATGAATTTTTCCAATCATCATTTATCCCTCATTTTCCTAGATAACCAAGGCGACACAAAGCCCCCGCTAGTTACTATCATTTTTTTGTTTTTAGCTGGGGGCATTTAATTTACAAAGATTCGTGGAATGTACGGTTAATAACGTCAATTTGTTGGTCACGTGTTAACTTAATAAAGTTAACAGCATAACCGGAAACACGAATCGTTAATTGTGGGTACTCTTCTGGATGTTCCATCGCATCAATTAATGTATCACGGTTAAATACATTAATATTTAGGTGATGCCCCCCTTGTTTTGCATAACCATCTAGAATTCCCACTAAATTTGCTGTTTGATCTTGATCTTCTTTACCTAATGCCTTTGGTACGATACTGAACGTATTTGACACACCATCAAGTGAATACTCATAAGGAATCTTCGCAACTGATGTTAGTGAAGCAAGAGCTCCTTTTTGATCGCGACCATGTAGCGGATTTGCCCCTGGAGCAAACGGTTCACCAGCTTTTCTTCCATCAGGTGTGTTTCCTGTTTTCTTCCCGTATACCACATTACTAGTAATGGTTAATACTGACATTGTCGGAATCGCATTACGGTATGTTTTATGCTTTTTCAATTTAGTCATAAATGTCTTCACTAATGAAACGGCAATGTCATCGACTCGATCATCATTGTTTCCGTATTTCGGATAATCGCCATCAATTTCGTAATCAACAGCAATTCCTTGTTCATCACGAATAACTTTTACTTTTGCATGTTTAATTGCACTTAAACTATCTGCGGTTACGGATAATCCAGCAATCCCACACGCCATTGTACGAATCACTTCTTTGTCATGAAGAGCCATTTCGATCCGCTCATAACTATACTTATCGTGCATATAGTGGATGATGTTAAGCGTATTCATGTATAGTTCCGCCAACCAATCCATAACTTTATCGAAGTTCGCAACGACTTTATCATAATCTAAATATTCATCTGTAATGGGTGTTAATGCAGGCCCAACTTGCAATTTTAACTTTTCGTCAATCCCACCATTGATTGCGTATAAAAGTGTTTTTGCCAAGTTTGCACGTGCTCCGAAAAACTGCATTTGTTTACCTATTTTCATTGCACTTACACAACATGCAATTCCATAATCATCGCCGTAGCTTGCTCTCATAAGATCATCATTTTCGTATTGAATTGAACTTGTTTTAATCGACATATTTGAGCAATACTCTTTGAACCCTTTAGGAAGCTGATTCGACCACAATACGGTCAAGTTTGGTTCTGGTGCTGGTCCTAAGTTGTCTAATGTATGCAAGAATCGGAATGAGTTTTTCGTTACTAGCGGCCTACCGTCCACACCAACTCCACCAATTGATTCTGTTACCCATGTTGGGTCCCCGCTAAACAATTCATTGTAATCCGGTGTTCTAGCAAATTTCACTAATCGGAGTTTCATAACGAAATGATCAACAAGCTCTTGAGCTTCCATTTCTGTTAAAGTACCTTCCTGTAAGTCACGCTCAATATATATATCTAGGAACGTAGAGACACGGCCTAAGCTCATTGCTGCTCCATTTTGCTCTTTGATCGCTGCTAAGTAAGCAAAGTACAACCACTGGAACGCTTCTTTCGCCGTTGTAGCTGGTTGTGAGATATCAAAACCATAACACGCTGCCATTTCCTTTAATTCCTTAAGCGCTCTAATTTGTTCAGCTATTTCTTCACGGTCACGTATCACATCTTCTGACATGATCGAACCAGTTGTATTTAAATCATCTTGCTTTTGTTTCATTAAGAAATCTACTCCGTAAAGGGCTACTCTACGGTAATCTCCAATGATCCTTCCTCGTCCATAAGCATCCGGAAGACCTGTAACAATTCCTGCCTTACGAGCCATTCTCATCTCTGGAGTATAGGCATCAAATACGCCTTGGTTATGTGTTTTGCGGTATTTCGTAAAAATCTCTTCTACTTCAGGTGATAATGTATATCCATATGCGTTGCACGAATCAGCAGCCATTCGAATGCCGCCAAATGGTTGCATTGATCTTTTAAAAGGTTCATCCGTTTGCAAACCGACAACTTGTTCAATTTCTTGATTTAAGTATCCTGGCCCATGAGATACAATCGTTGAAACGATCGATGTATCCATGTTTAATACGCCACCGTTTTCACGTTCTTTTTTACTAAGACCCATAATTTGATCCCATAATTTTCGCGAATGCTCTGTTGCTTCTTCTAAAAATTCATTATTTCCTTCATATAAAACGTAGTTACGTTGAATAAAATCTCTCACATCAACATCTTTTTGCCATTTCCCTTGTTTGAAAGTTCTCCAATAGTTCATTTTCATTCACCCTCGCTCTCTAAATCTTCATTAAATGTGAAATCATTCACATGGTTGGGTGTATAACGACTTTTTGATTTTCTACTCTGATCTATACACCTAACCACTCGCTCGCTATTTAAATCCTTTTATTACCTTACACATATAAGATTAATAGATTATTGACTTAAACAATGTGATATTTATCACAAACCTAACTCTCATTCGTGACAAATTTTTGAATAAGTAAAGTGACATTAAATAATTAAATACACATCTTCCCCACTAACTTCAATTGGATATGTTTTGACCTGGCCCCTATCAGGAGCTTGCACTTTTCCATCAATAAGAGAAATAATCCAGTCATGAATTGGACAATAAACATATTCCCCACTCACGAGACCGTCAGCCAATCTTCCACCTTTTGGATGCGGGCTTTTATTTTCAATAGCTCTTACATTTCCATTTGAAAGTCGAAATACAGCCATTTCATTATGACCTATGACAAAAACTTGCCCAATCATACTTGGTAAGTGATCATATTTACAAATGTTAATTCGAGTTCCAGTTGAAATCATTAGAATCAGCTCCCTCTATTTTTAAAGTTTTAATAATTCATGCTTTGAATAATAAGCATGACGGATTTCTTCGTCTTCCACAGCTTTTTTCCAAGGCTCTTCATATCGTGCAAGCGTTTGATTTAATCTCTCATTTAACTCATTTCTTGTTTTTTCATTGGCTAAGACTTCCTTGACATGGTCTAACCCGATACGCTCCACCCATGTAGAAGTTCGCTCCAAATATAGAGCTGTTTCACGGTAGTATTGTAAATACGCTCCTGTGATTTCATAGACTTCTTCTTCAGTTTTCACTTTACATAACAAGTCTCCGGCTCTTAAATCTGTTCCTCCATTCCCTGCTACATAAATTTCCCATCCTCCATCAAGACCGACAATTCCTACATCTTTAATTCCTGCTTCTGCACAGTTTCGTGGACAAGCAGACACACCCATCTTCACTTTATGCGGAGTATCAAGGCGTTCAAAGCGTTTCTCTAATTCAATTCCCAAACTCATAGAATCTTGAGTACCAAAACGGCAGAATTGTGCTCCAACACATGTTTTTACTGTCCGGAGCGTTTTTCCATACGCATAACCAGAAGGCATACCTAAGTCTTCCCAAACAGCTGGCAATTGCTCTTTTTCTAATCCATATAAACCAATTCGTTGTCCACCGGTTATCTTTAATAGTTGCACATCATACTTCTCAGCGATATCGGCTAATTTACGTAAATCTTTTGCTGTTGTTACACCGCCGTACATTCTCGGAATGACTGAATACGTACCGTCTTTTTGAATGTTTGCATGCATTTTTTCATTTACTAAACGTGAATCTCTTTCATCCACGTAGTCAGGATATATCATTCCTAAGAAATAGTTAAGCGCAGGTCGGCATTTTGAACATCCTTCTTCATTTTTCCACTGCAATACATTCATGACTTCTTTGAACGTTGTTAATCCTTTTTCACGGATCTCTTCCACTACTTCATCACGGCTTAATGTTGTACATCCACATACGGTCTTTTTCTCGACTGTTTGCGCAAATTCATCTCCAAGAGTGTAGGCAATTATGTCTTGAATGACAGGTTTGCATCTTCCACATGAACGGCCCGCATTCGTGCATCCTCCGACTTGTTCAACTGTTGTGACCTCTTCTTCTTGGATGGCGTTAACAATCGTTTCTTTACTAATCCCATTACATCCACAAACAACCTCATCATTCGGCATGCTAGCCACATCATTTTTGTCAGATGCTTCTTGAGATTGAAGGAATGAAATAGAAGTAATGTCCGACACGTCTTGTTTCTCATTCAGCATTTTAAACAATCGGTTGCTATCTTTTGTATCACCGTATAAAACAATTCCTACTATACGATCATCACGTACTAATACTTTTTTATAGATTCCTTCGTATTCATTGTGAACAACAATGGCTTTAGACGTATTATCATCATAAATTTCACCAGCTGAGAAAAGGTCAATTCCTGAAACTTTTAATTGTGTTCCAGTGATAGAACCTTCATATCCTTGATCTTTCTGATTGCAAAGTACTTGGGCCAACACTTTCCCTTGCTCATAAAGAGGAGCTACGAGACCGTATACGATTTCTCTATGTTCTGCACATTCACCCACTGCATACACATGTGGGATGTTTGTTTCCATAAAGTCATTAACAACAATCCCTCTATTTACATAGATTCCGCTATCTTTTGCAAGACTAACATTTGGTTTGATCCCAGCTGCCATCACAATTAAATCAGCTTCAGTTTCTGTACCGTCTTTAAAGCGAATGCCTTCGACTCGGTCTGTACCTGATAGTTCAATTGTTGCTTTTTCCATGAGAAAATTCATGCCTTGTGCTTCTAATTCTTTCTTCAACATAGTTGAAGCGACCGCGTCAAGTTGGCGTTCCATCAAGTGTTCCATTAAATGAACAACATCTACTTTCATTCCTAAATGGATTAACCCTTTTGCAGCTTCCAAACCAAGCAGTCCTCCACCTATGACGACAGCTTTCTTGTAATGCTTAGCTACTTTGATCATTTTTTCACAATCTTTAATATCTCGAAACCCAATGACGCCTTCTTTATCTGCACCAGGTACTGGCAAGATAAAAGGGAGAGACCCTGTTGCTAAAATTAATTCATCATAAGCTAATTCTTGCCCCTTATCAGAGATGACCAGCTTTTTGTTAGTGTCTATACCAATTACTGCCTCACCGGTAAAGAGCTCAATATTATTAGACTCGTACCAATTTAGGTCATTAATAATCGTTTCATCAAAAGTCGTGTTTCCTTGTAGGACATTTGATAGTTGAATACGATTATAGTTAGGATGAGGCTCATTTCCAAAGATTGTTATCTCATATAAATCATGGTTAAGTTTTAAAATCTCTTCTATGACGCGAACGCCTGCCATACCATTTCCAATCATGACTAACTTTCTCTTTCCCATCTCAAATCCCTCCACTTGTTCATCGCTTCACATTGTTTGTATCTAATGCTTATTGTAGGGCATAAATCTTTTCTATCATGTGAGAAAGATCACAGATCGAGAAATTAATGTTCAGTATTTCACATTCATCTGTCTTTTACAACGATTCATATTTATTATTCAAATTTTTTCATAAAGCGTTTTACTTAATTTCTTCCTATTATTTATGCAACAAGAAACGAACCAAGTTGCTTTTTAATTATTTGAATATGTGACATTCATCACTTTCATGAGAGACTTTCCTTTGTATGATTTGAGTGTGAAGAAAAGATGTATTTAAAATATATTAATCCATCATTGGGGGAAGTATCATGGGAAGAATAAAAGAATGGAATCCAGAGAACAAAGAATTCTGGGAAAAAGAAGGAAAAAGGCATGCTAAAAGAAATTTATGGATCTCAGTACCAACACTTATGCTTGCATTTATCGTTTGGCAAATTTGGTCGGTTGTTGCGGTCAGATTGAATGACATTGGCTTTGCATTTACAGATGAACAATTGTTTACATTAGCAGCTATTCCCGGACTTGTTGGTGCATCACTACGATTTGTATATACATTTGCTGTAGGGAAATTCGGTGGTAGAAACTGGGTCGTTTTCTCAACAGGGGTACTATTAATCCCTACACTAGGTATTGGTTTTGCAGTTCAAAATCCTGATACACCTTACTGGGTTATGTTGCTGCTTGCAGCATTGTGTGGACTTGGTGGAGGAAACTTCTCTTCTGCACTAGCAAACATCAGTTTCTTTTTCCCGAAAAAAGAAAAAGGAACTGCCCTTGGTATTAATGGCGGACTAGGAAATATGGGGGTTTCTGTTGTTCAATTTGTGACACCACTTATTATTGCAGTGAGTACATTTGCCTTTATTGGTGGAGAAAGTCAAGTGTTAGCAAATGGCCAGGAAATTTGGTTACAAAATGCTGCATTCATTTGGGTCATACCAATTGCTGTGATGACAATTGTTGCGTATTTCGGAATGGATAACTTACCAACTGCACAGCAATCAGTGAAAGATCAATTTGTTATTGTTAAACGGAAGCATACTTGGATTATGACTATTTTATACGTAGCTACATTCGGTTCATTTATTGGGTACGGAGCGGCATTCCCATTATTATTACGCTCTCAATTTCCAGACTACGTTGCATTAGCCTTTTTAGGTGCTTTTTTAGCAGCAGCATTTAGACCGGTAGGAGGATGGGTTTCTGATAAATTTGGTGGTGCAAGAGTAACAGCTTACGTCCTGGTTGCAATGACCCTTGGAGCTCTTTCTGTTATTTACTTTATCGGTCAACAAAATTTTGCTGGGTTTCTATCATCGTTCTTGCTTTTATTTATTGCAGCAGGAATGGGATCTGGCTCAACTTTTCAAATGATCCCGATTATTTTCCCGGTTAAAGAAGCCGCTCCTGTTCTTGGATTTACAGCAGCGTTTGCCGCTTATGGATCATTTTTTATCCCACAATTATTTGGTTGGTCTGTTTCCACAACGGGTACACCCATTTCAGCATTGTATTATTTCATTGCCTTTTATGTAATTTCTATCGGTCTTAATTGGTATTACTATCAAAGAAAAAATGCAGAAATACGTTGTGACGATATTAGCAAAAATGCTGCATAAAAAAATTAAAGCAATGCTCTCAAATAGTGAGCATTGCTTTTTACTTTGCTATCTATTTTTGTACATTCATGTGTTGTTGTATAAATGCCCAATTTTGAGGAAATGGTAACCGTGTTTCCCAATAAGTTGAGCCTACTAACCCATAGAAATCAATCATTTTGTATTTCTCTTCATAGCTGCGTATGTCTTCAAACCAGACAATATGCCCTTCTATTCCAATCCAATATAAAAAGGTAGGTGACATGGCTGTTGAATCAAAATTTATTACTGCCCCAGAATTTATCGCAAGATTTTGAGCATCATTTAAAGACCACCCTCTTGTAATATTTGTCCCTTCGATCCAATCATAGCCGTACATTGGCAGAGCAATTTGTAGTTTGCTCCGATCAATTTCTGTTAATGTATAACGAATAACCTCTTCTACCCACCAAATCGGACTCACTGGATTGGGGGGGCCACCCGGATACCCGTAATCGATAGTCATGACTGCTACTATATCAGCTGCTTCACCAATTTGACGATAATCATATCCTCCGATAATCGGATTCGTAGGGATATCAACTGTTTTGGCATGAACATTCACATGGAGGACTAAATCGCCTAATGCTAATTTTAATTCACGTAGAAATATAACAAAATCATTGCGTCTCGTTGGTGGAATAAATTCAAAATCAACACTAATTCCGCCATAGTCCTTTTCCTCGACAAAATTCATTAAACTTTGAATAAGGTTCGCCCGATAAGATGAATTTTCTAGTACTATACCAGCTAACTCTGCACTAAACTCTCCATCTGCGGATATATTTCGAATCATTAACAATGGAACTACATTTAATTGACGAGCTCTAGTCGGAATTTGATCATCGGGAAGGTCAACATACACCCATCCTTCATCTGTAAAAGAATACGAAACAACCGCTAAATACGTTAATTGATTTGCAAACTGCTCAAATATGGAAAGAAAATAAGGAATAGAATAAGGGACGAAAAATCCTAATGTGGTCATGTTCATTTTTAAAGGTGTTGGGATAGTAATTCTTTGACCAACTTGAAGAAAATTAACGTTTAACTGTGGGTTGGCTGCTAAAATGGCTTCAACCGTGGTTTGATACCTTATTGCCAAGGACCAGAGCGTATCTCCAGGAATAATTTCATAGAGGCGTCTTGTCAACGTATCACCGGGAATATATAGAGCTAATCCTGGGCTAAGTAAAGAAGACTCTAAACCATTGACTTCCAATAAGGTAGGAATAGGAACGTTATAAAGTTGCGAGATTCTCCACAGTGAATCATTGGTTTGTACAATATGAATAGCCATTCTCTCCCCCCTTTTTTCACATTTTATGGAAGAATGATTAGCATATGCCTATAGTTTACTTTCTTAGAAACATCGTCGCACAAAAAAACCTAATCAAGTTGAATGATTAGGTTTTTTGCTTATACGTTTTAAAAGCTAGCGTTACATTATGTCCACCAAATCCTAATGAGTTTGAAAGGACAACGTTAACCCCTCGTTCTTTCGCAACATTTGGAACATAATCTAAATCAAGTTCTTCATCAGAAGTTTCATAATTGATTGTTGGTGGAATGACTCCATCTCTCATTGTTAACAATGAGAAAATCGCCTCAATCGCTCCGGCTGCACCAAGCAGATGTCCTGTCATTGATTTTGTTGAACTAATGGAAAGCTGATATGCATGGTCACCAAACACTTCCTTTATAGCGGCTGTTTCGTATAAATCATTATAATATGTGCTTGTCCCGTGAGCATTAATGTAATCAACTTCCTCAGGAGATAGCCCACTATCAGAAAGAGCTAATTTCATTGCTCGTTGGCCACCTTCCCCTTCTGGTGCTGGAGTTGTAATATGGTGGGCATCTCCTGTTGCTCCGTAGCCTACCATTTCTCCATAAATCGTAGCCCCTCGTTCTAAAGCATGCTCTAACTCTTCTAAAATCAACACACCTGAACCTTCTGCAATGACAAATCCATCACGATTTTTATCAAAAGGACGACTAGCAGTTTTGGGATCTGGATTGGTAGATAAAGCCGTCATATTGGCAAAACCAGCAATCGTCATATCCGTAATTGCAGCTTCCGTACCACCAGTGATCATGGCGTCAGCTTGACCATTTTGAATAACGCGGAATGCATCACCAATGGAATTAGCTCCTGATGCACAGGCCGTTACCGAACAATTGTTAATTCCCTTTGCACCGGTCTCAATTGACACTCTTCCTGATGCCATATCTGGAATTAGCATCGGTATAATAAAAGGACTTACACGCTTTGGACCTTTGTCTAAAAAGCGTTTATGCTGCTCCTCAAACGCATCTAGCCCTCCAATTCCAGAACCAATCCAGACTCCTACACGCTGAGAATCAATATTCTCACCTATTCGTAGTTTGGCATCAGTCACTGCCATCTTACTTGCTGCAATAGCCAATTGTGTGAATCGCGCCATTCTTCGAGCTTCCTTTCCATCCATGAACTCAGATGGAACAAATTCTTTCACTTCACCAGCAACTTTTACATTAAACTGATCAGCATCCACTCTACTAAGTGGTCCAATACCAGAAATGCCTTGTTTCAAATGATTCCAAGTTGTATCAGCATCATTACCTAACGGTGTAACAGCTCCTATCCCTGTAACAACCACTCGTCTTGTCATATGCTTACTCCCCTTTTAAATTATTTTCCCCACCTTAAACAAATAGAACCCCAAGTCAAGCCACCACCAAAACCAACCATGACAATGATATCGTCTTCATGAATGTTATCATTTTTTAATTCTGAATATAGTGCTAGTGGAATCGAAGCAGCTGATGTATTTCCATGCTCTCTGACCGTTGTTGACACTTGCTCTTTCTCAAGTCCAAACCGTTCTCTTGCCGCTTCAATAATTCTCATATTTGCTTGATGCGGAATAAGAAAATTGACCTCTTCTTTTGATAATCCAGCCTTTTCCACAACATGGAGACTAGATTCGGGTAGCCGTCGTACTGCAAACTTAAACACTTCTCTTCCATTCATTTCTACGCAATTTGATTCTTTCCCAACTAGTAAATGTTCAGAACCACTTCCATCAGCACCTAAATCATATGATAAAATACCTCGTTGTTCTGAAACCGTACTCAATACAACGGCTCCAGCACCATCACCAAATAAGACGCACGTATTTCGATCAGACCAATCAATGATTTTAGAAAATTTTTCACTACCTATAACCAAAACATTTCTGTATGTCCCACTTTGAACAAATTGTTGGCCAGTAACAACACCATATACAAAGCCTGAACAAGCCGCACTAATGTCCATTGCTGCAGCATTTTGGATTTCTAATGCACCTTGGACTAAACAAGCCACAGATGGAAACGAATAATCCGGAGTGGCCGTCGCTACTAAAATTAAGTCGATCTCTTCAGCCTCTACTCCAGCATCACTGATCGCCTCTTTCGCAGCCATTATTGCCATATGAGACGTATCCATATCATCACATGCTATTCTACGTTCCTCAATTCCAGTCCTTGATCTAATCCATTCATCAGTTGTATTTACACGATTTTCTAAATCACGATTTGTGACAATGTTATTTGGAACATATGCACCAATTCCGATGATACCGACACGTTTCATTTCATCACCCTAACTATTTTTATGACTAGGTCATAATATCTCCTATAAACTATTCTACAGCATGGTCTTCAAAAATTGAAGACCGTATTATTTTTATTTGAATTTATTTGGTTAAAAGACATACTTGTCGAACATTTTTATTTTAAATGCACGAATCTTGTCTTTTTTGAAGCAATAAATAATCAAATGAAAAAACTCTTAAATTATTACTAAACTATCAAAAAACCTCTTTAGTAAGCAATGGTAAAGGAGGTATAGTGCTTTGTGTCTTCTTGCTTATTTATCTTAATCTCCTGCACTTTAGAAAACATAGGTCCCTTTTTTACAGCTTGAATGAATCTAGCAATATCCTCCCTTTCCCCTTCTGCATCGATTTCTACTGATCCGTCATCTAAATTCCGTACTGTTCCATTAATGTGATGCTTTAAAGCCTCATGCTGAGTAAAATACCGAAAACCAACACCTTGAACTTTTCCAAGAACAATTGCCTTGTAACGTACTAACATATAATGACCTCCTTTTCTATAACACTACATACAGGTTATCTATTTTAATAAAAAAACAAAAGCAAAAAGAGACAAAATGATACTTTGCCTCTTTTATTCTTTTATAAAGTCAAAAATTGAGTAAACCCTAAAATAAATATGACCCAAATGCCTATCAACATATGAGAAATGGAAACACCAACTATTGAACGTTGTTTTTCAAACATCCAACCCCAATAGAGGCCAGGTATGAAAGCCGTCAAAGCAAACCATATATTTATATGAGAGTGTGCCATCGCGAACAATAAATTTGATAATACAATCGATAATAGCACTTTCCATTTTGAATCTGGAAGAAATAGTGAAAACGCAGATTGCAAACCTGCTCTAGCGATGAACTCTTGGACAATTGAAAATAAGATGTAGACAACAACTGAAAAAGCAAACATCGAATATGTAAATCCGATGTCTTCAAACGTAGCTTCTATGTTAATTAAAGGCATGTGAGAAAAAGCAGGTATAAACGTAATTAAGCCCCATTTGAGAATCAAAAAAAACAATAATACAGGGAACGTATATAAGACAGCTTCTTTGCTATGCTGTTTCCAATTCTTTATTGTGACACCAAAAGATTGAAAAGAATAGCCACTTTGTTTCATAATCATTACCATTACTGCAGCAAAACCAATTATAATGCTAATATCAACATAGGTAGAAACTCCTGTTGCTTCAACAAATGTGGTAAGTGAAATTAAAAGCAATGTGTAAATTGATGCAACTGCTAATAGATTCGTTGTTAATAACGCTAATGCTTTATATGGTTTACGTTCCTGTTTTTGTTTTTCTCCTAATTCAGTTGACAGTTGAGAAACCACTTTACTTAACAACCTAATTTGAAGATCTTTATATCTTTCGGCTGAAAAGAGTACTTCGACATTTATTTTAAAAACCGAGCTCGAACCTTGAGAAATGGCAGAAGAGGCTTGATAACTAGATGTATCAAAAAGAGAATCGGTCCCCAATACATCTCCAGCTTTATAAGAGGCATGACGGTTATTATCCTGACGTATAACCATCCCGCTTTTAACGATATATACAAACCAATTAGGTTCTCCTTCTTCTATTATGTATTCACCGTTGTCAAAATGAACTAGCTCGGAAAACTTACTCAGTAACTTTATCTCATATTCAGTTAAATCTGCAGTCAGATGATTGTTTTTCATTTCTGAGTGCAGATCTACGTTTGTGTTAATCATCTGAATCTTCTCCTAGTATAATAATTTCATAGTAATCATTATACTGTAGTAAAGAATAGGAATGAAGGTAAACTCTTATGTTAATTTTTGTATTATCATATCTTTAAACTCTTTAAACCAGTTTTCTCTGAATGTAGAGATTCTAAAAATGATTGAATCTCTTTTTTACTTTTCAAAGTTATCACTTGATTAGTAGGATGTTGTTGAAATTCTTTCATCCGATATTTCATCTGTTTTTTGCGATCATAATATGTGCTTATGATAAATTTAATAAATTGGGCATCCAACTTCTCATTACAACCCACTCCCATATCAATGCGAGTCCTACCGATATTCGTAAGCCACCTTTTGTATACTCGGTATAAACAAACGTAGAGAGGGAGCTCTATATAGATGATCGTATCGCAGTACTTCATTCTGATATCATATGTATTACTATAGTTTCCATCGATGATCCATTTATCTTGTTTGACAATTGCTTGTTGTTTGGCAGAAAACTCCTCTAACGAAGCTTCGACCCAATTCGGTTTCCAATACAGCTTATCCAAGTGGTATACTTCAGTCTTTATTAATCTCCCTAGTTTTCTAGCAAATGTAGATTTACCAACACCGGCAGAAACCCCCATCACCATAATGCGATTCACCTGAACACCTCCAACTAAAGATTTTTTTCTACTCTCTATTACCATTAAAAATCATAATTCCTTTATTAATGTAAAATCTCCAGATTAGAGGCATATATATAAAGGAGATACAAAAGTACCTCCCTAATAACTAAATTCTCAAATTATCGCTACTTCACCCAGTTCTAATCCGTTTGCGCCTTGATGGATCTTGTTGCTGCTTTTCTGCCATTTCATTTCGCTCTCCACCATCTGATAATTCCTCTGAAAACTCATGTTCTAATTCTTGTTTTTGTAATTGTCCTACTGATTCGTTACCATCTCTATGTTCTTTCATATAATCCTACCTTTCATTTATATAAATTTTCCTGTGCCATACGAATCATTTCTTTTACCATACTCCCACCTATTTTCCCGCCAATTTCACCTGCTTGTTTGGAAGTGAGACCTCCGTTGTATCCTTTTTTAAAGGAACATGTAATTCTTTTGCTACTTCATATTTCACTTGTTGTGAACCCGAGACACCAAAGCCCTCCTTAGCCATAACTTGTCCTTTAAATTCATTGAGTGCTTGCCTTGCTTCAGGTACAAGTAAACTTTTTCTTTTTGCCATATAGTCATCTCCATTATTACTTGTATCATTTCTCTGATTAGTTATCAATTTTCATTCTTTTCTGAAGGACGCTGATTAAAGAAGTAACTAAATTCTCAATACCTTCTTTAAACGATCCTCTGTTATAGAATGTTTTTTCCATAAAAAATTTCATCCATCTCAGTCGTTAGTTTAGCGGTTATTTCTTCCGCTTCTCCTGGATGCAGGTTTACCTTTGTTGTGCCGAACAAATAATTATCTAAATCAAATTCTTTTAATTTGCATTTTGTATGAAAGATATTTTCTTGGTAAATGTTCACGTCGATCATGTCGTACAACTTCTTCACTTCATCCGGTATGTAATTTTGGATGGAATTGATTTCGTGATCGATAAATAACTTCTGTCCTTTTATATCTCTTGTAAAACCACGAACTCGATAATCCATTGTCATAATGTCGGTTTCAAACGAATGAATCAAATAGTTCAGTGCCTTTAGCGGGGAAATTTCCCCGCATGTTGAGACATCAATGTCTGCTCTGAACGTACTTATTCCCTCAACCGGATGATATTCTGGATATGTGTGAACGGTGATATGACTTTTATCTAAAGACAATACAACCGATTCTGGTAATGGACCAGGTGACTCATCTAATGATTCTGTTGGCACCTCTACTACAGGCCCTTCAGAAACCAATAATGTGACACTCGCTCCTTGTGGAACAAAATCTTGCTTGGCTACATTTAACACATGAGCACCGATTATCTCCGTAACATTTTCAAGAATTTTCGTTAAGCGATCAGCATTATATTGCTCATCTATATATTCAATATACGCTTCTCGTTCTGCCTTTGTCTTTGTATAACAGACATCATACATGTTAAAACTTAATGACTTCGTTAAATTGTTAAATTCATGCAATGTCACTCGTTGTTCGGGTGTTATCTTCATGGAATAAGGTCCCCCTTATTTTCTGTAATCATTTCACTCATTGATTTATATTTTTTATGGTACCCATCTTTATCAATCTAAACCAAAATCTCTTACACCTCACGAATATGTAATTAATTTACAGATGTTCAATATAGAGAAGTGGAAATACTGTTATTGTACGAAAAGAAAAAGGATTGGAGTGTCAGAATGAGAGCTGTAACATATCAAGGACCAAATCATGTTGAGGTGACAAATGTAGAGGATGCAAAAATCGAAAAACAAGATGATATTATTGTAAAAATAACGAGCACAGCTATTTGTGGTTCTGATTTGCACCTATATCAAGGGAATATGCCATTACCAAAAGGCTATAGCATTGGTCATGAACCAATGGGGATCGTTGAGGAAGTAGGACCTGAGGTAACAAAAGTTAAAAAAGGAGATCGAGTTGTTGTTCCATTTAACGTCGCTTGTGGCCATTGCATATACTGTGAGCATGATTTGACAAGTCAATGTGACAATTCGAACCCCCATTATGATTCAGGAGGGTATTTTGGATATACAGAAAAATTCGGAAATCATCCAGGCGGTCAAGCTGAATACTTAAAAGTTCCATTTGGAAACTACACACCTTTTGTTATTCCAGAATCATGTGAACTCGAAGACGAATCTTTGCTTTTTTTATCAGATGTTCTTCCAACAGCATATTGGAGCGTCGAGCATGCTGGTGTAAAAGAAGGAGATACAGTCATTGTTTTAGGATCTGGTCCTGTTGGTCTCATGACTCAAAAATATGCTTGGAGAAAAGGAGCAAAGCGAGTTATTGCAGTTGATTATTTAGATTATCGCTTAAACCATGCCAAGAAAACAAATAACGTCGAAATTTTTGATTTCACGCAGTTTCCTGATATGGGAGAACACCTAAAAGAAATCACATCAGGTGGCGCCGATGTTGTTATCGATTGTGTAGGGATGGATGGGAAGAAATCTCCACTTGAGTTTATTGAACAAAAATTAAAGCTACAAGGTGGAACACTTGGCCCCATTCAAATCGCCACAAAAGCTGTGAGAAAAGCAGGAACAGTTCAACTAACTGGTGTGTATGGTAGCAATTATAACAATTTCCCATTAGGTCCATTCTTCTCACGAAACATTACAATAAAAATGGGCCAGGCTCCAGTTATTCCTATTATGCCGACATTATATGAACAAATTGTCAATCAAGAATATGATCCTAGAGAAATTATTACCCACACAGCTACACTTAATGATGCGAGTGAAGCATACAAAATGTTTAATAATCATGAAGATGATTGTATAAAGGTCGTTTTGAAACCATAATTTTAAATTTAGCACGAATAAAAACTGCGCCTTCCATTTCTTGAAAAATGAAACAATGGAAGGCGCAGTTATTTTTCTTTTTGTCCTTCCGTACAAAAAGAATAAAAAAATTCCCACATCTAAGTGACACATTTACCCATAGGTGAATATCTTGGTTTTAGAAAAGGAGGCGATAAAAAAATGCAAAATTTTCCAATGAATCAGATGCCACAAGGGCAATCCGTTCAACAAGGGGCAATGAATTATGCCGAACAATACCCACAACATGGTATGCCTCAGATGGGAATGGATGCAGGGCTTCACCAACAACAATTACATGATTTATGTCAAAGGTATCATCATCACTTAATGCAATTTGAGACGACAGATGGGCAAGTTCATGACGGAATCATCGATGGCATCGATCAAAATGGAGTAAACATGTTAATGCCAGTAGGCGATATGGATCATGATGACACTACTGATTTTCGTTATGGCGGTTATGGTGGATTTCCTGGTGGTGGATATGGATACGGCTATGGTTTTCCTAGAAGATTCCGTCGGTTCAGACGCCGTTATTTCCCATTTCCTATTTTAAGAAGTTTCTTCTTTCCTTATTTTTATTAATTCAAATGAGAGGATGGCTTATAACCATCCTCTCAATCTATGCTGACACCTAATTTTCTATCTCAATTAATTCAAGGTGAAACACCCCAACATTATTTTTTCATACAAATTCGTAAATGAAGTGGAATAATTATGGATGGTACCCTTAAACTCTATTTCTTCTTTTGGTACTTTTACGTCAAAATTCATTTTGTACAACAGAGTTGTGATTTTATGATATTCTTCTCCACTTTTCACTTTAAAATCAAATGTTATTTTCAACAACGATTTATCCGTAGTCGATTCTAATGACTCTACATTAAAACTGATAACCGGAATAGATACACCATTTAATATAACTTCAGTTACCACCTATCCTCACCTCATTTACTGTATTTGTATAATTCTATGCATATCATAGCCTATAATTGTCTTTCTTCTCATTTCAATTCTAAGAATTTTGTAACTTCATCCTTCTTCTCTTGAAACAAATGCTTCCCTAATTCAATTAATTCATCCACAAATGTCACATCATCAAATGGGATTTCATCACCTAAATCCCTATTTAAGCGAAAATACTTTTTTCCTAAAAGAATTTGGCAATGGTATGATATCGACTCAGACGAAAGATCTAGCGCCAAATCGAGTAATTTAGGTTGAACTTTCATCGTCATGAAACGAAAAGGCAGCCATTTTTTTATTCCCCAATATTTATCTGGCTCAATGTTATACTCAATATCTTGTAATCCGGTCCCGAGTGATAAAACCTTTAAATCATTTATGTCCACCTTAAAATAATCTAATGCCTCTGTAACGCAAACTAATGACGGATTATTGGCCCACAATCCACCGTCTACTGATAAGTATTTATTTTTAATATTATTTGGAGGAAAATAAACGGGTGCTGAACAAGAAGAAAGCACCGCATCCCATAATTTGATCGACAAATCATCACTGCCAGGGTGCCCATAATTGGACCGATACACATACGGTTTCCCGTGAGTTACATCAACTGCAGGAATTAATAACGGCTTCGAAATATCAGATAACGTAACATCCCCAAACATCCCTTTAAAATATTGGCGTAAATCTTTATCACTATAAACACTTTTGAACAATCCAATTTTCGCTTGTCGTTTAAAGACTTTCCTCCCAAATTGCTTATAACTATCTAATACATCAGACATTTTTTTTTCTAGAATTACAGATGTAGCAATTATTGACCCTGTACTCGTTCCTGCTACGAGGTCAAATAAATTAGTAATAGGCTGATTGTATTCTTCTTCTAGCGCTTGTAAGATCGCTACCTCAAACACACCACGAATTCCACCGCCATCAAGGCATAAAATCTTCAACGCCCTCACCTTTTCATGCTTAGTTTTACTAAATAGCATTTACTTTCAGGTCAAACAGTATAACAACAATTCCAGATGATGACAAACACTCTAGCTGTATAGATCATTTGGAATTAGAGAAATTTATTATTGATAAAGTCGAGGAGATGGTCCAATTGGAATCAAAAGAACCAGTAGAGTTTGACCGTTATACAGCAGCAGAGCTAAGCCCAGAATTATTAGAACGAATTATTTCCTTAGAGCAGGAAATTAACAGCACAACCGATAAAGATGTTGTTCTTATAGCCTACGAAGAAAGCCAGCATAATGCAACATAGGTAAGGGGTGGCCTCATGAGGCCACCCCTTACATTTAAAAGAATTGCCTCTGTTCCAGACAATACGACTTTTTTTAAAAGCTATACCCCGCTCGTAATGCATTCGGTGTTAAGATTTCTCCTCCTAAGGCAAGGGAAGCTTCATTTGCCCAGAACGGACTACGAAGCATTCCACGACCAACAGCAACAAGATCTGCTTTACCTTCACGTACAACTTCATCACTAAACTGAGCATCTTCCATACGACCAACAGCAATTACGGGAATATTCAAAGCTTGCTTCACAGCTTGAGCAAGGTCGACTTGATACCCTTGACCTGAATATTGTGGTCCGTTGTTGCTTTCTCCACCAGATGAAATGTGGAAAATATCAACACCCTCTTTTTTATACTTTTCAGCAAGTTCAATTGCATAATTAACATCATAGCCCTCTTCTGCATACTCTATTGCTGAAATACGCATAATTAATGGCATTGATTCTGGCATCACGCGACGTGCGGCTTTAATGATTTCACGTCCAAATAAACTTTTATCTTGCCCGTATTTGTCTGTTCGTTGATTAGTTAACGGAGATTGGAACTGGTGAATTAAGTATCCATGAGCTCCATGAATTTCAATCGTATCCACACCAGCTGCCACCGCACGCTGAAAAGCTTGTTCAAACTTTATGACCATCTTTTCTACTTCTTCTGTTGTTAATTCCCGAGGCGCTTTATAATCTTCTGAAAAAGCAACAGATGTTGACGAAACCGGAACCTCTGCATCCTCTGCTTTCCGTCCAGCATGCGCAATTTGAATGCCTACTTTCGCGCCATAACTTTGACAAGCTTTCACAATTCGTTCAAATGACGCTATATGATCATCAGACCAGATCCCTAAATCAAAATCAGAAATTCTTCCATCAGGCTCTACATCTGTCATTTCCATAATAATTAGTCCTGTACCACCAATAGCACGACTAGTATAATGTGTGAAATGCCAATCATTTGGCTTCCCATCTTTCGCTGTAACGGAGTACTGACACATTGGTGGCATTACAATCCTATTTTTAAGCTGTAATCCTTTATATTCAAATGAGTCTAATAAAGTTGACATATTCACTCTTCCTTTCTAATACTTTCTTGAAATAGCAAACTGCTGTACTTGTGGAGGGGTCGCAAACCAATCCCTTGCTTTAGTTCCGAAATTTGTAAAATGATCCGTTTGATTATGGAACTTAACTGCCGCTTCATCTCTCCACTCTTCGACCATCACAAATTTTGTCTTTTCTTTCGTATCTTCATACAGGTGATATGTAAGGTTCCCTTCTTCCGCTTTTGAGTTCGTAATAAGGTCCTGAACGTGATCAAGAAACAGTTCTCTTTTTTCTGGTAACACATGAAGATAAGCATGAATAACAACCATAAAGTTCCCTCCACCTACACAATATTTTATAATGGCTTTAATGTTGTTGAGAAAGCAACAACGGTACCATCTAAACTATAATCATTTACACAATCAATAGCAAAGAATCTGCTCTAAAAAAATATCAGGATTTCTAAACCAAACATACTTCCGAATTAGGAGTGACTTTCATTTCATACCAAATGCCTTTTTTGAGATCCTATAACAAAAATTTGTTGTTTTTTGAAAAAATTAAACAAACGTTTGATTAATAGTGTCTAAGTTTGAGTTTGCTGAGTTCTTTCATGAATAACGTGTAAATCTGGTCTTTTCTCACTAGCATAGTCGAATAAAACAGTAAAATTAAACAAACGTTTGATTAATTTATTGTCGGCAGACGTCGAGATAAGGGGAAGCGCATTAAAAAATGGCCATTTAGCTCGTTATTTTGGGTAAAGACCTCAATATATAAAACATCTATGAAGCATTTCTTCAATCCTTTGAAACAGCTTTTCATTTTCCTATTCAAGCGTTTTTACGCAAGATTTCTATTCGGTCTCAACATTACCCTCTTTTATTAGACTAAAAAACCCCCGCATAGAAAAATCCTACAGCGAGGGTGACTAGTAGTACTATTGATTCCCTTTTTTAATCCACTCAGCAACTTGAACCGTACGCTTCGCTTGGTATTTTGCTGCTTCTTCTACATTTTCCTGCATCTTTCCATCTTGACCTACTGTTACACTTGTTCCGTACGGGTTCCCGCCCGAAGCAAATAATAAAGGATCCGTGTAACCAGGTGATGCAACAATCGCACCCCAGTGGTACATTGTCGTATAAAGAGACAGAATCGTTGCTTCCTGTCCACCATGTGCATTACTTGCAGATGACATGGCACTAACCGCTTTGTTAGCAAGCTTTCCTTCAAACCATAAACCACCAGTTGTATCAATGAATTGCTTCATTTGAGCAGCCATGTTACCAAAACGTGTTGGAACACTGAAAATAATTGCATCTGCCCACTCTAAGTCATCTAACGTTACTTCTGGTACCTCTTTAGTTTCTTCAACATGCGCTTTCCAAGCTGGATTTGATTCAATCGCTGCTTGAGGAGCTAGCTCAGGGACTTTTAGCACTTTTACTTCTGCACCTGCAGCTTTTCCACCTTCTTCTGCCCACTTTGCTAATTGATAGTTCGTACCTGTAGAACTGTAATAAATTACGGCTAATTTAATGTTTGACATATTAATCGTCTCCTCTTCTTTTTTATTAGTTTGACCAAATAACCTTTTTATAAAACTCATACCTAACACACTCCTTTATTTATGTACATCCCTTGGAAAATCATCACCCCCTAAAACAAGTTAATTAAGTGAGTTCGTAAAATACGAATTCGAGATATATGGCATGACATTTTCTTGTTGAAGGAAGATTTATTGTGGGCGTTCAAGTTCGAATGTATCACCTAATTTTGCGTAAAAATTCCCTGCTAACCGACTTAAAGGTTTAAGCTTTAAAGCATCAATTCTCCCAAACGCATACAAATCTTCTTGAATATGATATTGAACAATTTTGCCAATTAATAATTCACAAGAAGGACTTTCCTCATTCCCGCCTAATGATATTGCTCTTTCTAGTACACATTCCATTCTGACCCTTGCTTCTTTGATACCCGGAACATTAATTTTTAAACTTTCAATTGGAGTTAAGCCTGCATCCTCCACTTCGCTTTCATTTGAAGGAAGGTTTTTTGCAGTTATGTTCATCTTTTTGCTATAGGTTTCATCAGAAATATGAACAACAAATTCACCTCGTGTAATCACATTTCTAGATGTATCTTTCATTTGACCATTCTTTCTCTGAACTGAAATGGAAATCAACGGAGGGTTCGATGAGACAACATTAAAATAGCTAAACGGTGCAGCATTTAAGATCCCCTCCTCTGAAAGGCTCGTCACAATAGCAACGGGTCTTGGAATTATACTTCCCGTCAAAAACTTATAATTTTCACGTTCACCAAGTTCACTTGGATTAATCGATAACACTTTAATCCCTCCTTAAATACCATCAATTCATTTAATCTTAAATCGAGATAAATTCCAAAAAAAATTAAAGCTCTTGTGCATAAAAGCCTAATTTTTTTAATTGTTCAATCATTAATTTTTTCTCTTCCACTTGAAGACCGCCAAATATTTCTTTGATAGCTTCTTTATGTTTCGGGAAGATTTCTTCCATTAATTGACTGCCTTCTTCTGTGATAGCTGCATATGTAACTCGGCGATCCTTTGGGCATGGCTGTCTTTTTATATATTGTTTCGTTTCAAGTTTATCCACAACGTACGTAATGCTACTACTTGCAAGCAATACTTTTTGGCCAATCTTCTGAATTGGCTGGTCCCCTTTGCTATATAGAAGCTCAAGAACACCAAACTCTGTAGGATTCAGACCGTATCTTTTAATATCCTCTTCAACCCTTTTTGTAATCGCTTGAGTAGCACGTGTTAAAACTACAAATAATTTAAGTGCTTGATCTTGATTACTTGATTCAATTGATTTCATTATGATCATTTCCTTATATTTATCTCGGTTTCGAAGTAATTATATAAAAGGTAAGGCATTCTGTCAACATTAACTGTTAGTAAATGACAATTGTTTTTTGTTTAGAAGAAGAAAGAATTCCTTCTCCTTTCTTTTTTTTGCTAGAATAAGAAAAGATACTCTAATTCATAAATAAAGGCAGTGAATGATAACATGAAATATTTCAAACCCGATTTTGAACTACACCATTTTTCAGATATTACAGCAGATTGGCTGAGAAAAAACCAAATCAAAACGATTTTTTCAGATCTTGATAGTACACTGGCAAGCCATGATCGACCAGCAGGAGATGACCTTAAAAACTGGATTAGTATGTTAAAAAAGCAAGATGTTCAGTTAATTGTCGCTTCAAACAATAGTCAAGGAAGAGTCGATCGTTTCTGTGAACCAAATGGAATCATTGGATTCGGTAAATGCAACAAACCAGCTGCATCACGCATTGAAAAACATATGAAGAATGTCGGAGCAATAAAAGAAACTAGCCTCTTTTTAGGTGATCAGTTATTTACTGACGTATGGTGCGGTAAACGCGCTGGAATGAAGACAGCACTAGTTAAGCCGATTGGTCAGGAGCACGAACCTGTACAAATTGTCATAAAAAGAAAACTTGAGCGTTGGGTGAAAAGTCGCTGGTAAGTATAAAGTGTAGAATGAGTGAGAAACTATCATATCCCTTTACTTAAGAGGTGATTTGAATTGATCTATATTTACAATTGTTATGCAGGAACACACTCTTCTGCACTTTGTGCAGCCTACCATTTAAATAAAATTCCAAATGACCGCATACCTACAAAAGAAGAAATTCTAGGAATTGATATTTTTAACAAATTAACTTCAAAATCGATTGGAAAATTAATTTATCATGGTATGGACGAAGAGGATAACCAAGTGTTTACCCTTGGCCGTGGCCTTTCACATAAAATGATTACAGCAATAAGTGAACTTCTTCTACTGTTAGAGGGAAAAGGCTATGAACACGAAAAAGTGATATGTTCCAATGCTTCCCCTACGGTTCCTTTAGAAATGACATTTGGCGGGTTGTTCTCACACAAAATGCATATCGATTTCGTTGGTATCCCTTTGCTTGTGAAAGGCGCACAAAGAACGTATCCTAATATATCGAAATTAGTGAAAAAAACGAAACAAGTAGCAAAAAATTCCACAAATTCGATTGAAGTGCTTGAGAATAAAGAATTAGAAGTAAGTAAGATCTCCAATATTATATCTCGCTAAAAGATTCAGTTTAGTACTGGATCTTTTTTCTTAGCTATTATTAAATTCACCCACATGAAAACCTCGCCATAAGTCATACTAAGATGGGAGGTAGCTTGTATATGATACATATTTTTCTTGGATTTCTAATGCTGTTTGTTCCTTTTACTGATATTGCCGATGATTTTTCAGTTGAATATAAGGATGAAACCATCGCATCGGTCAATCGAGCTGATTTCACTACTGAGTTGATAGGGAGAGAATTGATCGATTGGGACAAATATGATCAATGGGTTAATCAAATGGATCAGCTAACATTTGAACCGCCAGTTAATGCTCAAATCGATAAGTTAGGAAACATCGTTTCTGAACAAGTAGGATACCGCTTGAATCAACATAAACTTAAGCAGTTATTTTACCAATATTACTACGGCAAAGGGCCGACGAAAATCGATGTTCCCAGACAGACACTTCATCCTCGTGTGGATAGTGAGCTCCTTTCAGATATTCGTGTTCAACGAATTGGTCAATATGTTACTTACTTTAACAGTCGTAACAAACAACGTTCTCATAATTTTAAATTAGCTACAGAAGCCATCAACAATCAAGTTGTTTTTCCTGGAGAAACGTTTTCATTTAATCAAATTGTTGGCAAGCGGACAAAGGAAAGAGGATACTTGCCCGCACCTGTTATTGTAAGAGGGGAACTTTCTGAAGGAATTGGTGGCGGTATTTGCCAAGTTTCCTCTACCTTGTATAATGCCGTCGATCGTGCTGGCTTAGCGATTGTTCAACGTTATTCTCATAGCCGCCGTGTGCCTTATGTTCCACGCGGACGTGATGCTACAGTCAGCTGGTATGGACCTGATTTCGTTTTTCGAAATGAACTAAATCAACCGATTTTATTGCAAGCAAGGGTATATGGTGGACAAATGAGTGTTGTTGTTCTTTCGTCTGAAAATATTAATGTGGAACAACGTAGTGTACCCGGGGCACCACAAAAACTACCGAGAGAAATAAATATCGATGAAAAAGGATAACGAATTAGGAATTAACTCCTTATTCGTTATCCTTTTTCAATAGAGTAATTCGGTTGGAACACTTTCTAATCTCCAATTGCTCATTGGAGAGTCTCGCCTAACTTCAAATGTATAAAATGAGCCTACTTCTGCTTGGTTTTTCTTCTTAACCAAAAAAGAAAGTGGTAACTCATAATGCAGGGCTCCATTAATGGAGGGCGGATTTTTCTTTTTAACAAGTCTGATGAACTCTACTTCTTCTATTAACTTTGCTGATTCTCCGTTTTGATCTGTATAGATTAAAGTAAGTAAATCAAGATCTTGCTGATTAATAGCAATTAAGAACAATTCGACAACTTTATTTGGAGGCAATTGCTGTACAAAAGGTGCAAGGAGTCCAGCTGCCTTGTATACAATTACTTGATGGGACAAATCAAGATTTTTTGACCTATGAGTCGTACTACCTTGAAAGTGGATACAAAAATGCCCAGGAAAGTTATTAGCCAGTGCGCCTCCTCCATGCGGCATTCCATGCATCGAGGCTGCAATCACTTTCCCTTCTTGTTGAACTAGAATCGCACGTCTTTTCCAACTCCACTTTCCTCCATAAATCTCTTTCATAATTGCCGTATCTTTTGTTGTTAATGGTTGAACATCTGCATGACTAGATCCTGCCCTTCTTTGTGCTTCAAAGGTCAAACCTGTTTCTATGTCGGTAATCGAAAAAGAAGTATAGCGAGGAATCAGTTGATCAACCTCCTTCCACGAGAGGATTGTACCGAAGTGATGTGCATCTAACCCGCTAAAGTAATCAATCAATTTATTGATAATTTTATCTTCGACTTGAATTAGTTCTTTTGCTTGAACATCATATAAATTATTTTTTTGATCAAGTACTAGGATTTTCACCGTACCTTTATCCTCAATTAATATATAGTGATTTGAATAAGGTACTTCTGCTATTGGTTTAATCGTCTTTGCTTTGAACAATCCTTGAACGATCTTTTCTGATTTTATTTTAAGAACGGTTTGATGGAATGACTGACTCGATGATTTTACAATAAGCGAGACCTGTCCATTGCCTTCTTCTGCGGCAATCGCCATAGGGAATAACAAACTAAATACTAGCAGTAAGGTCATGATTTTTTTCATATGTTTAACTCCTGTTATTTTTCTATGCCAAATCATCGGTGAAAACCGAACTGCTATGTATCATTCTTTTCTAACTTATTTGTAACAGCAGGGTTAAATAATGAACTTGTTATCGTTCCATTTGGTTCGGGTGAAATTCCATCGGTATATTCTGCAATTTCTTCGTCTATTTTGCGGAGGTCTTCCTCAATCACATTCGTTGGTTGGTTACCTTGTTTAACCTGCTCTAGCTTCACTTGAAGCATCCTTTTTGTTTCCATAAGTACATACACATTTTCAAGCTTCTCAAAATAAGTTAATGGTTGGTGTTCCATGTGTGCCTCCTTTATCTTCTAGATGATATATATAATTCCACATGTCAAATAAAGCTATTCCTATCAAAGGTTAACCAAATATAAAACGATGTTGTCTTCCAATTGTTTCGCTTTCCTTTCATCAATGACATTGTTTAACATTATGGAAAAAATCAAAGTTCCTAAAGATTTCGTTTCTACATATCCAGATAATGTACTTACTGTAGTCAGTGTTCCTGTCTTAGCTCTTACTTTTCCGCTAGCTTCTGTATTGGTTAAGCGAGTGTATAACGTGCCTCTGTCTACTCTCTCCTTTCCACCTACACTTGGTAAAGAATGAAAAAACACAGGATACCAACTTTCAGATTGAGCTAAAAACAAAAGTTTAGTTAATTGGTTTGCTGATACTAAGCTAATATGAGAGATACCAGAACCATCTCTGATAACTAAAGAATCCGTATCTACACCAAATGACGATAATTCCTTTTCTAATACCTCTAACCCCCTTTCCCATGTACCTTCTTCTTTCATTACCTTTCCCATTTCTTTAACAAGTACTTCTGCATGTCCATTATTACTCAGCTTCATAAATGGAACCATAAGTTCTGAAAGTGGTATAGATTCGTGAACACCTAATAAACTGGCATTTTCAGGAGTTTCCCCTCTTTTTATCTCACCTAATACTTTTATTCCTTTTTCATGTAACGATTCCTTAAACAAAGATAATACATAATCGGTTGGCTCCCAAATGGCTACCGTCTTTAATACTTCAGGGTCCTTAATTGAAATCGTCCCTTTGATGAAAATTTCATTTGTACCATGCTTTCTCTTAATCGTGACATTCGTCGTTTCATCTGTAGAAACCGTTTCTGTTTCATTGATTATTTCAACATAGTCCGTTTGTGGCTCAATCTGAATTTTTCCCGTTTTACCGATTGTTTGTGGGCAAACTTTTACAATAATCGCCCCTGCATCATAATCAAGATCTGAAGATGCGGTTAAGGCAGAAATTGCAGATCCATAATAAGTCGTTTCATCACTCCAAGGTAAATCAATTGAATACCGTGTGTTATCGTACCAAGAGTCATCTCCAATTACATCTCCACGAATAAATTTGATTCCTTTTTTTGCGATGGTTTCTACCAATTGATCAATATCTTTCTTTAATAACGTAGGATCACCTTTTCCTTTAACATACACATTCCCATTTAATATGGTCCACTTTATGTTTCCATCTGTATATAGCTCAGTTTCAAACGTATAATTCTCGCCTAATACTGCTAATGCTGCAGCTGCGGTGAAAATCTTCATATTTGATGCTGGCCGGAGACGAGTTGAACCATTATAATCCATAAGAAGTTCTCCAGTTTTTGCAGAGCGGATGCTAATTCCAGCTATAGCACCATTCAAAATGGGATCTCTATGTAAAAGTAGCTTAATTTCATTCTTTAAATGATCGGTATTTTTCTCCGCTCCAACAACCCCAGGAAGGAATGTAATAAAAACGATAATAAGTACTGTGATAAATTTACGCACTTGTCTCCCCCTCACAAATCATGTTCACTCAATTAGTATGCAAAATGAGGAGTAAACCAATTCTTATGAAAAATAATCAGCTCTAAAAAGGGCAAATTATAATTAGTACGTGATGAAGCGTACAGTTGATGAAAAGATGGCGGTGAGTATACTTGGAACCAGAAAAACAAAGAGACCAAATAACTATTGAAGATGAGAATGGACATATGAAGAATTATTCAGTTGAAGCGTTGTTTGACATGGAAGACCACTCTTATGCTCTTTTATCTTCTGCCGAAGAGACAATTTTGATGAGAGTGGAAGATGAAGAGGATGAACAATACCTCGTTGGAATTACTGACCCTAAAGAAAGAAATTCCATTTTAGAAGCGTATGAGATAGCAGTTGAAGCGAACCCAGCAGAGGACTAAACCTAGCGCAAGAGGTGATTATTATGGCTAACGAAAAAAGCGATGTTCAAGAACATGTCCGAATGGGTCAAGGTGGAACGATGGGATTATTTGGACTAACTGGTCCAGATGAGATTGCCGATTATTCTCTCTCACCTAAAAAGAAAACTACTGGCCAAATTGACCGCGAATACGACGGTGCAACCGCAACTTCAAAAGAAACCGAACAAGAATCAGAATAATATGGAAAGCTACGGTCTCTTCTCTAGCGGCCGTAGCTTTTTTGTTCTTATTTAATAGTACAATACGGTATGTGAAATTAAATAGTCCAATTCACTCAGCTAATTTCTTTCTTCAGCTGTTCAAAAGGCAGAGGTTTGCTATAAAGATAGCCTTGACCTTCATGGCAATGATGCTCTTTCAAAACATGCGCCTGTCCTTTCGTTTCAATTCCTTCAGCAAGTACTTTAAGCTGCAAGCTTTTTCCTAAACGGATAATGATATTAACAATTTCAATGTCTTTGGAATCAGACAATAAAGTTCGGACAAACGAACGGTCAATTTTGATAATATCAAGAGGGAAGTGTTTTAAATAGCTTAAGGATGAATACAGTGTCCCAAAATCATCTAATGCAATTTGTATTCCCATTGCTTGTAGCTCACGCAATTGAATAATTGTATATTTCATATGATTAACAAGTGTACTTTCTGTTACTTCTAAAACCAAATTAGCTGGATCCAACTCGGTTTCTTCAATAATTTGCTTAATTTTTGAGACTAAATTTTTTTGTCTAAACTGAACGCTAGACAAGTTGACTGATAAACGAATGGATGGTCGTCCTTCCCTCTCCCATTCCTTCATCTGCTGACAGGCTGTTTTTAATACCCATTCACCAAGTGGCATGATCAATCCTGTTTCTTCAGCAATGGGGATAAAATTAGAAGGCTGTACAAGACCCATAGTCGAATGTTCCCAACGAATTAGTGCTTCAACTCCAATGATCTCTTCTGTTGAAAGACTCACTTGTGGTTGATAATGCAAAATAAAGGATTCATCTTCAATTGCTTGCCTTAATTCTTTTTCGATATGCACTCGATTGGTTAATCTATCGGCGATCGACGAAGAATACACTCGATATTGATTGATTCCTAATAGTTTCGCCTCATTCATCGCTGCTTCTGAATGTCTGATTAATTCATCGATCGTTTTCGAATCATTTGGAAAACTACTTACTCCAACACTTATCGTGATGATAAAATCATGCTCTTTCCGAATAAAGGGGATTGACAGTACATCAATAATTCTTTCACTAAATGAATGAACGGCCTCCGGGGTACTATCTTCAAGAAGAACAATAAATTTATCGCTATTCCAGCGTGTTAATAACACAGTTGGAGGTAAGCTTTTGAGTAAGCGATCAGTTACAGCCACTAGTATGTCATCACCTACATCATATCCACCAATATTGTTAATAACGTTAAAACGATTCAAATCAATAAAGAAGGTAGCAACTGTTTCTTTTTTTGCCTTTGCATGTTCAAGAGCTTGATGGGCATCTATCTTAAACTGACTTGCATTCGCCAGTCCAGTTAACGGATCAGTGTGCTTAATGCGGTAAATTTCTTCCTGGGAACTTCTATAGTCAATTGCAATTCCAGATAGTTGTGCGAACTCGTTAAGCTGGTGTAATTGTAATTCAGTTGGTTCCCTCTTTTCTTTGTAATATAAAGAAAATGTACCGACAACCTCTTGATTAGGGGAGAAAATCGGTACAGACCAACAGGATTTTAAACCATGTTTTATCGGTAGTTCACGATAGTGCTTCCATAATGGATCCGTATTTACATTTGTAACAATGACGGTTTGTTTTTCATATACAGCCGTCCCGCAAGAACCAACATTGGGTCCTGCCTTAATGCCATCTATAGCCCTTATGTATTCTTCAGGAAGAGTTCGAGAAGTCGTTTTTTCTAATGTATTTGTTTTTTTATTATAGAGTTGTATGGAACAAATTGAGCCAGGTATGTATATTTCAACAATTGAAACGAGCTCGTTTAAAATATTTGAAAGAGGTTCGTTCGCAGCGATCATCTGCACTATTTGATTTTGCCATTGAAAGAGTTTACCTTTCTTTTCATCTAATCGTAAGTCATTCATAATAGAATCCCCCCTCTGTTAACATACAAAAAGACTATTCCACAAAAAATAGCGAAATAGCCAAAAATACAGACATATATGTTTATATGTGTTTTGGTAACCAGGCGATCATAGCATTGCTACCTTAGACCCTAGGCTTTGCGTCCTACTCTTTCAAATAGTTTGCCTTTATCAAAATATCAAACTTTTTTAATGGTACTATAGTTATAATATAGCATATTTTGACAAAACACAACTTTTTTCACGCTCCTTTGTCACACTAAAAAACCCTTAATAAGGGTTAATAAATTTAATCATCTGAACGAATAATAATAAATATTCAACAAAGGTGGTGCCAATTGTGAACAAATCTCCTTCTGAATTAAATGCTTTAAAAATTGCTGCTACATATATTGGCACAATTGTTGGCGCTGGTTTTGCATCTGGTCAAGAGGTCCTTCAATTTTTTAGTGGGTTTGGCTTATTAGGAATATGGGGAATCATACTTGCAACCTTCCTTTTCTTTGTCTTTGGATATATGATTTTAATAATCGGACGAGCATTAAGTGCTTCAGCTTATGTAGAAGTTGTTCGATTTGCAAATGGGCGGATTCTCGGTTCACTAATTGATTTAATTATTACGGTTTTCTTATTTGGAGCATTAGCAGCTATGATTGCTGGGGCTGGCGCTATATTTGTCGAACAATTTGGTTTGTCCTCATGGTGGGGAACGATATTAATGGCTCTTCTAGCTCTTTTTACTGTTATTAGAGGAATAAGTGGAGTTATTAATGCAATTAGCTATGTTGTTCCTATTTTATTAATAGCAGTTTTATTCATTTCTTTATATGGAATTGCTCGAAGTCCTATAGCAATAGAGGACTTACGAACGGTCACAAACATAGGCAGTGCAGCCCCAAATTGGTTCATTTCAGCACTGAATTATGCCTCCTTTAATTTAGTAATTGCTGTTGCCATTTTGGCACCAATGGGACCTAATACAAAAACAAAAAGTACACTTTTTTGGGGCGCACTGTTAGGGGCTCTCGGATTAGGACTTGGAGTATTAGCCATTTACTTTAGTTTGTTATCAAATATTTCGGAAGTAGCTGTAGTGGAGGTTCCGATGATTTATATTGCCTCGCTCATCTCACCATTTGTTCAGCTTATGTTTGCTGCTGTTTTATTTTCAGCCGTCTACTCTACGGCTGTGAGCAATTTGTATGGATTTGTATCAAGGTTGACCTTTGTTAATCAAAGGTTTCGAATATGGCTGATCGTCGCAACGTCAATTGCTGCTTTTATTGTCAGCCAAGTCGGATTTTCCACATTAGTAACATATTTATATCCGGCTGTAGGTTACGGAGGGTTTATTTTCTTTGCAGGTTTACTTTATGTGTGGGTGTTTAAGAATGAAGCATTAAAAGGATCTGAGAAAAGCAGCTAATCTTTGTATACTAGAAAGTACTATAGCAAAATCTCACCCACGCTTAGATGTTGTCATTTCGGGCATCGCCTAACATGGTTAATTATCAAAAAGACGTGTCATTCCCGACACGTCTTTTTGATTTAAATTGAAAGCTGGCTCGACAATTCATACATTTTTGTATCAATTTCATGCGGTTTTGAAAAAATTTCATCAAATGACGTGCTGCAGAGTTGGTTATTTTCAATGCCAACAGCTAATCCTGACTTGCCTTTTAACAGTAAATCAACAGCGTGAGCACCTAATCGACTTGCTAGTACACGGTCAAAGCCAGTTGGAGATCCACCACGTTGGATATGACCAAGAACCGTGACACGAGTTTCAATATTCATTTGCTTTTGAATGGTTTCTCCAATTTCTACACCTGAACCAATTCCTTCAGCAACAACGATAATACTATGCTTCTTTCCACGCTTTGCACCGCGTTCAAGACGATCAATGATTTCCTCCATATTATACTCAACTTCAGGGAGCATAATAGTTTCTGCACCTGCTGCGAGGCCGCTCCATAACGCAAGGTCACCAGCGTGGCGGCCCATTACTTCTATTACGTAGGTTCTTTCATGTGAGGATGCTGTGTCCCGAATTTTATCAATAGAATGGATGATCGTATTTAAAGATGTATCAAACCCAATTGTGAAATCTGTTCCTGGTATATCATTATCAATAGTACCAGGAGCACCAATCGTTGCAATTCCATGTTCAGATAGCTTTTGAGCACCTTTATAAGATCCGTCTCCGCCTATAACAACGACGCCTTCAATCTCATGTTTCTTTAAATTTTCAACCGCTTTTAATTGACCTTCTTTTGTTTTGAATTCTTCACTTCTTGCCGTGTAGAGCATTGTCCCACCTCGGTGAATGATATCACCTACAGAACCTAAATTAAGCTCCTTAATGTCTCCATCCATCATACCGGCATAACCTCGGTATACCCCAAATACTTTACAATCATGATAAATCGCTTTACGAACAACGGCACGAACGGCCGCATTCATACCTGGTGAATCTCCTCCACTCGTTAATACTGCAATACGTTTCAACCTATCCACTCCTAGCATATTTTTCACTATCTCCTTGCAAGTATTTCAATAATTAGGAGGAGATATACCTATCTTATTAAGCTGAACCGTGTTTACATTTGATCGCCTTTTAATCCAGTTTAAATCATTGTGATATTTAGGAAAAAAAATAGCAGATATACAAATCGTATAATCTCAAACCTTAAGTGGACCTTTTATGAAAATAAATAAAGAACTAGTACCCCCCCTAAGCATATCGTTACGACACTTTCACCTATGACAGACCCTGTTTTGACATAAATAGGTGTCCTCACATTCATTTTAATAGGGTAAAACAACTTCACTCCTTGAGGCGTAATTGCATCAAGAATGATATGGCTCCCTATACCTAAGAGTAATCCTAATTGAAGTTCATCCGCAAAAGAGAACACCAATTGGTCTGTAAGAAAATAAACGAAGAATAAAAACAACAAACTATGACTAAACGAGCGATGTCCAAAAACCGAACTAAACATTTTTGATAAGATCGGAAGTCGCCTTCCAATCATCGATTTTGGATGACATATATCTGGGATAATCGCTCCTATTAAAGCCGAACTATAAAATATAATTGGCTCATTAATTGTTACAGAAAATTGGCTTTCAAAAACGACGGCTGCCGTTAAACCACCAATTAAGTGAGTAGTTCCTTTCATTAAACTCTTCCTTTTCAACTTTGTTTACATAACATTATTATAGTTATTAATAATCTATAAACGAGGGAATTAACAAGGGCACTGAAATTTTGATTTTCAGTGCCCTCTACTGGTCATAATCAGTGTCTGCAATTAATCCTCATCGTTTTTAGGTGTTGTGTCAATCTCATCTCGAACTTCGACCACATTTCCACTAGTTGAAACATCCATTATGAACGATCCGTTGCTGTAGCGATCACTATTTCGATATTGATCTACCTCTACTGTTTCTAGTTGATTCTTTTCAGTAACGATTGTGAACATTTCAGCAGGTCTCTTCACTTTTTTACAAGCGATTACACGGTGTGGATTTGATTTTAACTCACGTAACATAACGAGCCCCCGTTTGGCACGACTCGACTTATCAAATTCGTTAATTGGAACTTTTTTCACTGCACCCCGCTGTGTAACAATAATGAATTCAACTTTCTGTTCATCTTTTAGGAAAGTAGACGCATCAACAACGTAGTCTTCATCCTTTAAATTAATAGCCTTGACCCCTGCTGCTCTTTGCCCGACAAGATTAATTTCTTCTTCGCCAAGCCAGAGCCCGTATCCTAAGTGAGTGGCGATAAATAATTCTTCATTACCATTTGTTATCATACAAGCAACAACTTCATCATTTTCCTTTAACTTTAATGCCATTAAAGGTTTTGAAAAACGTTGAGCTTGATAAAGGGACATTTGCGACTTTTTCGCCATCCCATTTTTGGTAATAAAGAGAAGTGATTCCTCTTCCTTAAATTCTTTTATTGGCATAGCTTTAATAATTTCATCATCAGAATTATAGCCGCTGACAAGGTTTGCTACATGTTGCCCGTTGTCTTTCCAGCGGATATCTGGGAGTTGATGAACAGGAATATAGAGATAATTTCCATATTTTGTAAACAGTAACAACGTTTCGGTTGTATTAATTTCAAAATGCCCGAGAAGATAATCGCCTTCTTTCATCCCAGGATTCTCCCCATTTGATGCTCCGTATGAACGGATGCTTGTTCTCTTCACGTAACCTTCTTTTGTCACAGTGACCATGACATCTTCAGATGCAATGAGGACATCCATGTTGATTTTGATTTCCTCAATTTCTTCTTTAATCACCGTACGACGAGGATCAGCAAATTCTTTTTTGATCGTTTGAAGATTTTTTTTAATAACTTGAATTAGCTTCTTTTCACTGTCAAGGATCGCTTCTAATTCGTGAATGCGACGTTCTAATTCAGCTGCCTCCTCTTCAAGAGTAGTAATATCCGTATTCGTTAAACGATAAAGTTGTAATGTTACAATGGCCTCTGCCTGAGCTTCGGTAAAGTCATATTGTGCAATGAGATTATCTTTTGCATTCTTTTTATCCTTTGATGCACGAATGGTTGTTATAACTTCATCAAGAATGGATATCGCTTTAATTAGTCCTTGAACGATATGTTGACGATCTAGAGCTTTTTTCAAGTCAAATTTCGCCCGTCTTGTAAACACAAGTTTTTGATGGTCAATATAGGCTTGGATTAATGCTTGAAGTCCCATTAATTTTGGTGCTTTATTGGCGATAGCTACCATATTGAAATTATATGTAACTTGTAAATCAGTATTTTTTAATAGGTAGTTTAAGATTGCTTTTGCATCTGCTTCTTTTTTTAGCTCAACAACAATCCTTAATCCTGTTCGATCAGTATCGTCTCGCACTTCCGCAATTCCATCTACCTTCTTATCAAAGCGAAGTTCATCCATTTTTTTCACTAAGTTGGACTTGACGACTTCATATGGAATTTCCGTGATGACAATTTGTTCACGACCTCCGCGGAGCTCTTCCACTTCTGTTTTCGCCCGAACAACGACCTTACCTTTTCCGGTACGATATGCTTGGCGGATGCCATCGAGCCCTTGAACGATTCCTCCTGTTGGAAAATCAGGACCTTTAATAACATGTAACAGATCATCAAGCGTTGTCGTTGGCTTTTCCATTTGCATAATCACACCGTCGATGATCTCCCCTAAATGATGTGGCGGGATATCTGTTGCATAACCAGAGGAGATTCCAGTTGATCCATTTACAAGCAAATTCGGAAACATTGCAGGAAGGACAACAGGCTCGTCTTCAGTATCATCAAAGTTAGGAATATAGTCTACGGTATCGCGATCTATATCACGTAAAAGTTGCGAGGCGATTTTTGATAACCTTGCTTCTGTATAACGCATCGCAGCTGGTGGATCCCCATCTATCGATCCGTTATTTCCGTGCATATCTACTAGCAGGTTACGAACCTTCCATTCCTGACTCATCCGAATCATGGCTTCGTATACTGATGAATCACCGTGTGGGTGATAATTACCAATAACATTACCGACAGTTTTTGCTGACTTTCGAAACGGCTTATCTGCAGTATTCCCGTCTTTATACATCGCATATAATATTCTTCGTTGCACAGGTTTTAAGCCATCTCTAGCATCAGGTAATGCTCTTTCTTGAATAATGTATTTACTGTAACGACCAAAGCGGTCGCCGATGACTTCTTCTAAGGGAAGGTCTAAGTAACGCTCTGTTTGTGCCAAGCTTACTCCTCCTCAATAATTGCTAAGTTTTCGTTTTCTAAGATGTTTGAGTCTTCTTCCATTCCAAAAGCGACATGAGACTCAATCCACTTTCGTCTAGGTTCTACTTTATCTCCCATCAATGTCGTGACCCTTTTTTCCGCACGTGCCGCATCATCTAATTTCACACGAATTAACGTTCTTGTTTCAGGGTCCATCGTTGTTTCCCAAAGCTGAGTTGCGTTCATTTCCCCTAAACCTTTGTAGCGTTGTAATGTATAGCCACGCCCAATTTTCTTCGTCGCCTTATCAAGTTCACGTTCATCCCATGCGTATTCAATGACTTCCTTTTTGCCACTACCTTTACTTATTTTATAAAGTGGAGGTAAGGCGATATAGACTTTTCCTGCATCAAACAATGGGCGCATGTAGCGATAAAAGAATGTTAGCAAAAGGACTTGAATGTGCGCACCATCGGTATCGGCATCGGTCATAATGACAATTTTATCATAATTGACATCTTCTAACGTAAAGTCCGAACCAACTCCTGCACCGATTGTGTGAATAATGGTACGGATTTCTTCATTTTTCATGATATCTTCAAGCTTTGCTTTTTCTGTATTGATCACTTTCCCACGTAATGGCAAAACAGCTTGGAATTTACGGTCTCTTCCTTGTTTAGCTGATCCACCAGCGGAGTCACCCTCAACCAAGTAAAGTTCATTTCGTTGTGGATTTTTCGACTGAGCCGGTGTGAGCTTTCCACTTAAAAGAACGTCTTTTCGCTTGCTTTTCTTGCCATTTCTGGCATCTTCACGTGCTTTTCTAGCCGCTTCACGTGCTTGTGCAGCTTTTACCGCTTTTTTAATCAGCATAGTACTTACATCCGGTTTTTCCTCAAAGAAATAGGATAGCTTCTCTGAGACAACGCTGTCTACTGCCGATCGTGCTTCAGGTGTACCAAGTTTTCCTTTTGTTTGTCCCTCGAATTGAAGCTTTGCTTCAGGTACCCGAACGGAAATGATGGACGTGAAGCCTTCGCGAATATCGGATCCATCTAAGTTCTTGTCTCTCTCTTTTAACAATTTAACCTTACGTGCATATTCGTTCACCGCTCGTGTCATTGCGGCTTTTGCACCAAGTTCATGCGTTCCGCCATCCTTTGTACGAACGTTATTAACAAAAGATAGGACATTTTCTGTATATCCATCGTTAAATTGGAAAGCGAATTCAACTTCAATGTCGTTTTGATCACCCGAGAAAAAAACAACGGGACTTAATGTTTCTTTGTCCTCGTTTAAATATTCTACAAACGCCTCGATTCCATTTTCAAAATAAAATTCTTGTTGTGAGCCTTCGCCACGTAGATCGATTAATTCAATTTTAAGCCCTTTTAAGAGAAATGCAGCTTCACGTAATCGTTCTGTTAATGTTTCAAAGTTATATGTTGTGGCGCTAAAGATTGCTGGGTCTGGTTTGAAATGGATTGTTGTACCTGATTTGCGTGTTTTCCCCGTCTTTTCAAGTGTGGTTACAGGCTTCCCTCCATTTTCAAAACGTTGTTTATATACTTGCCCATCTCGCTTAATTTCAACAACGAGCCATTCAGATAAGGCATTAACAACTGAAGCCCCTACTCCATGGAGACCTCCACTTGTTGCATAGCCTCCTTGTCCAAATTTCCCACCAGCATGCAAGACCGTAAGAATAACTTCTGGTGTTGGCTTCCCCGATTTATGCATCCCTGTAGGCATGCCTCGTCCTTCATCGGTAACTGAAATACTATTATCGCGATGTACCGTAACATTTATGTATGATCCGTGTCCAGCAAGCGCTTCGTCAACGGAGTTATCAACTATTTCATAGACAAGGTGATGGAGACCCCGAGCGTCTGTACTCCCGATGTACATCCCCGGACGCTTTCTAACTGCCTCTAACCCTTCTAATACTTGTATTGCGTCATCGTTATAATCCAAATGTTGTTTCTTAGCCAAAGTTGGTACTCCTTTCAACATGCTACTTTTCGTATTGTAGCACAAACGAACAAATGTTTCTATTCATCGAACAGTGCTGCTTTATCTATTGTAGCGGTTATTTCTGTATTCGCAACCTCTTTTCCAATATCCTGCATTTTCTTTAGCATTTGAAAGAAGAAAAGAAGGCGTTTTGAAAGGCTACTGAAAAAGGAATTATATTCCTTTTTCAGTAGCCTAATAATGAGCTTTTCATTAATAATTAGAAAAGCGTGTTAAAAGTGGCTTCCCCATATCAGACATAATTCAATGTAAATTAAGCAAAGGTATTATTGGATTCGAGTTAGCTTCATACGGAAATGGAGTTATTTCCACTTGGCATGTTCGACTTTAATACAGCGATTCATCACTGTTTGAATACCATTTTCAGTTAACATCTCGTAAGCTTCTTCGTTTTCAAGTCCTAGCTGTGCCCAAAACGACTTCGCACCGACTTCAATCGTTTCTCTTGCCACTTCAGGGAGAAATTCACTTCTTCTAAAGACATTCACAATATCAATATTTCCTTCAATTTCTTTCAGCGATTTAACTGCTTTCACTCCTAGCACTTCATCTGCTGTTGGGTTCACAGGAATAATCTCATAGCCTGCTTTTTGCATTGCTTCAGACACCATATATGACGTACGGTCTGGATTTGCCGAGAGACCGACAACTGCAATTCGTTTGCTTACTTGTAATAATTGCTTGATTTCTTCGTTACTTGGATATTGAATAGTCATTGTTATCACTCCTTATTCTTATCATCTTTCAATGTTCCTCATGATCAACGTAATTTCCTGCATAAAAGAAAAGAGTAATGTTTAATTTTGACAAATTAGCAAAAAATAATAGGTAATCCATGATACAAAGAGGGAGGTTTAATACCTAGTGAAAAATCGTCCCACGTGGCTTATGTTGCGCTCACATTTTTGGTTTATCCCGGCATTATATGGACTCATATCTATCATCTTCGCGATCTTAAGCACTCTTTTTGATCAGTATGCGAACTTTTTACCTAATTTTATTCTTGTTGACATCAGCTTAGCCCAGACTTTATTAAGTACGATCACATCTTCATTATTAACGATGACAACCATTTCGTTTTCAACAATTATGGTTGTACTTACAACCTATTTGTCGCAATTTTCGCCACGTACAATGCAAGATTTTTTAACGGATGTTAACACACAGCGAATTCTCGGTGTCTTCATTGGTGGATTTGTGTATGCCTTGATTTTATTGTTGTTCATTCGAGAAACGAATAAACAAGTGCTGTTTCTCTCTCCCACCTTAGCTGTCTTGTATGCAATTGTTTGTGTAGGTTTTTTTGATTTTTTGTTCATCATGTAGGCAGATGGATTCAAGTGAGTAATTTAATTCATCATATTACACGAAATACAATTGAATCGATTCATGCCAATTATGAAGATGAAATGATTGAATCTGGAGATGAGCCATGGAAAGATTGGGAGAGTGAAGAGTTGAATTTAGTGGAGCCAACCTACATTCATTCTGAGAAATCTGGTTATTTACTTATTGTAGAAATAGACAAATTAGTTAAGCAAGCAAGTGATGATGATATCATTATCCAAATTGAAGTTGGACTTGGTGACTTTATTGAAAAAGGATCAACCATCTTTTCCTTTTGGGGAAACAACAAAATTAACGTAGACCAAGCTAACTATCAAAATTTGTTTCATTTCGGAGAAGAAAGAGCAACGATCCAAGACATTGATTTTGGCCTTACGAAACTAGTTGAAATTACGTTACGAGCATTATCACCAGGTACGAATGATCCAAACACGGCAATAAGCGGCATTCGTGCTCTAGCTCGAATCCTGAAAGTATTAGCAAAAAAAAATCTCCATCGTTCTTATTACAATGATACGTACGAAAGCTTAAGAGTCATAATTAAACAGCGCCATTTTGAAGATTATTTGTATCGTTGTTACTACCAAATAAGGCATTATGGGATTGAAGATGTTTCCGTCGTTGCAGCAATGATTGATTCATTGCAATTAATTGCCTCACAAAATGAGAAAAGAATTAAAAAGTTGGTATGGCAATTTTCTATATATATACAACAAGGAATAAAAAAAGAAGAAATATTGGAGCTTGATCGTAAGTATTTAAATGAGAAAATCTATAAATTAGCCATTCAAACGGAACACGCAAACGATTACCACCCTTTATAATGCGAGAAAGAAAATTCGAGTAGACCTAGGCTTTATTCCCCTTGAATTGCATACATTTGATTCGAAAGCTGAAATCCGTTATTTGCTCAAAAAAATTGAATTAAAGATGTATTTTGAGCAAAGTAACGGGTTGGCCATAAATTTTCAGATCACACTTCTAATAGAATATAGAATTATGGTGACTATAACTTATAAGAAGCTCCACTTAACCATTGCGCTCCATCAATAGTAATGCAATCTCCGTTAATATAACGTGCTTCTTCTGAGAAGAGAAATGCAGCGACTCCAGCTACTTCTTCTACTTTGCCAAATCGTTTTGCAGGAATGCCATCTATAATTTTTTTGTGTACACTTTCATTCGCAACCAATTTATCGACTCCTCCAGTTCCTTCAATTGGTCCTGGTGCAATAGCATTTACGCGAATTCCGTACTTGCTTCCCCATTCTACAGCGAGCGACCTCGTCATCGCTAAAACACCAGCTTTTGCACTGGCAGAGTGAACAACACCAGGGCCTGCTGTCCAAGCGTATGTTGCAACAATATTAATAATACTGCCAGCCTTTTTGTCTTTGATCCACTCTTTTGCCACCGCTTGTGTGCAATACCATGTTCCATTTAAGACGATATCAATGACCGAGTTCCAACCATTTAGAGAAAGCTGCTCTGCCGGGACAAGAAAATTACCTGCTGCATTGTTGACAAGATAATCAACGGTGCCAAATGTCTCCTTCGTTTGATTCACCATCAGTTGAACTTTTTCGGGGTCACGAACATCCATGACAACTGATAATACCTGTCCATTAAATGTCTCTATTTCCTGTTTAGCACGTTCCAATTTATCCTGATCTCGCCCGCTAATCGTCACAAAAGCCCCTTGTTCTGCAAATCGTTTGGCCATTGCTTTTCCCATTCCGTTACTTCCACCTGTTACAATGACTACTTTTTCTTTC
The DNA here is from genome assembly GCF_000787375.1 of Halalkalibacter okhensis. Classification (GTDB taxonomy): domain Bacteria; phylum Bacillota; class Bacilli; order Bacillales; family Bacillaceae_D; genus Halalkalibacter; species Halalkalibacter okhensis. The sequence continues at coordinate 57,297 of NZ_JRJU01000014.1, read as the reverse complement.
ACACTCTCTACCTCCTCATGAGTGAATATTCATTCATTTAAACATATCATACCATGTTCCACTTCAAGTTAGAACCTTTTTTTCATAATATATTCATAGAAAAAGGACTCCTTGATAGAGTCCTTTTCTTCAAACAAATTAACGTTCAACAATAAGTGCTGTACCTTGACCGCCACCGATACAAAGCGTCGCTAAACCACGTTTCGCATCTCTACGCTGCATTTCATGTAATAAAGTTACTAATACACGCGTACCTGATGCCCCAACTGGGTGTCCTAAAGCAATCGCTCCACCGTTCACATTGACTTTTTCAGGATCTAAACCAAGGTCTTTTACAACTGCTAAAGATTGAGCAGCAAATGCTTCATTGGCCTCAATTAAATCTAAATCTTCAACCGTTAACCCAGCCTTTTCTAGAGCTTTTTTCGTCGCTGGAACTGGACCGTATCCCATAATTTTTGGATCAAGACCTGCATTTCCATACGAAGTAATGGTCGCTATTGGCTCAATTCCAAGCTCTTCAGCTTTTTCTTTTGCCATTAAGATAACCATTGCAGCTCCATCATTAATACCAGACGCATTTCCAGCTGTAACTGTACCATCTTTCTTAAAGGCAGGACGTAGCTTTGCAAGTTTTTCAATCGTCAATCCATGCTTCGGATGCTCGTCCGTGTCAACAACAATTGGATCACCTTTTCGCTGCGGAATTTCAACAGGAACTATTTCATCTTTAAAACGTCCCTCTTTCTGTGCTTTTTCTGCTTTATGTTGACTATGTAGGGCAAACTCATCTTGCATTTCTCTACTTAATTCCCATTGTTCTGCAATGTTTTCAGCAGTAATACCCATATGATAATCATTAAATTTATCTGTTAATGCATCATGAATCATTGTATCCATTAGCTGCCCATGTCCCATTCTTTGACCCCAGCGAGCATTTGGGAGAACATAAGGTGCGTTACTCATGCTTTCAATTCCACCAGCTAAAATGACATCAGCATCCCCTAAAGCAATAAACTGCGCTCCCATACTAACTGTACGAAGACCTGATCCACAAAGCTTGTTAATAGCTGTAGCTGGTGTTGTTTCTGGTAAGCCCGCATGAATAGCAACTTGACGTGCTACGTTTTGGCCAAGACCAGCTGATAAGATGTTTCCAATCAATACCTCATCAATTTGTTCAGCATCAATATTTGCTCGTTTGATGGCTTCCTTTGTTGCTACAACACCTAAGTCAACGGCAGACACACTCGATAATGTTCCACCGAATGTTCCAACTGGCGTACGAACTGCACTTACAATTACTACTTCCCTCATCTTTTCTCCTCCTACCACATATATGTATTCGTTTTCTTACACCTATTTGATTCGACCTATTTATGTTAAATCCTTCAAAAAAACACAATCTTTCTGAAAAATTGTGTCTTTTTTGATTATGACTTTTTCATGTTTAGTATCTTCTCAATAAATAAGTCATGAGCCCTAGAAATAAAGTCATGCTTCCCTTTAATAATCGAAAGTTTCCTCGTAAATCTTTGATTGGCAATTGCAATTTCTTTTAACTCACCTAATTCCAATTCCTTCCTTACGGTTAACCGTGAAATCATGGCTATTCCAAGTCCGGCTGAAACAGCTTCTTTGATTCCTTGGCTGCTGCTAAAGACAAACGATCGCTTCATTTTTAATTCAAGATGCTGAATCAATTGATTGCTGTAAGCTCTAGTTCCAGAACCACTCTCTCTTAAAATCCATACTTGATTTTGTAATAGCTCGGGTGTGGCCACACTTATAAGCGCTAATGGATGGTGACTTGAAGCAATAATAATCATTTCATCATCCATGAAGGAAACAGCCTCTACTTCCTGATCGATTTCTCCTTCGACTAAGCTTATATCTAATTCATTTGTACGCGTTTTCTCCATGACTTCTTCTGTATTTCCAACCATTACTTCAACATTCACTTTCGGATGTTCCTTTGCATATTCAGCCAATATCCTAGGTAAGATATATTCACCAATTGTAAAACTAGCCCCAATTTTGATCGTACCTTGAACAATATGTTGTTGATCAGCTATTTCTTGTTTAGCCTCTTCATAAAGAGATAATATTTGTCTTGCCTTTATGTAAAACATCTCGCCTGCAGCAGTGACTTTAACTTGTTTCGGAGAACGGATAAACAACGTTGTATCAAGTTCACTTTCTAAATTTCGTATATGAAGGCTAACATTTGGCTGTGATAAATTAAGTACTTTAGCCGCTTTTGAGAAATGTTTCAATTCTACAACGGTGACAAATATTTTCAAATGATCGATATGCATAATAAACCCCTCTAACTCATTTTCTTCATAATATCATAAATATACGTATTATACGGGAGACCTAAATTTACTTACCTTACCTGATAAAATTTCGGGAAAATATCGTTCTTCTATAAACTTTCCTACTATTCAATTAAATGATATAATCTACTAACTTCAATTCGGAAAGGGTTAAAATTATGCAATCATTTGTATCAAAAGAAGATGGAATTTTCCCATCAGTCTGTTCATTAGATTGTCCAGATCAGTGTGGACTGTTAGTACATAAAAAAGCAGGAAAAATAATCAAGATTGAAGGCGATCCGGATCATCCCGTTACACAAGGAGCGATTTGCAACAAAGTTCGACATATGACAGAACGTCTTTATGATTCGAAACGACTAACGACTCCGCTAAAACGTGTTGGTGCTAAAGGAGAAGGAAAGTTTGCACCTATTTCATGGGAAGATGCTATCGAAATCATTGTTTCAAATTGGAAAAAATTAATTGAAAACGAAGGACCTGAGTCAATCCTTCCATACAGCTTCTATGGAAATATGGGAAATATCAATGCAGAAGGTATGGATCGCCGCTTTTTTCATCGTCTAGGTGCCAGTCAGCTAGACCGGACCATTTGTCAAACAGCAGGGTCAGTAGGCTATCGCTATACGATGGGGGGAGCATATGGAACAGACCCTGAGGAAACAACAGAAACGAAACTTTTTATCTTTTGGGGTATTAATGCTGTAAGCACAAACATGCATCAAATGATGTTGGCTCAAAAAGCTCGCAAAAACGGTGCAAAAATCATTGTTATTGATGTTCATAATAATCAAACAGGTAAAATGGCTGATTGGTTTATCCCAATTATTCCAGGTACAGATAGCGCTTTAGCTCTCGGGATGATGCATATTCTTTTTAAAGAAAAATTAGTTAATGAGCCATTTATGAAAGAATACACAGTTGGATATCAACAATTAGAAGAGCATGTGAAACAATATGATCCTGAAACGGTTTCTGCGATTACTGGAGTCCCGGTTGATGATATTTACAAATTAGCTAGAATGTACGGTGCAACATCTCCTTCCCTTATTCGTATTGGGAATGGATTACAACATCACGATAATGGCGGGATGATTGTACGGACGATTTCATGTTTGCCAGCCGTTACAGGAGCGTGGCTTGAAAAAGGCGGCGGTGCGCTCAAATCAAATTCAGGTTTTTTGTCTTACAATTCGGTGGCATTACAGAGACCGGATCTACTAAAAAACAAACTCGGATGTTTAACATGAATGAACTAGGAAAAGCGTTACTAGAAACAACCCCTCCTGTCAGGTCACTTTTTATTTATAATTGCAACCCGGCAGTTGTCACACCTGATAGCAACAAAGTACGTAAAGGATTGTCACGCGAGGATTTGTTTACTGTTGTTCATGACTTATTTTTAACAGAGACAGCAGCATTTGCCGACCTAGTGTTACCAGCTACTTCAGCATTTGAGAACAATGATTTCTATACGTCTTATTGGCATCATTACATTCATTTGCAAAAGCCGATTGTTGAATCCTTTGGAGAGAGTAAGTCAAACACAGAAGTATTCCGCTTATTAGCTCGTGCGATGGGTTTTACGGAAGAAGCCTTACAAGACTCAGATGAAACTCTGGTTAAACAAGCTGTTCATTCTCCAGGAAATCCTTTCTTAAAAGGTGTTCAGTATGATGAATTAGATAAAAAACTGTATATCAAAGCTAATCGAAAGCCATTTACCTTGCACAAGCTTAATACACCGAGTGGAAAAATCGAACTCTATTCAGAAACCATGGAAAAAAATGGATACCCAGGTCTACCGACGCATATACCACTGGTCGATGATGGTGAGTTTCCATTCCTATTTGTTCCTGGCCCGAATCATAATTTCTTAAATTCTACGTTTTCCAATAATGTAAAACATATTTCGCTAGAAAAAGAACCTAAAGTTCATATGAACCAATTAGACGCACAGAAGCTCGGAATTACCAACGGTGACATCATTCGAATCTGGAATCATCAAGGGGAATGTGAATTAAAGGCCGCGGTAGGAGAAAATGTTCTTCCCGGTGTACTTGTCAGTCAAGGCTTATGGGCGGATATGCCTGGTAAAAAGCAACTTGTCAATGCTTTAACACCTGACCGTCTTTCCGACATGGGTGGAGGGGCTACGTTCTTTTCAGGTCGTGTGGATTGTTCGAGAGTAAACTAATTGACATCAAAGCCTTTTCTAACAGCTGAAAAGAGTCTAGTTTGAGCCGTTCAAATGATCATCTTTCATTCTGTTTTTGACTTATAGGACAGCTTTTTGTCATACATTTTATTATTTATTCATATATTTGGACAAAGCGTATATAAAGTAAGAATTAAAACAATGAACGGTGGTGCTTAAATTGAAGATCATTTCTTGGTATGCACACAAAGAAACCAAAAATGAGAAAAAAGAAGACCAAAAGCTGGTGGCAAAAGCTTCTTTAAAAGATCTCTTTAAAGCAAAAAAAGGTAATTAATCCGAATAGTATTTTTAAAACTAGGAGTAACAGAGGACCATTTTCTGTTACTCTTTTTATGACGTAATTGATTAGCAAACAATAAAACTGCCACATCTATTTCAGATTTTCCAGACTACCTCTTCAATGTCACCTTATTCAAATATTCCTGTTAAATAAACAATCACGCCCTTTCTCCCTAAAGACTGGATGGATTGAATTTTTTTTAAGACTCGATCCCCATGTCCTCTTTGTTCAATGGTGTACAACACTTCTTTTACCGTTGCCTTTTTGTTTGTTAGGGGGGAAATCAATATATCCTCCTTAACAATCCCAAAGCGTTCCTTTAAATAGTGTTCAATCATAGAAATCACACCTTTCATTTATACACCCTTATATATAAACAACAAATGAGTATACTTTAACCTCTTTCTCAAACCTTACATTCCCTTAGGTTGTCCCCTCAAACCTTTTGTCAGAAGATATTGCATAAAAAAATTAATATTGTCACCTTTTAGACAAAAACACATTAAAAAGAGCTACTAACATATCAGTTAGTAGCTCTATATTATTCAAATTATTGAGTAATGTGACAAAAAAGAGATAGAATGAGAGAATCCATATTTACCCTAATTTTTAATTTTTGATACGGTTTTAAATATTTTTTCAAAAATATCAAACTTACGGGATTGAACATCTCTTAGGTCTTCTGAATAAAATTGAAAATTACTTTTGCCTTTTCTTTTCGCATCGTACATCGCCTTATCAGCATTTTCGATAAGTGTTTCTCTATTTTGTCCATCTTCAGGAAAGAGACTTATTCCTATGCTTGGCGAAACAGACACTTCAAAATCCTTAATTAAAAAGGATTGAGAAACGGCAAATAGAATCCGCTCTGCAATATGACTTGCTTCTTCTTTATCCGCTTCCTCACAAATAATGATAAATTCATCCCCACCGAGTCGAAAAATTAAATCTTCTTCTCGAACACTTTCATTTAATCGGTTAGCCACTTCTTTTAATAGTCGGTCGCCGCATTCATGGCCATACGTGTCGTTTACCTTTTTAAATCCGTCTAAATCAATAAACATTGTGACAAGAGTATGATTATGTCGCTTGGACCTAGCTAACGCTTTTTTTAATTGGATATCTAATAATTTTCTATTGGGCAATTCAGTCAAATCATCATAGAAAGCAAGCTGTCTTAGTTGGTCTTCACGCTGTTTTTGTTCTGTAATATCCTGAAACGTACGATAGATCTTAACCAATTTCCCATTTGAATCAGGAACCGGTATCGCTTTATTGACAACCCATTTAATCTTTTGATTAGCAAGCTCAATACGATGCGTATATTGAATGGTACTTCCTAATAATAATTGTTTCTCCTTATTTAACGCAAGCTTCATATCATCTTGATGGATAGCGTCTTGCCACCTAAATGGGTGAGCTTCAAACTCTTCTTTTGTGCACTCATATAGAGCCTCTACTTTTTTTGACACATGTATTGTTGTCTTATTTATGACATCATAAGCTAAATCGATTAATTCAAGATTTTGGATAATTTGATTTTTTTGTTCTAGTTCTCTACGTAATCGTTCTTCTTCAGCCTTTATAGTTTTTATTTTTTCCTTTAATGCTTTTTGTTCAGTAGTTTTCTTTCGATACAGCTTTTCAGAACCTATAATTAGAATTAATATAATTGCAATTAATATTAAAATATTCATCGTGAACTGTTCAAATACAAAAATATAAAGTAAATGCAAGCTGAACAAGAACCCATAAATACAAAACCATGATTTTGTCATATATGATACCCTTCCATTTAAATGTAACATATTTAGCGTGTTACCTTCATCTTACTACAAGAGTCTTACAAACGTAACATGAATTTCGACAAAATTCTTCTTTATTCTTCATAATGCTTAGATGCTGTACAATATTTTTAATTAATACTTATTTTCTCTAATAAATTTGCTTGACGTATTGTTCATTAAATCAATCTATTTGCGCTACGGTTTTAACAAAAACAAAAAACGCCAATGAATAGGCGCTTATATTAAACTTTATCATTTTTCCATTTCTTTTTGTTCTATATGACTATTTACTTTTTCTAAATCTGGATTATTCTTTATCAATTTCAAGATATCTTCAATAGTGAAATTTTTATTTGTAGGATATAACAATGTAATAATTTTACTTATTAATTCAAAATCTTCATTTGTATCTACAGTCCACCGTTGTCTACTTTCATTCGTTCCATATCTTACATTTCCAAGTTTAAAACGAATTGGATTTTGGTATATAAATGGTGTTACATGTTCTCTTTGAGCAAGTGTACTTGCTTCATTATAAACCTCTTGTAGTATAGACATTGAAAATACTTCAACGTCTATACCACGTGGATAGGTCCTTTCTATAGTATTCGATACATAATCATAGTTATGTTGTAGATACGTAGTGATCACCCTATCTATAATAAAAGGATCTATTAATGGACAATCAGAGGTCAGTCGAACTATTAAGTCTGCATGATATTTCAATCCCGCTTTATAATACCTCTCAAGAACATTCTCTTCAGAACCTCTAAAGCAGCGAATAGAGTTTTGATTACATATTTGTACTATCACATCATCTTCTTTTTTTTCTGTTGTTGCTATGATAATCTCATCAATTTGTTTCGCTCTACGAACTCTCTCTAATTGATACTCTAACAACGTTTTCCCCATAACTTTTTTTAATATTTTCCCAGGTAGTCTAGTAGACCCCATACGTGCTTGTATAATTGCTACTATTTTCATCTTCTCACCCCTCTATCGAGTAATGATTAATGACTTTTTTAACAGCAGTTATTACATCGTGAACATCTTGTTCTGTCATTGATGGAAATAAAGGAATGGTAATCGTTTCTTCATATAACTTCTCTGCATTTGGGCACAAATCTTGCTCATAGCCTATTTGTTTATAGTATGGAAGTTTATGAACGGGAATATAATGCACATTCACTCCTATATTTTCCTTTAGTAATGCTTCAAATATCTCTTTTCTTCCTGCACTAAGTTTATTTAAATTCAAACGAATGATATAGAGATGCCAACTAGAGTTACTGTCCTCCGTTTGATAAGGCACAGTAATCTCAGAAATACCTTTGAAGGCTTTATTATACATTTCAGCAATTAGCCTTCTTCGTTGAACAAATTTATTTAATTTCTTTAACTGACTTATACCTAATGCGGCTTGTATATCGCTGAGACGATAATTAAAACCGAGAAACTGCATCTCATAATACCACGGACCATGATTTTCAATTAATTTACCTTGATCTCGCGTTATGCCATGAGACCGAAACTGTATAAGCTTTTCATAGTATCTTTTATTATTTGTTGTGATTACTCCACCTTCGCCTGTAGTTATATGTTTTACAGGATGAAAGCTAAACATGGTCATATCACTTATTGACCCTATTTTTCGCCCTTTATAAAGAGAGCCTAATGCATGAGCTGCATCTTCGATTACAATTAAGTCATATTTGTTGGCAAGTATTTGAATATCATTGAGATCTGCTGGTTGTCCTGTAAAATCAACAGGAATAATCGCTTTTGTTTTTGGAGTAATAAGTGATTGTATAGATTGTGGAGAGATATTGTAGGTGTTTGGTTCAATATCTGCAAATATTGGTTTAGCTCCTTGGTAAATGATACAGTTTGCACTTGCTGCAAAGGTCATTGGTGTAGTAATAACTTCATCCCCTTCATTTAACCCTGCAGCAAAGCACGAGCCATGTAATGCAGCTGTGCCGTTGGAAAAAGCAACAGCATATTTTGCTCCAACATATGCTGCTATTTCTATTTCAAATTGAGAAATGATTGGCCCGGTTGTTAAGTAATCACTTTTTAATACCTCTACAACAGCTTTAATATCTTCATCGTCAATCCATTGTCGTCCATATGGCAAATATGAACTTCTCACAGGTATACCACCGTGAATGGCCAATTTATTTTTACTTTTCATAATTATTACCTCTAATTAAATAATATTTGTTGATTTTATCCAACTCTCTGTCCTTCTAATTCCTTCTTCTAATGTAACTTGTGGTTCCCAATTCAATAATTTCCTTGCTTTCTCATAGTTACATAATAATTTTTGTATTTCACTTTGAGGATGAATATGTTCAACATGCACAATACGTGTTTCGTCCTGAACGATTAGCTTAGCCAGTTCGTTTATTGAGATATCACGTCCTAATCCTGCATTAATAATCTCCCCTTTAACTTCATCTGAATAACCCGCCTTGACCACAAATCGTGCACAATCTTCTACATACAATAGGTCACGAGTTTGCTCCCCATCACCGTAAATCTGAAGTGGCTGATTTCTTAGTGCATTTTTTATAAATATAGCAACAACTCCACCTTCTCCCCCAGTTTTTTGATAAGGTCCATACGTATTAAATGGACGAATCACAACAGTAGGAAGATCATATACATAGTAGTAGGATAACACCATATTTTCAGCTGCAATTTTAGAACCCGCATAAGGCGAAGCTGGTTTAATTGGGTCCGTTTCTTTAATACCTGTTGAATCCAAAGCACGGTCATAAACCATGCAAGTACTCATAAATACCAATTTCACTTTATGTTTTCTACACTGCTCTAATACATTAAACGTTCCTACCGTATCATTTTCAAAGGTAGTAGCCGGGTCATCAATGCTATCTTGCACATTAATACTAGCACCTAGGTGATAACAAAGATCAATATTATTTTTAAATATTTTTTCTAATACTGGCACCTCCTTTATATCACCCCGAATAAATTCTTTGAAATTTTGATGATTTATAAAATCAGCAATATTTTCTTTCCTCCCATTTGAAAGGTCATCCAAAACATAAACACAATGACCATCATCAAGTAATTGTTTAACAACCCATCTTCCAATAAAACCTGCTCCACCAGTAACTAGAACATTCATACCATATTCCCCTTTCTTAAATCAGTTTTTCCGATTGAACTATTTTTCGTATCTCTTCGATTGAAATAGGTGCCTGACTGTTCGAACTATATGTTCCATATTTTGGCCTTTTAGCACCTGAATACTTTTCCTCTTTTCCAAATCTTCCAGGGATTATGAACATACTTGGCAACTCCCATGCCATAGTTGATTCATCAAATGTCATTAATTCTTCATACATTTTTTCTCCTACTCTCAATCCAATTTCTTCAATTTTAATTTCTTCTTCTTTTAGGTTATATTTATTACAAGTTTGCTCTATGACTACATGCACTAAATCTTCTAAAGTAATTACTGGCATCTTTAAAACGAAAACTTCACCACCTTTTGATTCCTTAAGAGCCTTGATTGTAAGTGCCGTTGCCTGTCTTAATGTCATCATAAAACGAGTCATTTTTAAGTCTGTAACCGTGATGCGTTTATTTTCAGTTATCTGTTTAGTAAATAAAGGAATAACTGATCCTCTTGAACCCATTACATTCCCGAATCTTACACTGGCAAAGGTTGTTTTTACTTTTCCTTTGTTATATTGAGCAGAAGATATTAGTCTTTCGGCCATAAGTTTAGTTGCTCCGTAAACATTTGTTGGTGAAATAGCTTTGTCAGAACTTGTAAATATAACTTTTTGTACATTTTGAACAATCGCAGCCTTAATAACATTATTCATTCCATTAATATTGGTGAGTACAGCTTCATAAGGATTGTATTCACATGATGGTACATGCTTCATCGCAGCTACATTAAAGACATAATCAATATCCTGCATCGCGCTTAAAACACGGTCATAATCACGAACATCACCGATTAAATAACGAACATCCTTTCTATTACCAAGAGTATTTTGTAGATTGAATTGTTTGTTGTCATCTCTACTAAAGATCCGAACAACTTGTGGCTGTTCTAAAATAATAGTATTTAACAAGCTTTGACCAATCGTTCCAGTTCCACCTATAATCAAAATTTTTTTATTTTTAAAAAACACTAGTTCTCCTCCTCTCTGTAGATGGTTTACTTATTAATAATCATACGAAACTGCATTTTATTTTTTAGGTTCGATAATATAAAGATTTTGTCTGAGTCGACGAATCGTTCTTTTATTTTTAACTCCTTCAATTTCATCTAACTTATTAAAAAAGGATTGGATCTTCACACTAGTAACATATATTGTTTTTACTCGTTTTTGACTGATTTTCTTAGTTTGTAAAGAGGTCTTTCCCTTTATTTTAATTTTGTCGAACATACGGATTATATTTTTATAAGCATGGTTTCCACTCATAGCTCCATAATAGTTAGTTAACAATTCATTTCCTTTTCTTATAAATTGTTCATCAGTGAATTTATTCGTGCTTCCTGTAGACAAGTAAGAATCAATAAAAGAAGTAACTTGTTTTATATTAGTAGCCTGATAGCTAACTTCATTTGGGATATATTCGTCATGTTGTTTCGAAGTAACTGGTCTATATGAGATAACTGGCTTTCCTAATAGAAATGCCTCAAGACCTGTTGTGCAACTATTGTGTATCACTACTTTAGAAGCTAAGTTCCATTTTGCTATTGTCCCCTCGTGTACAACAAACACATTATTATAATCTTTAAACGCTTTTTGATAACTAACTTTGCTTTCACTCGGATGAGGACGGATAACGATGTTAAGATTAGGGTACCTTTTGCTTAATGCCTTAATCATGTTAATGAAGTGATGATAGAGATCTCTTAAATGGGGATATAGATTCCTATATTTTTTGTGTATTGCTTTCACCGTTGATAAATTTTGGAATTTTTTTCCGTTTGCATGGTTGTAAATAGAAAATCTCGTATTAACTAGTATAAAATCTCCATATTTCTGTTTTATTTGTTGTACTTCATCGTCGTGTACACTTCGGAACTCTTCCTTTAATAAATCAAATCTGGGGTGTCCGGTAACAGTAAATCTATTTTTATACTTAGGATAAGCTTTAGATAAAGCATTCTTTTGCCTATTTCCCCAACAATATATTTGATTAAGAATTTTATAGTTATTTTCAGTTGTTCGATCGCTTATAAATTTAATATCTCGATTCAAAAGCAATCCTTCTTCATCCAATTCAACAATAGCATGGCCCATTTTTTTGATATCTCTTAAAGGACCATTTCTATAGCCACTTGCGTTAGGATATCCTTTTGAAAAGAAAATTCCTTTTGGAAAGTATTTTGCATTAGCATAGACTGTTGGTTGTCTTCCAATAATTACACTATAGTTATTTTTCACAGCATAATAAGCCAAAAGAAGCTTTCCATCTAATTCCCTCTTAGGAACTTCAATCGGTAAATGAAGCCATTTCTTTCTTTTCTTACCCTTCCTTCTTCTTTTTTTTCCTGTAACATCTTTGGTTCTTTTGGTTTTCTTTGGCGCGACAGTCTTTCTTCTTTTTGCTTTTCTCGCTGCGACAAGCTTTCTTCTTTTCGCCTTTCTCGCTGCGACAAGCTTTCTTCTTTTCACTTTTCTTGCTGCGAGAAGCTTTCTTCTTTTTGCTTTTCTCGCTGCGGCAAGCTTTCTTCTTTTCGCCTTTCTTGCTGCGATAAGCTTTCTTTTTTTCGCACTAGTCGTCGTGACAGCCTTTCTTTTTCTTGTTTTCGCCATAAAAACCTTCCTTTCACTCCAACGTATAAATTATGTTTATTGCTATAGCAATTCAACTAACATTTACGGTGATACCATCATATTCTCTGTATAGAAAACCGAAACGGACAAGTACCTATTAAACATGTCTATTTATTTAGCAGACACCATAAAAAAACGACAGATTAGATGACTGATTCTTGATAGTCAACTAAGCTGTCGGCCATAAATATTTTATAAGAAACGCTTTAACGCTTTGTTCTTTTAACCAATAAAATCCCAGCTTAAAGGTGTTCCTTTCTTCACATCCGTATTAACTTTTTTACCTAAGATATAATCATAATATTTTGGTTCAATTCCATATCCAGGACGTATTACTCTAACATTTTTTTCTGTAAATACTTCTCCTTTCTGCATATTATTTGAAACATAAAGTGATCTTTTAAATTTTAAAGAGTTTTTTTCTTCAGAAGTTGGACCATAATTAACTTTTCCCCCCGCTAACCACGCTCTCTTCGTTTCCACTACAAGAGACTCCATTTCTTTTGGCTCCATAGAAAACATAGAGTCAACCCCGCCCTCAGCCCTAGACAATGTGAAATGCTTTTCAATTACAGTTGCGCCAAGTGCTACACTTGCAATGGCTACTCCTGTACCTAATGTATGATCGGATAGCCCAACTTGACATTGAAATAGTTCTTTCATATGCGGAATTGTTTTAATGTTCGTATTTTCAGGGGATGCGGGGTATGTGCTCGTGCATTTAAGCAAAATTACATCTTTGCAGCCAGCTTCTTTAACAGTTCGGACTGTCTCATCTATCTCTCCAATAGTTGCCATACCCGTGGAAATAATCAATGGCTTTTTGGTTTTAGCGACTTTACGAATTAAGGGGGTGTCCGTATTTTCAAATGATGCAATTTTATAACATGGAACTTTTAATGACTCTAAAAAATCCACTGCTGTTTCATCAAATGGTGAACTAAAACCTATTATTCCTAGCTCTTTACATCGATCAAAAATTGGTTTATGCCATTCCCAAGGAGTATAGGCTTCTTGATACAATTTATATAACGATTTCTTATTCCACAAACTTTTGTCATCGCTAATCACAAAATCGTCACTTGTTACGTCTAAAGTCATCGTATCAGCAGTATAGGTTTGCAGTTTCAAAGCGTGAACTCCTGCCTTAGCAGCTGCTTCAACAATCTCTAAGGCACGTTCTAAAGATTGATTATGGTTACCCGACATTTCAGCAATAATAAAAGGCGCACTATTTGAACATATTACTTTATCTTCTACATAAATTTTATTCATACTTTTCCTTCCTTAAATTAATTAATAGTTTTTTCTTCACATCAATCCACTCTGCTTTAAATAAAGCTAAAGGAATTACATCAAAATGCTGATTATTTTTCACTATGTGATCTACAAATCTCCCCTCTTCTTTAAACCCTAATTTTTTATGAAAGTTTAAACTTTTGATGTTATTTTCTAATACCTCAGCACATAGTTTCCTTACTTGTAAATTCTCAAAGATCAATTCTAATGCTAAAATGCCCATAATCGTTCCAGATCCTCTTGGAGCGTTTCGATCTCCTATATAAAAACCCCAATAACATTTATTGTTTTTATTATCAAAGTTATTAATAGTAACTAACCCTATAGGTTCTTCATTATAAACCAGTAAACGCACGATATGGTTTTCATTCTTTTCAACTCTCTTAAACCACTCTTGATGTTCTAGCATAGTAATGTTGTGATCAGTATACATATACTTTTGAATGGGTTTTGAGTTTCTCCAATTTAGGACTAGCTCTAAGTCACTTTCAGACAGTTCTCTCAAATAATAATTATTAAGATCCTTCATATTTTCCTCCCCCATATCAAATGCGAAACAACGGAGTGACTTTTCGATACCTCTTTCATTACAGCTAGTGTCAAGTAGGAAACTTCTTTTACTATTGAAGGAGTATTAAGAATTTTTTTGAGTTTATTCAAAATATCTAATGTAGTAACATTCTGTGATTTTCCTAAGCACCATCCACAACCTTTTTTTTCTAATTCTCGAACTATAGCTTCTTGGTTATCTGCAGTAATTACTACAATTGTTGGCAACCCTAAATAACATCGCTCCCAAGTAGTACTTCCTCCTGCACCAATTGAAAGATCTGCTTCTGCCATTAATTTAGCCATATAATCAATTTGACAGTGAAAGGTACAATACTCTAGTTCCTTACACATCAATCTTAATTTATCTATATTTTTATTTGATTTGCCCGTGACAACATCTATTGAAATATTAGGTTTATTTAGTTTTCTTATTGCTTCTATAGCTTTGGTTGTTTCATCCGTAGGATCACTCCCACCGAAAAAAATCAGGATCCTTTTTATCTTCCCATCACGTTCTTTTACATACTTCCTTGCACTTTTAAATTCTGGGCGTAACAATGCATAGCCAGGACCCAATAATTTCACACAAGTATTAGGTACAAGCCCTTTATATCTTTCATACATTTTTCCATAATAATTCTGATCTAGTAGAACATCACAATCATGAGCTCTATCAGCAAGGTCATCAATAACCATTATCTTATTTACAGATGGCCGAAGTTGGCGTTCCCACTCTTCACCAATCCCATAGTGATCAATAATAAGCCAATCCACCTTATGATCCTGTTTTTCAATAATAGACTTAGTCTGCATTACATCAGTTTTTGTATCAACTGCTAGCCAGGAAGCATGTTTAATGGTATTATCAACCTGGAAATGATTTGAGATTGGGGGCTCCAGGGGGTAAATCATAAAACTTCTGGCTGCCACATAATCAATGAGATTTCCTTGTAGGTCACGAGAAATGAACGAAACTTGTGCCCCATGCATTTTTAGTTCCTCTGCAAGAGTAAGGCACCTCATGACATGACCTGTTCCTATTTCACTAGATGCATCTACACGAATGCAAATATTCAATATTCAATCTCCTTTATTAAAGAAATATAACCCTCCAAATTATTTCTCTCACATTTTACTTATCCTTGCCAAGAATATTCTATATTTTTTATATGCAAGATAAGCCGTATGTGTGAATTATTTTAAGACCACTAAGCTTTAACTTACTAAAAAAAGAAAGCAATATCGTATCGTCTGTATGTGAAAGAGTCTTAACGCACAAAATATAATTAATTGAATGAAAGGATGATTTTTAGTTGGTAGTCATAATATTTGATCTCGAACTCATCAAGCGATTTAGAAAAGGTCAGCCTAGTGAAATAGTTGAAATTGGAGCTTGTAAAGTTCACTTAGATAAAAAAGAAATTATCGATGAATTTCAACTATATATCTTACCAAAGCGGGGTCATATCACAAAAAGCACAAGGAAATTTATAAAAATGAAAGAAGAGGATGTATCTAAAGCGATTCCGTTTGAAGAAGCTATTCAACAATTTGCTAATTGGCTTGGAGAAGATTATTATTTATGCTCATGGGGAAAAAACGATAAGGCACACTTCATTAACCAAGCTGCTCAAAACAAACTCAACTTACATTGGTTAAAAAATTACAATGACATTCAAAAGCCGATCGGAAAATTAATAACGGCTGACTCGAACAATCAAATAGGGTTAAAAAATGCTCTAAAGATTGCTGGAATCGACCCAACTGGAAAAGCGCACAGAGGAATTGATGATGCCATTAATACGGCCGAACTCTTCATTAAATTTAGTGACCGAATTGTATTAGAAAAAAATACATTATCTGAAAAAGAAATCCATAACCAATTTAAAAAATACAAGAGGTCGAGATTTCAACATACTAATCAAACGAATAAAAGACACCGACCAGATCACCAAGCTCGATGAACAAACCAACTTAGAAAACAGACAAATATAGGAGGAATGATGTGTCATCTATTTTTGAACGAGGAGCTTATACGAGTGATTCCCTTTTTCTTTCTCCAGTTCATATCGCGACTTTGATTATTTTCATTATCCTTCTTCTCTTGCTTTTTTCATTTCGAAAGTCACCATTTATTACTAAGTTTGGTCGCTTGATATTATTTACTACTTTAGTCTTATCAGAAATAAGTATCATAAAATGGAGTATTTCGGTCGGGATCTGGGATATTCGCTTTAATTTACCACTACAACTATGTACAATTAGCCTCTATATGTGCATAGTAATGCTTTTTACGAAGTGGCGTACCATATTTGAAGTGGTCTATTTTTTCGGTTTGGCAGGGGCGTTACAAGCACTCATCACACCTGATTTATTTTATACATTCCCACATTTTCGATTTCTGCATTTTTTTATTGCTCATTTTGCCATTATCTTATCCATTCTATATATGGTTTGGGTAGAAGAGGCTATCATAACACTTAAGTCCGTTTTTAAATCTTTTTTTGTATTAAACATATTTGCATTTATTGCATTTGTAACAAATATCGCAACCGGTGCTAACTATATGTTTCTTGCTCGAAAACCACAGAATCCAAGTATTCTTGATGCTCTAGGACCTTACCCTTGGTATATTCTTTCCCTTGAGGTTATTGCTTTCATCATGTTTCTCCTTCTGTATCTGCCATTCTTACTAAAAGATAAACGTTTTAAAAGAGATTGAATCTAATGTGGTAAGGATTCAATCTCTTCAATAAACAGTGGAATGACTTCTCCTCCCATATCGGTGAATATAGTCATAATAAATAAAAATGAGATAATTAATAATACTGAACTTAATCGTTTCATGCGTAAACCAGACTTTGATTTATAAAATCGTCTATTCGCGCATGATCTTCTTAATTTTTCTTTGGTAGATTTACTATATCCCCAATTGCGAAAACATCTGAATGTTTTCCAAAGTATTCGTCTTCGAATTGGTATTTTACAGATTCTCCACCTATCAAGTAAATTTTGTTATTACGAACAATATAATCTGGCGCATTAATTTTACAAAATAAAGTGTTATCACTATTACATGTTTCAGTAACAGTATCATAGATAAATATTTTATTTGAAAACTTACCATTATACAAAGAATTTTTCACACGTTTGTTCATTTCCATAAAATATCTATACGAATATCCCCCAATAAGGATAATATAACGGTCTTTATAAACTATTTCATCATTACATGGTCCCCAATTACTTAGACCATTATAAATATTACTTTTAATTAAAGACCACTTTTTGGTAACTGTATTATATTTCCAATTATCATTGATATTAAAATAACGCTTTGATATGTCTTTCTTGCTAATCCAACTCTGGTTTGGATATATTCCTCCGATAATATAAATATCATCACCAATGCTTGTCATGGCGGGATTAAACCTTAGAGTACCCGGAAAGGTATCATATTCTTGCCATCCCTTATCTAAGTTATTAATATCTAATCTATATAATGTCCTTCCAATTTCGATGTTTTCATTGTTTTTTGACTTAACTTTGACCATTAAATTAGGACAATTATAATGTGGCTCTCTATGTGCACCGCAACATATATAAATATAATTGTTTATTTTTGTCATCCCGAACCCACTCATACTGGTAGGTAAATTTGGTAATTCACTCCATATCCATTGATTGTCTGTATAATTAAGTGCATATCCGTCTTGTAACGTGCGGAAAGCTTGTTTTTTCTTATAATTAGTTAATGGACCAGGATTCCTTACTGGCGTATAAGCGAAACCACCATAACAATACATGGTGTTGTCAATACAGACAGTTCTACCTCCTTGCCTCTCTGTGCTAGGGAAATTCGGTATGCTTTTCCACGTATGGGTTATATTATTCAAATCTAGGTAATAACCCTCATTTTTGAACCCTCTAATGTATTTTTCAGCTTTTGTATCCTTGTCGGTGCCCGTGAAGGAATTAGCTATTCCTCCATTAAATCCACACAAATAAATTAATTTATTATTTAACATACCAAAAAAAGTTTCCTCTATACCTAAAGGTAAACTAGTAGACTTTTCCCAATTTATTCTCATAAAAAACCTCTCCTTAGTGTTAGGTCTAATTAATTTGAGCACCTTTAAGTACGCTCTTATTCCGTAAAAGAAGCCACTCTTTCTTTTCCCTTCATATACCCCCTATCTTTCTAAAAATAAATTAAATGTATTTAGATATAACGATTTAACTAATATTTACGGTGATACCATCATATTCATTGCTTAAAGTCGCGAAACGACAACTACCCAACCGTAGTGTCTATTTTTAAAAGACATTAAAACATCAAGTAATGATAATTATTAATTAAAATGGCCGACAGCTTAGATGATTCATTTCATCTAAAATAAAAGAGCTTTATTTGATGCTGGTATATTTTCATTTATAGAAATGCATTTTAGTATGTACAATAACACTTGAATAAAAATGTAAAATCCGCAAAAAAATCCACCAAAAAATGAGGCAACGACTAGGGGTTCTATTCCCTGATCGTTACCTCCATTTTTGAACTCTCTTTTATATAGTAACTTTATTGCAACGAAATATTAGATAAATCAAACTGATACTCATTCATGTAACGTTGAACAAGAGATGCTTCCTCTTCTGTTAGGCTTTGCAAGGATTCGTTGCAAACTATAGCCGGACCATATAATGCCTTGACTTCATTGTTCTTTACTTGCACACCTTCTTGGTGGCAAATAAAACTATATTTCTTTTCTTGAACTGTCAAACTAAGCACTTTCGCCTCACCATGAAAATATGTTTGTAGGTCCGAATCAAGTGATACTACACTGCATTCTTCCTTTGGATACAATTCTACTATACGCATTCGCTATTTCACTCCAACTAAAGATTGTGTGAGTAGTATTGCCAAAATAACGAACGTTCAACCATATTCATTAAAACTTGTACAGTCTTCGATATTTTTCTTCAAGATAACGAACAAGTGGCTTAGAATCAATTCCTCCACCTGTAATATCTTGAATGATTTCAGCTGGTTTCTTCGTTTTTCCGTATTGGTGTACCTTTTTGGTTAACCATTCACGAATAGGAGCAAACTCCCCTGTTTTCACTAACTCATTAAAGTTGGGTAAATCTTTTTCCATCGCTTCTTTCAATTGAGCTGAATAAATATACCCTAGTGCATACGATGGAAAGTAGCCAAATGCTCCAAATGACCAATGGACATCCTGAAGAACTCCCTCGCCATCATGAGTTGGACGGATACCTAAATATTCCTCCATTTTGTCATTCCAAACTTGCGGAAGTTCAGCAACTGTAATTTTATCTTCCATTAAAGCTTTTTCAAGTTCATAACGTAAAATGATATGTAAACAATAAGTTAACTCATCACTTTCGATCCGAATGAGAGATTGTTTTGCTTGGTTTACAGCAAAATAAAAATCTTCTAAAGGAACATGATCAAACTGACCATTTGAATGGTTTTTTAACAAGTCATAATTCCGCTCCCAAAAACCAAAATTCTTTCCAACAAATTTCTCCCAGAAAAGGGATTGTGATTCATGAATCCCCATAGAAGTACCAGCTGCAAGTGGCGTTCCGATTAGATCTTGTGATACATTTTGTTCATATAGAGCATGACCTCCTTCATGAATTGTTCCAAATAAAGCAACACGAAAATCCTCTTCATTGTACTTTGTTGTAACACGAACATCATTCGGGTTAATTCCAATCGCAAACGGGTGAACGGTCTCATCTAGGCGCCCCGCTTCGAAATCATAGCCGATTTCTTTTAAGATATCTAGGCTTAATGCCTGTTGTTTTTCTTTAGGAAACGATTTATAAATAAAATCTGTTCGTGGTTGATGAGAGGACTCCATTACCCCTTTGACTAAAGGAATGAGTTGATCTCTCAACTCGCCAAACACCTTATCAATTGTATCAACGAACACACCTGGCTCATAATCATCTAACAACGTGTTGTATGGATGGCTCTCATACCCCCAATAGCCAACAAATTTCTTCTTAAATTCTACTAATTTTTCTAAATTCGGACGGAACAATTCAAAATCAGCCTTATTCTTTGCTTCTTCCCATAATGACTCAGATTGTGACTGAAGCATCACATATTCTTTAAATTCATCTTTCGGGATCTTAACATTTCGTTCATATGTCTTAAAGCATTCATCAACGGTCTTTTTTGTAATATCAGATAATTCAACGTATGTATATTCTTCACGTAGCGCTTTTAAAAAATGATCCATTTCTTCTGAAGTAGACATAGCAAATACTTCTGACGACAAAGTACCAATGACTTCTGAACGTTGGGCTACTCCTTTTTTCGGAGCACCTGTTCGGGAGTCCCAAGCTAAAAGAGCAAGCGCTTGTCCATAATCCTGCATCTTCTTTACATATTGTCTGAATTCTGATTCGAGTTTTTTTATTTGTTCTGTCATATTTTAATGATCCACCTTTTCTGTATAATAATAATTTATCCATATTTTATTTCGCCAAACGAATCGTTTTTCCTGCACTATTTAGCAAATTATAGATAAATCTCACCTACTATGATATTGTTTTTACGAAGGGGGTAATACAATTGCATCTAACGATAACTGATTCAGCTGTTTCTTTATATATAAAAGAAATACCATTAATACAAGGCGATTCACTCAGACTCTTTGTTAGAGTTGGTGGAGTTGGCTCTGGTGGATTTTCTGTTGGTGTCATTAAAGAACAACCAACGCCAACTTCGTATCAAGTTACAAAACAGGGAATTACATTCTTTGTCAATAATGATGACTTTTGGTATCTAGATGGCATGACGATTGATTATGATGAAGATTTAGGTTATTTACATTTTTCTAACCCTAAGTTTGAACAACTTGATCATCCTGAAAATAAATAATATAAACCAAAAGGACGCTCCCTTTTATTAAGAATGCGTCCTTTTTGTACGTATAGTCTATTCTTTCGCTTCCTTCAATTGATGGTCCGCTTTTGCAATTAATTCTTGGGACATTTCAAAAAATGCTTCGTCTACGCCGGTTTGGTGGGCCATTGCTTTTTGTAATTGAGTTTTTGCATCATTTAGTGCATTCGTTGCTGCTTCAAGTTGCTCCTCATCCATACTTCTTGTTGCCTGCCCGACCATATGTTCCGCAGATAACAAGACATCTCTACTTGTTTTATGTCGTTGAATCCCATTTGATTATTATGATGTTCTGACATCGCAAATTCTCCCTTCAAACGAATTGACATCTACAACTTCAGGTTGTCCAAATCTGAAAAAATCATGCTTTTTACCAGGAGCAAGAAAAAAGTTGTTAAAAAGGAGCATATTCTTTTCTAAGCCGGACATCATAATAACCGAGGAGCAGTTATTGCTTCTCACACACCATTCACCAACTTCATCGATTCGATGAACGATTTGATCAACTCTAATGAGGTGATTGCGTTGTACACAGTCCAAATATTTCAAACATGTTCTTTGTAACATAAAATGAAATGAGGTGTCTGTGAAAGACAATAATCGTTAAGGCCGCAGAGAGTTACTAAATAGTATGTGAACGATTTTATCAACCTTTAATGAGGTGATTGCGTTGAACAGGATCCAGGAATTTCAAGAGTGTTAGTTATAACATAAATGAAATGAGGGGTGTCTGTGAAAGACAATAATCGTTACGACCGCATAGGGTACTACTAGTAAAGCTAATCGATTCTCAAATGTTTGAGGTGATTCTATTGTACACATTCCAGAATTTTCAAGAATGTTATTTATAACATAAATGAAACGAGGGGTGTCTATGGAACGTAATAATCGATACGGCCGCAGAGAATAGAGAAAAGTAAGGTGTTTGGTTTGAAGGGATGACCACCATTACGTTGGTCATCCCTTCTTTTTGTTAACTGCTTTAAAAATAAGAAAACACCAATAAATTACAGTGAGTGAAATTATTTTTTTCAAATTGATTAAGCTATTTTGGAATAATTCCACCTAAAGGTCTGTTCACTAGGGCCATTGATAATCGTTGAAGGGCACAAAAGCAATGAAAATTTACATCTATACAAAAATCAGTCTCCTCTAAACGAAATGTTTCACATATCGTTTTGGCTATAGAACCATGCTCATCAATTGGACGTAATAACGACAATTTGCCACAACAAGTTGTTTTGCAAATGTATTCTATTTTAAAAATACTTGTCTCAAAGCATCCAAAACAATCATCTTCAACATCTCCAACATTTCCAAAAGCTTTGAGTGGTGTGAAATCTTTACTATATAAGATGATTGGTACGATTGTTTTTTCACAAGTACAATCCGTTTTATTTTGTAACCTATCAATTTTAATTACTGATTTACATATGCAGTTCGTTAAATTCATACAGTCTTTTGTTATCACTGTTTAAGACTCCCTTCTTCATACACTACCTTTCAATGCCAAATAACGAGCATAACGGATCATTTGCTTGGCAACATCCAACTCAAGAGAAAAAGTTGGTGGGGTACCCGGTCGCCAGTTTACTTCAAATATCCAGATTTTCTGATTTTTATCCAACCCAACATCTATGCCCAATTCATCAAGTTTGTTTTGATGCAAACTGTCAAAGTGTTTCGAAAATTCAACAGAAAAATGTTCCAAGTATCTTTTTATATTGAAATACTCATAATTAAATTCCTGTTTTAGAAAATCCTCAAATACCATTGTGTACCCACCATTGCTAATATTAGCCACAATCCCCTTTTCTACAACACATGGAAAGATGGTAGCTAAATTCCATTTCCCTTCTCCATCCTTTTGCACATGCAATCGAAAATGAGTAGCTAAATCACTTTTTGTTTTTGAATCTATATATGCTTGTGCAAGGTATGTCATCTTTTCTATGATAGAATTTATAAAATCTGTAAATTCCTCTACATTCATCACTGTATTATTCTTATCTCTTTCAATGAGATATGATTTATCGTTTTTCATAACATGAATAATGTTTTGCCCTTGATGTCCGAAAAAGGGCTTTAATACAATGTCCTTATAATGTCTAAGAAACTCAATCACCTCTTGCGCCTTTTTAACTTCTATCGATGGAATTAGATACTGGGCAAATGTTTTAGCTTCTTTTAACCTTTGAAAAACGTCCCACTTACTACCAATGGGATGACTTGTGAACGGAATTATCTTACCTAACCGCTTAACAATTTCTTCTTGTTTTTCAGTCTGAGCTGAACTTGCGTTATAAATAACATCAGGAAA
This sequence comes from Halalkalibacter okhensis, assembly GCF_000787375.1. Classification (GTDB taxonomy): domain Bacteria; phylum Bacillota; class Bacilli; order Bacillales; family Bacillaceae_D; genus Halalkalibacter; species Halalkalibacter okhensis. The sequence goes on along the minus strand of NZ_JRJU01000014.1, from coordinate 33,722 downwards.
AGGGTTGATTTTTTGAATCCATTGCCCACTTTCATAAACCCACCCTTCAATAGTCCCTGTATCAAAATGGACACGACCAGGTGAGAAAAAGTAAAATTCTACCCCCTCCATTTTTGCTGCGGCTGCGTAGGCATAGGACTTATAAACCATTTTTGGGTCTTTACGGTGTGAAAGCATCCCAACCGTTACCATTGTTCAAAACCCTCCTTTCTGTTAAACCGGCTGCAAATGGAATTGAATTTCTTTTGCTGCATTTTGAGCAATGTTTTTTGCTTCGGATAATGTATAGGCAGACGCTAAAACATATCCATATCTATGTCCCATTGAGAAAGGCGGTGTCATGAAAGCACCTTTACGTGGTTTTATATATACTTCTTCCACTCCCTCATGGCGTAATGCGCGCTGCTTTCCTGTTACCTTTTTCAGTCTCCCTTTTGTTTGAACGGTTAAATATTGAGCGTATGCAAATTTTAATTGGCTTTTTCGAAACGATACTTGTTGCCCTGTATACAACTTAATGGTTTCTTCAACAAGGTTCATACCAAACGCAGCTTGAATCAAACGGTTCATTACTCCACCTGAAATTCTAGGATTGATTTCAATGATTTTCCATTGTTTATTAACTCGTTTTAACTCTAAGTGAAAGGTACCGTTCTCTACTTCAAATGTGCTTACAATGAACTGTGCCACTTTTTTTAAACTTTGTTTCATTTCTTTACTCACCATTGCTAGTACACCGTATCCAGTTACAATAAACCGGTTATTTCGGGAAATTTCCTGCTCTATAACTGCAACAAGATGAGCAACTCCTTTTTGAACCATAACTTCTACCAAATACTGAGGCCCATCTAAATATTCCTCTATTAATACACGTTGATTACGTTCTTTTATTGTTAAAGATTGAACTGCCGTTTCTAACTGTAGTGGTCCTTCTACAAAAAGTACATCTTTTGAACCTGTTGAAACAGGTGCTTTTACAATCAAAGGAAAGCAAATTGGTGTTTCTAATATTTCACCAATTCTTAAATCGCTTTGATCAACAACTGTGTAAACGGGAGATAACGCTAATCCTTCTAATGCTTGCCTTGTTAAAATCTTATCTTCCATCTCTGCTACCGCATTCAAGTTAATATATTCATTTCTAGATAGTTCCGATGATAGTTGAACTGCGACTTGAACAAACGGATCAATGAAACTAACTACAGCTACAACCTCTTTTCCTTGTGTTTGTAGAAAATTGATTTTGTTCTTTAACAACTTACTTTCAAGATTTTTCACATAATACATTTGGTGCACATCAGGAAACTCCGTTCGTTGCGCTAAATATCTTTTTCTTTTTGTTAATAGTACAGTTAGATATCCCAAACGCTCTGCTGCTTTGATAGCCTCCCTACTAGAACCAGATTTATTCGTTTCTATAAAAACAATCGTCTTCACATTCCCAACTCCTGTTTTCTTTTTCTGGAGTAACATCTGAAATTGGAATATTTCTTAGTCAAAATGACCTCCTTTGCATCGATTTTTAATAGTCAAACTAATTTATGAAGAGAAGAAATCAATTGAGCTAGTACCTATAAAAATATACAGGCTAATATCTCATGGTAAATAACCCTTTTCTAAAAGACTGGGAACATGCATTACACAGACTACTTTTATCAAAATATGCTATATAATACCGAATTCATATAACCTATAAAGGAGAGAAGTGTATGGCACCAATGATTCCTAAAATTCCTGCAATCGGAGTAACAGGAAGTGCTGGTAAATCGACAACTACAGCATTTATTTACTCTATTTTGAAGGTGAAGTGGAGAAATGTAATAAAAACAAAAGGAAATCTTAATTTACCTAAGCATACAAAGAGAAATGTCCAAAGAATTAAACCATCTCATAAAGCGGTAATACTGGAAATGGGCCTAGGTAGATCATCAGGGAAAAATCACTTTCGTTATATTAAACCTAATTTTGGGATTATAACGAGTGTTGGGACAGCCCATTTTGGTAAATTAGGAAATAGTATAAAAGCAACAGCTCGTGCAAAGTCTGTTATGATTCAATATATGAATCCTAAAGGAACCTTATTAATCAATCAAGACGACCCTAATTCTAAATTGCTTAAAACAAACGCATTTAAAGGGAATCTAGTGACCGTGGGAGTCAATAAGAAAGCACGCTATCAAGCTAGAAACATTCGATATTTAAGAAATGGCATGAGCTTTAAGGTTCGATTAAATAATAAAATAGAACACTTTTTCATACCAACATTCGGTAAGCACAATGTGATTAATGCCCTTTTCGCTATTGCTATAGCACATAGACTACGTTTCTCTCCGTCGCAAATGAGGTTAGGTTTAAGAAGGTACAAAGCACCACGAAGAAGGTTAAATGTAGTACCACTTAAGAATAACTCACTTTTAATAGATGATACATTTAATGCTAATCCACAATCAGTAAAAGCAGCCATTGATGTACTAATGAAGCTAGGCGAAGGAAAGGAAAAACAAGTGGTTATAGGTAGCATGCTCGAATTGGGAAGATATTCGAATAGAGGGCATCGTATAGTTGGAAGATATTTAGCTTCAAAAAAAGTTAAAAAAATCTTCTTATACGGAAAAAAAGCAAGGTGGATAAAAAAAGCAGCAATTGCTGCTGGGTACCCGCGTAGAAATATTCACACATTCACCAATCGCGACCAATTACACAAAATGTTAAAAAAACACATTACTTCTAATAATGTCGTTTTAGTAAAAGGGTCGCATCGAATGGGGATGAGATATACAGCTAACTTTTTAGCAAGAACCTATAGAAAGAAACGATAACGAAAATAAAATAAAGCTTTCTAAACAACAATCCACAACTGTCGGAGAAAATTTAGAAATTTGATAACAGACGCTTTCAGAGATTGCTGAAAAAGGTACGATTTTCATCTTTTTCAGTAATCTTTAACCAATGAGCGGACCCGTTGCTTTGTCTAAGGTCTGCTACGAGTGAGTTATCGTAGCAAGCCTGTACTATGTGTTGCTGCTTCCTCGAATTTGCTAAAAGATACTTTTTCAGTGGACTCAACCTTCGAATCCTCATTTTTTTCTTTAGTCAAGTATTTCACCATCCTATATAACTACTTTGCCGTTGTTAAAACTGAAGGTAGGTGTTATAGCCTTTTTTTATAGTATGTCCCATTCACCTAAGGCACTCTAGCATGTATTACATATAATATAAAGCAACCACCTCCAATATGAGCGTCTTCTTTTAGACGCTTTTTTCCTTCTCCTGGACTATTCCATTGACTATTGTTTCTATATCCATTATGTAATCCTATTCCGTATTTTATCTTTCCTGCACAACAACAGCCCTGTATCATTGATACAAGGCTACATGCTTCTCATCATCTTGTTGCTAGAATTTTCATAAAGGTAAATACAATATTCTAAAGGGTTCAGAAATGCCTTACTTACAATCTGTTTAGGGGATTTCGCAACAGAATAGGCTAACTTAGTAGAAGTAGAATTACATTCAATAAACCATAAATGCTGTTTTGAATCTATTGCAAAATCGATAGCCGTTTCGCCTAAAGGTCCATAAATTCCCTCTATACTTTCGTGCATTTTTTTTAAGAATAGCTCTATCTTTTGTTTTAATAAAGTTGCTTCATGCTCTGAATATTTTAAGTAGGAACGAATGAAAGGATCGAAGCGGAAAAACTTTGCACCGGATGGTAAATTCGTGATTGGCGAGTTTTTAGCCCCTATTCGAGAAAATAGATCCATTACTTGTAACTCACCATTGCTCGTTCGTTGTATTTCAGCCCGCATATCAACAATTTTATCATCAATTTTAATAGAATCAATTGCTGATTGCATTAATACTTTTTTACCTTTTAAAATTCTCGCAATGTCTATTGCCAACTTCCTAAATGTTCTGACTCTACGGAATACTAATTTTTTTGTTTTTTTCGAGAAATATTTATATTCATAGCCCTTCCTAGGGACAGCCTTTACATGAATAATGCTATGCCCCAACCTCCCCACTCTTGGTTTGATATAAACTGAACGACTAAAAATAAACATCTTCTTTAAATCCCTTGGGTGGTTGTACAACCGCGTTAAAGGCAAATGGTGAATAGCTCTTGAGTCCTTTAATAATGCTTTGTGAACATTCCATTTATCAAAAGCGCTTCGAGAATTCAAAAAAGTTATCCCTTCTTTTATGAAACTCTTACGTAACTTTGAGTTTCGATTATTATTAATCTCTCGCGTACGACTGTATAATACGTCAGGGTATGAATATTTTCTCCTTTCCCATTTTTGAGATTGATAATTATAATATATTCCATTAATTATCTTTTGTCTTAAATCGACATCTTTACGAGAAAAGAAAAATAAATTAGTATTTAATCTTTTATTTGCACTTACAAGTTCCTTAATAGAAAATTTAGCTTTTTGATTTTTATATAAATTGTTTATCACTTTATTACTTATATAAACACCAATATTTAACTGGGTTTTTTTAGGTTTTAAAAGATCCATAATTCAACTCCCTTCCTTGTTTAGTTTTATAGTACATGTTATGAACGATTACGCACATCGTGATAAAAAGAGGTAAGAGCCTTAATCTAATTTCTCTAATCTTTATGGAAGATTAAAGCAAAAAATGGACTGCTCTATATTTAGACCAGTCCATTTTTATTCATTCTTCACTAGCCCTTCTTCCCGCAGCATCCTCCTTTTTTTATTACTTTTGCTATTTTACGGCTTGATCCCACATCCGCTGGTTTCCGACTATTAATTCTAGCTTTAGTCATACCACTTTGATTTATTGCTCTTATTCTCTTCAAGGCTACCATTCCTTTTTTAATTTTATTGTATGCACATTCCAGGAAAAGGTTAGCCTATGAATTGGGATCAATTAAAAATAAACATTCGTTATACGTCTTATTATGAACCCGATAGCACTTTAGCTGCGGTTTATCAGATTTGTACGAGATAATCATCATAACTAATTCATCATTTGGATGATTGACAATGTCATAACTTGATGGAATAGGTTCTGTAGCGGGATGAGAATGATAAATGGCAATAACTTTTTCCTTCTTTTTGTCAATTTGTTCTAACGTACGTTCGATAACCTTCTCCCCAACAAAGTAACGTCTATCCGATTTAATTTCATTCACTAGTTTCCAAACTGTCTGAACGTGGCGTCCCTTGCCAGATACTAATCCACATGATTCATAAGGTAGATTAGATCTACCGTGCTCCATTATTACTTTATAACAACTCTCAGGTATGATTAATTTGTCCTTTGTCATATACTGTCCCTCTTGCTTAAAAGAATTTACTTTTGATGTAATCTTTCTTTCAAAGAAGGTGAAAATGTACCTTCTTTCTCACCTCCTTGTTCATTAGACCTGTCATTCATTCTCCGGCTCTATATTTTTCTTATTATCAACCTCATTAATTTGAGTATCTTTAAACGGTTCATTATTTTTATTCTCTTGCGACTCACTCAAAGTCTTCTTTTGTCTCTGACTAGAGTCTTTTTTTGATGGTGAAAGGTTTTCAGTTTCTACTTTTTGTACAGTCTTATGGGGCATTTTATTGTTGGATTGATCATTTACTATGATAGATGATTTTTTATAATTTTGAACGCCTTTACTTTTCGGTATATTCATCCTATTAAAGTCTTGATTTTGAGTCAATTTGTTCGTATTTATCAAGTTCTTTACCTGCTTGCTTTTCGTAGTGATTTGCTGTAACTGTTGCTGGGGTACCTTTTGGGTATGCTCTTGCATTCTAGCCACCGTTTTTGTATCTTGGTCAGAATAGGATTGGATTTCACGTGAAGATTGGAGAATATTTTGTAGTTGTCTGTAACTGGATGGCTGGTGCTTGTTTTTGGTTTTGTACCTCCCATCTGTTTTTGTTTTTTCTCATTTTCAACAAGTTTCGATTGAGTAATTTCTTCTTTTAGTCCTTCCACCTCACTATTCCCTTTTTGTATCAATGATATGGAAGTATTTTGAATGTCTATCATTTGATTCATTTTTTGAATCAGGTCATCGAAACTCGGATTGTTTACTTTATTCATTAAGTAAGCCACATCTTGTTTTAATAGATGAATAGAATCGTTAACCGATTCGACTTGACCTGATATGATTTTAATTTTTTGATGATATTCGTTTATTTGTAAATCTTGTTCCTCCTTCATTGTTTGTATGACTTCCTCTAATACGGAGACCTGCTTTTTGATTTCATTACACTCTTCTTTTGTCAAAAGATAATCACTCACTACATTATCTCCTTTTAAGGCATCTAATGTCTTTCTATAAATAACTAATTTTTGTTTTAACGCTTTAATATTTTCATTTTTATTCGTCTCAAATTGTGCCATTTCTCATCACCTTTCTCTAAACATTGTAGTTTTTTAGCAAGCATTACGTGACAGATGTGGATTATTCATTCAACAGCAATTTATAACGTAAGACAAATTCCTAGAATTACATCCCTTTATCGGGCGATTATCAGGGTTTTAAAATATTCTACTAAACATGTAACCATCTTTATTTATCATCATATGCTACAAGTGAAAAGAAATTAATCTTAATTGGAGGTGTTTGCAACATGCAAACCAAAAATTTAAAAGGGGGCCAAGAGCTCCTTTGCATAAATACAGAGAAGGTTTATGACTGGATCATAAACGAGGCCACTTTTGATTTAACACTTGACGATGTTGACTTACCAGAGGTTAATGGAGAACAGTTAACATGTGACGAAATTGAGAATGTTACTTGCGAGGTAGAACCAGGTGATGCAGTTATTTTGAGTCGCGAAGATCAAGATTTCATTATTGATGGTACTCAAATTACACTTCAATTAGTTACCATTCAAAAGAGCTTTGAAGTTACAATTTTTGTTACAACAACAACAGGTCAAACAGTTGCAGCTGGAACATTTCCTTTTACACGTCGTGAACAAGTAGTGTTGTGTGCACCTGAAGGTACATTGGTCACAGTTAATTACACGGATGTAGATTGTTTTGTCTTCCAATTCAATTGTGCTAGTACTGAAGACGAAGAGGATGATGAAACGACTATCGACTTAGGAGTAACTGTACGTTTATGTCAAAGCATTCAATCTACATTCCCAGTTACACTTGAGTTAGTGGCTGATTTCTGCCAACCTAGAGATAGAGATATCTTACCATTCACTCCTGAATGTCCTACACCTACAATTCCACCACAATGCCCTGTTTTATTCCCAAATAACGGTGATGAAGACTAATTAAAAAGCATAGAAATAATGAGAGGAGACACTCCTCTCATTATTTTGTTTCTACGAGGAGGAGAACTATGGATAAGAAACAATATGTTGAACTCAAGCATAAAGTCGAGCAATTAAACCGTGAAACGGACGATTATTTAAAAGAAATGAAAACCATACTTTCTAAAGTCAAACAAAACCAGAAATTGAATATGGTTAGTTATTTTACATATTCATTTAATATCTCTTATAACCAGGAACAAGAAAGCTTCATTATAGGTACTTATCATATTCATAACTTAGGGAATAAATTACTAACCAACCCGTATATTTGTATTAAACTTTCACCCGATGCCCCATTTCGCTTTTACGGAAAATATATAAACAAAAAAACAAACCTTTCAATGCAAACCCCTGATGCTTGGGAGCGAATAAATGAACAAACGGATAAAAACGAATATTGGTTAAGACCTATTGCTAAACAAACTCTTGAACCAAATCATGTGATCTCTTTTCCAAACTTCCAAATAAAATGGCTATCAACCGAATCTTACTCAGGTAGTATTATGGGATTTACTTATTGCGATGAATTTAAAGAAGGAATTCCTGCTGTTAATCAAATTTATGTGAATGGAATATATAAATGACTTGAGGTGGTTTTCAAATGGAACGAGAAGGAAATCAAGAACAAGAACTACTATTTAAACAATTAACTTATCATTTTATGAAAGAGCAGCTTGAACAGTTAAAAGAAAATAAGAAAGAGAAAAATAGAAGTTATGTTTATTTAGAAAGCAACACCTTAAATATGCTGCTTGTTTATTTGTTAATGCATGTAAATGCGAACCAAAAGCATACAACAATGAAAGAACAAGAAAGTGAATTAATCCCTGAGGAAATAAGTGATAATCTCGATTCAATTATCACAAATAACAAAGAAAATTTTGAAGAAATTCTTAGCTATTTGAAGAAAATCACGTAAACTTCCCATTAACTTTACAATAGGGACATATGGACATGTAACCCTTACATGCTTTCATCATATTAATATTGTACATTACGACAAAAATTCAAAAATAAATAATTTTTTACGGGAGGTTCCTATTTTGCACACCAAAAATAGTAAGATGACCGATACGATCCAACTTCAACAAAAAATCATTTATTTCAAATCTGAACTAGCTAAGTACCAAGCTAAGGTTCAAGATTATGAAAACAATTATCACTATTCGCAACTAAAGAAACTAAAAGAAGAAAATCTTCACTTACTAACTAACAAAGAAACTATAGCGCAGCAATATCAAGAAGAAGTAAATCAATTACTCAAAGAAAATGAAACAGCTCAACATAAAATATCTGAACTTGAAGCTCATATTCAGAAGTTAAATCATGCCCTTGATTCAGAACATCAGAAACAAACAGCACTTATCGAAAAAAATGAACAATTGCAAAAAGACCTTTTTGATTCTGATCAAGCAAAATCAAACTTTGAGAAAGAGAATAACTATCTTAAAGAAGAATTTCAAAAACTCAGAAATGAATATACTACAGCAAAGTACGAGTACCAAACTGAATTGAATCATTCTACCTCTCTATTGGATGAGGCCTTAGAAAAGCAGAGAAGAGATGATCATACAATTTCTAATCTCAATCAAGAAATGCATAACTTGCAGTCACAGAAGGTTAATCTAGAAAATAATCTAACTGAAAAGAAAAAGCTTAATGACGAATTAAAGGAAAGAAATGCAGCTCTACAAATTGAGTGTGAAGGGTATTCTACTTTAAAGAAGGCTCACGAACAACTAAAAGAAGAACTTCAGACATCACAAGATTATGTAAATGATCTGATCATGAAGTTTAACGAATCACATTTGAATCCAAATTCAACCCCTTCAAATGACCATTCTTTCGAATGTAATAGCGATATAAAAGAATTAGACATTTTGAAACAACTAGAATATCAATTCAAAGGCCTTCTCGAGCAATCCATTAATTATGAAGAACAACTTGATTCAAAAATGGTACTAATTAGTGAACTAGAAATTAAGCTTACTGAATTAACGAATGAAATTGACGAAATACAAAATTCTATCCATCAAGATGAATCGTTATCGAATAATAGCTAGCACTACCTATTAGTTTTGTACTTCATATTTTTTTATTAACAAATCTTCTGGTCTGATTAGTAGGATGTTTCCTCTCTGGTTAATGTTAGCAAATACAATCTACAAAATTTGTTTAGTTCGATTTCCAAATTCTTATTCACTATGGCAGAAACCCATCCAATAAACAACAATCATTTTTAGTTTTTTATTTGTTGGGCAAGTATGTATACAAACTACTACCATCACTCGTAGTATGTATGGAATTAAAAACATGTAGATTATATTTTGACTAGGTTCAGCTATATGTAATTCTTCTATCTTCTTTTTTATAAATTATGAATGCCATTCCCTATTTCCATCAGACCAATCGCAATATAAATAAACAAAAGAGCATGGAGGAATTACACGAATCTAACATTTACTTGTGTTAGGCAGCTACTTAATATCAGGAGGTATTAATAAAACATTATGAGAAGGCCAATAATCGGAGTATTTATTAACAATGGGGTTATTCGTAAATTAAATAATCAAAACCATAACTTGAAATCTTACTCTCGTATAGAGATGCTTGCAAATGAAAGTATAAAAGCTGGAACTACTTTATATTTCTTTTCAGCTCTAGATGTTAATTTAAAGAATTCTACTATAAGAGGTACGTATTTCAATCAGCAAGACGGCCAGTGGAGGAAAAAAAGATTTCCTCTACCCGATGTTCTTTATGATAGATCTGGAGGTTCTCTAAAATCACAAAGGCCTAAAGTAAGGTCCATACGAAAGACATTCACACAGCTAGGAATAAGAAAATTAAACCCAAAAGGACATTTTAATAAATGGAAAACGTATGAAGTTCTTAGTAAAGTTCCAGAAATACAACCTCATCTTCCCCAAACAAAACAATGTAATGACCTTAGTGACTTGAAAAGTTTTTTAAAGAACCACAACAACATCTACATTAAAGGAACGAACGGTAGCCGAGGGAAGAAAGTGATTCGTTTACAAAAAAACAAAGACGGAAGTTACTACATCAAATACTTCGTTAACAAATTAGTGATTAAGAACTTCAAAACGATTGATGAGGTTTATCATTTTCTAAAATCCTTCTTTAAAAGCAAACAGTTTATTATTCAACAAGCGATATCTTTAATGTCAATTAAGGATAGATTAGTTGATTTCCGTGCAGAAGTTCAAAGGAATAAAAGTGGTGATTTAGTGGTTGTAGGGGTGTCTGTTCGATTTGGAATGAAGAATTCCCCCATTACCATTCACTCTGAAGCATATTCATTCGAAGATTTCTTCAGTAAATTTTCTAATCTCAACATTAGTGAGATTACTGAAAAACGAAATCAGGTAGACGATTTTCTTAAAAAAGTCTATCAAAGTATCGAACTACATTACGGCTCTTTTGGTGAAATCGGAATAGATTTTGGTATGGATGAAAATGGAGATCTTTGGTTTATTGAATGTAATGCTAAATCAGCAAAAGTTTCTTTATGCAAAGCTTATGATAGAAAAACAGTTCAAAGGGCTTTTTTAAATCCATTGGAATATGGAAAATTCATTTATCTGAATAATTGATAATATCTAGTAACTCTCTAATATTTTATTGAATATATTGAGGCTCCCTAACTAGCTAGCCTATGCTCGTTCTTATCAAACTATTGAAAATAACACCATGGCTTAAGTCAATCCCTCTTAGGCTTTGATAGCAAATGACTTTTGCATCAAATTCCGTTTATATTCAGTAGATGCGTAATTTTCCTTTTAAAAACAGTACAGGAAGGATTGAAATCTTTATGAAGCCAAAATATATTACCAATATAGATAAGATTACTTATTTATCTGATGAAGAAAAAAAAAATCTAAAAAAAATAACGGAAAAATATGTATTCCGAGTAAATGATTATTATTTAAATCTCATTGATTGGTCAGATCCTAATGATCCTCTAAAAAGGTTGGTTATTCCTACCACTGATGAGCTCCAAGAGTACGGCCGCTGGGATGCTTCTGATGAAGATACAAATTACGTGGTAAAAGGGTGCCAACACAAGTATAGCACTACAGCCTTGTTGTTAGTATCTGAGGTCTGTGGTGCTTATTGCCGATATTGCTTCCGTAAGCGATTATTTAGAACAGATGTCAAAGAGGCCATGATGGATGTGAGTGAAGGCCTCGACTATATTGAAAACCACCCTGAAATTAACAACGTCCTTTTAACCGGTGGAGATCCACTTACCTTGGCTACAAAGAAGCTTCGTTTAATTATTGAAAGGTTAAGATCCATACCACATGTCAAGATCATCCGACTCGGCTCAAAAATGCCTGTTTTTAATCCTATGAGAATATATGAAGATAGTGAGCTTCTCCAATTATTACAAGAATATTCCACAGAGGAAAATCGAATTTATTTAATGGCACATATAAACCACCCAAGAGAAATTACCGAAGAGGCAAAAAAATGCTTCAAGGCTTTCCATGATGCTGGTGTGATCGTAGTAAATCAAACCCCCGTGTTAAAAGGGATAAATGACGATTCCGCTATCCTTAGTGAATTACTTGACAAATTATCTTGGGCAGGCGTAACACCATACTACTTTTTTATCAATAGACCTGTCGCAGGCAACGACTCATTCGTTCTCTCTCTTGAAAGGGTCTATAAAATTGTTGAAAAAGCGAAAGCCAAAACATCCGGCTTAGGAAAACGAGTTAAATTGGTAATGAGTCACACTTCTGGTAAAATCGAGATTCTAGCTATTGATAATGGCAAAGCATACCTTAAATATCATCAATCTAGGGATGAGGATTATGGTAAGTTTATGGTTCTCGATTGTCCTCCAGATGCTGCATGGTTTGATGATTTGCCGGAAAATGAACGCCATTGGAAAAAGCCAGTTAAAAAGACACATGAAGTCATATCGGTAAATGAGCTTCCTGATACTCCCCAAAAGAATAAGAAAAACTAACCTATGATCAAAACTGAATGCCTCTCTCACAAAGAAGATGATGACTGTACTATACAGACATCATCTTCTTTTATATTGAATTGTAACCACTTCATCAGTTGTAACCACCATGATTTAAAAGGTGTTCATTTCTAATGACCTCTCACTTAAAAATACCCTATTGGAGTGAAGGCACTGAAAGAGTTCATTTAGAAGATTCGAGGAAGCTTCAATCGGCTCCACACATTGCTCGCCTGCTATGAAAATCCTACTCTTAGATCTCAGCTTAAAAACCGCTAAAAAAAGGTGAAATCGTACCTTTTTCAGCGGCCTCTGGATACCAACTTTTTTGCTCTTCCCCATATATTGCGACACCAAGCTCAATACCAAATTTTATGGCTTAACCTACATTATTTTCCTCCAAAGCACGATCTAGGTCATAAATAATATCTTCTACATTTTCAAGTCCGACTGATAATCGCAACATATCACGTGTTACACCTGCTTGAGCTTGCTGTTCTGCCGTCAATTTTCCATGCGTAGTTGTAGCAGGATGAATGATAAGCGATTTCACATCACCAACATTTGCCTCATGCGAGCAAAGTTTAACACTATCGATCACTTTCCTTACACTTTCTTGATCACCTTTCACGCCAAATGCTAGAATAGCTCCCTGCCCCTTAGAAAGGTACTTCTTGGCTAATCCATAATAGGAATCGTTTTTCAATCCAGGGTAGTTAACCCACTCCACTTGAGGATGGTCGTTCAAAAAATGCGCAACTTCTAACGTATTCTCACACTGCCTTTGCATACGAATAGAGAGGGTTTCTAACCCTTGAATTAACAAAAATGCGTTGAAGGGGGAAAGGGATGCTCCTAGGTTACTTAGAAGTTCTACACGGGCTTTAACGATGTATGCCATATCTTTGAAAGCATCAATTAATGATTTTCCCTCACGTTGCAGATTGGGTTCCGTAAATTCCTTGAACCTTCCATTATTCCAATTAAATTTACCTGAATCTACGATCACTCCTCCGATTGTAGTACCATGTCCACCAATAAACTTAGTTGCCGAATGAACGATAATATCTGCTCCATGCTCTATAGGTCTACATAAATACGGGGTACAGAAAGTATTATCTACAATCAGAGGTACTCCCTCTTGATGAGCTATAGATGCAATCGCTTCGATATCTGGAACATCCATTTTAGGGTTTCCGAGAATTTCCACAAACACAGCCTTTGTTTTTTCATTAATCGCCTCACGAAAAGATTGTAAGTTATCTGTCTTCACCCAACTAACATCTATTCCCATCTTTGGTAAGATAGTTGAAAACAATGTGAATGTTCCTCCATATAATGAGGAAGAAGCTACTATATGATCACCTGATGAGGCGACATTCAAAATTGAATAAGCTGTTGCAGCTTGCCCAGAGGAAAGGGCCAGAGCACCAACTCCCCCTTCTAATTGGGCCATTCGTTCCTCAAAAACTTGCACAGTTGGATTCATAATTCGAGAATAAATATTGCCGGTTTCATCCAAGGAAAATACTTTAGTAGCGTGTTCCATATCTTTAAATTGATATGCAGCTGTTTGATAAATTGGAACCGTACTTGCCCCTGTGATTGGATCCGCTTTGAGACCTGCATGCAATGACTTCGTATCAAAACCATATTCATATTTTCCGTCCATACACACTTTCCCCCCTCCAAGATTCCTTTGTTTTTAAATATGACAAATAAAGGAACTCTATGCCTTTATTAATGTAGTTTTTTTATAAAGTGAGCAGGCATGTTCAAAAGGAATCCGATTTCGTTTAACATTGGCTTTCTTTCGATTAGGTCTGAAGTTTGCCTCAAGAAACCAAACTTTCCCATTCTTATCTACAGCAAAGTCCAACCCTAAATCATTTAAATGAAGAAAACGTTTTTCAAAGGCTTTGGCAATTTTAATATTAAGTCGTTTCATTTCCTTTATCGTATTCAGAGGAATAAGTTTACTAACCTTATATACACACCTTCCTCCTTGATCTACATTTGTTACATCAAACCCATTGGAGGCAACTCTTGCCATAACACCTGTTACTTGCCAGCGATTGAGTTTATTCTTTTGAGGAGATACCCTAAAATCGAATTTATTTCCTTCAAAAGTTGCTAAAGGGATACCTTGTTGAACTATAAATTTATACGGAGACGGAAATTTCCGATAAAAAAAATCTTTTAATTCACTTTCAGATATATTTACTTTTACTTTGTTACGCTTATAAATGTGAACAGTTTGATATGCTTTTCCTTCTTTAGTAATGATGGTGATATTATTTCCTTGTCCCCCTCTTTTCGGTTTAATAAAAATTTCTGGGTATTTTTTCAACATAGTAAAGAGGTTGTTATATGTCAACGTCATTGTTTCTGGCAAATATGGTCTAATACTATTGAAGTTTGTTAAGTATTGATAATCCAAATATTTGCTCCGGTCATGCTTAGAACAAGCATTTAAAAAAACAAACCCTTCTTCTCTTAACTTTTTAATTTTATCCGCTGTTTTCTTACTGGATACACTTGAGTTGATTTTATATAAATTGATTTTAGGCAGTGTCGCAATTTGAGAAGCCAATTTTCCAGTCTTGTATGAATAGACATAGCCGTTTACCTTTTTATCTCTCTTTGATATCCCTCCTAAAGAATAAAAACAAAGATCAACTTTATTTTTTTGAGCTTGCTTCATATAGAACAGAATGTATGGATCCCAGCTTTCTCTGTCTCTAACTGAAACAAGTTTCAATATTCGTGAAGAAAGTATGATTCCGATCATGAATTTACCCACCTTTGATTTAATAGATTCTTAAAGCCTTTACTTTAGATTATTCACAGTTAAATAGAATTGGACCTTTAACAGAAACAGTATTTTTAAACAATTGAATAGTTGAACCAACCTAAACGTTTGTACTTTAAAACATACTACGAAGATCACTAGTCAAACGTATACATATTAGTCCAATAAAAATGAAAAGGGCGATTAACTAGCATTCAAGTTCTCTTGATAGGCACTTATTGAGAGCCTTACTAAATTAGACATCTCTACTGCAACAGCCTATACATCCTGCTCAATGTTACATAAAATATGAGCAAGAACCTGTGCTGAGTGCCTAACATCTTCATTTGAAGTGAATATAAACTAGGAAAACCTCTATAGGTGTTTTCGCTTTACCGTGGGCTCATTCGTCCAAATTATTCAACATTCATATAAATTGAGAGTAGAAAGAGGGATTCATACATGAGTAAAATATCTTCCAACTCTAACGAAATAGCTGTTGGGGTTTTAATCACACGAAGGGCACTTCGGCGCCTACAAAAACAAAGACCTCCCTTAAATATAATTAAGCTGTATCAAGCTAGTGAAATATCGAATACAAAATTATATATGTTCACTCTAAGAAAGATCCATTTCAACCGCAATATCATTTATGGAACATATTTTAACCGTTCTACAAAACGTTGGGAAGAACGTCCATTCTCATTTCCCGATGTACTATATCGGCGAAGTAGCATCCCAAATCAAATAATCCAAGAAAAATTCAAACAAAAAGGAGTAAAATTTTTAAATAGTCCTAAGGGGTTTAATAATTGGAAAGTATCTCAACTTCTTCTTAAAAATAAAGAATTAAGTTCACATATCCCTCTCACAAAAAAGTGTCAGAGCATTAATGATGTAACCCAAATGTTTAAACGAACAAACACGGTTTACCTAAAATCATATATTGGTGGCCGTGGTAAGAAGGTAATGAGAATTATTAAATTACCTCAAAAAGGCTACCATTGTAGTTACTATAATAATCAATTGGTTGAGTATCGAGCAAAAACGTTTGAAGCATTCCAAAAGACGATTCGCTCTTTTTATAGAAAGCGATTCATCATGCAAGAAGGCATTGATTTATTAACAATTGATGGCTACTTAGTAGATATGAGAGCTGAAATTCAGCGAAACGGTCGTGGAGAAATCGAAGTAACAGCGATTGCTGTTCGCCGAGGTAAAAAAAATTCACCTATCACTACACACTCAAAAAGCTATACTTTTAATTCTTTTTATAAAAACTTTCTTAATTATACAGACGAACAAGTCAATATGTTTAAGAATGAAGTAACACAATTCCTTACAAAAATATATGAACAGGTTGAAAAAGGATATGGCCGCTGTGGAGAAATGGGCATTGATTTCGCAGTAGATAAAAACAAGAAGCTTTGGTTTATTGAATGTAATTCAAGAAGCGCAAAAGTTTCCCTTCACAAAGCGTTCGATAACGTAACGATAAATCGTTCATTTCTAAATCTCCTTGAATACGCCAAATTTATTGCAAACGAGAAGAACGCGCGAAAATATGTACGTACGTCTATAACAATAAAATAAGTCTTAAAAAGCTATTGATCGTTCTACAACTTTTCTCACCTCTATAAGATGGACTTTTATAAGTTCCCTTTGAGGTCTCATTTATTAAGGGGATGTCTCAAAAGGTCTGATTTTGACCTTCAGAGTACACCCCCTTTTTACGTTCATTTTCAAAAACTCTTTTTACAATTTTAATTCCTACTCTTTCTAGCCATTTTTTTATATGACAAAATTCTTTTAATTTGACTTTTATTCTTTAAACTTCGAAACCCTTCCAATAAAGGCCAACGATTTAATTCAAAGATATAAAGAGAACCATTTTTATTCATTCCAATATCGACACCAAAGATCTTTTGATTAGGAAAAGAACGTCCTAATGTCTTAGCTGCCAAATAAGCTACCTTTCTAATTTCTTTCTCATTAAAGTTTAATTTCTTCCTTGCTTCTTCTACTGACATGACTACCCCGTGTCGACGTCTATTTGTTACCATATAACCCTTACCTGCTCTTCTGACAATCACCCCATTTACCACCCAAGGATGATTCCTCTTCTTTCGTTGAACAATAATTCTGAAATCAAATCGTTTCCCGTCAATTCTTGCAAGGTCCACTTGTTGTTGAATAATAAATTTCCGTTTGCTTGTCACCCTGTTTAAATAATTAATAGCACGCTTTCTATTATTAAATACCTTATGTTTTTGATTAATATTTACAGCGTACTTAGCTCCAACCTTTTTTACAAAATAAATTTTTTGGCCTTGCTGTCCATTGTTTGGTTTAATTACAACTGACTTATATCTTCTTAACATACGGACAAAATTTTTCTCACTCCACATCATTGTGTAAGGAAGAGCCGATTTAATATATTTATTTTGTTTTAATGCCAAGTACATTTTATATTTGTTTCTTCCTCTTAACCGCATTGGCATCCTACACCCTCCTTTTAGTTCGTATAACAAAAATAATTTACTTTCTTCTTCTAAACATTCTAATCCTTTTTTGTTGAATTTTAGAGAATCCTTTTAATAGCGGACTCCGATTAATTTCAAATATGTGAAGCGACCCATCTTCTTTTATTCCTATATCGATACCAAATAGACGCTTATTGGGATAATAAGGACCTAACGTTTTTGAAGCTAATACGGACACTTCCTTGATGTGGTCTAATAAATTATTTTTTATAGATTTAGGAATATTGCAGCTGTTCATTGCTACATTGTAAGTTAGAATTGTCCCGCCTTTACTTGCATTCGTTACCCTTCTCCCTTTTTTAGCAACTCGTATTTTATATGCTGTTGCTTTCCATGGAGAAGATAATGATTTTCTTTGAATAATGACACGAATATCAAATGGATTTCCATTTATTTTTGCCATATCAATATGTCTTTGAATAATATAGGTAACCTGTCCAATCTTACGTTGCATAAATTTATAGACTTGTTCTCGTTCAGAAAAATAATATTTTCTCTCATATATTTGTATTTCATAGCCCTTTTCCTTCTTGCTTATAAAGTAAATATCTCTTGCTTTTAACCCCTTATTTGGCTTCACTACAACTGATTTATATTTTAATAACATCATGTACAAGCTGTTTCTCGACCATAATCTTGTATGAACAAGGTACTTCCTAAGCTTCTTGTTTCTTTTCATGGCAAGATACATCCTCCATTTGTTCCTACCATTTATTTTCATTCCATCTCCCTCCTTTACCTGATTACAGCTCTCTTATTAATAGCTTATTCTTGAAAGTATAATTAGGAAGGGCATATTAAGGAGAAGAAGTATATAAATTACGAAATCATAGAAATCATTCAAACATTATAAAAATCTTTATAAAAAAAGCTGCCGAAAAAGGATGAAATCTCCTTTTCGACAACCTTCGTTACTTTATACTTTTAAGTTATATATAATCTTGAAAGAATTGTATTTTTTCAAGCCTTTCATTTTGTTTACTTCAATCGATCGCACCTTAGATGATGAACTGCCTCTATTCAATGCTTTGATGACTTGATCCACACCATTAACCTTCCCTTGGATTTCAGCTTCAACTGTTCCATCTGCCACATTGCGGACCCATCCCACGACATTGTATCTTTTTGCTATTTTTTTTGTATATTTTCTAAACCCAACCCCTTGAACTTTTCCCTTTACTTTAATAAAATAGCGGACCATTATAACCTCCTTGGAAGGATGTGTGAACTTCACACCTTTTAACATCATTTACTTAAGCAGGTAATGGAAGGGGAATATATTGAAAGAACCTAGAAATCTAAGTGTGTATAGAAATAACGCATCGAACGTTTAACTTTATTTAGTTGGTTTTACCCTTTTTGCGTAAGCAACACCCTGCCCTTACAATCGTTTTCTTCCTCTTTACTTTAGGCTGTGATGATGATACATTCTTTGATTTCTCTAAAGGCACACTCTTAGCGCGACTATTTATTACTATTGGCTTACGAGGCTTCACTATAATTCACTCCTTTTTGATTTATAGAGTTGGTATATATAGGATAATTTGATCTTCTACATTGTTTTTTGTACTTCTCCAATCTGATAGTACTTACTTGGTTATTGCCCTTCTTAACTTATCGTATTCATTTCATGCTCGAATTGTTTAGACATTTCTCTTTATCTACTTTTATTATTTAATTGATATTTTGTCAGTATTCAGATTTTGACTGAATGAAAGCGGCGGCTCCTGCAACAGCCAGAATTAGAAGTAATGGGTAAAAGGCAGGAAAGTACATGTATAGTAAAACTATTCCAAACGAAGTCCAAATACCAACACACCAATGACAGCTTAAAAGCCTCCCCACCCAGTTACGAAAGCCTTTTCCTTTAAACTCAATACTTTCTATCAATTGCCCTGCATCATTCTCTTGATAAGATACCATTAAAAATGGGCTTCGTATAAAAGAAGTAATTTCATCAAAAACAATTAGTCGTGTGAGCCTGTATGAAGCGAGGACCAATATTACTAAGTCAATCCACTCGATTGCAAACATATTTATCGTCCCTCCTACATTATTAAATCAATTGATTGGGCTTAATAAGCATAGATACCTCTGTAATTATGATACGGCTAACGATTCAATTTAGAACCTTTCCAACTGTTGGAACGGAGGCAGTTTTTAACTAACTTCATAAAGAATCATTAGTTGACTAATAAATTTAAAAGTGATTTCTTCTTCATCACAAATAGCGACTAATTCTTTTCACCTTCATCAAGTAACGACTCGTCTGTTTCAAAGATTGTACTTTGTTGGCAAGCAATGCAGTCATTAAAGCATTGCTAAAACTGCAGCGGATATAACGTTCTGCAAACATTTGTACAAAAATTTGTGCAACCACCCGCCACTTGTCCCGTGCTCTGATAAAGTCCTGGAATAGGTAAATTATTAATCCCTTCTAAAATGAGTTTTAACTTTTCTCGTTTCTCTAACATCAAATGTCACCTCCTCTTATTTAAAATATGTTTGTCTTATTTAATTGCTACTACGTATGACTTTGGAAACTAGTGATCCATTTAGAAGCCAAAATAAAAAGGGCCATTATCTTTTGGACGATGACTCAACCTGAAGAATGACATCTATGTTTCCTTCCTAAATATGCAAACACGAGAGATCTAAATAAAATTTCAATCAAAAAAGAGGTTAACTCAAAATGTGAGTTAACCTCTTTTATCATTCGACTTCTTTCCTCGGTGGACGCGGCCCAAAAAATTGATAATAATCCACCTTTAAATTTCCATTATAAAGCTTTCGTTTCTTTGTCGCCTTTTTCCCATATAGTTCTTCAAATCCTTCATGGGAAGTTAACATATAGATCGACCATGTATCAAGCAATTGAAACGTTCTTCCCATGTCTCTATACATTTGTTCTACTTCTGGACGTTCTCCAAGCCGTTCACCATATGGAGGGTTGCCAACAAGAATGCCATACTCCCCACGATGCCTAAAGTCTTTTACTTGCATTTGCTTAAATGAAATTAGTTCACCAAAGCCTGCTTCCATTGCATTATTTTGGGCTAATTCAACACTTCTATGGTCAATATCAGCCCCTAAAATATCAAGAGGTTGGTCATATTTGGCTACATCTTCAACTTCCTGACGAGCTTCATTCCAACGATCCTTCCCAATCCAATGCCAATCTTCTGATACGAAGTCTCGATTAAAGCCTGGGGCAATGTTTTGTCCGATCATCGCCGCTTCAATAGGAATCGTTCCTGATCCAGTAAATGGGTCAGCAAATGGTCGATCTGGCTTCCAAGGTGTTAACATAATCATCGCAGCAGCTAATGTTTCTTTTAATGGAGCTTCATTATGGAGGTACCGATAACCTCGTTTATGCAAACCTGTTCCACTCGTATCAATCGTAAGTGTGGCGACATCTTTATGTAAAGCTACCTCAATACGATAAAATGGCCCGTCTTCATCAAACCACCCTCGCTTATAACGCTTCTTCATACTTTCAACTACAGCCTTTTTTACAATCGCCTGGCAGTCAGACACACTGAACAACTTGGATTTAACCGATTTGCCGATAACCGGAAACTCAGCATGAACAGGGATTAAATCGGCCCAAGGTAGTGCTTTAGTCTTTTCAAACAACTCGTCAAATGTATAAGCTTTAAATTCTCCTACTTTTAATTTGACACGATCTGCCGTACGGAGCCATAAATTAGCTCGCGGAATGGCAGATACATCTGCTGTAAATGTTACCTTTCCATTATCAACTTGTACATCTTCATATCCTAGATCTTTTACTTCACGAGCAACAAGTGCTTCAAGCCCCATCGTTGCCGTTGCAATTAACGTCACTTTTTCCATTATGTACTCCTTACCAAATATATTGCCTCTATTATACGATTTCCAACTTCTGATGACAAACATCACAAAATATATCAGACCCCAAAAGCCTTGTGCTGGATATTAGCTCTTCTATGAAATAATAATCACTTTATAGCATAGTAAATTCACTATAAATAAAAAAAGCCCCTAAAAGGGGTTTCTTCTAGAAATCATCCATTAAACATTCGATAAGCCATGTTCTGTACCTTTGTACTGCAAACGGTGATGAACCTCGTACTCCGGTGGCAATCATCTATCTACAAAGGATTTACTCCCAGTCCTTCTCAACAGTTCAATTCCCGTTTAAGAAGATGCCCCTACCATATTTTGGGTTTCTCGCTCGTGGGGTTTACCTCGTTCCACTCCACTCGTTTCCGAATGGACTACGTCACTGTGGCACTTTCAAAGGCATCACACCATATCAAAAATGACGTAGGTGCTTACCTTGCCGTTAGTCCAGTCAAAACCAGACTACCCTAGCTTATGAATTGGCTAGGCACGAACACTACGGACATCGCAGCCCGTGCGAGCATGGACTTTCCTCTACACGACAAGCGTGCAGCGATTACCTGAATGTTTAACGTTGTCTTAAGCGACAAAAATAAGTATACCTTGAAACAAGATAAGATTCAACAGGTAATTATTTCAATTTTTTCGAATGGCCTGTCTTGCTAATGAATCAGCATTTTTATTTTGGTTACTTGGCACCCATTTCATAAAAAACAATTCAAATTGATCAATTCGAGCGATTGCTTTTTCTAAATATGGTTGGAATCGTTTGTTTTTTACATAACGTTTTTCAATTGCATCATCGATTAACTTGGAATCAGTCCGAAACGAGACCATCTTAATGCCACGCTCAATGCATAAATCAAGCGCAGTAATTAATGCCTCATATTCTGCCTCATGATTTGACATCTGCCCGAGTGGAATGGAATGGTTTTCAACTTTACCATTTTTATAATTAATAAAGATTCCCGCTCCGGAAGGTCCAGGATCCCCTGCACTTGCGCCATCAATATAAATATCGATCATGAAATAACACCTACTCGTACAATTTACTTCCAAAGACCTTCTTCTCTAAGTTAGACAAACGTTGAAGTATATCGTAATTTGTACTACCAACGGTTTGAGATGGTGCTTGACGCTGCGATCTGTCAGATAATTTCTTCACTTCACGCTTAAGGTGTGCATTCTCTTGCTCTAATAGCTCTACTTTCCGTTGAAACAATTCGTAATCTTGTATAATAGCATCTAAAAACTTATCAACTTCATCTGGGTTGTAGCCTCTCATGCTCGTTTTAAAATCTTTTTCAAGTATTTCTTTCGCCGTAAAACGAATATTTTGTTGGTTCATTTCCTTCACCTCTACCCACGTGTATGAACAGCTTCTCTATCTATTTTTCCAAAAGTTTGCCTTCTTGTCAATTTAAATTACGATTCCCACTCTGTACTAAAATTGTCGAATTGTTCTTCTTGAACCAATAATTCAAGGTCAGTTGGGGTAATAAATAGCACTGGAAAGGACTCTTTCTCTTGTTTCTTTTTAGCCACTTCTAAGTAGTATGTTGGAGACCCAGGCTTATCCTCATCATATAGCAACAGCAAGCCGTCCACTTTCGAAATAATAAATTCGTTTTTTTGTCTTAATTGAGCAGGATTGTCATATGGCCTTTTCGTAATACTATCAACAAAATCAGCCTGATTAATAATTTCTTGATAATAAGATTTCGTTGCTTCTTGCCAATTCTCCTCCTGCTGTAGAAAAGGAGTTAAAACAGCTAATTGCACTTGAGGGTAATCTACTTTTAATGCAATAACAACTTCAGCTGCCCATAATTCAACCCCTAGCTGCCCACTAATAATGACCCACTCTACCCCCTCTTCCACTAACGAACGAAGCCGCTGTTCTATCGCTTTCTTTATGTAATAAATTCCTTTATGTTTTTGATCAAATATTCCAAGTTCATGTCCTTTATATCCTGAAATGGCAATGGTCTTCAAATTATCACCTTATCCTGCTAGAAAGAGCGAACTGAAATCAGTTCGCCCTTCTTCCATAATTACTTTCGTCTACCGCAACCAAACCCCGGACCTGCTTGAGGTCCGAATCCTGGGCCTCCATTAAATCCTGCTACTTGAGGACCATATCCTGGGCCTCCATTAAATCCTGCTACTTGAGGGCCCATTCCTGGACCTCCATTAAATCCTGCTACTTGAGGGCCCGTTCCTGGACCTCCATTAAATCCTGCTACTTGAGGGCCAAATCCCGGTCCGCCTGCAGTTGGGCCTCCCGGCTGTACAAATTGTTGATTAAAGATTTGTTGACTTTGTGATGTTGTATGCGGAAAGCTCGCAACATGTTTATAAACGTGATTCGTATTATAGTGAGTGTGTGATGGGTGTACATGTGGTACGATATACTCACACGTTTTATCGACAACTTGATGTTGAGTTGGCGATACTTGTGCAGGCATCACCTGAGTTGTTGTTGGCAGTTTACAAACTTTAGGTCTAGGTTTGCAAAACATAAGTTAATTCCTCCTTTTTTATTTGAGTCAATATTAACCTATGTCACAAAAGTATTTCATGTACTAGATGTTTGACCTAATTATCCGCCTAATCCCTTTTAAATCAACTGTTTGGGTCTCTGTCTATAAGAAAAAGAGAGCCGAATCCCGAATTTCACTCATAATAAACAATGTCAAGCCAATCATTACAAAAAATAATACTAAAATTGCACGATACATTTTGTTCACTCATTTCTTTAAAAAGAATTACCGAAACATATTGTAATCGTTTCTGAACGCGTTGACAATTCCTTTTTTTACATTACATAAACTTACAAAAATCTTTATGATAAATGTTGAAATTTGTTTGAAAACCGCTAATGATGCGCTTCCCCAGGAAATGAGTATTTCACTTTTCACCCTATTTTCCTCTCCAATCTTTTTATTCTTAACTGAAGGTCATTGCGCATCTTTTTTGTTTTTCTTTCGGGTAAGTTGATACAAATTCATTATCCGCAAGAGCTAATCTTGAATAATAGATTGCCCTCTCAAAATCTTTTATGTGATGCTCATGTATTTTCGAACATTCAATCGAAGCTAAATACGTATATCTCTTTGTTCCAACAAGGGATGAAAAACTTACTAATGCCTCCTCCCAGTTCTTGTCTTTCTTTAAGCACATAGCGAAAGCAAACATACTTGCTTCAGCTACTGTTGAACCTACTCCCTTTAATAATTCGTACTGCCCCTTAGCAATTTCACTCTCTCCGATAGCCTCATACCATCTAGCTACTTCATATTTTTCCTTATCATTTAAAGAAAAAGAGTCCCACATTAAGATCATAGAGGACAAATGACTATAAAGTGTCAATAAAGATAAGACATCCCATTCATGGTGTTGGAAAATACCTTTTACAAATTCTGGATTCGGATCTTGAAGAAAGTCAAAATACAACATTGGTGCCATGTAACTCGGTGTATCTTCAACTCTTTCAAATGCTAGCACTTCTTTTTCGACAACAGCTAATTTACAAGAAGGAAGTAGGTCTTTCCACATCCTTCTTGATGCATGAAGCAAATCAAAATGCCCAAATTTCGGAAGTTTTGGCACTTGATCACGTACAAATGTGTGACGAGTCTTTACTTGTGGCCAATCGAATGCTTTTCCGTTGTATGTTACGAGATTTCCTAACGTACCTACCTCTGTTAAAAAATGATGATAAAGTGCCACTTCTGATTCAGGTCCTGGTAAAAAGAATTGCTTTACACCAACATAATCCTCTTTAAATTGTGCATAACCTAACATGAAGATCGTATTTCCAACTCCACTGCTCAAACCAGTTGTTTCTGTATCAAAAAACAGCAATTCTTCAACCCGTCGCCCTTTTGCAGACAAAGGGTGTGAATAAATATGATCTTGCCATCGATTAACTGCATCTTTTGTTTGGCAAAAAGCATATTTTCCGTGTTTATGCTCCATTGGGTATTGCGTTTCCCTTACCATTATATATTGATCTTCAAACCAAGATGGAGTTGTTTGAAAAAGGTGCCAATCGGATTCGAAAGGAATATGCTTCTTTTCTCCTGGAAGATGTGCTAGTGGTACAATTAAAGGAGGTTCTTCCTTAGTGTTGTTCATCCCCATGTGTTGCTTCATTCGTTGCAATTTATTTTTCATTTCTCCCCCTCTCCCCTATTTCACCTTAATAAGACGAATAAGCCGTTTTACTAGAGCCTTAATATTGCCTTCCCCCGCACCTACACAAGCTGGACACCCTTGCTCGCAATAACAATTAGAAATAAGGTGTTCGACTTGATTGATAATCGTGGGTAAGTTCTGATATACCTCTTTTGCTAAACCTATTCCTCCTGGATAACGATCATAAAGAAAAATGGTTGGCAATTCAGAGTGTTCCGCTTTCATTTGAGGAACTACATGTAAATCGTTACGGTCACACATAACAAAAACAGGTGCTACTTGTTGAAGTAATTGAGCTAGCCCTGTTAGTGCTTGATCAAAAGGACTTTCATTAAATCGATCGGAAATTTGCGAAGAAAAGCTGATCCACAACGCATTTGTATGAAGTTCTTCCTCTGGTAAATGAATGGGGCCTGATCCAATATTTTCAAAGGTTGATAGACGTATTTTCTTAAAGATGGTTGCTTTCGCATTTACCATCACATCTCCATAACTTACTGTAACTTCTTTTTCTGATTGAGTTTGGTCTTCTTCTAACACTTTTAGTTGAACAGCTAAGTTGGCATCTGTAAAATATTCAACATCTACCTCACGTACAAATGCCTTTTTCTCATCCCAATCTAAATATTCCACTTGGTATTGAATTCCTTGATGTAAATAAATTGCTTCATCATGTAGCAATGTCATGGCACTAAATCGATCCATTTCACCAATAACGGAAGGCTTAGAAACGTCGCTTTGATCGATAATTATGACATTTTCTTGTGAAGCAGAACGTAAGCTAATGCCATGAGCTGGGAATGCATCGTTCATCCAATACCATTTATTTGCACGCTCATGTAAAACGTTTTCTTCTGTCAAAAATTCAAGAATTTCTTCAATATCGACACCATCAAATGTTTCTCCTCTTTTAAACGGAAGTTCATAAGCCGCACATTTTAAGTGATCCACAAGAATGATAAGATTATCCGGGTTGATTCGTGCCGATTCAGGACTTTTATCAAAAAAGTATTCCGGATGTTGAACAATATATTGATCAATTGGGGTGGAGCTAGCAACCATAATGATCACAGACTCATTTTGTCTGCGACCTGCTCTTCCTGCCTGCTGCCATGCACTAGCAACAGAACCAGGGTATCCTGTCATGATACACACTTGAAGCTGCCCAATATCAACACCTAATTCTAATGCATTTGTACTAACAACCCCAATAATTTCTCCTTGTCTTAATCCACGTTCTATTTCCCTTCGTTGTTTCGGCAAATATCCACCACGATAGCCACGAATTGAATCCGGTCCGATGTGCTTTTTTGTTAATGCTTGCAAGTGGCTTAAAATAATCTCAACACGTACTCTACTTCTTGCAAAAACGATCGTTTGAATCTTATTTTCCAGAAATTTCTTAGCTATTTCATTGACCTCGACTGTGGCACTCTTACGTATATTTAACGCTTGATTGACAATAGGAGGATTATAAAAAAGGAAATGTTTTTTTCCTCTAGGCGCCCCATTTTGATCAATGAGCCGCATCGGACTTCTTGTCAATTCTTCAGCCAATTCTTTCGGATTAGCAATCGTTGCTGAAGTACAAATAAAGGTAGGATTGCTTCCATAATAATGAGCAATTCGCTTTAATCTACGAATCACGTTTGCAACATGACTACCAAATACACCACGATATGTATGGAGCTCGTCAATCACGATATACTTTAGGTTTTCGAAGAAAGCGACCCATTTGGTATGATGAGGCAATATGGCCGAATGCAGCATATCTGGGTTCGTAATGACTACATGTCCCGCTTTCCTAACTGCCTGCCTAATGTTTGGCGCAGTATCCCCGTCATACGTGAAGCATTTCAAATTAATTCCGATCTCTTCAATTATTTCATTGAGCTCACTTTTTTGATCTTGCGCTAGTGCCTTTGTTGGAAACAAGTATAGAGCACGGCTTTCTTGGTTTTCCATAATCTCCTGCAAAACTGGCAAATTGTAGCATAGCGTCTTTCCAGATGCTGTTGGTGTGACGGCTACTATATTTTCTTTTTTTGTGTATATTGAAATGCCTCGGCCTGATGCGAATAAAGCGAGCCAATCCCGCGGTCCTTCAGAGCTTGTTGAATTTTCACGTCTAATTGCTTCGGAAAATCAACTAGTTTCGCCTTAACTGCATCCATCTCATGCCAATGGACTATTTGGTCTTTCCATTCATTCTTCGTACGAAAATCATCAAGTATATGCTGTAAATTTTTCTTGAACATTGTACACCTCAAAAAATAGTTGATTGTTTGATTAGTCAAAAAAACAAATTAGAAAAACCTTTATCCTATTCTAAATAAATATCTCATTTTACTTTCCTTTTCATTTTAGCGAATGTTTGTTTGTTTTTCTAGCCTTATCATGATGAAGGTAAAGGAAATTAATTACAGTAAAGGGGAATGATTAATCTCCAGTGTAACCAATGGATGACAATTGACATCTATCCTACTTCCTTTTACCATTGTACGAAACATGGCTTATAGCAAACTAGGAATCACCAGTTTACATTTTTGTAATAAAGGGTATAGATTATTTAGATTTTGAGTACATCTTTAATACGGAAGATAGCTTATTAAGTCTTAAAACTATTCGATATTTACAGCGTTAGAAAGAAGAATTTAGATAGAAAGATGTTGATTAGTGATGAGGAAAAAGCATATAAACGAAATCTCTTTCTTGCGTAGTATTGCTTGTTTAAGCATTGTGCTTCTCCACTCAATTGCTTGGGGAATGGAATATGTTGGATTTTTGTTAAACTTACCTGAATACAGTGAAGTTATTCTTGATTCAATCAATGTATTCTTATATTATGGGACCCCTACTTTTATTTTTATTACCGCTTTCATATTAGGATATAGTTATAAGGAAAAAACAAGTATCCCAAATGGCTTCCTTACCAAGCGCTTAAAATTCATTTTAATTCCTTACGTCTTTATGGCTTTTCTATATGCATCACCGTATGCGCTTGTTTCGTTAGAGCAATACACAATGAAAGTTCTTTTAAACATATTTATCGGAGATTTCCATGCTTATTTTGTTCTAATCATTTTCCAGTTTTATTTATTGTTTGTATTATGCAAAAAATGGCTAGACCGCGCTCATCCAAGTAAGGTCATAATTTATTCCTTATTCATTAATGTAGCGTATTTGTGTATCTTTAACTTTACAAATCCAATTAACTTTATTTTTAGCGACTATGTGTGGGAACGATTTTATTGGATCCCTTTCCCAGGCTGGATTTTTTATTTCTCAATTGCTTATTATGTTGGGCAAAACTATGAAGCCTTCATTCGGTATATTCAAAAGTACAAAGCTATTGTTATAGCAGCACCTTTTGTTACCGGGATTGTCCTGCTCTATTTTTATCATAGTGGCTTGCTTACAATCCATAGTTCAAAACGGATTGATATCCTATTCCATACATTAAGTGTGATTGCCTTTATCATTTATTTCGCAATGAAAATGAAGGCCATTCCCTCTTTCTTTATGATGGTCAATAAATACTCGTATGGCATCTATTTGTTGCATACAAGTTATATTTCTATATTTATTGTTTTCTTTACAATCTTGTCTGTAAACTTTGGAATATTTACGATACTCATTTTATTTGTTGCAAGTACAACCTTTTCAATTTTAACAATTTATTATTTAAATCGCTTTGCCATAGGAAAGTATATCGTTGGAAAGGTCGACCTACCGAAACGGGTAAAAAAAGTAGGGTCAGAAGCTGTTTTTGCTAGCAATAATCACCATACAAATTCCTAAACATATCAACAAACATACTATAGTTAGGGTGCATTCTAATGATCGGACGAAAAAAGAAACTCCTGCTTGTAGCGGGAATGGTTAATATATTGGCTATCAGCCTTATAAGTTGCCATTCGAACAAACAAGGAGATTCAACATGGGAATACCACTCTCATCCAGAAGATGCAGGATGGTCTAAAAAGAAATTAAATGAAGCAAAAGAATATTATAATTCACTCGGCTCTACCTCAGCCATGGTTATTTATGACGGTAAAATTCTCGTCGAATGGGGCGATGTTACAAAAAAAAGCAATGTTCATTCGGTTAGAAAAAGCTTTTTAAGCGCCCTGTATGGCACCCATGTTGATAATGAAATCATTGATATTAATGCTACCCTAGAAGAACTAGAGGTTACCGATCATGAACCATTATCCGTATTAGAACAGAATGCAAAAGTGGAAGATCTACTTACCTCACGCTCTGGAATTTTTTTAAGAGCTGGAGAGGAATCGTTGCTGATGAGGTGGAATCGCCCAGAACGAGAAGCTCATTTACCAGGAACATACTTTCATTATAATAACTGGGATTTCAATGTTTTAGGAACGATTTTTAATGAAAAAACAACCAAAGACTTATTTAGTGAATTTCATGAAAAGATTGCGTTACCTCTAGGAATGGAAGATTATACGCCGGAAGACTCTTTCTACAAGTATGAGCTTAACCGTACACTCCATCCATCATATTTATTTCGTATGTCTGCGAGGGATATGGCTCGATTCGGACAATTGTATCTTCAAAATGGGCAGTGGGCAGGACAGCAGTTGATTCCGGAAAAATGGGTTCAAACAAGTACATCAAAACATACAGATGTACCCGCTTCTACCGAATATGGATATGGGTATATGTGGTGGGTTGCTGACAACGGTCGCTTGCAAGATTTGGGTCTTTATTCAGCAATTGGACGTTATGGCCAGTCTATAGATATTGTCCCAAAAGAAAATCTTGTTTTTGTACACCGCGTAGATTCCGACCAATTTTTAAATCGTACCTTTAATCATGTGAATGATCGAAACCGGCTACGATTATTAGAGATGATCATTGATGCTAAACTATAAAAGGAATCAGGCTCACGATTGAAGACCCTACCAATGTCTTATCATGAGCCTGATTTATTTGCTACTTGGTTATAAACAATTGCGTCCAATAATTTCCATTCTCGACATGCCCAACCCCAATATGTGTAAAGGAGCCGTTCAGGATATTTTCTCGGTGTCCTTGACTATTCATCCATGCCTGTACCACTTCTTCAGGACTACGCTGACCTTGTGCAATATTTTCTCCTGCAGCTTGATATGAAATATCAAAATCCCTGATCATATCAAATGGAGATCCATATGTTGGGCTTGTATGTGAAAAATAATTATTTTCCTGCATATCTGTTGACTTTACTCTTGCCACATTGCTAAGTGCTGCATCAGCCTGTAAATCTGATAACCCATTGTTTCTTCTTTCTGTATTCGTCAGTTCGATCACCCTTTGCTCAAACTCACTAATTCCCTCCGTTGTTTCTTGTTGAGGTGTTTCTTCTTGTTGGTCTGCTTCTGGCTGAGCCTGTTCAGGTTGTTGCCCTGTTGGTGTTTCTGGCTGAGCTTGTTCTGGCTGCCCTGTTGGTGTTTCTGGTTGTACAACTTCTGGTTCTGGAGCAGGTCCGCCCCCTTGCCCTGGTGGCATACCTCTACGTAATCGTTCGGCAATGTCTTCAGGAGAAAGCTGAGTTGACCCTTCAGGTAATAATCTTGCAATATCTTCTGGTGTTAATTGATTAGCCCCTTCAGGTAAATGCTGCATCACATCTCCCGGTAACAACCTCGCAATTTCGTCTCTTGACATTTGGACAGATTGTTGGACGTCAAAGTCATATTTGGCATGTTGAATTTGAATTGGTTTTGTATGTGGATATTGCTCACTTGAAGCCGTCGTAAAATCACTTGAAATTTGACCTTCTCCAACTCCCATTCCTTCCATTGCATTTTGGTCATCTTGGCAACCAACAACAATAAATAGAAAAGCACTCAATATAGCTAATATGATTGTTCTTTTTTTCATTTTCTTTGCTCCCTTTGTTTTTTATTTTTATTGTTCATTTAAACCGTAAAAATAATAGCTTTTTTCACTTGGTAAATTTATGAAGTTTTATAATAGAACTAGATGTTTGGAAAGGATCTCCACGCATAACTACTCAATGTAAAACAGATCATAACTAATGTTTCATTCATTGATTCAAACTATTTTGAAGGGGGAAGCAATATGCAAATGTTTGGTCGCAAACGCAAAAAAAACGGAAATGGTTTAATGATGTCTGTTGTAGGTTTAGGAGTTGGAGCAGCTGCATATTCAATGATGAGAAATAGAAATAATGGTGGGAACAACATGAACATGATGGAGCCTTTAAAAGATATGTTAAACCAAAATCAAAACCAACGTTAATGAAAGAAAAGAGGATAAGTCGCAACGACTTATCCTCTTTTTTTGTGTTAGAAGTAGTAAGAAGAGTGATTTTCTACTATCCAAACAGTATGTTTGTTGCTAGGATCTTTAAAGACAATTCTTCTTTGCTTAGTTATGCAATTTTAAGTGTTTTTCCAAAAGGTACCTTTGGAACAAAATTATTTGGAACTAACCACATCACATCATAATCGACCGATAAATCCTCATAAAAATAACCAGTTACATCTGTTATATAAAATAAAATATCGACATTTTCAGCTTCGGCCCATTCAAGAACTTCAGTATATGACGATTTTCCGTGCTTATAATATGTCACTTTAGCATTAGCGACCGAAGAAATATCTCTAATTTTAAAATCTGACTGAATGAGCTTTGTATCTGGGTTTAATTGAGCGAATAGTGAAATGATGTTGTCAATTAATTCTGTGTTGACTTCATTCGTTGATGTATCAACAGCTAACGCTATTTTTTTTCCTTGTTGACGTTGAAGTGTTGTTAATAGTGCTTTTTGCCATTTCACAAAGCATCGCTCCTTATAATCAATTTCCTGCAATGATTATTTTGTTTTTCAGAAGCAAAAGATATTCTTGTTAATCAAGGATAATTATTTACTATTGCTGCCTATTACTTAACTCTATATGTATTTAGTAATAGTCAGCAATGCACTTTTCATGCGATTCAATTTTTCAGATTATAATATGGAGGTTATTATGAAAAAAGCCGTCTTTTTAGATCGTGATGGAGTCATAAATGAAGTATTAAGTTCGAGGGTTAAATTTGTGAACAAACCTAGTCAGTTTTACCTATTAGAGGGGGTTGGAGAGGCCATATCTCTTTTAAATTTGGCCCACATCCCAACATTTATTGTTACAAATCAAGGTGGTGTAGGACTTGGTTTTATGAAAGAAAGCGCCCTACATAACGTGCACAAAAAAATGATTGCTGAACTAGCAAAATATGGAGCTCATATTGAGGATATTGCGTATTGCCCTCATAAACCTACTGCCGGTTGTGTCTGTAGAAAACCGGAAGCACAAATGTTAATTGATTTAGCTTCCGCTCATAACATTGATTTGTCAGGAAGTATCATGGTGGGAGATCGAGAACCTGACATAGAAGCAGGAAAGAAAGCCGGATGCAAAACCGTATTAATTGGTGATGAATCGGATAATTTTGCACAAGCAAACATCGTTTTCCCTCACTTATTAGCTGCAGTTCCATGGATTTTAGAGGAACTACACTAGTGAAGGTATTCCAAAAGGTCTCTTTTCCCTTTTGGAATACCTTAATTATTTAGATTAATCCCAAGTATTATTGTTGTTCCACTGGTTCATTGGAGGCATCTGATCTACTTGCCAGTTAGCACTATCCGGTGAAATTGCTCCATTGTATTCTGATTCAGGGTAACCTGCTTCCGGCAAAGGTGGCATTTCTCCACCTGGGAACCCGGGGCCTGGCATGTGACCTGCTCCCCACTGACCTCCTGGAGCTTGTGGCATTCCTCCTGGATAACCCGGACCTGGCATATGACCTGCTCCCCACTGACCTCCTGGAGCTTGTGGCATTCCTCCTGGATAACCCGGACCTGGCATATGACCTGCTCCCCATTGGCCTCCTGGGGCTTGTGGCATTCCTCCTGGATAACCCGGACCTGGCATATGACCTGCTCCCCATTGACCTTCTGGGGC
>NZ_JRJU01000013.1 GCF_000787375.1 Halalkalibacter okhensis | reverse complement strand
GTTTGCGATGGCTCCGCACGCTGCGCGCCAAAAGGAGAAGATCGCTCCTTTTGGCTTAAAACCCGGCAGCGGCTCCGCACATCGCTTCGATTTAAGCAAAAAAGAAGATCGCTTTTAGATGGAAATAGTGCGACCATGTTTGCGATGGCTACACACGCCGTGCGCCTTTTGAGAAGGTCGCTCAAAAGTCTTAAAAGATTACGGCGGCTCCGCACATCGCTTCGATTTAAGCAAAAAAGAAGTTCGCTTTTTTGCTTAAATCTCTAATAAAACCCTAATGCATTTGGGCTGTAGCTGACTAGCATATTTTTTGTTTGTTGGTAGTGGGAGAGCATCATTTTGTGGTTTTCGCGTCCGACCCCGGATGCTTTATAGCCTCCAAACGCGGCGTGAGCTGGGTAAGCATGGTAGCAGTTTGTCCACACACGACCTGCTTCAATGTTTCGACCAAAGCGGTAGGCCTTGTTGATATCGCGAGTCCATATGCCTGCTCCGAGACCATAAAGAGTGTCATTGGCAATTTGTAGTGCTTCCTCTTCATCTTTATATGTTGTAACTGAGACGACGGGGCCAAAGATTTCTTCTTGGAAAATCCGCATTTTATTGTGTCCTTTAAAGACAGTAGGTTGAATATAATATCCGTTTTCAAATCCTTTAATGGTATTTCTTGCACCACCTGTTAAGCATTCTGCTCCTTCTTGTTTGCCAATATCTAAGTAAGAAAGAATTTTTTCCATTTGTTCATTAGATGCTTGAGCTCCCATCATTGTAGATACATCAAGGGGGTTGCCGGTTTTAATTTCTTTCACTCTCGCAAGCGCTCTTTCCATGAATGGGTCATACATCGATTCAGGAATGAGGGCCCGCGAAGGGCACGTACATACCTCGCCCTGGTTCAGTGCGAAAAGAACAAACCCTTCAATGGCTTTATTCAAAAAGGCATCATCTTCGGCCATAACATCTTTAAAGAAGATATTTGGTGACTTTCCTCCAAGTTCTAACGTGACTGGAATGATATTTTGTGATGCATATTGCATAATCAATCGCCCTGTTGTCGTTTCCCCTGTAAAGGCAATTTTGGCGATTCGGGAACTTGTGGCAAGTGGTTTGCCTGCTTCAACACCAAATCCATTAACGACATTTAATACTCCAGGTGGCAGGAGATCTTGAATTAACTCAATCAACACCATGATGGAAGCAGGTGTTTGTTCTGCTGGTTTAAGAACGATGCAGTTGCCTGCAGCTAAAGCAGGAGCTATTTTCCAAACAGCCATTAAGATTGGAAAGTTCCAAGGAATAATTTGTCCAACAACTCCTAATGGCTCATGAAAGTGGTAAGCAACTGTATCTTGATCAATTTGACTAATGGATCCTTCTTGAGAGCGGATTACACCAGCAAAATAGCGGAAATGATCAATGGCGAGTGGAAGGTCGGCATTCAGAGTTTCGCGAACCGCTTTTCCATTGTCCCATGTTTCAGCAACTGCTAGCATCTCAAGGTTTTCTTCGATTCTATCAGCAATTTTATTTAGAATATTGGCTCTCTCCGCTACAGAAGTCTTTCCCCATGAAGATTTGGCAGCATGTGCCGCATCAAGAGCAAGTTCGATATCTTCAGAAGTAGACCTAGCCACTTCACAAAAAACGTCTCCTGAAACCGGAGTTACATTTTCAAAATATTGTCCTTTCACAGGGGCTGTCCACTCGCCGTTAATATAATTCTCATACTTTTTCTTAAAGGTTACTTTTGAATTAGGTGTACCTGGTTTGGCGTAAATCATTGATATTTTCCTCCTTAAAGCGGTTCTTCTTTAAATTTTTAAAACGCTTACATAATAGATGTATTTTCGTAGTTACTAGATTATTCCTATTAATAGTTGTTTAAGTAAAATAATTTGTTTTAACATGATAGGTGCTTAATTAACAAACTAGTAAACTTAAGGTAGACTTAAGATCAGAGTGACGGATGAAAAGAGAGGACTTATCACATGTATCAGCGTTTATACGAAGGCATGATGCTTATTCTTGTTATGATTACACTCATGACATTATGGACAAATCATGCATTCAACCCAATAGTTAATTGGATTGTTTGGGGTATTTTTGTTATGGATTTTTTATATCGGATGATGACTACACCAAATAAGTGGTTGTTTATCAAACAGAACCCTTTTCTTGTTATTGCTATTATTCCATTAGATCAATTTTTTCAAATTGCAAGGCTTGTTCGGATTGTATATTTATTTCGGATGAAAACAGTAGCGAAGTATTATATTCAGCCTTCAATTGATCGTCTTTCGTACGTTTCTAAACTGATCATCATTCTACTCATCATTGTTTTTTTATGTATACAATCTCTTGTTATTTGGGTATTAGAGGATAGCATATTGTCAATTGGAGAAGCAGTTTATTATATATCACAACATTTGCTTTTTTTCGGACAAAGAATTGTGGAAGTTGACCATGGACTATCCCTTTTTATTTTTGTTCTGACGACGATAATTGGTGTTCTATTACATGGAATGGCCTTACAATGGCTTTTTCAACAAGTGGATAGGAGGTATCGCCAATTTAAGAAGAACCGTATAAAGTCTACTTCGAAGGAAGAAGAGAAATCTATGTAACATGAAACCTTTTATTAAGTGGGGGCGTTTCATTAGCAGATAAACAAGTTTTTAGAGTATAGACGGAGGTTGCAAACATGGAAGAACAATTAATCGAGCGGGCGAAAAAAGGCGATGATGATGCCTTCCAGCAATTAATTGAACAGCATCTTAAAACAGTTGAAAAATTTGCCTTTCAAATTGGTGTCTCATCAACTCATATTGAAGATGTGACTCAAGAAGTATTTATAAAGGTGTATCGATTCATTCATAAACACAATCGCGGAAAATTTACTACATGGCTTTATTCGATTACATTAAATGTTATTCGAGATTTTTATCGAAAAGAAAAGCAGATGAAACGAAAAACGGTTGAGTTACAAAAATATGCAACGCAACAAATGTATTTTAATGACCAATTTGATGAGGAGGCATCGGAATTGCATCAAATGATTCATAAGCTAGAAGACAAATACAAGATTCCGGTCGTTCTCCATTATTTTCATGGACAAAATTATCAGGAGATTGCCAAAGTCCTAGGTGTGACAGAAGGGGCAATAAAGACGCGGATTTTACGGGCAAAGCAAAAATTGAAGGCGGAGTACGAAAAAGTAGGTGAACAACTATGAACAAAAACAATTT
Source organism: Halalkalibacter okhensis (assembly GCF_000787375.1). Taxonomy (GTDB): domain Bacteria; phylum Bacillota; class Bacilli; order Bacillales; family Bacillaceae_D; genus Halalkalibacter; species Halalkalibacter okhensis. Next base: position 115,278 of record NZ_JRJU01000013.1, on the reverse strand, counting down.
TGATGAGACGATGGAGCGATTAAATAAATATTATGATAAGATGCCAACCCAATCATCCTCTGCCAATATAATGGCGACTATTAAAAAGAAGAAAAAACGAAATTGGATTTGGGCAAGGTCGTATCAACGATGGCAGGTTGCTGCATTGGTTGTTTTTATGTTAGGAATAGGGTATGTGCTTGGAGCTAGTCAATTCTCAGGCAATGAATCTGCCACTCAGCTTAATACTCAAGCAGATCAAGCTCCAATGGAAAGTATGAGCATCATGGAGGACCATGAAGGAGAAGAAGCTGTAGAAGAGAATCGGATGTTTGAATTCACTAGTGAAGAAGAGACAAAATCGATACAAATTCTTGACGAAGAGGGAATGGAAGATGAAAAATTAGTGAGAAGATTAGAAGTTGAAGGTCTTTCTTTTACAACGTATTATGATAACGATTTTGAATTAGAAGAGATTACATCTGAAGAAGGCAGAGCGGTTCAAATTTTCGCAAATTATGGTCAGGGGCGTGTGGAACCTGTGTTGTTTGAAGTTTACAAATTTGCTGATTCTAACAGCTATGACCAAGTAGTCGAAGCTTATAAAGCAAGGATGAGTGATTCTGGTTTTAGTGAAGTTGCCACAACTCATTATTTCGAGAACATCGGCGTCCCTGGGCAAGTTGTGGAAGAATTTATGTTTGAAAAAGATGGCGTAAACGCTCATGTAGTACCCATTGAACATGTGGATGGTTATTATTTTTTAAGAGTAAGTTCTTTTAGTGTAGACAATACAGAAATGATTGAATTTAGTGAAGGGTTTGGACGAGAAGTGAACATTATTTTGAATGAGTTTAATTGGATTTATGAATAAAATGCGCAGGATGGCTTATTAGAATCAGTTTTTAGGGCACGGAAAGGGGAACTACCTTTTCTAGTGCCTTTTAAATTTCTCTTTACTTTGTTACTAATTTAAAATGTAGTAACATATAACTGAAATGGAATACATAGGTGGATGGAAGGGAGCTTTTAGAAAAATGACACAGTATAAATCAAGAGAAGAAGTCCCATTAGAGGAAAAATGGAATCTTGCTGATATTTATGAAGACTTATCACTATGGGAGCAAGATTTGCAATCAGTTAAAGACAAATTACCAAAGCTAAAAGCATTTGATGGGAACATAAAAGACGCAAAGTCGCTCTATGACTATTTGGTTCTTAGTGAGGAAACAGGTTATACGTTTAAGAAAGTGTATGTGTATGCAATGCTTCAGGTCGATTTAGACACGAGAGATTCTAAATCACAATCGTATCTTGATCTGGCTAAATCACTTGGTGTCAAACTTAGTTCTTCAACATCGTTTTTTATGCCATTTCTTTTAAGCTTAGAAGAGAGTACATTAAAAGGCTATATTAGTGAAATTGATGGCCTTAAGTACTTTGAAGAGGACCTATTAGAATCGTATCGATACAAACAGCATGTACTGACTAAGGAGAAAGAGGAAGTGCTATCAGATCTAGGGGAAACCCTTTCCGCTCCAAGTAATACGTTTGGAATGATTAACAATGCGGACATTAAATTTGGTAAAGTAACTACGAAAGAGGGAGAGAAAGTTGAACTGACAAGAGGTATGTATTCAAAATTAATTGAGAGTGCTAACCGGGACGTCCGGCTTGAGGCCTATAAAGCCTATTATCAACCGTATGTTCAATTGAAAAATACAATTGCTTCTACTTTAGCTTCAGCGATTAAAACCAATGTGACATTATCAAAAATGCGTGACTATCCTTCTGCCTTAGAGAAATCTTTATTCTCTGATCTGGTTCCAAAAGAAGTGTATGATAATTTAATTGAAGCAACGAAAGCCAATATTGAACCATTGCATCGGTATGCAACCATTCGAAAGAAAACACTAGGACTTGATGAATTACGTCAATATGACTTAAATGTTCCTCTGGTCAAGGATGTGAAGGAAGATATTTCCTTTGAGGAAGCGTACGACACCATGCTAAAAAGTTTAGCTCCTCTTGGCGAAGAGTATGTTGAAACATTACGTAGCTTTAAAGAAAAGCGCTATTATGACGTGAGAGAAACGCCAGGAAAAAGGTCGGGAGCTTATAATTTGGGGCTTTATGGAGTTCATCCATTTGTCCTTTTAAATCATCAAGACGATTTGGATAGTTTATTTACACTTGTTCATGAGTGCGGGCATGCGATGCATTCATGGTATTCATCCAAGCATCAGCCTCAAATTACGGCCGGGTACTCCATCTTCGTTGCGGAAGTAGCCTCGACTGTAAATGAAGTATTACTCATTCGCTATTTGTTAAAAACGACAGAAGATGAGAAGATGAAGAAGCATTTATTGAATCATTTTATCGACAGCTTTAGGGGTACTCTTTTTACGCAAGTTATGTTTGCTGAATTTGAGAAAATCACACATGAAAAGGCTGAGAATGGAGAACCATTAAATGCAGACGTATTTAATGAAGTATATGAAACGATTTTTAGAGAGTTTAACGGGGATGAAGTTGTATTTGATGAGGAAGTAAAATATGGCTGGTCTCGGATTCCTCATTTTTATCGTCCATTTTATGTTTACAAGTATGCAACTGGATATGCGGCTGCCATCCATATTGCAGACCAGCTTCTTGAAGGGAAGCCCGAAACGCTTGAGAAGTACTTAACATTCTTAAAGAGTGGGAGTTCCGATTATCCCCTTGAACTATTAAAGGCAACAGGCGTCGACTTGACGAAGCCTGAGCCCATTAAAAATGCATTAGCTATCTTCGGAGAGTTAGTGGATGAATTTTCAAAATTATAATCCTGTTTCAGAAATGAGAAGGATGGCTAACGCTACTCGCCTGCTATGAAAAACCAATCATAGCAGGCTTTGTATTGGTATAAACTCGGTCCATTGCTTTTTGACCATTGAAAAGAGAACCCTCTCTTTCATTCTATGCTCTCCCTGGTTGCACACCTTTAAGGACTTCTTGGTCTTTTTCCCCATGTATATATTTGTAATTCAACCGCATCTTATTAAAGAAAAGTCGTACGAAACGTTATATGCTCGTATGTTCAAGTGAATATGGCACAACAAAGGAAGTGTGATGATTATTGGCGAAAAAAAGCAAGGGTTTAGTCATTTTAGCAATTGGATCGATTCCGCTAATTATGACGTTGGGAAATTCAATGCTTATCCCGATCTTGCCAAGAATGGAAAGTGAGTTAGGGATTACGGCATTTCAGGCAAGTTTGACAATAACGGTATTTTCAATAACCGCAGCCATTTCGATCCCAATTCTTGGATATATGTCGGATCGTTTTTCAAGAAAGACCATTATTATACCTGCTCTTATTCTTTACGGAATTGGTGGATTATTAGCAGGGGTTGCTGCGGCTTGGTTTAATGGAGCCTATATTTGGATCATGATTGGACGAGCGTTACAAGGGATTGGTGCAGCGGGCACAGCTCCGATTGCTATGGCTTTGACAGGTGATTTATTTAAAGGTGGAGACCAAAGTAAAGTATTAGGGATTGTGGAAGCATCGAATGGATTTGGGAAAGTGCTTTCACCCATCGTAGGTTCTCTTTTGGCATTGGTAGTTTGGTATGGTCCTTTTTGGGGGTTCCCAGTATTTGTATTGATTTCGGTTTTACTAACCACTTTCTTTGTTAAAGAAAAAAAGAAAAAGAAAGAGGCACCTCCATTAGGCAAATATGTGAAAGGTTTGTTTTCTGTCTTCAAGCATGAGGGCAGGTGGTTATTTACAGCTTATTTAGCAGGAGCAACTTGTTTGTTTACGCTATTTGGAATTTTGTTTTATTTATCTGATACGTTGGAGACACAATATAATATTGATGGGGTACTAAAAGGGGCGATTTTAGCCATTCCACTTCTTTTTATGATGACAACGTCGTTAACAACAGGGAGTAAAATCGGAAAAGACATAAAAAGGATGAAAAAAGTGATTATTACTGGCTTTTTGTTAATGACGATTTCTTTTGCTACGCTCGTTTTCTTTACAAGGCTTGTCCCCTTTATTGGCATTCTAGCTATTTCAAGTGTTGGGACTGGGCTTGTGTTGCCTTGTCTGAACAGTTTAATTACAGGGTCAGTTGGAGCAGAACGAAGAGGATTTGTGACATCCCTTTATGGATCAGTTCGATTTCTAGGGGTGGCAGCTGGACCACCGCTCTTTGAAGCATTAATGAATTGGTCAAGGACGGGTATGTTTTTAGCGACAGCTGGATTAACCTTTTTTGTTGGATTATTATGCCTTTTATTAATCCATGTGAAAAAGCAGAACAAATCCAGTGAAGACAGTGAAACAAATACATTATTTACAAAATTGCAACTAACGACTGAATAAGTATTAGGAGGGATCCATTTTGCAAATTTATTTTTCTCCCGAATTTTTGAAAGAAGATGCCCAAGTGTTGAATGTTGTAACAGATAACAATAAGCCTGTTGGCTACATGGCTTTTTTAATGGAAGAAGAAAAGAAAAAGATGTATGTGTACGGACAATTGCAAGAAGAGGGAGTATATGAAGATTTTAAAGATTTAGTAAAACCATACTTAGAAGGGTTAAAGAAATTAAAACCAGAACTTGAAGTGTATTCCTACTTGTCAGTAGGTGGGAAGAAAGTCGAATTAGGGGAAGAAGAGAAAAAAGAAGAATAGGTATTTGAGCCAGTGTACACACACTAATTTAGAAATAGGTGAATATCATATCCTAGCTTAAATAAGGAGGCTAGGATATGGAGTTTTTTTGGCAGGTGTTTGAGGTTCATCACGTGCTTGTCCTTTTTCTAGGATTATTTCTTGGCATTGTCATTGGAGCACTACCTGGACTTACACCGACGATGGGTGTTGCTCTTATGATTCCTTTTACGTTTACACTAGGTCCAACAGATGGGTTAATTCTGCTTGGAGGCATTTATTGTGGAAGTGTATTTGGGGGCTCGATCCCAGCAATTTTATTTAATGTTCCTGGTGCACCTGCAAATGTTGCGACAACCTTTGATGGTTATCCAATGACCCAACAAGGGAAATCAAGAAAGGCGTTGGAATTAGCTACGATATCATCTGTAATCGGCGGCTTATTCGGGATGTTTTTGTTGCTTTTTTTTGCGCCTGTGTTTGCTGACTTTTCACTGAGGTTCGGGCCAACAGAGAGTTTTTGGATCGCTATTTTCGGTATAACCGTTATCGCTGTTATATCAGATGGTTCTGTTTCAAAAAACTTAATTGGTGGGTGTATGGGGATTGCTCTATCTTTTATAGGAATTAGTACGATAACCGGAACAGCTCGTTTTACTTTTGGCTTTGATTTTTTAGTTGGAGGGCTACATATGGTAGCTGTCCTAATCGGACTGTTTGCTTTTCCTCAAGCCTTACGAATGATCGAGGAACTTCGGTATCGTTTCCGTTCAAAAAACAAGCAAAAAAGCTACAATCAAGCGCGATCATCGATCAGAGAATCATTTGGCGATATTTTCCTAACACCTAAATATGTGACAATTGGTAGTGGATTAGGGGCATTTATTGGAATGATCCCTGGTGCTGGTGGGAATATTGCTAGTTTATTAGCTTATAATGAGGCAAAACGTTTCTCAAAAAAGAAAGCATCATTTGGCAAAGGTGAAAAAAATGGAATTATTGCATCAGAAAGTGCAAATAATGCGATGGTAGGTGGATCTCTTATTCCGTTACTAACATTAGGTATTCCAGGATCACCTACTGCAGCCATATTTTTGGGTGGATTGCTTATCCACGGGATCTGGCCAGGGAATAATTTATTTGTTGATCACGCTGATGTAGCTTACACATTTCTTTACAGCATGATTGCAGCCCAGGTCTTATTACTAATATTAGGACTCTCTCTTATTAAATACATGACAAAGCTTACCTCAATACCAGTGTATTTTATGGCACCTGTAATTATAGCGTTTTCAATTATTGGAGCATATGCAACTCAAAATAACGTGATTGATATTTATACGGTTGTCTGTATAGGTTTGCTTATGTTTTTCTTACAAAAATACGGTTTTTCTCCTGCACCAATTGCGTTAGGGTTCATATTAGGTCCGATAGCAGAGCAGGGGTTATTACAAGGACTTCAACTTGGTGGGGCTCGAGGTTCTGCTTTCACTTATTTCTTTACAGGAACGTGGAACATCATTTTATATAGTTTAGTTTTATTAACGGTTGTTTTAGCGGCTCGTCAAGCAATAAGCAAAAGTAAAATGTTACAGAAATTACAATTTTCTCCTCAAGGTTTAACTGCCAAAAACGGATGGGTATGGTTACTTGTTGGTGGAAGTATTCTAGGCTCAATGTATTTGATGTCACAAATGTCATTTGAGCAAAATATATTTCCTCTTATAAATGCAGGTTTTTTGTTTGTATTAGTAATGATTGAGTATGGAAAGAGAGCTTTTGTTAACTCGGACAACAAAGCGCCGTTACAACAACAGATTTCATGGTCACTTTACTTGCTTATTGGTTTCATCTCTATCGTTAGTGTATTAACTACGTTTATTGGCTACTATCTACAAGTATTGCTATTAATGCTTACAATTCCGTTATTTGTCTATTTTAAATTTAAACAAGAGGAACCTTCTTTAACCATTGGAAAAATCACCTTTGTTTCCGTTTCATTTACCCTTATTCTCTATATCGTTTTCTCTTTATTGTTAAAGGTTCCAATTTAATATGAAGGGGGTGCCCCAAAAGGTCATAATTGAACCTTTTGGGGCACCCCCTTATCTTTTTACTCAATTACGCCAATTGACCTTAATAATTCCTCATACACGATTGTTCGAGCTTCCATATCAGCAATAACTTCATTACGGTTCATAATGAGCATATCAGCTCCAGCCTGTTCCATTTCTGCTAGGAATTCGGGGTCACTTAGGATATTCAAAAAGGCTTCTTCTAATTTTTCAATGATTTCAACAGGCGTATCTTTTCTAGCTGCAATTCCGCGGTCTGTACTCATAATGACTTCTGGATAGCCTAATTCAGCAAAAGTCGGAACCTCAGGTGAAAACGGATGCCGCTCTTCTGTTGCGATCGCAAGGGGAATGACGTCATCACCTAATCGATAAATGTCAGAAAGGTTTCCGGCTACAACATCCGTATGACCACCAAGAACAGAGGCGATGGCATCAGCAGCTCCTTGAAAAGGAACATCTTCAAGATCAATTTGTGCTGCGTCCTCGAATAGTAAAGTCGCTAAGTGTTGACCAACATATAAACCGGCATTACCAATTGTGATCGTACCAGGTGAACGTTTGGCTTCTTCGATCAGTTCTTCTAAGTTTTTGATTTCACTGTCGGCTCTTACAGCAAAAACAGTTGGATCCCCTCCCCAGTTAACGAGTGGCTCAAATGTATCCACTTCAAAGCTTGTTTGGCCAACTAACGGTTGAGTTATGATATGAGGAAGATTATATGCCGCTAATGTATATCCATCGGGGGAGACTGTTGAAAACGAGTTCCAGCCCACTTGACCGCCGCCTCCAGGCCGATTGACGATAACGAGTTCTTGCCCAAGGTATTCACTTGCATATTTTGAAATAATTCGTGCTTGAGTGTCAGTAGCAGCACCAGGAGAGAAGGCTACGATTAATTGAATGCTTTTGTCTGGGAATTGTTCGTTTGTAGTTGACGTTGCCCCGGTTGAACAGCTTGCTAAAAATAAAAGAATCATACAACTGAATAGAGCGATCAAGTTTTTTTTCATCGTTACACATCCTTCTAATATTTTCTTTCATAGAAGAATATGCAAAAAAAAGATAATGGCATGTTGTCTATTGGAAATAACCTTCATTTTCGGTTTATCGTATCTCTTTTTTGCTTTTTTTCCGCCAACCTAAAATAGGTTGTTCAAAGAACACTAGCTTCTTTAAGTGAAAAATGATATCAACCATCTTTGTAGAGAGCCATTGAGAAATAAGGGCTTGAATGACAATGGGCCAGGCTATGATCGACCCCGTTACGATGAAAATAGATCCATTCAAAAGAAACAGTGGTTTACCCGGGGCAATATCTCTAATATTTGAAATGATAAGAGCGAGAACTCCCATTCCTCCGTTAGAAACACCTTGCCGGAGGAGGATCCCTACACCAATTCCTAAAATTATGGATCCGACGACTAAATCAATCCAAACATTGTCATAGGGCCTGTACATGTCAAAACTAAAAACATGAACGCTTAAGGATGTAATGGTAATTCCGTACATCGTTCCAATGGCACTTGCATTTCCAAGCCAATAGATTGCGGCAACAAGCATTGAAAAGTTTATGAGCCAAAGAGCAAAGCTCAGTGGTATATTTACCCAGTAATTGAGTAAGACCGCTAGTCCGCCAGCACCTCCTGAAGGAATGGAATGGGGAAAAAGAAACAAGGCCATTCCCATGCCTTGAATAAACCCTCCACACGTAATGAGTAAGTAGGATCGTAATGAATGTACCATAGTAGCTCCTAAAGTTTATTTTAATCTGATTTCTTGTCCTTATCTCATTGTATTTGCTTTATTGAAATTTATGTTTATTGCTTCTGCTAGTTCAATCGTATATGTTAGCTTATTTTTTTCAAGAAAATTGTAAAGAGCCCAAACGAAATCAAAGAATGAACATAGGATAGGATTGTAAGTTAAACAACGAATCAAAAGGAGATGATTGTTCATGTCACACACAGCAGGTTACGGTGGCGGTTTTGCGTTATTAGTCGTGCTTTTCATTTTGTTAGTTATTATCGGTGCTAGCTGGGCAGGCGGCGGCTACGGTTATTAATCTTTGTTGAAAAAGCTAACTCAAAAAGGCACTGAAAAAGGGGAAACCTTCCTTTTTCAGTGCTTTCACAATAGGGCTCATTTTCGCTTTGTATTTTTTAGTGTCCTAAAAACGTTTCCTACTTCATAAGCTGTACAAGCAGTTAGGTTGTAACTGATTGATTATTGGAGGATGGTTCGATGAGCGTTTTTTTGGGGTACATATTATTAGGGTTGAGTTTGGCTGCACCTATTGGTCCAGTTAATGCTGCTCAACTAGATCGAGGGATAAAAAGTGGATTTTTTCACGCGTGGCTTGTTGGGTTAGGAGCTACTGTTGCAGATGCCATTTATATGTTACTCGTATTTGTTGGTGTCGTGCAATTTATAGAAGTCCCTATCATTCAAACCTTTTTATGGATTTTTGGCTTTTTTGTCTTGGTTTACACGGGAATTGAAAGCATATCAGGTGCAGGTCGGATAACAGCTACTAGTATGAGGAGTTCAAAAGACTCCCATCTAAAATCGTTTTTCTCTGGCTTTTTTATGTCACTTTTTAATCCATTAACGATTTTATTTTGGCTCGGTATTTTCGGATCTATTTTAGCGAAAACAGTCACAACGTACGGGACAAGCCAAGTGATTTTATATAGTGCTGCCATCTTTATTGGAATTACGGTTTGGGATATTACAATGGCAGCACTTGCGAGTACATTGCGTAAATTCTTAACGAATCGTCTGTTAACCATTATTTCGATTGTATCTGGCTTTTCTCTGATTGGGTTTGGCGTTTATTTTGGGATCCAAGCATTTCTTATTCTAACTTCGTAAACAATGAAGGGCTAGGAGGATTGTCATCCTTTTTCTTTTTCCAAAAATGGCGCATGATCAATGTAACAATTGCTACCACTACTATAAAAACAAGGCTTATATAGAATCCTGGTCGACTTGTCTGATGAAACATCGTCCCAACGACTGCTAGAAGGACGAAAGCAAAACCGAGCAGCTGCTTGATTTTGTCCTTCGTTGTAAGTTCTAATAACCGTCCGTATGATCCTAAAATGAAAATCCAGTTATAAAGAAGCATAATTCCGGCAGCCGTCGTTACGTATTCGTAAAGGCGGCCTGGAATGACAATGGCTAGAATAATGGAGACGACCATTCCCGCAGCAGTTAGACCAATTGCTGGCAACGCAATATTATTGCCGATTCTTTTAGAAAATAAAGGCGGGGCATCACGGTCTTCAGCTAAGGTGACAAGGATACGAATGACAGCGAATAAAGAGGCTACCATTGTTGAAAAACCCGCGATAATAAATACCGCATTAAAGAAATGATTCACATAAGGTACATTAAAGGCATTGAGTGCAGTAACAAATGGACTTTGTTCTGTAGTAAAGTTATTCCATGAAACCATTAGTAAAGCTAAGCCAATAGAAGTGATGTAAATAATAGCGAGTACAGTAAGCATCACTTTACCTGACTTTGGTGCTTCTTTCATATTTTTTAATCGAATCGCAATGAGCCCCATTATTTCGATTCCGGCAAAGCCGTAAAATCCGTATATAAATGCAGGAAGCAATCCAGTAAGGCCATTCGGGAGGATGGAATCGTATGTTCTAGGAAGGGGCACAGCTTCTGCTCCTTGACCAAATAGTCCAAATAAGACAAGAATAGCTAAAATAATAAATATGAGAATAGCTGCAACCTTCAGAACAGCCAAAAGGTTTTCAACGCGATCAAAGCTCTTTGTTCCAACCAATATAACAAGAATTCCAAGAGCGGCATACACACAAGCAAAGACCCATAAAGGGACATCTGGAAACCAAAACCTAGTGAAGATTGATAAGGCAGTCATTTGACTTCCCATAATTAGCATTTCTGATAGCCAATATACCCAGCCACTACTGAAGCCAGCCCAGCGACCGTAGGCTTTTTTTGCGTATGAACGAAAGGATCCTTTTTGTGGATCAGACATCGTCATCTTTGCCAGTGCTTCATAAACAAAATAAGTTCCAATCGCAGCTAAGGCAAAGGCAAATAAAACAGAAGGGCCAGCCATATCAATAGCAATGCTTGATCCAAGAAAAAAACCTGTACCAATGGTCCCCGCTATTCCTAGTAAGGACAATTCCCACCATTTTAATGGCTTTTCCGCTTGTTCACCAGCTTTTGTCTTCAAGATTATCACTCCTCATTTCAAAGTTATTGTTCGAAAAAATAGCCTTGTTTATGTAATGAACGAAGCATAATTTATAAATATTAATGAGAAAACGTATTTTATTTGGATTATGACCAAGTAATGGTTATGATAGTATGTATCAAAAAGGCAGGGATGTTATGGATACAGTCACTCACACGTTGTTTGGTTTAACAACATACGGCGCAGTTAAGAAAAATGAAATGGACCGAAATACAAAAAGAGCACTGCTTTTCTCAGCGCTAATCGCAAGTCAAATTCCGGATATTGATGTGGTTGCAAATGTAACGGAGAACGGTAGAATTATGGAACAAATGTGGCATAGAGGACTAACACATTCGTTCTTCCTTGTACCTATATGGGCTGCTATTATATATGTGCTGGCTTATTGTATATGGAAGCGTAAGGATTTAATTATTTTCTATTTAGCTTTATTAAATGTTTTTATACATAACGCAACGGATGCATTAAATGCTTGGGGAACGGGGGTTTTTGAACCATTTTCGCAGATGAGGATGACCTTAGGAGTGATTCCGATTGTCGATTTTATGATCTGGTCAATCATTTTAGTTGGATGGCTGTGCATTCGCATAAAAAAAACGTTACCAAGGTATAAAGTGTGGAGATATGTTTGGCTTGTACTCATATTACATCTAGCTTTACAAGGAACTCAAGGATATCTCATTTATCAAGAGGCGAAAAACGAGTATAAAGAAGTGGCCCTATCAGCTAGTTTCCTCCCAGGTCATTTTTCTGTTATCGGAAAAAACAAAAACATTGTCACACTTTCTAGTGCAACGGTTTTGGGAGGGAAAGTTGTGAACGAATCCATTGTCTCAATGGAAGAGGCTAATTTAGAACCACTTTATCAAGCAAATCCTAAAGCGGAAGTATTGATGGAATGGTCTCCATTTGTAGTTGTAGTTGAAACCGATGAAAAATTAGGGGTGTATGATCCGCGTTTTTATCGGAACGGTTCATCTTTTTTATTTGAGTATATTGAAATAAACTAGAATGTAGAGTAAAGATTTAATTCACTCTTTCTTTTCTTGAATATAAGGATCTTTCGTTCTTTCACGTGAGTAACGAACAATAAGAGACATCAGCTCCGCTTTAGAAATAAAGTCTCCAAATTCTTGTGAATATTTGTGTTGCAGTTTCTCTAAGTGTTTTAATGATTTCTTGCTTAAGCGAGAAAATTGTTTTTCTGATAAATCCATCTGTATTCTCCCTTCTGTTAGAACCTATATATTATATGCAGGAAGGTTTGAAAATTTTCTATGTAAAAAGAAGGAATTTAGAGCCTAAATAGAAGAAGTAGTGGGGTAAAGAAGAGTGATGGTTTAAGAATATAGCGGGGCGGAGATAAACAAGAATACTAAAAAGTCACTAGCTTTTTAGTATTCTTAAACAGAACTATTGGTGGCTACTGTCTAAAAAATCGTTTCGCCAATTTTTAATATGTTTAAATTTTTGTTTCGTGTGTTTTTTCGTAGCCATTCCGCTTCTAATCGTTCTAATGCTTCAGGTCCGGTATCCATTGATAGTCGATAAGTACCATAGTGCATTGGTACAAATGTTTGTGCATCAAGATCTAAAAAAGCTTGGACCGACTCTTCAGGATTCATATGTTGTAATCCAGACATCCATACAGGCTCGTAATCTCCAATTGGCATAAAAGCCGTATCAATGGCAAAATGTTTGCCAATCTCACAAAAACCTCGAAAATAACCAGTGTCTCCTGCAAAATAAAACGTATGTTCAGCCGAGTGAATGATCCATCCACCCCAGTGAGCTTGATTTCTATCAAATAGATTTCTTCGACTCCAATGCTGCGCGGGGACAAAATGAAGGTCGATCCCTTTATGCTTAAATCCATCCCACCAATTTGCTTCACTGACAGAAGTGATTTTTCTTTTTTTAAATAAGTTGGATAACCCTTGAGGTACATAATAGCGTGGGTTACCTTTTAGCTTTATAATGGATGAGAAATCAAGGTGATCGAAATGGGCATGAGAGATGATAACTATATCGATGTCTGGTAGGCTTGCTACATCTATACCTAGTGGCACTAATCTTTTTTCTGTTCCCATTCGTTTAGAGAAGACGGGATCTGTTAGAATATTAAGTCCTTGACATTGTATGAAGAAGGTAGAGTGACCAATCCATGTGTACGTTAAGTCGGAGCGGTTATGTTGTAGGTACGTGATCTCGGGATTTTCATTCACTGGAATCCGTTTTGTTAAGTCTTTTCCTTTATTACGAATTCGAAAATAACGGTACAGTTTTCGAAGGTTTATCTTATTTTTATCAATATTATCTAAATTTTGAAACCGCCTCTTCAAAGGGATCCTCCTTGCGTTAACCGTGCTAAGGCTTTAAAGGTAAATTTAAAAACTGATCTTATTTTTAATTTATCCCAAAAAGTCAAAACCAGACCTTTTGGGATAAACCTTTTATTTTTCATGATGATCGCCATCTCTTAAAACGGGAAGAGTGCAGCAACGGAACGATCCTCCAGATTTAATGATTTCAGTAATGTCGACTTCAATCACTTCAAAGCCACGTGCTCGTAGCTGCTCATTCACATTCGTATTCACCGGCAAGCTAAATATCTTCTTATTACCGATAGATAAGACGTTTGTTCCTAATGTAAATTGTTCCTCTTTTGTGACTTCAATTAAATCAAACCTTGATGAAAGGAAGTCGATTTCTTTTTGTTTTAAAGCATCTGGATAAATTAGTGCCTCATTAGGAGAGATGATATTAAATACGCAATCTAAATGTAAGTACTTTTCTGTAAAAGGAACAGCTATTATTTCATAATGTGGCAAGATGCTTTGGAGATGATCAATTGCATTTTGATTTGTGCGATTGCTTAATCCAACATAAATTGATTCACCATCAACAATCACGTCTCCGCCTTCAATCATATCGCCAATTAAATTAAAATAAGACATTCGCTCTTGTTTGATCCAGCCACGTAAAACCTCTTCTTCACCTTGTCTAATTTTATGAGCCATCTCCGCGACAAATAAAATATGACCAAAGGTAAATCCGATGTCACGTGTAAACACTTGCTCAGGAAACATTTTTAATGCAGGTAATAACACAACATCAACCCCATGATCCTCTAGCGTTTTCACAAATTTCTTGTGTTGTGCCATCGCTAATTCAATGTGAATTCCTTCGTCCTTGAATTTCTTTTGTGTCTCATTTATTACATCGCGAATCGTCATATATTCCGGTTTGCATAAGATGACTTGTTTTAATACATCATATTCACTTCTAGCAAATGGCTTTCGTTGTTCTTTTGAGAAAATCGACATGTGTAATCCCCCAGTTTGGTTAGTCAGTTTTTATCAATGATAGCATTCCCAATCTTGGTAGAAACATGAGGTTTTAATTGTTTTCACCACCTCATGTTTAAACAAAATCAAATCGTTCATAATGGAAAATAAACCCTACTTTCCCTAAAGTGGTTATAAGGAGGAATTGTGGAACAGCTATTAGAGTTTAGCAAAACCGAACATTCATGGTTACTTTTAATTGGAGTTGTGCTTGTTGGTTTTCTACTTGTTTCTTTAGTAAAAACATTGTTTAAATTAGCTCTCATCTGTCTTGTTGTTAGTATAGGAGCAGTTTTATTATTCGAAGTGGCACCAGATGATTTGATTGAAAACAGCATGGATCAAGTGAAAAAGGGGTCAGAGTTGATCCAAGAAAAAATGATCCCCATGATCTCTGAAGGTTATTTAGGAGAACTATTTAAACACCCGACAAAAATAAATGAACTTTTCGATCAACTTGAACAAAATGAATCTAAGGATGAGTCGAACATAACAGAAATAGTAGAGGAGAACAAGGGAACTTGATATACTTAAACAAGCCGGGCAATGATGTTCGGTTTGTTTTCATTTAGGATTAATGTATAGTAAGATTATCTCTTACGATAATTATTTAAGGAGAAACGTTGAAAATATGAAACTCATATCTTGGAATGTTAATGGAATTCGCGCTTGTGTAAATAAAGGGTTTTTAGATTATTTTCAGCAAGTGGATGCAGATATATTTTGTTTGCAAGAAACAAAGTGTCAACCTCAACAAATAAAACTAGAGCTTGAGGGCTATGAACAATATTGGAATTCTGCAACTCGAAAAGGGTATTCTGGAACAGCTATCTTTACAAAGATACAACCAATATTTGTTCAGTATGGATTAGGGGACGATTTTGAAGAAAACGAAGGCAGAGTAATTACGTTAGAATTTGATTCGTTTTATGTAGTGAATGTGTATACACCTAATTCGAAAAGAGATTTGTCCAGACTTTCTTATCGACTTAAGTGGGAAGAGAGGATTCGTAACTATTTAAAAGACCTAGATCAAAAGAAACCAGTCGTTCTTTGCGGGGATTTAAATGTTGCGCATCAAGAGATTGATTTAAAAAATTCAAAGTCAAATCAAAAAAATTCAGGTTTTACCGCGGAAGAAAGAGCAAAGATGTCAATGTTACTACAGTCAGGCTTTGTCGATTCGTTTCGCTATTTATATCCTCACAAAGAGGATTGTTATACATGGTGGTCTTACATGAATAACGTTCGCGCGAGAAATATTGGTTGGCGCATTGATTATTTTATTGTTTCGTCGCGCCTCAAAGATTCGATTAGAAAGGCAGAAATCCATTCAGAAGTGTTAGGGAGTGACCACTGTCCAGTCCTAGTGGAGCTAAGTTAAAGAGCAAAGGGGCACTGAAGACGAATTTTTCAGTGCCCAAAAACCGTGAATGCAGGTACAGAGTTAAATAATTTAAACAGACGCTTTAGCTAAGACAAACTTCTCTACGACTTTTGCTACTCCGTCATTCATGTTCGTGTCTGTTATATAATTTGCGATTTTCTTTATATCGTCAGGAGCGTTCCCCATGGCTACACCAAGACCCGCGAATTCAATCATCGCAAGATCGTTATAACTATCTCCTATAGCAATCACCTCATCTTGTTGAATGCCAAGTGATTGAATAAGGGAGTCAAGACTGGAGCCTTTTGTTACTCCTTCCTCAAGGAATTCTAGGAAGTACGGTTTAGAACGCATAATACTTAATGTGCCTGCAAATTCTTCTTTTAGTTTTTGTTCAACTTTGACGAGCTTATCGGGGTCTTCACACATTAAAACTTTTACGACAGGCTCTGAGACGCCCTCTACAAAATTGTCGATTGTTTTTACAGGCAACCCTGTAATTTCCCCTTCTCTAGTCGTATAGCGGTTTTCTACTTCAGTAACGATTTCATCGCCAATATATGTATGGATAAAGACCCCTTCTTTTTGACTTAGCTCGTAGAGACGATGAACAACCTCAGGTGGAAGTGTACTACTATATTGTTCTTCTTTTGTTTTGCAATTGATAATTTTTGCTCCATTAAAAGATAGGATAAAGCTTCCGTATTCCTCTAACTGTAATTCATCTGCAATGTCATTCATCCCAAACGTTGGGCGCCCCGATGCAAGAACGACTTTTATGCCTTGTTGTTGCGCTGCCATCAGTGCTTGTTTTGTTCGCTCAGAAATCGTATGGTCATCACGAAGCAATGTATCATCTAAATCAAGAACAATCATCTTGTATGTCATGTTATAATTCCTTTCTTTAGTAAGAGACTATAATCTTATAATAAATGAAAAAAAGCAGGGATACTAGACTGTTTCCAATAATACTCATATGTAAGCGTTTGAATAGGATGTTTTTTTGAATTTTTTTACTAGCTATGAAGATGTTTTTTTTGAAAAAAGCGTGTATTTAATGGGGAGCTTAATTCTATTATTTAGTAGATTCCCTACAACTGCCTTCTTATGTAGAAAGTTTGTAGGAGTTAGGCAGCTGTAGGAGCATTAATTCATTACATTGTACTTCTTTCTATGGCATTATCCCAATTAGGAAAATAATGCAATGCACTTCTCATCAGTTCGGGGTGTGATTTTTTTACCTTTTTCTTATTCAGGCTTTCACCAGCCGCATTTAACTGTTGTATTTCTGTAATGACTTGTTCTGCACTCATATTCACATCCATAAATGTAACCTCCTTCCTAGATTTATTACAATAATCACCTAAGTAAAAAGTTTTATACGTATAAATTAATTATTCAGTTTGCAAGTATGGCAGGATTTGTTGATCTTACGGAGAAAGAATGATTTGATAAAGGAATAAGATGGAGGTCATAATACTGTGAATAAAGGCACAATCGTTTCATTAAATGTTGGCACGACGAAGAATATTGCAGGTGATCATGAAAAAGAAGTTTTGTCTGCGATTAACAAACAATCTATTAAGGAGAGAGTCCTCCATTTGTCTTCAACTCAAATTGAAGGAGATGAGCAAGCAGATTTAATCAATCATGGCGGTTTAGATAAAGCGGTTTGCGTTTATCCATATGAGCACTATCATTACTGGCACAAACTACTAGGGTTTCCTCTACTGGTTGGGGCATTTGGAGAAAATATTACGTTACGTGGTTTTACTGAGGCAGATACGTTTATCGGTGATATTTTTCAATGGGGAGAGGCAATCGTCCAAGTAAGTCAGCCGAGAAGGCCTTGTTTTAAAGTGGCGAAGCGTCATGGAGTGAACAAATTTCCTTTATACATTAAAGAGACGGGATATTCTGGTTACTATTTACGTGTGCTACAAACAGGGAATATATCCGCAAAGGATCCGCTCATTTTTCAAGAACGAAAAACAGATTGTAGCATTGAATATGTCAATAAAATAACGTACCATGATAAACAAAATCAGCAAGCCATCAATAGGTTGGTTGAGTTAAAAGAGTTATCACCTGCTTGGAAAGCGTCACTTTAAATAAGGAACGAATGCCGTTAGTGGAAAACAATTTTCTGCTAACGGCACTCAAATTATACATTTATAATTTCACATACTGAAATAAGTGTACTAGGTCCTTTATGACGTTACTAAACGGTTGTTCTTTCAATTAAAGTGACATCAATCTCTTTATATGAGACATCTTTCGAAAGAGACTGTAAAAATAAATTCTTTCCCATTGGAACTAACGGTATGTCCATGGTTGTGATTCCCATCACTTTTGAAATGGGTTGATTATCAAAACCGATCAGTGCTAATTCTTCAGGTATGGCAATATGGTTGGTTAGACAATATGCAGCAATGCCAGCGGCTACTTGATCGCTTGTTACAAGTAGAGCTGTTGGGGGCTCTTTCATGGTGGTCATTTTTTTCATGACGTTTTCGCCATCTTCTAAATGCAAGCATTGTTCAAATATATAGTCAGGACGAAATGGGAATTTATGCCTTTTTATGAAATTGTTGTAAGACAAAGCCCGATTTGTACTATTTGAACCGTTTTTACGGCCGATGCAATAACCAATTTTTTGATGCCCTTTGTCTGCTAAATATTCTAGTGCAGCTTCAAAGCTTTTATAATGGTCTACAAATGTTGCAGAATAAGGATGATCTCTTGTATCTTCACAGAACACGATCGGTCCATAGTGTGAATATTTCCTAATTTTTGTCCAAGAGCAAATTCTTGAACAAATGATGAGGGCGTCTAGCTGCTTATACCTCAACATATCCAATGCTTCTAATTCCCGTGCTTCTTCATAGTTTGTTTGAAACAAAACAAGTTTATAATTGTTTTTAACTGCTTCTTGTGCGATGCCCTCTAATAATAAGCCGAAATAGGGATGATTTGAAAAAGGAAGAACGACGCCAATTAAATGTGTTTTCCCTGTACTTAAGTGAACAGCATTGATATTTTTTTGATAGTTGCTTTCATTGATTGCTTGCCATACTGCTTCTCTTTTTTCCTGACTTACGTAAGGGTGATCATTTAATACGCGTGATACAGTTGTAACTGATACTTTCGCCATTTTTGCAATATCTTTTATATTGGCCATTTTTCTCACCTTCAGTTGCTAGATTGAGTTACACTTATTGTAGATGAAACATAATTCGTGTCAATAAAAAAGCTAGTCTGTTTCGTGCTTGTTATGAAACGCGTTTCATCATGTAGGATAAACATATGTGATTTTTGTATGGTTTACAGGATCATGAAAAAGAGATAAAGCAAGAATAGATAGGAGTGGAAGATATGACAGAAAAGAGTATTGTGTTTTTTGATATTGATGGGACTTTGTTAGATCATGATAAGAAATTGCCACAAACAGCCAAGAAGGCGATTGTCTCTTTAAAAGAACAAGGTCACGAGGTCGCAATTGCTACAGGTCGCGCCCCGTTTATGTTTGTAGATTTACGTGAAGAATTAGAAATTGATACATTTGTTAGCTATAATGGGCAATATGTTGTTTTAAATGGTGAGGTTTTGTTTAAAAACCCATTGGATCAACAAGCATTGAAATCATTGACAGAATATGCGGTTTCAAACGATGATCCTATTGTTTATATGGATCACGAGGATATGAAAGCAAATGTCGCTCATCATGATTATATTGTTGAAAGCTTCGATTCTCTTAAAATAGATCATTTTCCAAGTCATGACCCACTTTATCATCAAGAAAGAGAGATCTATCAATCCTTACTATTCTTAAAAGACAAAGAAGAGACAAAATATGAAGATCTGTATAAGAAATTTGACTTTATCAGGTGGCATCCTATGTCTGTAGATGTAATCCCAGCAGGTGGTTCCAAAGCAATAGGTATAGAGAAAATTACAAGGGAGCTAAAGATTGCAAAGGAAAATCAATATGCGTTTGGTGATGGTTTAAATGATATTGAAATGCTTAGCCAAATTCCTAATAGTGTAGCAATGGGGAATGGACATGAAAAAGTGAAAGAAGCAGCTAGGTATGTGACTAAGGATGTCGGTGAAGACGGAATTTTGCACGGTCTAAAGTTAGTTGGGTTATTAAAATAGATTAGTTAAAGGTTTTGGTTAGATTAGTAGGATACACCCCTCTATGCGTTTAATTTGTAACGGAAATTTAGGTTGTTTCAAAAGGTAAAAAAACCTTTTGGAATAACCTTTTTTGTTGGGCTAATAAAACATGATGAGCCATGCACCTAGCTCTTGTTTTTTGAATAAGGTTGTAGAGGAATAAATGTCTAGGTTAGGAGGACGAGGTTGTGGAAATACATGTTGTCTCCGCTGGTGAGTCGTTATGGAGTATTGCTCAAATGTATGGTGTAGATTTTCAAACGATTGTTGATGCAAATGAATTACCTAACCCCGATCAGTTAGTTATTGGGCAAGCGCTTGTCATCCCTGTAGGTGGACGCGTTCATTGGGTAGAACATGGGGAGAACTTAACGACGATTAGTGAACGTTTTCAAGTACCTGTTGAAGAAATAATCAGTTTTAATCAAATTGAATACCCGAATAACGTTCCTACTGATTTCAGGTTGTATATTCCGTATGATGACAGACAAAAGCCAGATGCTGATGTTGGAGCATATGTCGATCTAGGAATTACAGGTGAGGAGTCTCCACAGTATGTAGATGAGGTGGGTCAATATTTAACATATGTCCAAATATTTAGCTATGAGTTAAATGCTGATGGAACGCTAACACCAATTGATGATCAAGCCATTATTAATACGGCCTTAGCCAATCAAGTTGTGCCATTAATGGTGATTACCAACTTAGAGGATGGGGCTTTTAGTACAGAGCTCGTTACGACTGTTTTGCAAAGTGAAGAGCTTCAAAATCGCTTACTTGACGAAGCGATTGCTATCATGGATGAAAAGGGCTACTTAGGCTTAGATTTTGATCTTGAATATTTAGGTGCCCAAAACAGGGAACAATATAACGAACTCATGAGAAAAGCGAGAGTTAGAGTCGATGAGCGTGGGTATTTTCTTTCTAGTGCATTAGCGCCGCAAGTGGAGCCTGACATGCCAGGTGTATTATATGAGGGACACGATTATGCGACACATGGGGAAGTGGCTGATTTTGTTTTTCTGATGACCTATGAATGGGGCTGGACTGGCGGACCACCTATGGCAGTAGCTCCAATTAGTCAAGTAAGAAGAGTGATCGAATATGCTGCATCCGTTATGCCAAATGATAAAATTATGATGGGGATTCCCCTGTATGGATATGATTGGACTTTGCCGTTTGAAGAAGGAGTGACAAGAGCACGAGCGATTGACCATCAGGAAGCCATTCGCCTTGCAGCTACTCACAACGCCATAATTGAATACGATCCAGTAGCCCAATCGCCTTTTTTTAATTATATTGATGAAGAAGGGCAAGAACATGAAGTATGGTTTGAAGATGCAAGAAGCATTCAAGCAAAATTTGATCTTGTAAAAGAGTTCGGATTACGAGGCTTTTATTATTGGGTATTAGTATGGGAGTTTCCGCAGAATTGGTTATTAGTTGATGCTAATTTCAATGTAAATAAAAGAGTATAAAGGCTGTAATGTATAAAGAGGTAGTTAGGGTGGCTGGATAAGTGAATCACCCTAACTATTCATCTATTTCAATCTTCTTACGTAAACTTTATTGACAATATTAGTTAACAATATTACTATCTTAATTGTAAACTGTGTTTTTATGATGGTTAACATTTTGTGTTGTACGTAATCTTATTTGTGATAGCGGGGGATTAAAATGAGTCATTGGATGGAGCTGGCTGCTCGAGTGTTAGAAGGAGAAGAAGTAACTGATAAGGAGGCTCTTTCCATTTTAGAGTGCCCAGATGAAGAGGTGCTGCTCCTTATTCATGCAGCTTTTCAAATTCGAAAGCACTACTATGGAAAGAAAGTGAAATTAAATATGATCATGAATGCAAAATCAGGGTTATGTCCTGAAAACTGCGGCTACTGCTCTCAATCTTCTATTTCAAATGCACCTATTGCTTCTTATAAAATGGTAAACAAAGAAACGATTTTAGAAGGTGCGAAGCGAGCTTATGATTTAAATGTAGGAACCTATTGTATCGTTGCTAGCGGGAGAGGACCTTCGAATCGAGAAGTCGAGCAAGTTGTTGAGGCTGTTACAGAAATTAAAAATACATATGGATTAAAGGTGTGTGCTTGTCTCGGATTATTAAAGCCAGAACAAGCACTACGGTTAAAGGAAGCTGGAGTTGATCGGTACAATCATAATATTAATACGTCAGAGAGAAATCATTCTAACATTACGACATCACATACGTATGACGATCGAGTTAATACCATTCAACTAGCAAAGGGTTCAGGGATGTCACCATGTTCAGGTGTTATTATTGGGATGAAGGAATCAATTGAGGATGTAGTGGCAATGGCACGGAGTCTAAACGCCCTTGATACTGATTCGATTCCTGTTAATTTCCTTCATGCAATTGATGGAACTGCACTAGAAGGAGTAAATGACTTGAATCCGCTTTACTGTTTGAAAGTATTGGCTCTTTTTCGTTTTATGAATCCGACGAAAGAAATTCGCATTTCAGGAGGCCGTGAAGTAAATCTTCGTTCTCTTCAACCATTAGGTCTTTATGCAGCTAATTCAATATTTGTTGGTGACTATTTGACGACGGCGGGGCAGGAAGAAACACAAGACCATAAAATGTTAGAAGATCTTGGTTTTGAAATTGAAACGGTAGAAGAGATTCAGGCAAGTATGTGAACTAGTAAGGGGAGGGGGGCTAACAAGGTTTATTAACCTTGTTAGCCCCGAAGCAATGAGTGATTAGTGAAGGATGCTGCTACCTTTTTTGTTGCGTTTTTTGAGGTAGGCAAAAGTTGAAGTAACTATGCTAAAATGAACTCAAATCCAAAAAGCAGGTGGAAAGATGAAGCAAATTATCTTATTTGATGGTGCTTGTAACGTTTGTGATAAAAGTGTCCAGTTTATACTGTCCAATGACCCAAAAGCTAACTTTGCGTTTGCCTCGCAACAAAGTACAATTGGCAAAGAGCTTATGGCACAATATAGTGTTCGGGATGTAAATAGTTTGATTTTGTTAGATGGACTTACATATTATACAAAGTCAACCGCTGTTCTTATGATTTGTAGAAAGCTAAAGTTTCCATGGAACCTGGCTTCCTTTTTTCAACTTATACCGACTTCGATTAGGGACTCCATGTATGAGGTCATTGCTAAAAATCGTTACAGGTTTGGAAGAAAAGAGACTTGCATGCTGCTAACGCCAGACGAACGAAAAAGGTTTTTAGATTGAGTTGAAACATCCTTTATCTAAATACCAGTTATTTTACAATTTTTCATCTTCATTACATTTTTTTATTGAAAGCGGTTTATGATATAGATATACTATATCGAAAAAGAGGTCATGAAATGCATCTTGTTCTGTCACTAGTTGTTTTTCTGCTGAATATAAAAAGAAAAACGTATTCTAATGTCAAGCATTATTTCCCAAGTATCGTTTATGTTATGTTTTTTAATTCGTTATACTATTACCTTTTTAAACATTTTTTACTATGGGAGTTCCGCTCTCCCGTGATAAAAGTTAAATATCTTAGAGGTTTGTATATCTTTTTCATTATGCCTCATGTTATTCTTCTCTATTTATCTGAGTTCCCCAGCCTGTGGTACAAGCAATTGATTCACATCGTGAAATGGATTGCCGTTTCAGCAGCAATTGAGTTTTTTCTTTTCCATAGAAATAAATTCATTACATTCCATCACAACTGGTCGATCTTTTGGTCTGTATGCGTATATATCAAAATGTATTTGTTTAGCTATTTGCTACTAAAAAGACCGCTTGCGATTATAAATGCATCCATTGCATCTGTTGTCTGTGCCCTTTTGGTTTTTAAGCCCCCTTTAAGTAAAGGCTTTTATGAAGGTCCATTGTTAAAAAGGATTAAAGGAGTAACGACATATCGGATAAGAAAAAAGAATCCGTTATTAAGGGTAGGAGATTGAATACATGTAGGGAACGTGTTGCATACTGCTGGTAGTGCCACTATTAATTGCAACCAGGAGAGAAGATTATAATGTTCACTAATAAAAAACGAAACAGATGGGCTTTTGGTTTATTATGTACCATTCACGGTACGCTGCTATTGATTACGTTTATCAAGAAAAAAGATCGAAAACATTTGTTCATTTCATTGTTATCCAATATTTCGTTTGCGTACCTTTTTGAGTATCTCGTTTTAAATATATTTCAAGCGTATAAGTATAAACCAAAGTTTTTAAAAAACAGAAAGTTAGACAATATTTTTGGAGCCATTTTATCGCAAGCGATCTTTATCCCTTGTACGTCATTGTTTTTAACAGCATTTCAGGTGAAGTGGAGAGCAAAGCTTTTCGTTAGCTTATATTTTGTTCTTGTGGAGTTACTTTTCTTGCGGTTGAAAATTTATAAACTGAAATGGTGGAGTCCTTTTTTTACGGGTCTGGCCATACCGATTCATTTCTATTTAAGTGATATTTGGTACAAGCATATTAAAAGGGGAACCCCATTTGTTAAAGCAGTCTCGCTTTTTAATATGATTATGGTCAGCTCAGTAAATTTATTGTTCTTATTAGTTGTCTTAAGAAAGTTTAGGTTTGGTATTGGAAAGGTTCATACATGGTACGAACATTTCATTATTGCGCCCTTGTATTCAACAATTTATGCAATTGTCGCTGTCAAGACATTAAAAGCAGGAGATTGGGTATCAAAAGGTAAGTTATTAGCATTTTCAGTTATTTTTCATTTGGTTTTAAAGCGTATCGATGTGCTTAAATCAAATAGAGAAAGTCGTTACTTCTTTATGATGCTTCACTTCTTAATGATTCTTTTATCAAGTTTTTATAAGCGGTTGGTTGATAATCATGAGTAGTTAGGTAGGGCAGATTTGCTGACATCTAACTACTTTTTTCATCGTTCAAATAAACTATAATTCTATAAAATCTACATGCAATATTTCTAAAATACTGGAAAAATCCTTATTTTTATGGGGAAATATGTTAAAATAGTATTTGGTCATGTAAGTTTAGATATTTATTCCAAATGAATAATATTATCGCTTCGTTTCTACGGGGTTAAAAGTAGGTGAATGGTGAGAGGGTTATGAAGAAAAAGATTAAACCAAAGCATAGGCAAAGGAAAAGAAATCATCTTTCATTTCGGTTAAATGTCCTCTTTTTTGTTGTTTTTCTTTTGTTTTCAGCATTGATTCTTCGTTTAGGATTTGTTCAAATTGTCGAAGGAGAAACATTTGTTAATGAGCTTGCTTCAACGACGAATGCAACCGAACGCCACGATGCACCTAGAGGGGTAATGTATGATCGTTACGGTCATGTTGTGGTTGATAACCAATTGGAATTATCTGTTACATACACCAACCCTTCTAGAACAACAAAGGCACAAACAATGCTTGAAATCGCTCAAGATTTAGAGCCGTTAATCGAAGTGGATACCGAGCGAGTAACACCAAGAGACAAAAGGGATTATATTTTATTGACTATGTCAGAGGAAGATCGGTATAAGCTAGTGACTCGTGAAGAGAGAAGGGATCTTGACGGTCCTTCTTCGGAGTATCAGCTTGAAATTGAACGAATTACCGATGAACAAATTGATCGTCTTTCTAGTCAAGAATTGCAGGTTGCAGCCATTTATCGTGAAATGGCTAGGGGTTATGCTAATTCTCCGCAGCGAATTAAGCAACGCATTACCGATGAAGAAGCACATGTCATTAGTGAAAATTTAGATCGGTTACCTGGTATTGATATTGCCAGACATTCAAGTAGAACCTATCCTTACGGGGACTCTTTTCATAGCTTTTTTGGTTCTACAAGTCAAATCCCGAGCGAAAGAGTAGATTATTATTTATCACGTGGCTACGAGCGCTCTGATATTGTAGGAACTAGTTACCTAGAAGCTCAATATGAAGAAGTGTTACGGGGACAAAAAGCGGTAGTAGAGAGTGTCACCAAGCGTGAAGGAACTCGCACAATTGATAGCACAGTTAATGAGCGACTAGGGCAACGAGGAAATGACTTGGTTCTCACATTAGATATGGAGCTCCAGCAAAGGCTTGAAGACATCATTGATCAGGAAATTCGAAAATCTGGAAATTCATTTATTTTAGATCGGTCTGCTTATGCAGTCTTAATGGATCCACGTACAGGCGATATTTTAGCGATGGCTGGATTTTGGGATCCTGCAGGACGTGAACGTGATAGTTATGCTGATCACATCGGAAATGTCAATAAAGCTTTTGAAATGGGATCATCTGTTAAGGCAGCGTCTGTTTTAACCGGGTTTCACGCAGGTGTCGCTTCACCGGGAACTCGTTTTAATGACCGACCTATTTATTTGCCTCAAACACCGCCAAAACGTTCGTGGAACACAAGTGGCTTTGGCTGGATTGATGACCGGCGCGCGCTTGAGCAATCTTCCAACGTGTATATGTTTGAAATCGGAATGAGAATGGCTAACTGTTACTATACAGCACCAAACACCAGATGTGGCTGGACGACGGGTTCTGGAGGCACAATTGAACGCGCTTATCAAGAGGTTCGGAACAGTTTTAGTCAATTTGGTTTAGGGTCAGAAACGGGAATTGACCTTCCAAGTTATTCATCTGGTTTGACGGGTGGAAGTGAAAGTGGAGGGAATCTTCTCGATTTAATGATTGGTCAATATGACAACTATACGACTCTTCAGTTAGCTCAATACATTGCCACAATTGCAAATGATGGTTATAGAATGGAACCAAGGCTTGTAAGAGAAATTCGTAATCCTTCTACCATCCAAGATGAACAAGGGGCGGTGGTTCAAAAATTTGAACCGACGATTCTTAATCGAATTGACATGAGCGATGCTCATATTAGTCGAGTTCAACAAGGCCTTCGTGATGTGATGACGCGAGGAACGGCAAGAGCGAATTTTGGAAATGCCTCGTATCAGCCAGCAGGAAAAACAGGAACGGCTCAAGTGAAGGTTGCTGTTGGCCAAGGTGATTATCGCCGTGTCGTTGATGGGAACACTCAATCGTTAGTAGGATATGCACCGTTTAATAACCCAGAAATCGCATTTGCTGTCGTCGTACCAGATGTGAGATTGGGGAGCAATGGAGGTCGTCAAGGGATCGCTCAAGAGATTTCAAAATCTGCGCTAGAAGCGTATTTTGAGTTAAAAGATTCTCGAAACGGAGCAAAACCAATTGATGAACCATTGCTAGAAGAAGTGAATATTGACTAAAGAACCAGGAAAAGACTTGTCTCAAAAGAGTTCTAGATGTCTATTAAAAGCCTTGCGTGGAGTTAATCATTCCTCGCAAGGCTTTTAAAGATTAGTGGCCACGCTTATTTTTGGGGAATCAAAAAGACCGCTCCTCTTAACTTTCCCATTTATTTACATAGATGGGCTTGAAGTTCTCCATCTTCTGTAAAAGTTCTTCTGGACACTCAGAGATTATGATGTTTTCTAAAAAATTTGCTTTTAAGAAGCCTTCGTCCGCCATATGTTCTAGTAATGACAGTAATTTATCATAAAAGCCATTTGGATTTAGAATGCCAATTGGTTTTTGGTGATAGCCAATTTGTTGCCATGTTAATGACTCGGCTAATTCTTCTATTGTTCCAATTCCTCCTGGTAAGGTGATAAATCCATCAGCTAGTTCGTACATTTTTGCTTTTCGCTGATGCATATCATCGACGATAATTAAGTCGGTCAGTTCTACATGCTGAACGTTTTCGTGTATTTTTTTAGGAATCACACCTACAACTTCACCATCTTTTTCGAGAACATAGCGTGCTAATTCGCCCATTAACCCATTGTTCCCTCCACCGTATATAAGGTTTATGTTGCGCGTGACTAGAGTTTGGGCAAAGGAATGGACATGCTTGACATAGCTTGGCTTTGTTCCGAAGCTTGATCCACAAAATACGCATATATGATTAAACATCAACATCCCACCATTCTGTTTAAGTGTACACATAAAAATAGTAATAGAAAGATCAGGATTTGTAAATTATGTCATTCAAACTTATAGAATAAAAAACTTTTCTGATGGATTAGGGGGAATTTGACATAAAAAGTCGAACATATAACAAGATGTTTTATAGGCAGGAGGAATATGATGACTGAGCAAATAGTGTCTTTAAAAAATGTGTCATGGCAAAGAGAAGGAAAAACGATTTTACATAATATCTCATGGGATGTGTCACTGAATGAGCATTGGGTTATTTTAGGTCTGAATGGCTCAGGCAAAACATCGATTTTACATTTGTTAACGGGCTATCAGTGGGCATCAAAAGGACAAATCCATGTACTTGGGCAGAAATTTGGGCAGGCAAATATTCCAGAGCTTCGTAAATCTATTGGCTGGGTTAGTGCTTCTCTTGATGAGCGTTATGCCACGAGGGGAAGTGATACAGCTCTTGAAGTTATTCTGAGTGGAAAGCACGCATCCATCGGAATATATGATGAGATCACAAATGAGGATGTTAAACAGGCAAAGCGATTGTTAGAAGAGTTAAACATTAACCGATTAGCAAAGCAGAGGTTTATGAGTCTTTCACAAGGGGAGAAAAGACGTGTCATTATCGCTCGTGCGTTAATGGCCGATCCGAAAATCCTAATTCTAGATGAGCCATGTAATGGACTAGACATCTTTTCACGAGAACAGCTTCTTGAGACGATTCAATCGTTAGCCACAACGAAAGGAGGCCCGACTCTTCTTTATGTGACCCATCATATTGAAGAAGTGGTTCCAGCTATTACACATGCATTATTACTTAATAACGGATCAATTGTGGCTAAAGGAGAAAAGCACTCAACGTTATCGGAGGGAAATTTAGAAAAGACGTTTCAGCTTCCTGTTAGATTGAAGTGGGAAGAAGACCGGTTGTGGGTAAGTGTACAATCAACACAAAGAGGCCTAAAAGGTTGTTGATAGAAGTGAAATAGCGGTAGCGCAAAGGGCATCGAGACTGGAAGCGAGCCTCTTTATTTCCCTAAGCAGCTTTTCTTTGTTGATTCTTTTTCTTGCTTTTGGTTTACTTGGGGTATAGTGATGAATAGAAATGAGGTTGCGTATGAAAAACTATCAGGCAGAAGATTGGATTAAGTATCTTGAACTGGAGGCTCATCCAGAAGGGGGATATTTTAAAAGGTCTTTTCGTTCAACAGAGGAAGTACCTGGAAAAGGAAGAATGCTTTATACGAGTATTTACTTTTTATTAAGTGACAACGATGTTTCGCATTTTCACCGTCTACAGTCGGATGAATTGTGGTATTTCCATGCAGGAAATTCGTTATCTGTACATATCATTCATGAAAATGGTGAATACGAGGAGGTTCGCTTAGGTTTAGACCTTGAACAAGGAGAAGTACCACAAGTGTTAGTGCCGAAAAATGCTATCTTTGGCTCGTCCCTATCACAAGAAGAAGAGGGGGCTTTTTCTCTTGTTGGTTGTATGGTATCTCCAGGGTTTGAATATGAGGACTTTGAATTATTTACGCAAAAAGATCTCTTGGGGGATTATCCTCAACACGAAGAAATCATTAAAAAACTCGCCTATGTCACCTTGCCAGAAATGGACTAACTGACCGCTAGTCAATACGAGGACGCTCAATGGCATTGGGCGTCCTCATATTTTTGGCTTTAGCCGAGTTCCTGCCAAAACTCATAAAAAGAATAGATTTCTATTAAAGTAGCATTTGCATCCTCTGCCTCTATCGCTCCTTCCATGCGAGAAAGAACTTGGTTGACCTCAGAAAGGGTGTCTTTGCCTACGCTAAATTGAATTCGTTTTGTAACAATGGTCCATGCTCTTTTTGTGTAGGCATGTTTTCGTTTTGCTTCTTGCCAATTTTCTCTTTGTACATGCTCTTCAATGCTCTGAACAGATTGTAGGAGCTCATCTTGGTCACTCCTCGGCTCTTTTAACCAACCTCCACTAGTCATTAGCGTCAAACTTGCGAGGATAAATGTGAGCGGGACTATATATAAGAGTATTTTTCGCAAGTGAGATACTCCTTTGCTATTAGTAAGGTCCTTCATAATCGCTAATATCATTTGTATTTGATATATGGTCATCAAATAAATCTACATAGAGTGTGTCATTTGGTAAGATCGCAGCATAGGAGAGTTGTTTTAAATTTTTGATTCCTTTTTTATCTAGTTGTGCTTGTACCCAAGCAAGGTCCTTCCTACGTTGCTCTAAATTTTGCGGAAGTAACAGTCCATCAACGATGATTTCTGTTGTTAATTTTGCTCGACTTACTTGAATGTGTAAATCTTTCTTCTGTACGAATTGAAATTCGGCTTTTCTTAGAGTGGACAATGTTCCATCAGGTTCTAATAAAGCAACTTCTACTTCAGTAAGGTCAAATATATTTTTGCTGCGAAGCTGTACCATGAGTTCGTCTTTCGTTAAGCGGGCTATTTTTAAATTTTGCTCTAAAATTTTCCCTTCTTCTATGACGGTTACCGGTTCACCATCAATGATTTTTGATAGGTAACGATTTTTAATGTCGGTAATTTGAAGAAGCAGGGTAAAGGCAATAAAAATTGTTAAGGCTAGCCAGTGATTTAACACTTTTGATGAGGTATCGGTTGCCATCGTTCCCGCAATGGAACCAATGGTTATTCCGTTAATATAATCAAACATTGTTAAGTTTCCGATTTGTTGCTTTCCAATCAACCTTGCATAAACGAGAAGGGTAAAAAAAGTGATAATCGATCTAATGATTACTACAAGTGTCTCGTTCATGTGTGTCCTCCCGCTTTTTGTATGATGTAATTATTTCCCATTAGACGGACATTATGTAAATAAATTAGACTTCCAAGAGAAAAGCAGCTAGACCGATGAAGGTTCTAGCTGCTTTTGGGGGGGGTGAATGAAAGAGGTGTTGCGATCAGAACAAAATGCGTTTAAGCTCGGATGACGGATTTTAAGCAATCAATGTCAATGTAAGTTGGCATATCCTCAGTTCTTATTTTTATTTTCTTGCATTGCCAGTCAATGCGGTCGACGATACCGATAAGTTCATGAAAAAGACCATCTTCCCAGTAGATGATTTGAACATCAAGCTCATGTTTGAGTGAATCGGTTACGATGATTCCTATCTCTTCTAACTCCTGTTCGTCTAGTTCGGGCTTGCCGACCTTTTGCAAGTCAAGTCGACGCTCGAGGAGAGCCTCTTTATGCTCAGGTAAAAACATTCTGCTGCTTTCCCAAAGAAGGTTTCCACGATGTAAATATTGTTGGCTCATTTATAATGTCCTCCTATCTTTTTTGCGCGTTCAAAAGCCTGACCAGCCTTTGTTAAAGAGGAAGCTCGAATTAAAGCTGTTGTACCGTACTTCTCTTTTATTCCATCCATTACATACCCTAGATCGGTTTTCTTATTTCTTCCTGTATCAAATAAGCTAAGCTGCAGCTCATCATCACGACAAAGCTTTGTTAAACTAACAGCTAGCCTTCGAATTGGATTTTTATCCCAAAACTGAAGAAAAATTTTTTCAGCCATGCGGAAGATATCCATCACGTAGTTCGTAGGCTCATATAATGTTGCTTGGCGATGAAAGCCGCTACGTATTTCATAACTAGCCCCACTAACACTAACGGTTACGGTTTGGCCCATCACCTTTGATTTTCGTGCTCTCATACAAACTTCTTCACAGAGCTCAAGTAAGACGACACGTATTTCAGCAAGTCCTATGTAGTCGCGAGGAAGGGTCATGCCATGTCCAATTGCTTTTTGGCCGTCGTGAGAAGAGGTAGTAACAGGAGAAAAGTCCTCACCGTTAGCGGTCATAGAAAGAACATGCCCGTTAATTCCCCATTTGTCTTGGAGACGTTTTAATGGAACGGCCGCTAATTGCCCAATTGTACGAATGCCCATATTACGTAAGTGACTTGCCATACGGCCGCCAACACCAAACATTTTCTCAACGGGCAGACGCCATAATGTTCGTTCTAGTTCTTCTTTTTTTAACCAAAAGATACCTGATTGATTTTTCTTAGAAAAGTGATCACAGGCCATTTTAGCTAACACTTTATTTTCTCCGATTCCAATACGAGCTCGGACCTTAGTTTTTTCCCAAATCTGTCGCTGAATCTTCTCTGCCATTTCAAGTGGCGGACCAAAAAGCGTGTGACTGCCGCTTACATCAATAAATTGTTCATCAATTGAAAAGGGCTCTACTAAATCGGTATACTGCTCTAAAATATTTGTAATTTCAATGGAGATGGTAATGTAGTCTTGCATTTTTGGGGGGACTACAACTAAATCAAGACATTTTTGCTCGGCTTCCCATAAGCGTTCGCCATTTTTGATGCCTCGTTTTTTTGCTAGAGGACAGGCGGCTAAAATAACTCCTGACCGACGTTTTGGATCTCCAGATACAACGAGCGGTTTGTCTTTTAAATATGGGTATCTTGCTTTTTCAATAGATGCATAAAAAGATTGCATATCAACAAGAAAGATTGTTTTCATCGAATTCACGCTCCGGATAAGAACAAATGTTTGTGTTATTATTATATGCGAAAATACGTTCGGTATTCAACATACATTTTATTCCAAGTGTTCAGGTGGTCAAATGTTGAAAGTATCAAGGAACGTAGGATATGATGATGTAGAGGTAGTTGGTTGTAGAAAGGGGAAGTGAAATGAAATATAATGATCAAATGAAAAATAGAGTAAAACGTGTAGAAGGACAAGTGAAGGCATTACTTCGTATGATGGAAGAAGAAAAAGATTGCAAAGATCTTGTAGCTCAAATGTCCGCAGCGCGAAATGCACTAGATCGAACAATTGGGCTTGTGGTGAGTACGAACTTAGAGCAATGCGTCCGTGAACAAATAAATAAAGGAGAAGATACGGAGGAGCTTATTCAAGAAGCGGTTAATTTGTTAGTGAAAAGTAGATAAAAAAGGAGGGGTTAGAATGCAAAAAAGTCCATGAATAGCTACTAATGAAGTTGTGTACAACTCCAAAGAAGCAAGCGTCTTAACAAACATAGCAAATTGTCAGGAGTCAGGAATCATTTTAACTTTTGATGATGGCCCAAGTAAATATTTACCTCAATTTCTTGATGTGTTAGAAAAAGAAGGAGTACAAGCCATCTTTTTTTGGCAAACGAGGTTGCTTCATCATAATAGACCGTGGAACCGTGTACTCGGCGATGGCCACATCATTGGTGCTCATACTCAGCGTCATCCGAACCTTACGCAATTGAGCTATGCCCAACAAATGCATGAAATCCAAGGAAGCAAAGAAGCCATTGAAACCATAACGGGGCAGAAGGTCCAATATTTTAGGCCGCCTTTTGGGCAGTACAACAAGGATACACTAGCTATTGCTGAACATTTACAGTTGCAAACAGTGATGTGGGATATTGCATCGTTTGATTGGAATTTAAAACAAGATCCTAACCAAATTATTGAAAATGTTCTCACTCATGTTCAAAAAGGTTCCATCATTCTTCTGCATGAACTTGAACAAACACTGTTCATTTTACCAACACTTATTCAAAAGTTAAAAGAGAAAGGCCACCATTTTTCAACAGAACTATGATTCTATTCTTAAACAAAGAGGGGACTGAAAAAGGCAACTTAACCTTTTTCAGTCCCCTCTTCATAAACCTCCTAAATGAGGAAAGGCTAAGCATAATTGGTTAGGAGGAATACATATGTTTAATAAAAAGGGAACACTTATCCTTTGTTGCTTCATACTTCTAGTAACTGGTTCAACTGCATTGGCACAAGAGTCCCGGTTACCAGAAGCTCCGATCATGATTGATCATCAACCTTTTAAGACCCGATACATAATGAGAGATGGGCATATACTCATACCTGCTTTATTTCTAAAACATACGGGTGTCAAAATAAGTTGGAATGACCAGTATCGTTCAGTTATGTTTCATCATAAAGATCTGCAATTTGCGCTACCTGTAGGAAAGGATTATGCAGATGTCTACGGTCATGCCACCGGAACATGGAGGCGTCAAAGTCTTTCAACGAAAACTATTGAATATAATGGCGAGGTCTTTGTTCCTCTTATTGATGTCGCAAGGAAATTTGGGATGGGTGTATCGTATCAAAGAGAGAAAGCGCAGACATTTATAACCACCAATATAGAAACCCCTCCACAGGCTATATATAATGGAGAGCCAGCAAGGAAGCAAGTAGCTCTAACTTTTGACGATGGACCGGATAGCTTTTATACCCCTAAAATATTAGATATCTTAAAACAGAAAAACGTACCCGCAACTTTTTTTGTCATGGGGAAACAAATTGAAGAGTTTCCCGATATGATGAGACGGATGGTAAGGGAAGGACATGGAATCGCCAATCATACATGGAATCATCCCAATATCCCGACTGTTATGACATCGACTTTAGTAGAAGAGATACAGTCAACTCAAAAAGAAATGATGAAAACAGTCGGTAGAATGCCGGATCTTTTCCGTCCGCCGTACGGTGCAATGACAAAATCGGATCATATTGTTTTGCATGAGATGGGGATGCGAACAATTATGTGGTCTGTTGATACGATTGATTGGAGTGGCCAATCAGCAGAGGAGATCCTGAGCATAGTCCGTCGAGATATCTCACCAGGAGGAATCATTCTTCAGCATAATTTTCAATCCGATGCACGCCTTCTTGATGGCACAGTAGAGGCCCTACCAAGAATGATCGATGAACTACAAGCACAAGGGTATCAGTTTGTTACCGTACAAACACTTTTAGAAAAGTAAAAGGGAGGCTACTAAAAAGGAAAAATATCCTTATTAGTAGCCTCCTGTCGTTAGAACCATTTTTTAGGAGAGGATTTTGTCAATTTATGTTTAAAATGAGACAGACGTCACATAATTGAAAGATTTACAGCATGAGTATGTTGGAAATGTTGTGTATAATGGCGATAACTTATGAAAGCGGATAACGAAAGGGGAACTATATGAATATATTTATCACAGGTGGAACAGGCTTCTTAGGAACCCAATTTATCCAGGAACTCATCAATTCTAATAACAGAGTTTATGTGTTAGTGAGATCATTAAAGAAAAGCCAAGCTTTATTAAATAAAATTCCAAAACATCAGCACTCGCAAATAGAGTTCATAGAAGGCCATCTTTCAGATAAGCAACTAGGAATGGCGAAAGAAAAACAACGCCACCTTATAGGGGAAATAGATGCTTTTTTTCATATAGCAGCATTACTATCGTTTGATTTTAAAATGGCCGATCGATTATATGAAGTGAATGAAAAGGGAACAGAACATTCGTTAGAATTCGCAAAAGATATTGGTGTGAAAGCGTATTATTATATTAGTACAGCCTATACTCTTGGAAAGAAAGACACTGCAGAAGAAACGTTACATGAAATAGACCAAGAATTTAATAACCCCTATGAAGAAACGAAATGCAAAGCTGAGCATATCGTCATGTCCTATAGCGAACAAATGAGTGTTTCCATTTTTAGGCCATCTATTATTGTTGGTCATTCAGTAACAGGCCAAACGGATTCTACTTTTGGATTATATGGGTTTATCAAAGGACTTGAGATATTTAAAAAACGAATTTCAAGAGTAGGGAATGTAAGTGGTAAAAAGTATAATATAATCGGAAATCAATTAGGAACTCAAAATTTAGTGCCAGTTGATTATGTTTGCCAGGTTCTAATGGCTGGGTTAAAGAAGGCCAAAAATAAAACCATCTATCATATTACCAACCCTAATCCTCCGCTAAATCACGAAGGACTAAAAATGATAGGGGCATTGCTAGATTTTCCAGATATTCAATTTAATTCGAGAGAAGATACGGTCTTAACGAAAGAGGAAATGGTATTAAATGAGTTTATATCCAATTTCACTATTTATGTAAATCGTGATATTGATTTTAACATAACAAACACTCAACAGCTGCTTAGTGATACTGATAACAAAGTGTTGAAGATGGATAACGAAATGTTAAAGACGATTATTCATGGTTATAAAAAACAAGATAAGACACCCATCTTAATTTAAATATGTGCCCGTGAAAAGGAGAATTCATGTTATATTACAAAACTTATGAGATATCACCTAAACACGAATGGATTGTCATGATACATGGATTAGGTGGGAGCTCAACGATTTGGTATAAACAAATTAAAGACTTAAGGAAGCATTTCAATTTGCTCTTAGTGGAACTAAGGGGACATGGAAAGTCACCTAAAACAGAGGATGAACGTTATACTTTTGCGCAGTCTAGTAAGGACGTTGTAGAAGTAATGAATTACTTAAATATAAAAAAAGCTCATTTTTTAGGGATTTCGTTAGGAAGCATTGTTATCAGAAATATAGCCTATTCCTTTCCAGAAAAGGTAAAGTCCATGATCCTCGGAGGGTTGATTATAGGATTTAATCTTCGTTCTAGGCTGTTAATTACGGCAGGTAATTTAGTGAAAAAACAAATCCCTTATATGTGGTTATATCATTTATTTGCTTGGATTATGATGCCAAGAAAAGAACACAAGGAATCAAGGCAGTTATTTGGAAGAGAAGCAAAAAGAATGAACCAAATGGAGTTTATTAAATGGTTTCGAGTGACAAGAGATGTGGATACAAATCATCAAGAAATCCAAAATACTGATTTGAAAATTCCAACATTATGTATCATGGGAGAAAATGATTACATGTTTCTACCGAAAGTACAAAAAGAAATGAATCAAACATTCACAGGACAGTTACTTGTCATAGAAGAAAGTGGACACGTTTGCAACGTAGAAGCACACGAACATTTCAATAAAGCCTCGTTAGAGTTCATAAGAACAAATAGTAAAGCTCAGATTGCAGGCTAAATAAACGGTTCCGGTTTGGAAAAAGCACTGACAAGGTTTTTACCTTTTA
Organism: Halalkalibacter okhensis; assembly: GCF_000787375.1. GTDB lineage: Bacteria > Bacillota > Bacilli > Bacillales > Bacillaceae_D > Halalkalibacter > Halalkalibacter okhensis. The sequence continues at coordinate 78,552 of NZ_JRJU01000013.1, read as the reverse complement.
GTGCTTTTTCGTTTTTATTCACGACACCCGAAAAGAGAAGAGCAAAGAAACGTAAGCTATTGTGGTTTATATCGAACATTCATTTTTTCACCAATCGAGATGGTATGTAAGATTAAATACGAATCTACAACGATTAGGCATTCACCCTTGTAAGAATACTTACATATGTTGTGGTAAAAGAGGAAAGGGTGATTGGATGAAAGGGAAGGTTCAAAACTTTTATGCAGGAGGCAACACAGCAAAGGGATTTCACAGCTTATATGACTCCGCGTTAGAAGGTTTAGAGCGTCTTTTTATTTTAAAAGGAGGACCTGGGACAGGAAAATCCTCATTAATGAAGGCAGTCGGCGAGAAAATAATCAATAAAGGTCTAAATATTGAATTGTTGCATTGCTCCTCAGATAACGAATCGATTGATGGAGTGATTATTCCTGAATATAGGATTGGAATTGTCGACGGGACTGCTCCTCATGTAATTGAACCGAAAGCACCTGGTGTTATCGAGGAATATGTGAATCTAGGAGTGGCATGGGACTCAAATAAATTGCAACAGCATAAAAACGAAATACTTATCTTAAACGAAAAAATCTCTGCAACCTTTCAAACTGCTTACGATACGTTTGCAGAGGCATTAAAGGCCCATGATGATATTGAAGACATTTATATTTCTAATATGGATTTCAACGAAGCGAATAAACTTACGGATGAGTTAATCTCGCGTTTTTACGGAGAAAATTCAGACACAAAACAAGCGAAAATAAAACATCGTTTTTTAGGAGCCGCCACTCCAAATGGAGCAGTGGACTTCATTCAAAACTTAACTGAAGATATTAGTAAGCGCTACTTCATAAAAGGAAGAGCTGGATCTGGAAAGTCAACCATGCTAAAGAAAATAGCAGCTGCAGGTGAAGAAAGAGGATTTGATGTTGAAGTATATCATTGCGGTTTTGATCCAAACAGTTTAGATATGGTTATTGTAAGAGAGCTTGATTTTGCCATCTTTGATAGCACGGCACCTCACGAATACTTCCCAGACCGAGATTCAGATGAAATCATTGATATGTATACAAGATGTATTGCTCCGGACACAGATGAGAAATTTGCAACAGAAATCGAGAAAACAACCAAACCATACAAAGATAAAATGAAAGAAGGCATCTCTTATCTAAAAGAGGCGAAAGCGCTCCGTGATGAATTAGAAGATTACTATATCGAAGCGATGGATTTCGCAAAAGTAGAAGAAATTCAAAAGGAAATTCTAGAAGAGATTGAACGATTAATTGGAAAGGAAACGTAAAAAAGGAGGCAAATAGAGGGGGGGGGCAAAAGTGAACTGCCCCTCTATTCTTTACGTAAAAACAGGTATCTTACGTTCATTCAGTAAACTATGATTCCATTCATTTCTTTCAATATATAGCGAATGCCATACCATGAAGCACAAAATGACCCAAATTTTTCTACTATTATCCTTTTTGCCTTGAACATGCTCGTCTAATAACTTTATGGTTTCTTCTCTCTTAAATAAGTACTCGGTCGGGCTAGTAAGAAGAAGATCTCGCGCCCAATCATAAAGCTCGTCCTTTAACCAATGACGAATTGGCACTGGGAATCCAAGTTTCCTTCTGTGTAAGATGGACTCAGGAATAAACTCTTTCATGGCTTCTCTTAATACATATTTCGTTGTTCCATGAGAAATCTTGGCATAAGTAGGAATTTCGCTTGCAATCGAAAAGACCTCCCTATCTAAGAAAGGAACTCGAAGCTCAATAGAATGAGCCATTGTCATACGATCTGCTTTAACAAGGATATCACCAGGAAGCCACGTATGAAGATCGATGTATTGCATTTTTGAGGAATCATCAAATAACGACGCTTCGTCGTATAGATTTCTCGTCATTTTAATAAACGGATTCGAAGCATCATACGCGGTTAGTAAATGCTGCTTTTCAAGTTCACTTAAAATGTTTGCATTTCCAATATAGCGCTCAGACAATGGAGTCGTTCCTCGTAGTAAATAGCTTTTTCCTTTCATCCCTTCAGGTAATCCTAATGCAACTTTATGCAAAACGGCCTTCATAGATCCAGGCATATAATTGAACCAATTTAATGCCAAGGGCTCACGGTAAATATTATAACCACCGAATAATTCGTCTGCCCCCTCGCCAGAAAGGACAACCTTTACATGTTTGCTCGCTTCTTTAGCAACAAAATATAGAGGAACAGCAGCGGGATCTGCAACTGGATCGTCCATATGCCAAATAATATTAGGAAGCTCTTTCATAAATTCTTCCGGTGTAATAATCTTGTGGATGTTTTCTACTTGTAATGTCTCGGCTGTCTCTTTAGCAATATCAATTTCGCTAAACCCATGACGGTCAAATCCAACAGTAAATGTTTTTAAGTTAGGATTGTGCTGTTTAGCTAGTGCAACGATGCTTGTAGAATCAATACCAGATGACAAAAAGGCACCAACAGGAACATCGCTTCTCATATGCTTTTCGACAGAATCTAATAAAACCTCTCTTGTTTTTTTAGTATAGTGATTCATATCTTTCTTGACGGGGTTGAACGTTTTTTTGTAATAACATTCTATTGTAGCTTTTTGTCCAGGTGATGTGAGTAAGTAATGTCCTGGAAGAAGCTTTGAAATTTTATTAGATAAACACAGTGGTTCAGGAACATATTGATACGTTAAATAATGTTGCAGTGCCTCTTTTGATAGTTCATTTGTTGAAATGTAGGAATGGATGCTTTTTTGCTCCGACGCAAAAAAGAGACGATCCTCCGTTTCGGTATAATAAAAAGGTTTGATTCCAAATGGATCTCTTGCAGCAAAAAGCGTTTGTTCGATTTTGTCCCAAATGGCAAAAGCAAACATTCCACGGAGTTCTTTTACACATTCCATTCCGTGTGAAGCATACATAGCTAACAAAACTTCTGTATCTGAATCCGTTTGAAACACAAATCCTTCAGCGAGAAGGGTATTTCTAAGTTCGATATAATTGTAGATTTCCCCATTAAAAACAATGTGGTATCTATTTTGCAAAGACATCGGTTGAGTCCCATGCTCAAGATCAATAATACTTAATCTTTTGAACCCTAATTGAATATATTCATCGGCAAAGTGCCCAGTTGAATCAGGACCACGATGATGAATTGCCTCAATCGAATTAAACCATGTATGTGAATCAATTGCGGGTACATCCTTTTTTCTGCATTCACCTATGAAACCACACATTTATATCCCTCCAGTAAGCTTCCATTTAATAGAGCTATATAAAATATACTTTATTTTACGGAAAATACCAGCATTATTTTCGTCAATGTAAAGAAGATAAAAGACCGTTTGCCTTTGTCATGTTTGGTATAAACTTACTAAGTGGAGGTGCTATTGATGAATATACAAATAAACGTACAAATGATTATAGTAATTGTAGCCATTTTGATCACGCTCATTGCAGTTGTAAATTGGATTCGTCTTAAGAGCAAGCACAACGATTTTACAGAACTCTTACTTGATCAAATTGAGCATGATTTAGAGTTGCGGAAGACACTTGCAATGGGGTTGTATATGCGATTTAAAAAAGAAGAGCCCACAAGTACAACAACATATAGTGAGAATTTCTTAAAGGAAGATCCTATCTCTTTTGAACATTTTGTCGCTGATATTATTGAAGCTAAGTACGGGGGCGATATGTTTGTTAGCAAGGCGAGTGGGGATTACGGCGTGGATTTTGAAAATAGGAGAGAAGATGGGCTATATTTAGGCCAGGTAAAATGTACGGAAAAAGATGTAAGCTTTGAAGCAATTGCGCTCGTCCATTCTAATATAGAGAAGTGGGGAGCTGTTGGCGGATATGTCATTACGACATCCGGTTTTACAAAGAAGGCCGTTATGTATGCAGATGGTCTTGGAATCGAATTAATCAATGGTGTTGAATTAGTTACGTTGTGGCTTGAAACAATGGAAAGTGATACAGCTTATTTAAAACAATTAAATCCCTCTGATGTTTAAGAAAGACAGCAGTGGTATCAAAAGTTGAACTACCCAGCCATGAGAGGGGAAACCCCACTCTCTTATGGCATAAAAGGGTAGCATAGTCTAAGTCCAGTACTTAGTTTTGTATTGGTCTAACTGAGCCTGAATTTCATCGTCATGAATCATTTGCTGCAATTGTTCTTCTGTATATGTTCTTTTTGAAACGGTTATAGTAAATAGTAGAAAATGAAAGGTCATCTCCATTCCTCCTTAACATATATTCCTTATAAATATAAGGATATATCGAAAAGAAGAGTTCGTCGTCGTGCTTGATGCTGAAGTTATCTACGACTTTAGATGGAGAATAAAATAAAAAAGCTTAGATGGATTTAAACGTTTTAAACTTAATCCCGCATCCACATAAAATGCTATGTTTAAGCTGTTTCATTACGGATTGGCAATGTGGACAAACGGTTTTCTGAGGAGTAGACATGACATTCACCTTCGTTCGTTGTAGTTATAATACAATAATAGCATTTATTATACAAAAATAAATATTAAATTATAATCATTTTAAATAAAAAAACTATAAGTGAGAATCCTAGGATCATCACTTATAGTCACCACATTACCAAAGTACGTCAAGAACATTTCCATCAAAAATGTTTGTATCAATGTTACATGCTTCAGCATCAAGGCCATACTGCCATCCACCGATTACCGCCCCGTCTGGGTAACTTGGATTGTATGCTGGAGCGTTCTCTTCGTTTGTGATGCCTTCATTTGGAGCGGCCGTCCATACATACATCTCCTCTAAAATGCTCGGGTCCGCATCTGCAGCTGCTTCAAAGGCTGTATATAGCTCCTCACTTGGGTCAAATATTCCATAAATACCAGAACTGTATTCAGAATCTGAAACAATATCATGCCAACCTTGAATAAACGCTGAATCAATCGGATAAATTGGTTCCACATTGGCAAATAATGCGACCCCTTCAGGAATCCCGAAGTCTCGTGCCATTTCAAGCGCTGCATTAGCATGGTCTTGCCCGTGTTCATACCCTGTACCGTCGTTAAAGTGGTTATAAATAACAAGGATTTGGATATTTTCAGAGTGAAGCAAATCAACCTCTTCAGCAGTCAAACCATAAGAAGCACCTTCGTTCGTACCTAAATAACGGCCCCAAATCTCCGGATCACCAAAGTTATTTCGAACACACGCAAGCATATTCTCCGTTGTAATACTTGCTGAGTCAACTCCCCATACGGTTTCGGGGGTATCTTCCCCATTGCCGTTTTCACCGTTTGCGCCATTGTCCGTATCTTCATCATTTCCATTTTCGTTGTTGCCATTCTCCTCACCGTTTTTAGATCCTTCTCCATTCTCACTTCCAGCTGTGATGGAGTTATTTATCTGGTTGGTTACGTTCACATCAACGGTGACATTAATATCATTCCCAATGCTATTTGCAACGTCATTGCTGTCGCTAAAAATGGCATTGTCAACGGTATTCGTAACATCCGCATTTTCAGAATCGACCTGATTTTCAATTGTGTTAGAAATAGAGGACTCCTTAGCATTGATCTCATTTGTAACCTGATTTTCTACATTGGAGTTAGAGGAATCCACGTGATTTTCTACCGTATTTTCAACGTCTCCATTATTTGAATTGATGGAGTTATCGATTTTATTTGTAACGTTGTTTTCGCTTTCTTCGCTGTTCCTGTTCCTTTCATTTGATGATTGATCCTCATTTGCGTAAGATTCTTCTTCTTGTTGGTCAAATGTAGAAGCGGTAACTGGTTCAGAAGTGTTTGATTGACTAAAAAAGGTAAGGGAGAAAAGAAATAAAAGAGAAACGACCCCAAGAACGATAACTGAAACGTTTAATCTATTTTTCACTTTTTCACCACCTTTGTTTATTCGAAAGTATCATACGTAAAAGAAGAGGCTTCGGTGAATGAAATAGGCTTTAAAGGCATGGAGAAAATAGGTGTAATTGAAGAGAAGAAAGCTGGAATAAAAAGGAGTAGGGAATAATCTAAAGCTTTAGATTAAAAGAAAAGCAGAGTATAATGGAAGCAATTATGATTAGGCCGGCACTCGTAAATACATAATGTGGAGTAGGGGGAATCAATGGTGCAGCTTGAACGAGTGATTTGTGAAAAAAGAACGTACTCGAAGCAATTTAATACACATGATCATACGTATGGACAATTGTTATTTCCTCTTCAAGGAGGAATGCAAATAAAAGTTCATGAACACGTATTTCAGTTGGAAGATGAATTCTGCTTTTATCTCCCACCACGGTGCTTGCATACATTTCGTGCAGTTAACACGAACGAGTTCTTAATTGTTGATTTACCCAATCATTTATTAATAGATAAAGAAAACCCGCCTTTTGGACAATATATGCAGTTAAATGACCAGTGGAAAGCGATTCGTTCCTTGCTGCTAGATGAGCTACAAAATGTCACGACTTCTTCCACTTCGTTAACTTATTTAGGTCGATATATCAGTGAAAAGTTGAATAAAAAAACAGAGAAGTCCATCCAATATATACATGATCACTTCGCGAAAAGATTAACGATTGAAGAATTATCAAAGCTAGAACATTACCATCCTTCCTATTATACAAATTGGTTTAAAAAATTAACGGGGATAAGTCCAAAAGCCTATATTCAACAGGTGCGGTTAGAGGAAGCAAAGAGATTGTTAGTAGAGACCACGCTACAAATCACAGACATAAGCAAAGAGGTTGGTTTTGACTATGCATCTTCCTTCACCCGGTCATTTAATCGCAATATAGGGATTTCTCCACAAATGTACCGGAAAACCTTTAAAAATGATAAATAAGACAAAAGAAAAGGCAATGCAATCTGTTTCAAAAGAAGTACAATAAAAAAAAGTACTTCTTAGGGGGGAACAGATTGAACAATGTATCCATATTAATGGTTTTATTAGCAGCTATGCTATGGGGGACAACGGGTACAGCACAAACATTTGCACCTGAAAATGCAAATCCTGTCGTCATTGGAGCTGTTCGACTTGCCGTGGGAGGGCTTGCACTTTTGCTATTTGTCCTCGTTCAAGGCAAACTAACTTTGAAAAATTGGCCAATAAGAGTCACACTTGTAGCTGCACTGAGTATGGCGGCTTATCAACCTCTTTTTTTCCAGGCAGTGTCCACAACAGGAGTCGCAATAGGGACAGTGGTAGCCATTGGAAGCGCCCCGATTTTAGCAGGGATTTTAGAGTGGCTGTTCAGAAAGAGGTTACCTACAAAGAAATGGTGGGTGGCAACGGTGATAGCGATTACGGGCAGTTTACTCCTTTTTTCAAATACGAATCAGGGAGATGTGAACATAAGTCCTTTTGGAATCATCTTGGCACTTGGGGCAGGGCTATCTTTTGCAACGTATACTCTTGTTAGTAAGCAGTTACTACAAAGACACTCATCTGAAGTGGTTGTTGCTGTAGTGTTTACTTTAAGTGCGTGTCTGTTAACACCGATTTTATTTATTTACGATTTGACATGGTTGATGCAAGGAAACGGAATTGGTATCGCTCTCCACCTTGGATTGATTGCCACAGCAATCGCTTATCTTCTTTTTGTCCGCGGACTCACTGGCATTACAGCTTCTTCTGCGGTCACTCTTTCGCTAGCTGAGCCATTAACCGCTGCCATGCTTGGAGTATTTCTAGTTGGAGAATATTTACCGTTTTTGTCCTGGCTTGGTGTTGGATTGTTATTTGTTGGTCTAGGGGTTCTAACCTATACACCGAAAAAAGCAAGAATAAAAGCAGGTATGAAGCAAGTTTCTCAGTGAATGAAGAGTGGAAAATGCGTCCATTAAAAGAGGCCACATCAAAGGTGCGACTTTCACCTTTGATGTGGCCTTTAAGCAATGAGCGGATCCGTTGCTTTGTCTTAAGCTTGCTATGAGTGGGTTTCTCGTAGCAGGCGCGCAACGTGTGGAGCCATTGCTGCTTCCTCGAATCTTCTAAAAGGACTTTTTCAGTGGCCTCAAGACTTTCACCTTATTCAGTGGTCTTGCTGAAAATCTTCATTTTAGTGCCGCCTATTATAAGGCGCATTTAACTATACTCCATCTCAATGATAAAATTTCACCTCATCTTGGTCATCAGCATTCCCCGTTTGACCAATCCCTTCTTCGGCAACTTTGATTCGGAATTTTTCATATAGATACAATGCTAGCATTTCAAAACGTTCTTGATCAGGCATAGTATCAACCAAATGCTTAATGTCCCTATCATTGAAATCATGCAATATTCCATTGATTATAATTAGCGCATCTTCTTCATCTCCAGTTAAATGATTTTTATATAATTCAAATAACTCATCAACGAATTTCATTCATTTCACTCCTGCTATTTTGAAAGATAATATTAGGTTAACTTGAACTTTCAGCAATTATTCTTATATTTTTACTCACTTCCAATTGCTCACTAATGAAAAGATCAAATAGTCGGTGTAAGATAAAATGGGAGGTGGTGCAGATGTTTATTTCTCCAATGTTGTTACAAGAGGCGGCTTCTCCGCCGGCAGATTATGCAAATGTCATAACGGAATTAAAATTAGATGGGGTTAGGTTAATTTATAGTAATATAACGGGAACACCGAAATTATTTACTAGACATAGTCTCGATGTTACGTCCTTTTTTCCAGAAATTTCATTCATTTCTTTGCCAAAAGGGATTGTCTTAGATGGAGAGCTCATTTCAGTTAACAAAGAAAACAAGCCAGATTTTCCTCGTTTAATGGAACGATTCAAGTCGGTAAATACAGCGATTCCCATTCAATTTGTGGCTTTTGATCTGTTATTCTATAAAGGCAGACAAATAACTCAGCTGCCACTTATTAAACGAAAAACACTTTTAAACACAGTTATTCCTACAGATACAATAACAATGGTGACATCTCAATGGGTAGAGGGGAACTCCGAGACGTATTTTGATGTTGTAAAAGAATACGACCTTGAAGGGATTGTTGTTAAAAAGCCACAATCGAAATATCATTTTGGAAAACGTTCAAATGACTGGTTAAAAATCATAAACTATAAATACAGGATGGGAAAACGCTCTGAGTTGGTTGGGAAAGAGACAGGGCATTTGTTATACAACAAGGCAGGATATAAACTTCAACTTATGGAGTATAAAGCACAAAAAAACAGAAAAAAACTATATGAAAAATATCGACAATATATGAAAAACCATATTAGTTAGAGACTCCGGAGAAAAGGAGTCATTTTTTGTTTTTAATTATCAGATTGTTACGACTATACATCTTTATATCCGCATGGTATGATATATATATAATTGAAAATGATTATAATTATCAATTGTTGATAGGAGAAAGTGCGATGCGGAAAGTTTATTTCTGTAAAGAGAATGAATTCAAAACAAAAAAAACGTACAAGGCTCTAAAAGGACAGTATCCTGATGTAACAATTAAGAGAAAAGGATGCCTTGGAAAGTGTAAAACGTGTAAGAGCTGTCCCTTTTCATTAGTTGATGGAAAAGTATTTGCTTGCGATACAGGTGACGAACTATACAAAAAATTAAATAAACGGCTCTATAAAAAGTCAGTTTAAAAAATGATATAAAGAAGCTGGAAACCTTGATAAGGTTTTGCAGTTTCTTTTTGATGGATTTAAAATACATGTTATATAATCTGACAATATCGAGTCATTTGTGTGAATGTTCAGGTAAAATAACACAAGAACGTTTCACCTATTTCAGTAGTGAAAAGGGGTTGAACAAGTTGTTTAAAGGATCGGGAGAAGAGTTTTTGCAAGAGAAATACAAAACAGAAAAGCGAGCAAAGGCCTTTTATAAGAATCAAATGTTATCTTATTTAAACGAAACGATGCAAGAATTTATTGAAGCACAAGAGATGATGTTTGTTTCAACTTCTGACAGCAACGGAAAATGTGATTCGTCCTTTCGGGCTGGAGACACGGGTTTTGTCAGAGTAATTAATGAAAATATGGTCATGTACCCAGAATATCGAGGCAACGGTGTCATGGCTAGCATGGGAAATATGATGGAAAACCCTCATATTGGTTTAATGTTTATTGATTTCTTCCATAGTCGTAACGGATTACATGTAAATGGGAAGGCTTTTATATATGAGAATAAAGAATTAGATACGCTTCAATTAACAAAGAAAATGAGAGATGATATCCGATTAAAAGAGGGGGGAAAAGCAGAGAGATGGATTGTGATAGAAGTAGAAGAGGCATTTATCCATTGTTCTAAGCACGTCCCTAAATTACAAAAAGCAACTAAGTTACATAGTGGCAATAACAAGGGAGGGGATTTTTTCAAAGTTAAAGAGAGCAAAAAAGAGGTTGAATTTAATCGTTAACCGGATGAAACGGCTGAAATAAAGCTTGACTATTCTCCAATAGTTCAGCTTTATTTCAGCCTTTTTTATTGTATATGGTACATTAAGCATTCTGTTCATGAAAAGTAAATATTTCTAGTAAATCATTTTTGTTCGTAATGATATCTGCTAGGGTATATTGATCAAGAACACTTAGATAAGCTTGGAGAGCCTCATTTAATGCAAACTTTAATTTGCAAGCAGAACTAATGATACATGTGTTGTTTTTTCGATCGAAACATTCAACAATATGAAGATTCTCTGTTTTTCGAACAACTGCCCCAATATTAATATCTTTTGGATCTAATGCCAATTTAATGCCCCCATTCTTCCCCCGAATGGTTTTAATCAGTCCTAGTTGCCCTAATTCATAAACGACTTTACTCATATGATTATTGGAAATATTGTAAATCGTTGCTATATCTTTAATTTTTGCTAACTCTATTGTGTCTCTTGTACTTAAATACAAAAGAGTACGTAATGCATAATCTGTATAACTAGTTAAATGCAAGGGAATCACTCCTGTTGACTAAAGTATGTTTACAATTGGTATATTACAAAATCTAAAGAGCATATTCACACGGAACAAATTCAGCTAATATAAACCAAAGCTACAATTATACATTTATCCTACAGGAAACGGTGCAGATTGTCTTTAATTATGCCTAAATTAGTGAGGGGAAAACGAAAAAAATGTGTGAGATTTAATGACATTAATATAGTATTGCTATGTTCTGAAATCAAGTAGTTAAGGTAAGGAAGATTGCATAAGGACTTTAAATTAAAGTTAAGGTAAAGTTTTAATGAACTTTAAAATGCTATAAAAATCTTTTGGACGTTTCACGAATAGTTAAATCTTCATTCTTTCTACATAAATAACAGGTATCATAAAAGCGTGAGAAATTTAGTAGTAAGAAAGGGGTTTGGCAAATTGAAAAATGGAAGAACTATAATCCTTGCCAATTTATTAGGGCTAATTATTATTTTAACAGGGTGTACAAATGATGAAATAAGCGATCACCGCAATCATCAAGAAGTAGAAGAAGCCCATCATAAGAATGCGCAAGAATCAGATAACGCTCATCATGAACATGGAAATGACGACAGGGAAAGTACTACCAGTTCACGCGAACAAGTAGAGAATGAAGCTAAAGGAGCGCCTCATCCATTTAATGAACAGTCATTAAATGGACTAGTGATAGAAAATACCAAAAATGTAACAAGAATAAGTGAAGCAGATCCTATAAGGACATCAATCCATGTAGCGCAAACTGTTTGGCCAGCAACTCATGAACAAAATCAACCGGGAACAGTGATCTTAGCCCCAGTTAATAATTGGCAACAGTCATTAGCTGCTTTAACATTAGTTCACCATCCGAATGATGGACCACTACTATATGTTGATGAGGAAATAACGGATGAAGTGGTAATGGAAATAAATCGTCTCCAACCAAAAGGAAATGATCAGGGAACTCAAGTATTAATTATTGGTCAATATGATGAAAAAGAGTTAAATAAACTGGATCAATTTAAAGTAGAACAAATTGTTGGTGAAAATCCAGCAGACTTTGCTGAAAAAATAGAAGAAGTCTTTTTTGAAACAATCGGACATGTACATCAAGCTGTCATTATCGGTTCATCTGAAGAGAAGGCTAAAGAGTATACTATACCAGTAGGGAACTGGATAGCCCATATGAATGAATCTCTATTATATGTAGAGAAAGAAACGATACCACAAGAAACCATAAAAGCGTTAGAAAAGCGTGAAGGCGAGGCCGTAATTTACATTGTCGGTCCAGAGGAAATGATATCTGAAAAAGTAGCAAGTCAACTGGGGGAATACGGAACAGTTCAACGCATATCTGGACATACCTCCATTGACCAATCTATTGCTTTTTCTACATTTAAAGATGATAATAACTTTGGCTGGGGTATTACGAGTCCTGGGCATGGGTTAGTATTTGTATCGACTGAAATTCCAGAGCTTGCTATCGCGGCAGCACCATTTGCTCATCTAGGAAAACATGCACCAATGGTTTGGCTAGAGGCAGGGGAATTAACAGAGTCATTGTATAAGTATTTAGCTAAGCTAAAACCAGCTTTTGAAACGGATCCAACAGAAGGTCCGTATAATCACGGGTATTTAATCGGATCATTGGATCTTATTCCATTTCAAACACAAGGAGTTCTTGATGAAAAATTAGAGATTGTCTCTTTGGATGGAAGTGATCATGCACATCATTAATAAATGTGAATGGGAAGGAACGATTATGTAAAATCGCCTTCCTCTTCATTTTTTTAAAGAGAGGTAAAAAATGAAAAATCTTTTAATTGTAGATGATGAAATTCAGATGCAAAAGCTCATTGCTGTCTGTTTAAATGCTGAAAACTATCAGATTGAAGTGGCATCTTCTGGTGAAGAGGCTATTAACTTAATAAATCAAAGGAACTATGATTTGTTGCTTTTAGATGTGATGATGCCTATTATGAATGGCTACGATGTCTTACGAAGATTAGAACAGGAGGATTCAGCAATACCTGTCATTCTTTTAACGGCGTTAGGGGAAACAGATGATGTGGTTAAGGGATTAAATTTAGGTGCAGATGATTATATTACAAAGCCCTTTGAACCATCTGAGCTAAAAGCACGGGTTCAATCAGTGTTAAGAAGATTTGAAAAAGCAAACCCAAAGGAAAGAGTAACCGAGTTGTATGGAATTACATTACATGAACATGAAAAAGTTTTCACAATAGGTAATCAAACGGTTGGGCTTACTAGGAAAGAATATCAAATTTTTTTACGTCTATTTTCACACCCTGGTCAAGTATTTACAAGAGATCAGCTTTTAGAATTGGAATGGGATGGTCAGTTAGACAGGTATGATCGAAATATTGATACCCATATTAAAAATATTAGGGAAAAATTGAAAAATGCCGGCTTAGAAAAGCGTATCGTTGAAACGGTTTGGGGAGTCGGATATAAGCTATCCCAACCAGGGTATGTTCAATGAAGCTTACGACCAAATTAATGATCCTTGTATTTGTTTCGTCCTTCATCGGGATTGTTTCAATGAGTGCAGCTTTTTATCACGTGTCAAAGACCTTTTATAAAAACCAGCTCCAACAAGATATTGAATATCGACTACAAGCCCATAAGGAAGTGATTGAAGAAGATTTTACCAATCATACACTTCACCATGTCGTCTTAATGGAAAGAAGAGGAAGAGAAAGTTCATTTATTGTATTCGACGGTAATTTTGGTGTGATTGACCATTCGTATCCAATAGATTCCGAAAAAATGATTTTTTATCGTGATTGGGTTAGTCAACTTGGACGAGAAAGTAAAACAGAATATGTTGAAACCGTCGCTCATCATATTCCACATGTTTGGGCAGCTGTTCCTTTAGAGCAACACAACGTTGTTGTAGGATATTTGTTTATTGACCAAGATACGGGAGAGTTTGAGCAAGCCAAAGCCCAGTTATTATTCATCTCAATAAGTATGACGGTCTTTTCACTATTCTTATCAGGTATGATCATCCTATATTTATCGAAACGGTGGACAACTCCTTTAGTGAAAATCCGTAATACAACAAAAAAAATTGCAAAAGGTAATTTTGATGTTCAGTTGAATGCGAAAGGTAATGATGAAATAGCCGATTTAATGAAAGATATTTCATTAATGGCCAAGCAATTAATGAAATATCGGGATACAAGGCAGCAATTTCTCTCAAATGTTTCTCATGATCTTCGTACGCCTTTAACCTATATTAAGGCTTATGCATCGATCCTGAAGGATAAAAGTGATCTAGGGGATGATATTAGCGACCATTCGAGAGTGATTTATCAAGAAGCCGTTCGGATGGATCGCTTAGTTAATGATATCTTTCAGTTGGTGAAACTAGATGAAGGACAATTTACCATTGAGAAGGAGGACTGCAATTTAGTTGAAATAGGATATAAAGTGATTCAAAAAGTGAAGGTTGAGGCAACTAAAAAAAATATAAGTGTTGATTTTTCTTCTACATCAGATGAAATCAAAGCCTTCATAGATCCAGGCCGTATGGAACAAGTTATTTTAAATTTATTAGAAAATGCAATCCGACATACAGCGGAAAAAGGACAAATTAAGTTGCAAATGAATCATGAAAAAACGAAAATTTCAATTACCGTACAAGATAATGGAGAAGGTATTCCTGCTAAAGATCTAGATTATGTATGGGAACGATTTTATCGAGTAGATCAATCTCGTTCAACGAAACATGGCGGCAGTGGGTTAGGATTAGCCATTACGAAACAATTGATTGAACTGCATGGTGGAGAAATTCAAGTCAAAAGTACATACGGAGTGGGCACAACCTTTACGATCCTTTTACCAAATACCTAAAGAGATATAATGATTGTTTTTTTCGTACATGAGAAAAGGCAGACGAAAATAAAACTCAAAGGTTTTTAATTAGATTTATCGTTACAATCTAATTATTTATATAAATTTATGATAAAAAAAAGTATTCCGACGCAGAATTAAAAGAGAGAAGAATTCACATTTTTATACATGGTGAACTCTTGTAAAAAATCAAGGGGGTTAAAAAGTGAATAGGAAAAAGAAGATGATGTATCGGAGCTTTCTTTTAATAAGTCTATTGCTTGTATGGACATGTGCAGAAGCAACAGCAACAACAACAACAGAGAAAGAGATGGCAGAAGAAAATCAACAAGGTGTTCCTAGTTATACAATTGTTGAAGAAGAAGACTTGAGCAATGGAAATACTATAAGATTTGCCTATTGGGTTGTTCCAAGTAACATTTATATTGGGAAGGAAGCAATTGAAGCTATCGTTATGGATGTGGTAGAGGAAGCGAAAGAAGGGAAGGAATTTAATGCCGTTGTTGTTTGGGTTATTGATGATGAACGGCAAGTAGGCAAAGGCTATACATTGGCCAAATTCGAATATGCCCCAAAAGGAGATTGGACTAAGGCAGCTGACGTTGTAGCAGGCGATTACTCAACGCACGAATTCGTATTTGACTTCGGTTCAGCAACAGGAAAAAAGTTACCGAAAGATTATGAACAAGGTGAATATCCTACTGCAGAAGAGCTAGATGTCTACTTCTATTGGACAACTCTTGTCTATAATGAAGGAATGGATGATGAAGAAGCGGTGATACGAACTGCAGAAAAATTTGGTATCACACAAGAAGAAGCGGATGAAATTATTATGAAAGTAAATTATAGATAATAAGTTAATTCGTCCAAGGGAATATAAAGGAACTTGTATCATACGATAGGTGAAGATTTCTTTTAAAAGAAATCTTCACCTTTTTTCTTCTACAATCATCCGTAAGCCATGTTTCGGCCGTAATGTGATGAGTGGCTGAGGTTTGATAACATGATGGTCTGGTGCTAGCTTCCATCTAAACCGTTGCGCAATACAAGCTAGGACTAAAACGGCTTCCATAATAGCAAAATGATTACCAATACAGACCCTTGGCCCACCACCAAAAGGAAAGTAAGCATACGTGGGTATCGACCTGATGAAATTATTTTCAAAGCGCTCAGGTATAAATGCATTTGGTTGCTCAAAATAGTCTTCTTTACGGTGGATAGCATACTGACTCATAAGAATCATGTCGCCCTTTTTTAAGGAATAGCCCCCTATATCTACATCCTGATCTACTTCCCTACCAATTACATATGCTGGAGGATACAAGCGAAGAGATTCCCAGATCACATTTTGTGTATATTGCAAATCTCTGTAATGTTTTGGTTCTATAGGACTATTGCCAATCACTCGTTCTACTTCTTCATGTAATCTTTGTTCAACTTCTGAATTTTGAGAAAGGAGATACAGTGTCCAAGAAAGAGCATTTGCTGTTGTCTCATGCCCAGCTAAAAAGATGGTCATTAATTCGTCTTTTAATTGTTCATCGGACATTCCTAAGCCATCTTTTTCATCTTTTGCATTTAATAGAACACCAAGAAGATCATGATACACATCCTGATCTTGCTTTCTTTTATCAATAATTGAATAGATAACTTTATTTAGAGATTCAATCGAGTGTTTATACTCTCGATTTCTTTGGGTAGGGACCCATAATGGGAATGGAGCAAGAGACCGCATTCGTTTAACGGCTAACTTCATATATGTCTCAATTGGTTTACCGATTTTTTTGACACCTTCATCAAAATCCATACTAAACATCGTTTTGCTAATAATTCCAAGCGTGATATTCATCATCTCATCGGTCATAAGATATTGATGACCATCTTGCCATTTTTCAAGATATTTTTGCGTTGTTTCAATCATATCTGTAGCATAATTCGTTATATGAGAGTGTTGAAAAGAGGGCTGAATAAGCCTTCTTTGCCGTAAATGAACATCCTTTTCACTGGTCAATAGTCCTTCTCCTACTACATCTCTTAGAACACGTAAGTCGTGTGACTTAATAAAGCTTTTTTGTTTTGTAACTAGTATTTCTTTAATTAAATGAGGATTTGATACGACATATACCTTTGTGAATGGACCGAAACGAATTTGAGTTATATCTTTATAATCTTGAGAATGCGATGATAAGAAACCGAGTGGATCCTTTTGAAAATCTTTTAAATGACCAGTCAGCCAATTTCCATTCGGGCTCTTAGGTACGTATTTCTTGTTATTAGTCACTAGTTTATTCCTCCTTGCCATATCGAAGTAATGAGCCAAGTTTAGTCTATGTCTCTAGCTTTTTTTGGCTTGTATCATAGCGGAACATTACATATGATATGTGTTCAATTTGATAGAAATAGGCACATATTATAGACAAATCTATAGACAATGGTAGAACTCAATGAATATAGAAATAGTAGTCGTGTACTTATAAAGGAGAGGGGAAATAAAAATGGCTAAGAAAAAGAAGAACAAAAGAAAAGCTGAGATGGTTGATATTCTGAATCTTGTTAAACAAACGGGAATTAAATCAGAAGAAAAGTTGAATGGCTGGTTGAAAGAGTTATTATCTGAAGAAGCAATGATGGAACTTGTCAAGCTGGGCACAAAAAATCATAAGAGAATAATGAGAGATATAAGAGAATACATGAATATTATTACCCATTATTTAAATGTTCCAACAAAAGACGATGTAGCGAATGTAGCAAAATTAGCAAGGCAAATTGAAGAAAAAATAGATTTATTAGAAGAGAAAATGTCTATTTATCCTGTTCAGAAGAAAAAAACTGAATACAAAAAGAAGCATACTAAAGAACAACTAAGACAAACTCTTATTAATAACATCCTTAATGCAACGAGTACAAAAAAATAAAGCAAAGGGGTGGGAAGAGTGAAGGAACGAAGAAGAAGGCAAATCAAGAGATGGAGAGGGATCCAAAACGTATTATTCGAACCTGAACCCCAATATGGTCAAACAAATAAAGAATTAATTTGGAAGAAAAACAAATCTACACTTTGGTACTACCCTTCTTCTAATAAAAAATATCGGATACCTCTTTTTTTAATATATTCATTAATGAATGAATCCTATATTCTAGACTTAGCACCAGGTTTGAGCATGATTGAGGCATTTACAAAAGAAGGATATGACGTATATTTGCTTGATTTTGGAAAGCCAGGTTATGAGGATAACGACATAACACTTGATGACTACATTTTGACCTATATTGAAAAAGGAGTTCAAAGAGCATTATTACATGCAAAATCGAATGAAATTAGTATAGTAGGTTACTGTTTAGGGGGAACATTAGCAACCATTTACACTGCACTGGCAAAGGAACCTATAAGGAATCTTATTCTTTTTGCACCGCCTATTAATTTTAGCGATTCCCCTTGGATGCCACAATGGTTCGATCAGTTAAAAAATAACAAAATCAATGTGGATGACCTTTTAGGTGAGTACGGAGTTATTCCTGCAAAAATTGTTGGATGGGGGATGAGATTAGCCACGTCACCATTTACGTATAGCTCCTATTTATCACTTGTTCAACGTGCTGATCATCCAGATTCTGTAAGGAAGTGGCGGTTATTTAATCGTTGGGTGAATGGGCATATACCGTTTTCAGGCGCTACATTAAAAAAGCTTATAAATGATATTATAAGAGATAATAAATTGATTAATAACGAGCTAATCATTAATCAGCAACCCGTTCTATTGTCAAATATCAATGCGAATTTACTTCTTATCTCAACTAGTGGTGACCAACTTGTACCGGAAAATCTCAGCTTACCTTTAATTAAAAAAGTATCCAGTCCGGATAAATTGTACAAACGGGTAAAGGGTGGGCATGTTACACTTGCGATGACTGGAGAAATACCTGAATTTTTACAAGAATGGTTGTCAAAAAGGTCAGAAGAAATCTAACCAAGTACAGTTACAGAGTTCTATGTTTAGTCGGTTTTGTTTTCATTCCTTTAAGTAAATAACCTCCTTTAAACTTTCGAGGTTCATAAGAAATAATAAAGGCATGAGGTTCATATTCCTCAATCATATGAATAAGTTTGTTTTCCATGCTTCTTTTGGTTAAAATCTGTAATTGATATCGAGAACTATCCTTTCCCATACCTTCAAAAACAGTGACTCCAAAGCCTTCGTTACGAAGTGTGGATATTAAAGCTGTGTTTCTTGTTAGCAAATTCACTGTGAGAGTGGTATAGCCTAAAGCCAATTTATTCTCAATATACCCTCCGATATAAATGCCGGCACCAAAACCAATTGCATATGTTAGCATCTCAGCCATGCTTTGTTCTCCACTAAGTACAATAGAAAGACCAAAGATATGTACTAATGCTTCTAAGAATCCAAAAGCAGAAGCGAGAATAGTCATGTTCTTCACGACAAAAATAATTCTTAGTGAAAGTACGGGAACCAAGATAATTTGGAGTAATAAAATTAGAAAAATGTTATACATGCTTATCAACCTACTTTCAAATAAGCCTTTCATTATCATTCCCTTGAAAGATAATCAATATGTATTGTAACCAAAATCTTCCACTCATTTGTTCATATTGGATGTAAATACTAATTTCAGATAAGGAGTGTGCCTTATCATTCCAATATTTAGAGAGAGGATTCGATAACATGAACAAAAATAATCCACAAGGCCAATATGATGAAGTAGAATATTCAGAGGAATTAGCTGACACAAAAGATAAAGAGGCGATGACTAGAATGGAACAAGCTGATAAGCGTGCACAAAAAAGGAATAGAAAAAGTCAAAAATAAGAATTGATGCTGCCTGAAAGTTAGGAAGAAAAATATGACAATGACTTCGTTCGTTACCAATACTTTTAGAGGCGAAATCACATCTCTTTAGCCTCTAAAAAGATGTAGCGAACCAATGAATGATCCAAGGTTGCCAACAAAATGGAAATTCCATTTTGTTGGCAACCTTTTTACTTTAGGAAATTTTAGAAATTCTATCCACCATATATTTTATTTCAAATGAACTACAGTTTAATGTGACTACTTATGGGCATATAGGAATACGGACCTTCTTTGTCATCATTTTCCTTCCTCTTTTTAGATGTGAATTTTACATGTTTCATAAACTACTTTCATAGTATAAAAATGAAACTTTAGATTGGATCGTTCGTATAAAGAAGAATATCCAATTTATCGTCAGGAGGATGGAGATGAAAGCATTTTTAATCGTAACTATATTTTACGTCATTTTAGCGGGGTTCTTTTACTTTGATAAAGTTGGAGGTGGTTCGTTTTTTTCGGATGTTAAATCAATCCATTCAGTCGGTGAAACAATTCCAAGGGCTTTACTAATAGGTGTGGCATATATGTGGTTCATGTTAGGGTCTATCCATTATCTTAGTCGAACAAAACAATCTGAACATACTGACATGGGGGGAAGTCAGGTGACAAAAAACGAAGACTTTGTAGCAGCAAGTAATGATTGACTAATAAAACAAAGCGCTTAAAAGGAGGTTGAGAGTTGTGGAACAAAAGGCGGTAAAAGTTGTACAAGTAGATAAATTAATGTATGTAATAGGAATTTTCATTTTTGGAGGGTTACTTTTAGCGTCGTTTTTAGATGCGACTTTTTATATTGAAGAATATTCATGGGAACATTTAATCACTTTTCGAGTAGTAATTGCTGCAACTAGTGCGATCTACTATTTGTTAGTCTATTTTTATCATCGGCATAAAGGCTAAAAATCATGAGTGGAGAAACATAGTGTCGAAATAAATTCGTCGCAACTTGGGGGAGAGACGATGAAGTGTTTCATAGCCTTACTAGCTTGGTGTATTTTTTTTATCGTATCAAATTTATTGATAAATCTAACAAATAGGTTAAATCTGTCTTTATTCATTTCTACATCAACAATTTCAAACGTATTATCGGTTGTTACGCTGATAACGATATTCATTTTGTTTGGAGCTCTACTTGCGAGTCCACATCTAATTAAGCAATATCGAATTTATGGAGATTGGAAGCTACATCTTTCAAAATTTATCTGGCTTGGTATCTCTCCGGTACTTCTGCTACTGGTCTTAGACATGATTAAAAACGAAATAAACGCACAGATCCTGGTGGAATTTGACATATACCCACTGTCTATTTTACTTTTAGTTATATGTGGATACTACTCATCACAATGTTTATACAAAGAATAAAAAAGCAAGTGATCATTGAAAGAATGACACAAAGAGAGGGAAAAGTAATGAATCAAGAGGCTAAAAATTATTGGAATGAATATTGGGGAGAAAAGGTGAAGCCCCAAGCGGTAAGCGCTTGGCAATTTGGCTCGGATCCAGATCGATTGGCACAATTAGTCATTGAAGGCATCAAAACAGCTACATGTTCTGGGTTTATATTTTACAAAATGGAAGATGAACCATTGCCAAAAGTGGATGATTATAGCATTATTTTAAACAGTAAAGATGTTCCAGTTGCACTGATTAAGACGGTGAAAGTAGAAATTATTCCTTTTAATCAAGTTCCTGAAGAGTTTGCCATTGCTGAGGGAGAAGGAGATCGAACATACCAATATTGGAAAAGTGCACATGAAACATTTTTTAAAAATGAGTTAAAAGAAATCGGATTAGAGTATTCAGAAGATATGCTACTTGTATGTGAACGATTTGAACTCGTGCATGTGAACGCCTGAAAAGGTAAAACGATTGGAGGATTAATTGAAAAGATGGCAGAAATAAAATTTGAAATTGCTGAAACGATAGCTGTATTATCAGAAGGATCAAAAGGGTGGAAGAAAGAGCTAAATCTAATTAGTTGGAATGGACGAGAGCCTAAGTACGATATTAGAGACTGGGCACCAGATCATTCAAAAATGGGAAAAGGAGTGACCTTGTCTGAAGAAGAGGTCAAAATACTAGTTCAATCATTAACAAAGGGAAGGTAAGTCTTGATTTAACGGAAGGGTTGGGCAAAGGTTCAAAAATAGAACTTTTGGACAACTCTTTTTTCTTGTGTGAATACGAATGAAAATTAGCTGAAATGGATGTGACGAATCGCACAGATTAAGGGAGCAACGTTTATCTATAATTGAATTAGAAAATATTGCAGTAAGTACCTGGTCTCTTCTCATCGATGTATTAATATAGTACAAACTGCAAAAATACGAATTGAAAGAGTGATAACATTGGTGACGAAAGAGCTAATTAACGCGAAAGAGTATTTAAGGGAAGAAGTTAAAACACATTATTATGTTTTATGGGAGCAGTTTGAGCTTTGTGTAGACGAAACTGAAACGGCAACAACAGAAGAAATTGTAACCGTAATGTATGAAAAAAGTGTCAACAGTTCACTTGTACCAATGTACTCAAGGATAATAGAAAAATCAAGCAGCATTGAAGACACTTTAGTTCAATTAAAGAAGGAATGTAAGGGTATCTTTAAAGAAACAGTTCTTGTCTAGAAATAACACACGAAACATTTTCTATGAGGGTGAAATCTAAATAGGAATTAGTTTTGAAAAAATAAGACTAGTCTTCACGTTTTTCTCCCTATATAATAATGAAAACTATATGGAGAAGATGATGATGGCGCAGGAAGTATTAGTATATATTCTATTAGGAATATTTGGTGGTATGTTAAGCCTTTTTTTATGCGTTTATGCAATCTTAAAAATTAAATATGCGCCAGGTGGGAAATATTATATTTTAGCGACGTTTATGTCTGCTATATTTACATTTGCTTATGCATTAGAATTAACAAGCACGTCCATTGAAGAGATTAAATTTTGGCTGCGAATGGAATACATTGGACTCCCCTTTATACCTGTATTCATCTTATTTATGTGTATGGAGTATGTAGGGTTCAAGCAACCCCGTTGGCTCCCATACGTTATGTACACAATACCGATAATTACGATTACAATGCATTTCACAAATGAGTTCCATCATCTATATTATAAATCTATGATGTTAAGAAGCGATACTCCCTTTCCCATCATTTTGCTTGAAGGGGGACCTTTCTTTTATATCCATTCTATTTATCTATATATATGTATTATTTTAAGCATACTAATTTTACTTATCCAATTAAGAAAGCTTACACTTCGATTTCGCCTACAAATTTTAATGATGGTAGCTGGACTTATTATTCCAATTGTAGGTAGTGTATTCTATCTTACTGGGCTAAGTCCATACGGGGTTGATCTTGGGCCGGTTTCGATGAGTATATCCTTTTTGTTTCATGGGGCTGCACTTATATCTTTTCAAATGTTTAATGTAGCTCCAATTGCTAGGGATAAAGTATTTGAAAGCTTAAAAGAGGGGGTAGTTGTATTAAACCAAAGTAATATCATTGTCGATTATAATCAAGCTATTTTACAAGTTACTCCATTTCTTAACGCTAAAGCTATTGGGAAATCAATTATTGAAGTACTACATCACGACCAAAAACTTAAAGACCTTATTCTTTCAGAAGAAGAGGTGGATTTTACATCTTCTAAGGATGATAAAGTTACATATTATCATATAAGTTTTTCGCCGGTTCTAAGCAAAACAAATGAACAAATAGGACAAATCATTACTTTTGTAGATGTTACAGCGAGAGTGCAGATGCAAGAACAGCTTCAGAAACTGGCAAGTATAGATGGGTTAACACAGGTGTATAATCGGACATTTTTTGTGAAAGAAGTTGAACAAACGGTTGCTGATTATCAAAAGGTAGGTGGAAATGTTTCTTTTATCATGTTTGATATTGATCATTTTAAAAGTATCAATGATACGTATGGACATGAAGCTGGAGATATCGTAATAACGTATGTTGCACAAATAGCAAAGGAGTGTTTGCGGGAAACAGATATCATTGGTCGATATGGTGGCGAAGAATTTATCATTTGTTTACCAAATACTCATTTACCTCATTCGAATCAAATTGCTGAGGCTATACGAATGAAAATTGAAAATAGTTACATAGTTATTAATAAAAAGGAAATTCACGTAACGTCAAGTTTTGGCGTTACTAGTAAAATAGTTGAGTGGAACGGTGATGTTCACCTGATTTCTGAACTGATGAGACAAGCTGATGAAGCGTTGTATGAAGCAAAAAAGAATGGGAGAAATTGTGTTGAATGTTTTAGCTCCCGAGCAGCAATGTGAAGAAGCTGGATTTGAATTTTTGATATATGTGGTGTTAAATAACTACTCATAGATTCATAGTATGATAATAAAATGCAACTGTACACGTAATGCTTACTGCTATTGCGTCTTTACGACGATCTCCTGATTTGGAATTAAACAAATGAGGAGATTTTTTTGAAAAAAGTTGACGGAAATATCCAACTAATATATAGTTAATTACATAAAGTAAGTAAATTAATAAAAGGTAGCTAGGTTGATACAGGTAAAATATATAATTTAATCAGTGGAGGTTTTATAATGACAAGTTTTAAATTAGACAAAGTTCACAGTGGTGTCGGGTTTCAGGTGAAGCATATGATGGTTTCAAAAGCAAAAGGCGAATTTAAAGACTTTGATGTAGAGATTGAAGGAGATCTTAATCATTTAGAAGGGTTACGTGTAAATGTAAAGATTGATACATCTTCCATCGATACAAATAATGAAGACCGCGATGCTCATCTTCGTTCACCCGACTTCTTTGATGCAGATAGTTTCCCAGCTATTAAAATTCAAAGCGAATCCATTAAAAAACTTTCTGACGAAGAATATGAAATGACAGCAAATGTTACGATTAAAGATGTGACAAAGAAAGAAAAGTTCTTTATTGAATATAACGGCACATCTAAAAATCCAATGGATGGAAGCACAGTCACTGGATTTGATGTAGAAGGAAAGATCAACCGTGAGCAATATGGCTTAACATGGAATGCGGCGCTTGAAACAGGTGGGGTACTAGTAGGAAAAGATGTGAAGCTTCTAGCAAACTTTGAATTCATTGTTGAGTAATAGTCAAGAAGAAAAGGATTTTATAAAAAGAGGGTACTGATCATTATTGATATTTCAGCGCCCTCTTTTTTATGGATTTGTTCTTTACAATTATCATATTCATTTATAAAATATATGGAGTTGAAAGGAGTTGTATGACATTAGACAATACATCGGTAACACAGTGGTTCTTTTGATTATATTAATTGTGGTTAGCGCTCTAATAGGCTGGTATTTTGCATTTCAGATCGTCAATGTGGCTTTTATTGTTGGAGCAGTCGCTTTATTAATATCGACAAGTGGCCTATCGAATGAAGCGCATTTAGCAATGAAGACATTAGGGAATCATGTTCCACGAGAAGGAAGTAAGTTACTTTCACTAAATCCTTTGTTACTTAGTTCATTGCTACTACTGATTATATCTTTTTTATATGCTCTAATTGTATAGTAGATCAAATGGTCAGGTATTTCTTGATGATATAAATAAAAAGACCCCATAAAGGAGTCTTTTTATTACTTTTGAACGTTAGCAGCTTGTGGTCCACGAGAACCTTGTTCAATTTCAAATGTTACTGTTTGACCTTCTTCTAAGCTTTTGAAACCTTCGCCTTGGATTGCAGAGAAGTGTACGAATACATCATCGCTACCTTCAACTTCGATAAAACCGAAACCTTTTTCTGCATTAAACCATTTTACTGTACCTTGTGTCATGATATTGCCTCCAACGTGGATTATCCACAATTTATTACTATCCTTGCCCATGCATAACCCATCAAGACAAAACCACTTATTTCAGAAAGTCTTAATTCTATCAGTTTATCCGAACAAAAATAATTAAATTTATCATAACAGCCATCTTATGGAATTGCAAGAAGAACCGTTTTTAAACGGGTTATCATAAGGGTTATTTTATCTGGCGCATTTCTTCTTCAAAGAAAAATGTGCTTGGGTGCTCTAAACAAGTGTAGGAGTATCTTTTCATATTAGGCACATAACTAAATTTGTTAATGGTAAGGGTTTCGCCAGTTGCTTTTAAAATTACTTTTTCATTAGATTGAAACTTATTTTTGCTTTTCATAAAAAAACCAACTTTCAATTTTGAGATAGGAGTCTAATGCATGTTTTATCGGGTAAAACACGATTAGTTTAGGTTACTACAATTACTTATTATAGTATCTCATATTAATTCAAGTTATGTTCATTTTTATTGTTTTCTATTTTAATTTTTTCTATTTTGTAGTAAATATTGGTAATATAGGATATACTGTTATAATACCCTTTGGTCTTCTAATGTAAAGACTCACTATTCAGAAGGCGTGAGACCAAATACGAAAGGATGACCAATATAATATGACTAATACAGTTTATCAAGCAAAAGCGGGCGATGGTTTTAAGAGGACTGGCTTAAAAAGGCGCAATTCATACTTCAATACTCCACAAGAAGCAATTGTAGAAGCGCTGGCTTTAAAGGAAAAGATGGATGTAATTTATAATAATGAAATTCAATGGGATTATCAGGGTAAGATAACTGGTTCATTTGATAAGATCAGTTTTTTAAAAGGGTATCTAAGGGGAGACCGAAGAACTAAACCGTTCTATTTACAAATTCTTTCTTTAGACTCAATAGAGAAGTCAAAATTACCCTCTTCTTCAATCAGTAAGAAAATGAACTCAGAGGATAAAAAAATCTTTAATAAAGTGATTAAACTGTTTAGATAGAAATAAAAACTCCACTATTTTGCACAAGATGCAGAAAGTGGAGTTTTTTTATCAATATTTCTTCCACCTTTTAAAACCTACTTGACAGATGTGAATTAACAGAATAATATAATGATAAAGAATAACTATGGTGAACATTAAAAAAGTAAATCTTACAAAGCTGATTGGAACGACCGAAGGCTTAGTCTTTTTATCAATAATAAAAAGACTAAGCCTTCTTTTTTACGAATAAATCACACTAAAATCATCGGACTTATTGGATTAAAATAGATTGGAGATGGATAAGATGAACTTCGAGGTTGTATTTGTATTAGCTGTCGTGATTGGTATGCTTATCTGTCTAATTAAAGAAGTAGCGAGACCAGATTTTATTTTGTTTTGTACGTTAGCGGTTTTATTATTATCTGGAATTTTACCCCCAGTGGATGCCCTGAAAGGGTTTTCGAATGAAGGCATGTTAACTGTAGCTTTATTATTTATTGTCGCAGGGGCTGTAAAGCAAAGCGGAACTCTGAATCAGCTAGTTGTGAAGGCTTTGAGTACAGGGAAGAGTCCGAGAATGTCTCTTATAAAAATGATGATACCGATATCTGGCATGTCAGCATTCTTAAATAATACCCCAATCGTTGTCATGTTTACACCCGTTGTACGAAAATGGTGTAAAGATCATAATATTGCTCCATCTAAATTCTTATTGCCATTGTCATATGCCGCGATTTTTGGTGGAACATGGACACTAATTGGAACATCAACGAACTTAGTCATACATGGATTTATGTTAGAAAAAGGAATGAGTGGATTTTCGATGTTTCAACTAGCCATAGTTAGTATTCCTGCAAGTATTTTTGGTATCCTTTTTATGGTCACGATAGGTTACAAGCTCCTACCTGATCGAAAAACATCTGAGGAAGCATTTGAAGAAAGTTCAAAAGAATATCTTTCGGAAGCTATAATCGAAACACAATCACCTCTCATCGGAAAGTCAATTGAAAAAGCAGGGTTAAGAAATTTAAAAGGACTATATTTAATTGAAGTAATTAGTAATGGTGAACGAACGGCTCCTGTTCCTTCCTTTTATAAAATAAAAGAAAACGATCGTTTAATTTTTACCGGTCTATTCTCTACGATTGTTGAATTGCAAAATATTCGTGGTCTAACTGTGGAGACAGGAACAGATTTAAAATTAGAAGATTTGCAGAATGGAAGTGCCTCATTAGTTGAAGCGGTCGTGTCTCATCAATCTACTTTAATTCAAAAGACCGTTAAGGAGAGTAAGTTTAGGAGTAAGTATGATGCAGGGGTCGTAGCAGTTCATCGAAATGATGAACGAATTAACAATAAGGTTGGAGATATCAAAATAAAGCCTGGGGATACATTGCTATTGTTAGCAAATAAAGATTTTCTTACTAGATGGTCCAATTCAAATGACTTTTATTTACTCTCATCGATTGATCAACCTGAAATTATAGATGCGAAAAAATCGTATATTGCGCTCTTTACTTTGATATTGATGATATTACTTGCTGCCTTTGAAATATTACCAATGTTTAAAGCGGCTGTTCTAGCTGTTGTAGTCTTGTTTTTGACGAAGACCGTTTCGTTTGAAGGAGCAAGAAAGTATATACAATTTGATGTTTTAATTGTTATTGCTTGTGCGATTGGAATTGGGATTGCACTTGAAACGACAGGAGCAGCAGAGTTAATTGCTAATCAATTCGTATTATTAACAAAGGGCTTTGGTGTATTAGGGGCTGTGTTTGTTGTTTATTTATTAACAAGTTTCTTTACTGAGATTATTACAAATAACGCAGCCGCCGTATTAATGTTTCCGATTTCACTGCATGTCGCAAACCAACTTGCTATTGATCCTATGGCATTTTTTGTGACTATTGCAATTGCTGCTTCAGCGAGCTTTGCTACACCAATTGGCTATCAAACGAATCTCATTGTTTACGGCCCTGGTGGATATCGATTCTCTGATTATTTGAAAATAGGTATTCCGCTTAATCTATTGTATCTTCTTGTTACGGTTAGTATTGTGTATTTTGTTTGGGTCGGTTAATGTGAAGTAGCACTAAACGAAACGTCAATAACCACATAGTCCACTAAGTTTTCTATAATGATATTATGTTAACTTATAAGCATAAATTCATCCGCATGAAAACAGTGGACTTTGTGGAATTTTGTCGAATAAAATAGAAAAAAGGTAGACCACTTATCTTTTTTTCAGTAAGATTAATTTTAAATAGAGAGAAAAAGGGAGAGTACTTATGCTGCAACAATCTAAACAATCTAGAATTTTATTGCTCATCACCTTGGTTGTTGCAATTTTATTTATATGTTTGCTATTACTGAGAATTAGCTCCTTACTCTTTGGGTTTGAAACCGTGAGTAGTACCGATGATGAGAATGTAAAAGTGGCGATCATTACATCAGATCAAGTAATTGACCAAAGTTGGGGGAGTCTTGCTTATAAGGGGCAATTAGAAATAGAAGAGAAATTCCCAGTAACTGCTTCTTTATATAGCGAAATTGATTCAGAGGAATTAATTGAACGAACAATTGAAGAGGCAATTGAAGAAAATTCAAATGTAATTATTGGACATGGCCGAGAGTTTTCAACTGTATTTACTAAATTAGCCCCCTTGTATAATGATACGCATTTTGTAACAATACATGGCACATCAGAGCATGAGAATCAAACTGTATACACTTTCAATCAAGGAAAAGTTGAATTTATTGCGGCATTAGCAGCTTCGTTAAAAACAGAGAATAATAAAGTAGGAGTTATAGATCCAATTGATACTAGGGAACAAAAAAAACATTTTGAAAAAGGGTTGAAATACTATAATCCTGATTCTATATTCTATTATAGTGTCGTTGGTAGTCGAGATGACGGGAAGCGTGCTGTTGAAATACTAGAAGATTTGATTGAAGAGGGAGTAGATGTAGTTTATTCTAAAGGTAACGCGTATAACCGAGATGTAATTGAACAAGCAAAAAAACATGGCATTAATATCATTGGCTATTTAGATGATCAGTCGTATATTGCAGAAGATTTAGTATTAACTAGTGTCTTAAATGACGTTTCGCAAGCCTATGTAGCAATTATGAACGATTATTTTTCTGTGGAAGGAATTCCAGCAGGAACAGTTATATTAACTGATCATGATGGAGTATACAAGCTTGCTCCTTTGGGTTCTATGTTTTCAGAGGAAGAGAAACAATATATTCATTCTGAGTTGGAAAAATTACATCAAAACGGATTCCCTTTCTAAAAAAGATCGTTTGTTTGAGGAGGACTTATGATTCGCTTTTTTAAAAAAATAAGTTTTCGTAGCAAAATTTTAACCATCCTTCTTTTAACGACGATTCTCTTAAGTAGTTTCTCATTTATCTTAATTCAATCAATTGAACAAATTAGTAAAGTTAATAACGAAATAAATGAGCAAAACATTCCGGAATTAGTTTGGATCTCGTATTGGGAAGATGAGTTGCATATAAAAGGTTATATAGTTGAACAGTTTCTGTTAAATGACCTTTGCTGCGACTTAGTCGATACTTATAATTCTGTAGTCATCACTACTCAGAATCATTTGTTATCTGATCATAATGCAGTGCCGCCTGAATCCATTGAATATCTTAAAACAGAAATGGATTTACTAGATTTTAAGGTGAATAATTACGTTCAGGGTTTACTATCATATGGTGATCCTGTTGCGATAAGAAATTATATTGAAAAACAATTCTTGCCGCACCATAGTGATATTACTAATGAGTTAGAGCGTGCAAAAGAAAGTGTTTTAGTATCTTTGACGGATCACTCAAACCATGTCTCGTCCATTATAAATAAATCGTTGTATCTGTTACTTTTTTTAACAATCGGTACAATTATTATTTCTTTTGTATCAGCATACCGTTTAAGTGGCAGTTTGACGAAACCTCTAGAGGCAATGGTCCAAAAAGTTGACCGGATTGCTAATGGTGAGTACGGACTCACCATCCAAACGAGAGAACAGATTGAATTTCAACAATTAACGGCATCTATTAATCAAATGTCAACAAAATTAAAAGATTCATTTCACACAATTCTGTTGGATAAAATCTTTAGAGAACAAATACTGAATTCTTTACCTGTAGGCATAATAACTGTAGATGAAAAGACAAAACAAGTAACTTATAATTATGCAGCTAATCAATTATTAAAAAAAGATAACCCTGATTATGAGAGACGAAACCATATGTTTTGGGATATATTAGATTCTAAGAAAATAATTAAGAATGTAAAAGTCCCGTATCATTCACTGCAATCTGAACATTCACTATTAGTCTCTCAGTCTGAACTTCGTGATCAACATGCTAATATCATTGGTAGAATTTTTTATTTTGTGGATATTACAGAAACTGAAGAGCTAGAAAAAAGAATACATCAATCAGAAAAATTAGCATTAATTGGGGAATTAGCTGCTGGGGCAGCTCATGAGATTAGAAACCCATTAGCGGTTATAGATGGCTTCGTGTCATTAATGAATCAGTCATTATCTGAAGCTGATAATAATAAGTTTCATATGCAGCTATTAATGAAGGAGCTTAAGCGTATCAATTCAATTATTGAAGAGTTATTACTGCTAACCAAACCGAGTGCACCAGTATTAAATGAGATTCTCTTAGAAGATGCTATTAACGAAATCCTGCCATTAATAAAGCAGTCAGTAGTTAGTCATAAGGTAGAAATAACAACCGATTTAGAGCCGATCCCACTACAACTGGATACAAAGCAAATGAAACAAGTTTTCCATAATTTGATTAGAAATAGTATAGAGGCCCTCGGAAATCAAGGGAAGATTTCTATTTATTCAAAAATAGTGGGTGATGATTACCATGTTTTTATTGAAGACAATGGCCCAGGTATTCCCTTTGAAATACAAAAAGTAGTGTTCGATCCATTTTTAACTTCAAAAGAAAATGGCACAGGATTGGGTTTGACAATTGTACAAAGAATCATTGACAACCATCACGGAAAGATTAAACTGTTATCGACTTCCCCAAAAGGTACCGTATTTAGAATGACACTTCCAATGAAAAAGATTAAAGAGAGAGATACCAATTGAAAGGCAAGTATGTGAGTCCCCAACTATAAAAAATAAGACATTATTTACGTTATACTAAACTAACTTATTAAAAATGACGGCTTACCGAGGCAGCTGAAAAAGTCCTTCTAGTAAATTGAGGAGGCAGCAATGACTCCACACGTTGCTGCTACGAGAAATCTTTAAATCAAAGCGACGCGGTTTTGCTCATTGCTTAAAGGCCACTGAAAAAGGTGGATCTTACCTATTCGGTGGCCTTGGCTTAGCCGTTTTTTTGTGCGGCTATTTTTTTTGGAGGAGCGGTAATATCGGTGTAAAGTTTTTAGTACGAAGTAAAAATTAAACGTTTTGGTGAGACATTTCTTTTTAGTAAAGTCGAACTCTAGTTAGCTTTTCTCTTTAATGAACTAGATACAGAAAAAATCTCTTAATTGGGGGATTGTATGAATCGATCAGAATTAAAAACGTTTGCAATACAAACAAGACGTGAGCTGCTTTATGAAGTTTCTCTACGTGCTAAATTATTTGGTTTTGAGAAAAATAGGTTAAGACAAATGGAAGAGAAAAATGGACAACTCTTTATTAATGGGCTTGTGTATCCAAAAATAATGAAGTCTTCGTTTCAATCTTTGCAAAGTGAACTGAGTTCAAAAGGTTCTGAGCAGTTATTTGAGGAAGTCGCTTATACTTGGTTCAATCGACTAATAGCTATTCGATATATGGAAGTCAACGGTTACATCCCGGATCGATTGGAAACCATTCATTCAATTTCTCATTCTACTCTTACACAATTTATCGATACATTACAAAAGTACGTTAGTCTAAAAAGGGAAGATTTTTTTGTTTGTTATAAGACAGGAGATATTGATTTACTTAATCGTAAGCTTTTTCTAGCGCAATGTAATATGTTGCATATCATCTTACCCGCTTCATTTCATAAAATTGAGGATTATACTGAATTGTTGCTGCCGGATTTATTATTTGATCAATATTCTACTGTGAATCACTTTTTACGAAGGGATCACGTCATTGGAAGTTTTGGTGAGGTCGAAGTAATTGGGTGGATGTATCAATTTTATAATAGTGAGCCTAAAGATGAAGTGTTTGCTAATCTCAAGCAAAATAAGAAACTCGAAAAAAAAGATATTCCTGCAGCCACACAGCTTTTTACACCTAAATGGATTGTGCAATATATGGTTGAAAATACATTAGGACACATATGGGAAAACTCCAAGTCTTCATCAAAATTGAAGTGCGCCATGCCGTATTATGTCAAACCAATGGAGGAGAAGGTCGCTATTAACAATAATAGCGTAACTTATTCTCATATAAACTTACTTGATATCACATTTCTTGACCCGTGTGTCGGTTCGGGACACATCCTTGTGTTTGCATTTGGTTTATTTTACGACATGTATGTTAAAGAGGGCTATGATAAAGAAGTGATTCCTCAGATAATATTAGAAAATAATCTTTATGGAATGGATATTGATGACCGTGCAGCGCAGCTTGCTACATTTAGTTTATTGATGAAAGCTTGCCAAAAGTCTAGAGCGGTGTTGCAGAAGGACATACAAATAAATGTTATTTCGATTCAGGAAACAAACGATTTGGATATTGATCATACAGCACATGTGCTAGCAAATAATACATATGAATTAGCTGAACTGAAACAACTATTTTCATCGTTTGTTCAAGCGAAACAAATAGGTTCGATTTTGCAAGTTGATCAAATTAATTTTGATAAGTATATAAACAGAATCAAGATGCCTGAGACACTAGAAATAACGTTAGAAAATTATCACGTATTCGAGAAATTAAATCTTGTACTCAAGCTTTTAATACAAGCAAAAATGTTAGCTAATACGTATGATATAACAGTTACGAATCCACCGTATATGGGCATTAGAGGGTTAAACCAGTCAACAAGCGACTATGTTAAAAGACATTACCCTTATAGTAAATATGATATGTCGGCCGTGTTTATGGAACGTGTACTTCATTTCACAAAAGCAAATGGGCTATTTGCCATGCTTAACCAGCAATCATGGATGTTCTTAACAAGTTATGAGAAGCTTAGGCTGCAACTTCTAAATGAAAGTACGATCATGTCCATGTTGCATCTAGGGGCCCATACATTTGAAGATTTTGGTGGAGAAGTTGTTCAATGTACAGCATTTGTTTCAAAACGGACCTATAGTAAGGACTTTAAAAGTAGCTATTTTCGGCTTATTGATTATAAAAATACCGAGAGTAAGAAAAAAGCTTTCCTTGATGGAAAAGGAAAGTACATCTGTATGCAAGAACGGTTTTCTCTTGTACCAGAGACCCCTATAGTATATTGGTTAACGAAAAACTTAACAGACGTTTTTTTAAAGGGGAAACCATTAAGGAATTTTGCAGAACCTAGACAAGGTCTTGCTACGGCTGATAATAAGCGTTTTCATCGCTACTGGTATGAGGTTCAATTTTCAAATATTGGCTTTTCACATGACCGTGAGTCTGCACAAGCTAGTGAACAAAAATGGTTTCCATTAAACAAAGGTGGCCCAATTCGCAAATGGTATGGAAATAATGTAATGGTTGTAAATTGGCAGCATGATGGGAAAGAGATACGCGAGGATAAATTACATAAACTTTTGATTGGAACATGTTTGCCAAGCAATTCAAAGCCGAAAAACGTGCCTTACTATTTTCGGGAAGGGATAACATGGTCACTAATTAGTTCTACTAAATTCGGAGTACGTTGTTTTCCAAAAGGGATGATATTTGATGTTGGTTCACACGCTTTCTTTTGTGAAAAAGAAGATTATTATTATTTTGCAAGCTTTTTAAATTCAGTTGTGGCAAGCACGCTCTTATACACGTTAAACCCTACAATTAATTATAGTTCAGGTGTCATTGCAAAGCTTCCAATAATTCTAGGCGAGCGAAATGGTCATATTGATAAGTTAACCAAGAGAAATATTGAGGTAGCGAAACAAGATTGGGATTCACAAGAAACATCATGGGATTTCACACAGCATCCCTTTCTATTTTTCAAGCAAGAACGACTTTTATCCACTATTTTTAATAAATGGAAAGAAACAAAAGAAAAAATGTTCTCAGAACTGAAAGAAAATGAAGAAAAATTAAATGAAATTTTTATTGAACTTTATCATTTACAAGATGATTTATCTCCAGAAGTCAAGGAAAGGGAGATAACTATTTCACTTGCTGAGAGAGACCGTGATGCAAGGTCATTTCTATCCTATTTTATCGGGTGTTTATTGGGAAGGTATAGTCTTGATTTTCAAGGATTAGCTTATGCTGGTGACGACTGGAATCCATCTTATTATCAATCTTTTCAACCTAATAAGGATGGGATTCAATTATTAACTTTTGCAGGTTCGTTTAATGATGACATTCTCTTACGGCTGCGTCAATTCTTAGCTGCTTGTTTCGAAGCTTCTACTGTTGAAGATAATTTATTTTGGTTAGCATCCTCACTTAGGCTTAAGCAGAACGAATCTGTTGAAAATAGACTACTCCGTTATTTTGTTGATGAATTTTACATAGACCATTTTAAAACGTATCACAAGCGCCCGATATATTGGTTAATTGATTCAGGCAAAGAAAAGGGCTTTCGAGCGCTAATATATATGCACCGCATTAATCAAGATACCTTCAATATCGTTGAAACTCAATACGTCCAAAAAGCCATAATTGGGATTAAGAAAGCACTAAGAAGTACCAAAGAGATCCTAGCAAATCAACCTACAATTAAGGATAGAAAGAAGTACCAAAAACTAATTAGCTCACTTGAAGCTCGGGCAGCCGAGATAGTTATGTTACAAGAGAAGATTCGTCAGTCAAATGGCGTATTCCCAGATTTGAACTTGGATGATGGAGTTCAGTTTAATCAAAAATTATTTTCTGAGGTGTTACCAACTACTTAGGAAGGTAGGAATTCTAAATATGAACCATATTATTGAGGCCAATAATTTCACTTTACACGGCTCTTTTAGTAAAGATTATCAACCGATCATAACGATTCAATCTGGAGATTCTGTTCAATATTCCACGGTAGATATCGGTTGGGGATTAACCGATAAAAATGGAAAGAGAATAGAATATACTTCGAGAGAACAAGAAGAAATGTGGGGGCATCCAGTTGTTGGACCGATTAAGATTAGTGAAGCTAAGGCTGGGATGACTCTTGAAATAAAAATTAATGAGATTATCCCTAGTTGGTATGGGTGGAACTGTGCAGCAGGTAAATCAAATTGGCAGAATAAGCAACTAGGTATATCCAATCTAGACGAAATTAGATTTGATTGGTTGATTGATAACCAAAAGCGTATTGCAATTGGAAAAAGTAAAAGTAAAGAATTTACAGTCCCTATTCAACCATTTATGGGTGTTATGGCGACAGCGCCAAGTGAGCCTGGTGTTCATTCCACTATTCCGCCCCGTTATTGTGGAGGTAATATTGATTGTAAGGAACTTGTCAAAGGAAGCACATTGTATTTACCTGTAGCTATTGATGGAGCCATGTTCTCTGTTGGAGATGGACATGCAGCACAAGGTGATGGTGAAGTGTCAGGACAGGCAATTGAATGTCCAATGGAACTTGTTGATTTAACATTTATGGTAAGGGAAGATATGAAACTACCTTTACCATATGCTAATACACCTTCGGGATGGATTACTTTTGGATTCGATGAAGATTTAAACAAAGCAACAATCCGGGCATTAGAAGGAATGATCTCTCTCATTCAACAACAATATAACGTGAATAAATCTGAAGCAACCGCGTTAGCTAGTGTCGTTGTTGACCTCCGTATAACTCAAATCGTAAATCAAGTTAAAGGGGTTCATGCCATTTTGCCACATGGTGTATTAAGGTAAAAGCAATGCTGTCGCAACGGTTGTATGAAAACAAGAAAAATAGAAGAAAAACCTGTAATTTGGATTGAAAATCACCGCTTTGGTTCAAAATAGTATTAGCAGGAAGATATTTATCTATATTGACTAATATTATTAAAGAGGTGATCGTTCATGACATTAGATTGGTTTGATAGAGTATCTGCAGAGCTACAAGACGATCTTGAATCAATTTGTGAAAAGTATGATCAAATTGGTCATATGTCTATTGATAAAGGAGCTAAGCACCCTCGTATTGAATTTTTTGTTGAAACGGAGGAAAACGATCGTGAGTATTTTTGCACGCTCTTTTTTGATCCATTTAACAATGAGTTTTATATCGAGTCATTTGATTTAGATCTCGATCTTAGTTCAAGAACGATGCTTGAGGATATTGATGATATTATTGATGCGGTTCATGAAAGCTTCCATGACTTTATGGAAGATGAAGATTATGTATCGGCGTTTGAATATGAGTATGCTGATCAAGATGACGATTACATTGATGATGATTATGAGACGTTAGAAGTTGATTGGGAAACACCAGAAGTGACTGCATATATTGATGAGAATGAAGATGTAGAGATCACTTATAAATTTGGAGTCATTCAAGAAACGGGCGATGGCATTCTTCAACGAACAAACCGTGTGAAAACGCAGGATAATGAGTTAATTAAGGATGAATTTAACTTTATTTTCAGTAAGGATGAAGCTAGTACCATTATTGCCATGATTGCAAGTCATATGGATTCGATACAGAGTTTAGATACTTTACAATAATTGATGAAATGGCCTCTCTATTATTTTGGAGAGGCTATTTTTAGCGTAAGTTGGCTAAAAGAAGGGGGGAAGTATCCAGCTTTACAGTACATAATTATGCAGAAACTATGTTAGTGCATAATTTCGAGAGAGAATTTTGAAATTCTCTCTCTCTGTTTTTATCGAGTTGGAGCTTCTGATGAGGACTCATATGAACTGTATGTTTTGGTTAAAACTCAGGCAAATGATCTAAATTATTTTCTTTGATCCCGTCAGGCTCACTTCGCAAAATATCGCGACCATACTTATGAAATACATCTACATGTGCCAGTTTTCCTTGTTTTGCATCCGTTAAAGCAGAAATGTAGTCAAGTTCACGACCACTGCTTGTTTTAAATGCAATTAAATCACCTTCTTCATTTTTGCGAACAGCAACAATGCTTTCTTGATTTTGACTATTGCTTATTTCGTGCTTCAACTCTTCTTGAGCGATTTCTTGAGCCGCGTTGCGATACTGTTCAAATACTTCTTCAAAATGGTCATTTGCTGACATAGGCATTTCCTCCTCCTTCTTCATGGTACTTAGTTTATGTAGTTTTAATGTTTGAATACAAACGCGTAATTTGAACCAAAATACATGAGAAAAGAAACAAACATTTAATGATACATAGAACAAAGTATTAAGTTTGCCGTAATGGCAGCAGCCTTTACAATTTCTTTACAATATCTTTACATTGTAGTCATTTACATCTTCTTAACAATTCCTTAATATGTGGAAGGGGGGCAATCATTGTAGAACTTTGTCGATACGATAAATAGAGAAGGGTTGATGAAATTGGATTTACAAACCATTTTATTTATGTTCTTGGGAGGCTTAGGGATCTTCTTATTTGGTATTAAATACATGGGAGATGGTCTTCAAAAAGTTGCAGGAGATCGTTTAAGAGATCTATTAGATAAATTTACAACTAATCCAATAATGGGTATTATTGCAGGGCTCGTAGTAACGATTCTTCTTCAAACGAGTACTGGTACGACCGTACTTACAATCGGACTTGTAAATGCAGGTTTTATGACGCTTAAACAAGCTATTGGTGTTATTATGGGAGCAAACATAGGAACAACAGTAACAGCTTTTATTATCGGAATTAAGATTTCAACTTATGCCTTGCCAATTATAGCTATAGGTACGTTTTTAATTTTCTTCTTTAAGAATCAAAAAGTAAACAATTACGGTCAAGTCATTTTTGGTTTTGGTGCATTATTTTTAGGTCTTAATTTTATGGGGGATGCAATGAAGCCCTTACGTGAGGTTCAAGCGTTTGCTGATTTGACAGTTAGCATGAGTGATAACCCACTTTTAGGCGTTTTAATTGGTACGGTTTTCACCGTGATTGTTCAAAGTTCCTCTGCTTCTATTGGTTTATTACAAACTTTGTTCTCTCAAGGGTTAATGGATTTAAATGCGGCATTACCAGTCTTGTTCGGAGACAATATTGGTACAACCATTACTGCTGTGCTAGCTTCAATAGGTGCTTCTATTGCAGCTAAACGAGCCGCGTTAACTCATGTTATATTTAACTTGATTGGGACAATTATTGTATTATTATTGTTTAGACCATTTGTGTTTTTAATCTCAAACTTACAAGATAGCTTAGCTCTTAATCCTGAAATGACCATTGCATTTGCACATGGAATATTTAATGTTTCAAATACAATGATTCAACTTCCGTTTATTGCCATGCTAGCAATCATTGTTACAAAAATTATTCCAGGAAAAGATTCAGCTATCGAGTATAAGGCTGTTCATCTAGACGAACGTTTTATTAGAGAAGCACCATCCATTGCTTTAGGTCAAGCTCAAAAGGAAGTTCTTCGAATGGCTGAGTTATCAGAGAAAGGCCTAGAAGAAGTTGGTAAATATATGAAGACCCACGAAAAGAAGCATGGTGAGATAGTACCTCAATTTGAGGATGCTATTAATAACTTAGATCGAAAAATTACTGATTATTTAGTTCAGTTATCTTCACATTCGTTTACTGTTGAGGATTCTAAACTTCATTCAACATTAATGGATACAGTAAGAGATATTGAACGCATTGGGGACCATATGGAAAATATCATGGAATTGGTCGATAATCAAATCACGAACAAAGTAAAATTTTCTGAATCAGCTATAGCAGATTTAGATGAAATGTTCGATCTAACTTTGTCTACGTTAAGACAGTCAATAAAAGCGTTGGAAACACAGGATTTAGATGAGGCAAAGGCTGTATTAGAGAAGGAAGACAAAATTGATAAAATGGAACGTGATTTACGTAAGAAACATATTACTCGATTAAATGAATATCGTTGCACGGGATCAGCAGGTATTATCTATGTTGATATTGTAAGTAATTTAGAGCGAGTAGGAGACCACGCTGTAAATATTGCTGAAGTAGTTATTGGAGAAGAATAAAGAGAAGGAACAACAAAAGTTTTTAAGTTG
This sequence comes from Halalkalibacter okhensis, assembly GCF_000787375.1. Lineage (GTDB taxonomy): Bacteria > Bacillota > Bacilli > Bacillales > Bacillaceae_D > Halalkalibacter > Halalkalibacter okhensis. The sequence goes on along the minus strand of NZ_JRJU01000013.1, from coordinate 38,844 downwards.
CTAGCCTCATATTTCGGGGTGTCTCAAAAGGTGAAAACCTTTTGGGACACTCTTTTTTCCTTTTATAATTACGGTTAAGATGTGAATCCAAAATATGTAAAGGTTTTGATTTGATTACATTGGTCAATCCAGCATAAAATAAAAGTAATAAGTAAATGTTTCTTATCAGGCTGATTTGGTCCTGGCGATGTCACACCTGTCGAAGGAGTTCGAGATGAACAAATTAACTATCGTTTATCCGCAAGCGGTTGAACATACAAAAAGAAAAATAATGGAAGATATTGAGCGCTATTTAGAAGAAAAAGAACCCATGCCGACTTTTGAACAGTATATAGAGGATCGCCATCATTATGTAGAGCAAATTTGGGTTAATGTATGGCTAAATAAAATAACAAATGATGTATCAAAAAAAGAAAAAAAGCTTTTTTGACAGAAAGGAATTATGAAGTAGACGGAGTAGATAAAAAAATAATCAATCGATTATTTCGAAACGAAATGAGGGACTATCAGCCATTTAATGTTATTGGCTGGTTGAACGAAAGATTTTCTTATAACGGATTAGAATGGAAGGACCTCTATCATAATGCCCAGATAAATTATGCAAAGAGAAAAGAAGAAGAACGTCTAGCTGACAAACGTAAGAAGATTGAATCAAATTTAGAATCTGTATTACAAGAAATACTGGAACAAGATCAAGAACTTTTGTACTTATATATACGTCACCGTGTAAGTCAACAATTAGCGATTGATTTTAAAACGAAGCCTAAGTATCAAAAAATTGAGACGTTTAAAATAGAAGAAGAACTTAAAGAAATTGGATCGTTTTCTGCAAAAGACTATTTTACTGTATCAAAGTTCTTTGATGAATTAACTGGCGCTGTACAAAAAGCTTATTACTGGGAATATGAGAGATATCTTTTCGCATATCAGCGATTTATCAATGAAAAATTAAGGTTATATGTAAGTCGTTTAGTATTAGAACGTCTTTCACCTGATATCTGTGAGCAATATCAAAATGTATATAATCATCCATTAACTGAAACTAGAATTAGTGTCCTTGTTAAATCATATCTTCCTTATTGGGAGAAACGTTTCTTTTCAAATATACAATCAGAGTTACTGGATGATCTTCTTCGTCTTTCAGATGTTCCATTTGATAGAAACGAACATAAAAGGATTTACCATAGTGACTTGATTGAGCGAGAACGTAAGAAAGCGGAAGAGGAGGCCGAGGCAAAAAGAAAGCAAGAAGAGGAAGCCAGAATCCTTGATGATATTTTCGGACGCGAGTATAGGCCATCAGCAGGGAGAAATATTCGTTATGTCATGCATATCGGTGAGACCAATACGGGAAAAACGCATCATGCATTGGAACGAATGAAAGCTGCTACAAGTGGATTATACCTTGCTCCGCTTCGATTACTTGCTTTAGAAGTTTATGACAAATTAAATGCAGAAGGAATACCTTGTACATTAAAAACAGGGGAAGAAGAAAAAACGGTTGAGGGCGCAGTTCATATTTCTAGTACGGTTGAAATGTTTCATGAAAAAGAATTTTATGATGTGATCGTCATTGATGAAGCACAAATGATTGCAGATAAAGACCGTGGATTTTCATGGTATAAAGCTGTAACAAAAGCAAATGCAAACGAAGTTCATATTATTGGAAGTCGAAATGCTGAGTTAATGGTGCTTGAGTTATTAGGTGATTCTGAGGAAGTAGAAATCCATGATTATACGAGAGATATTCCATTAAAAGTCGAAAGAAAAGAATTTAAAATGAGTCATACAAAAAAAGGGGACGCATTGGTTTGTTTCTCAAGAAGAAGAGTTCTCGAAACGGCTTCACAGTTACAAAAAAACGGGCATTCCGTCAGTATGATCTATGGAAGTATGCCACCTGAAACACGAAAAAAACAGATGCAGCGTTTCATTGATGGAGAGACAACGGTTATCGTTTCAACAGATGCCATCGGAATGGGATTAAACTTACCAATACGTAGAATTGCATTTTTAGAAAATGAAAAGTTTGATGGGACAAGAAGAAGAAGACTTACCTCACAGGAAATCAAACAAATTGCGGGACGAGCTGGTAGAAAAGGGATCTATGATGTCGGGAAGGTTGCTTTTGCAAGTGAGATAAAGTTGATGAAGCATTTATTACAACAAGAAGATGAATCAATTCAATCGTTTGCGATTGCACCTACCAATGCTGTATTTGAACGGTTTCAAAGGTATTATCGAGATCTAGGGACATTTTTCGAGATGTGGGAGAAGTTCAAGAGTCCAAAAGGAACAAAAAAAGCAAGTTTATCCGAAGAACGAGATCTATACGAAACCATCAGGGGGACTGAAATTGAAGCTCGCCTATCAATGATGGACTTGTACGGTTTTTTACATTTGCCTTTTTCATCAAAAGAACCAGGATTAATTGAACAATGGCAAGAAAAAATGCTGGCTATTGTAAGGGGTATTAATTTACCTGAGCCCCAGATTGTAAAAGGGTCCCTTGAAGAGCTTGAACTTTCATATAAATCAATTGGTCTTCACCTTTTATTTTTATATCGATTAGAGAGGAGAACAGAAGCCATTTATTGGGAACGTGTACGTGAAGAAATTAGTGATGGCGTTCATGAAGTTCTCAAAAATGATGTGAGGAATTTATCCAAAACATGTAAATACTGCGGAAAACGTATGCCATGGGAGCATGAATTTACGATGTGTGATGACTGTCATAAATCACGATATCGTCAGAGGGAGAGAACTGGCTACCGTAATCGTAAATATTATCGATGAAAAAAAAGCAATATACTTCGTGTTAAAGCGAAGTATATTGCTTAATATGATCACTCTACATCAAGAACGCGGAAACCATATTTATTTAAGTCTTCCAATATCTTTGTTAATTTAGGGGTTTCTTCGATTTTGATAAGCAATCTACGTAGATAATTTGAATCGGCTTCAAAACCAATGTCAGAAATAATATTTACGTTATATTTCGTGATGATTTTGGATACAGCTAGTAACGTTCCAACTTGATTATGCACTCCTAAAAGAATTCGAGTACCTTTTACGTTAGTACCAAAACAGGCCTCTAAAGTTTTTTCAACTAACGATCGCTTGATAATTCCGATAAATTTATTTTCATCAAAAATAGGTACAAATGGATATCTAACAATAATTGGTAAGCAATCTTCAAAATGATTTTTTCGTACGTCAACGTATTCGGAGGGAGCTAATTTTTCTATACAATTAACAATAGGTGATTTATGCAGTTCTTCTAAGGATGTAGACAAAGGTTGCAATTCGTAATATTCAAGGATTGAACGTTTGCTTAAAATGCCTAAAAAAGCCGATCCATCTTTTGACAATACGGGAAGGCTATAATGCGATTGCGCTAAGATGTCCAATGATTCACCAATAGTCATTTCCGGATTAAGTAAAACAAGTTCTTTTTTGGTGTTAAACAATTTCGGATAAACAATTGAACGCACCTCACTACGCAATTATTTGTCAAGTGATAACATACAAATAAGAACGGATAAGACAAAATTTCTTACGGTTAAACTTATTAATTATTGTATTAGTTATATCAACTAAGATTATTTAGATAGGAGAGATGAAAATGAGTAAGGAGAAAGTTCTAATTTTAATTGGTTTTTTTCTTGTCAATGGATTACTTATTGGTAGTTTGTTTACGGGCAGGGATTATTTAATGGAGATTGTACTTTTTACAGTTGTAGCGAATGTGATATATATCGGATTATTAGCTTATGTGAACAGACCTAGCAGTTCGAATTGACTTAATAATTCTAGATAAAACGAACTTGGAAAATTGTCCATCGATCATTTTATGATTGGGATCAGAGTAAAAAGGATAAGGCAATTACAAAAATAGATAGATGGTAGAATAGATCTAATGTATTTCTTCCGAATGATTTGTTTAGCATGTTGAACGCGACGTAACCTGACCTAATTACAATAATAATTAAAGCTATTTTTATTATTATGGCTGGAATCATGTCACACCTCCATAAACTTCTGTTATTAATTATATGAACAAGTTTGGAAATAAAGACTAATAATTGAAAAGAGGTTATCTTATAAAAAGGTCTACATTTACCTTTTATAGGATAACCCGTAACACAACTTTGATTAGTTATTTTTTCGTTTTTCAATTAGTTTAGTTACAACAAAAGCAAGGTCTTCATTTCCAAAAAGTGATAGTACACCAAGTAATGTCTCATCGGCAATCTCTTCTGATTCATGTTTTGGAACCGTTAGTTCGATTGCTTGTTGCAATGCGGGATTCGTCGTTTGCTTCGGATAAGCCTCCCTATAAATAGTAGCCGGGTTTAAATCCTGATTGACACACCACTGTGCAAATACAAGGATCATCATGTGCTCATCACGCTGGAAATTTCCAATGATTCGTTCTTCGACATCTTTAGGTTTCATCGGTCGTTGCTCCTTTACTTTTGTCATTCATTAGTGAATTTATTTGTTTATAGAAGTTCTTATTATAGGAAGTAATGATATGAGTTCTTGCCTTTGAAAGAGGTATGATATTCTTACAACCGCGAGCTTGGCAAGGTACTTCATCTTGGTTCACTTGAATTAAATATTTTTTTCGTTTTTTGCATGCTGGGCATGTGGCACTGATTAAATGTATGGCTGCCCCTCGTGAAAAGGCCCCGTCCGTTTTATCTTTTGTTTCCTTAGATAACTCCTGATACAACACGGCATTAGTAGCAGCTCGACCTGTACGTTTAATTAGAGTTTCAAGGGTTAATAATGGCTTTGGATTTCTAACAGGTTTTTTCTTAACGGTAATGTTGTCATATTCATCCATTTCTAGTAGTCCATAACCTTTAGGGATTTCTTCGATTGAGAGTAAACCAACCGGTGTCATGAGATAAGCATAATCAACGATTTGATGATAACCATAGTCAGAATGCAAGACGTCATCGCGAAGAAAATCAGCACGAGTAGCTTTTACTTCTATAATGCGTGCTTCTTTTCTTTTCAAATTAATCCCTAAAGCATCTGCTTTAAATCGTTTCCGATGGACAAAAAGCTTAACTTCATTCGCACACAAATCCGTCATTTTCGCTTTTAACCAATATAATGATTGTGTCTTAAGGTGTTTGTGAATCTTACTCTCCATAATTCATTCCTTCCAATTTCGCGAGTTATAACCATCCAAATACATAAAAACAATACAGTACGGCTGTTAACGTAAGCCCGATCAAACAAACAAACAGCAGGTTTTGTTTGACAATAACACTTGTCGGTTTATCGATTAGTTTTGCAGTCATAAGTACTTGACCAGAAAACGGTGATAATTGAGTAGAAACGGTCCAGGCCACTAAAAGGACTAACGCTAAATATTCTGGACTTACTCCAAATAGATCAGGAGACAGTGCACTACCAATTCCAATGACAATAATAACAGGATGAATGCCAATTTGCGCAAGTAATGTAGCTAATATGACCAAAAATAAACTAATAAGAAAGACAGATCCAAACGAGGCAAAAAACAGCATCGTAGATAAAAAGCTACCCATATCGGTAAATGACATAGCCATTCCAAGAAAACCTGCACTAATAAAAACAGCTAATTCATTTTTTAACTTTATAAAAGCCGACTGAACTTGGTCAGAAACGTCTTGAACAAACGGTTTGAAGATGTTTGTCAAAATTGCAAAACAAATAGGTAAAACAACTGCAAGCATTGAAACGACAGTTAGCATTTGCACTGGTAGTAACAAATCTAATAAAAAAGATAAGATAATTAATACACTACAGAAAACAACAAATCCTTTTATTGATGTGCCTTTTGAGTTTTCTAGATATGTAGGTTCATCTTGTATTAGGATGGGATCATCTTGAAAAGATATTTTCTTAAACATAACGATGCAAATAACAATATATATACATGCAAGGATTAATCCATAGCCACCAATATCAAACCAAGATACGTCAAATAAGACTAGCACAAGACCTACATTAACAAAATATGGAGACCATAACATCGACGTAGCAAATCCACGCATGATCGTTAATGTTAGTGCTTGATCTTTGTAGCTTGAAAAGCTTTCATTTGCAATCCTCTTTACGATAGCCATTGATCCAAAGTTTAATAGGATACTCATAGTTGCAGTTAAAATAAAACTAAGTCGATACGGATGTTGTCCGGCTTTTTTTTGACGTGCTTGAACTTTTTCTTTTAAAGCGGACAAATAACCAGCTGTGGACATGAACGTTCCAATTAATGGAATAAGTAAAAACAAAGTAAGTAAATTAACATTTTCACCGAACCCAAGAAGGGCAGTAGTGAAACCTCGATCTTCTATAAGTAAACAAATGGTTCCAACTGTAAGCAAAATGAAGACAATGATTCGATTTATTGTTGTTAAGAAAAAAAGTGCGCAAATAAGTAAGATAGCTGAAAAGGAGCTATATAGATACGTCAAGATCAGGTTTGGATAAAATGAATCGATTAGGTAAAGGATTGAAGTTACATAACACAGAACTCCTAATATCCGTGTAAATAAATGAAAAGGCGTAGCTACTCATCTCCTTTTTCTAGATGAAATTCAAGTGCTATTCATTTATTTTAAAGTGACTGAGCGTTTGCGTAAAGGAAAAAGAATAAAAGGCTAATTGATAAGCCGTATTTCATTGAGATGATGTTATAACTTTTAAACGTAATAAAATAGATTCACCTCCGATAAAAATGAACTAAACCGGATTTTAACTTTAACCATAGAGAGGGTGCTTGTTATGGACATCATGAAGGCGATTTTCACGAGAAGGACGATTGGACTTGTAAAGGAGGATCCTGTACCTAAAGAAATAATTGAAAAAATTCTCCATGCAGGAACATTCGCCCCAAATCATTATCGTACTACGCCTTGGAGGTTTTTTGTGTTAACTGGAAATGCTCGCAACAGATTAGGAGAAGTTTTTGAGGAAGTTACGAAAGCAAGTCTTGAGAATCCGACAACAGAAGAAAGTCAAAAGAAAATAACAAGAAGTAAAATGAACCCCCTTCGTGCGCCGGTGATTATAGCGGTAGGAGTTGAACCAAGTAAGAAAAAAAATGTGATTGTCAAAGAGGAATATGCGGCTGTTAGCAGTGCTGTTCAAAATATGCTACTAGCAGCTCATGGGTTAGGATTGGGAGCAATCTGGCGTACTGGTGAGATTTGTTACGCTAAAAGAGTAAAGGAATTCTTTGGAATGTCTGAAATGGGTGAGATGGTTGCTTTCATATACCTCGGTTATGCTAATATGAGTGCACCAAATGTTAAAAAGACACCGTATCAAGATGTCACGACATGGCTGTAATAAGGGAGCTGTCTCAAAGGGTCTGTATAAGACCTTTTGGAGACACCAATTATAAATCAATGAGTATTATGCAGAGTATTGCTAACTCCTATATAATAAAGCGAAAAATGATATATGTACTACCTATTGATTGAAAGAAGAAAAGCAAGCCCCATATGAAGGCAGGTATATAGGTTAGTTGTTGAAGCCGATCTGCATCTCCTGCACTATGTTTATTAGATAGGCTAAAACAAAAAATAGTAAATGAAGCGAAAGTAGAATGAACTAGAATAATACACGAAAGAAAATATACGACTATTTCCATCACAGGCCGTAACTGAAAATAAACTAACAATAAACAACCTCCGATAAACAAGAACAGCCAGATCATTCCATAGATGTTTCGAACCCAAAGGATTAAACTGATGAATGCCAATCCTAAAAGCATATAAAATAAAAGGATAGATTGCCCCACCGAGATAAGGTAGAAGTTAAATATAGCGATTATGGATGTGAATGTATAACCAGCGTAAGTAACAAGAACTGAACTTATCCAAGATCCTGAAGCGGTAAAGGCTACACCTTCAGTTGTTCGATATAAGGAAATGGAATAAACTTTTCCACTTAATATCAACGATGCAATTGCATGTCCACATTCATGAATCAAAGTATGAATTGGGCCAAAAGCAGACCTCAGAAAGGGGACAAATAAACTAAAACCCGCAGCGAGGATATATAAATATAAATGTTCCAAAATATCCCTCCTATCCTCGTAGTTAAACATACTTAATATGATAAGACCAGATTTTGGCCAATGTAAGTGATCATATTACCATACCAAATCTAGAAAAAATAGACAAAATGGTGAAACGTGTTATCCTATTGATATCGTATTAAATCAAAATCTGGTGGAGGCCGTTATGAATTACATCTCAGTAATTATTCCGTTTATTTTCATTTTAAATATTGCATTGGCGATAATGATTATTTTCTTAGAACGTCGCAATGTCAACTCGATTTGGATGTGGGTGCTAGTCTTGACTTTGCTCCCGTTAGCTGGTTTCTTTTTATACATCATTTTCGGTCGTAATTTAAGTAAATCAAAATTATTCAGGTGGGATGAAAAAAGTTATCATCTATTAAAAAAGATGGTCACATCACAGTTAACATTAATTCGAGAAAATAGAATAGAATTTACAGATAAAACAATAAAGAAATATAAAGATTTCATTATCATGAATTTGACCCATAATGCATCACTCTTAACTCAAAATAATAAATTGGACGTTTTTATAGATGGTGAGGAGAAGTTCAATTCGTTATTAACGGATATTGAGCAAGCAAAGGAGCATATACATATTTTATATTATATTATTCGTGATGACGAACTTGGAAAAAGATTAGCAAATGTCTTAGCAAAAAAGGCGAGTGAGGGGATTAAAGTAAGGTTGTTGTATGATGACTTAGGTTCACGCAGTTTAAGTAAAGCTTTTGTACAAAAGATCAAGTCAGCTGGTGGAGAGGTGGAATCATTTTTTCCACCAAAAATTCCTTTTATTAATTTAACGATCAATTTCAGAAATCACCGGAAACTAGTTATTATCGATGGTGAGGTAGGCTATATCGGTGGGTTTAATGTTGGAGATGAGTATCTTGGTTTAAATGAGAAGTTCGGATATTGGCGTGATACTCATTTACGTGTTGTCGGTGAAGCTGTAAATAACATTCAAACGCGTTTTATTCAAGATTGGAATCAAGCAGCCAAAAAAGAATTATTAATAAAAGATTACCGCTTGTCTTTTGAAAAGAAATACGGTCAATGTGGAATACAAATTGTATCTAGTGGACCTGATTCACAATTGGAACAAATAAAAAAAGCATATATAAAAATGATTCTGACTGCAAAAGAATATGTCTACATTCAATCACCTTATTTCATACCAGATGAAAGTCTTCTAGATGCCTTAAAAATTGCTTGCTTTTCTGGATTAGATGTTCGTATTATGATCCCAAATAAACCAGACCACCCATTTGTATACTGGGCAACGTATTCAAATATAGGGGAGCTTTTAAAAATTGGTGCGAAAGTTTATATATATGAAAATGGTTTTCTGCATTGTAAAACCATTCTTTCTGACGGAGAAATAGGTTCGGTTGGGACAGCAAATATTGATGTGCGAAGCTTTCGTTTAAATTTTGAGGTAAATGCATTTTTGTATTCATCCGAAGAGGTTGTTCGATTAACAAATATATTCCTTAAGGATATGGAGTATTCAAGAGAGTTGACACTAGAACAGTATGAACAGCGTTCGCTAAAGATTCGTTTCAAGGAGTCGGTTTCAAGATTGCTTTCCCCCATTCTTTAATCCACATAGATTTCTTAGGTCGTTTGATTTGTGGAGGTGTAATTAATGTTTTTAAAGCCTTTTGAAACAAAACAAATGCTTGAGGCAATATTAGGAAGTATCGATGAGGCTATTCATGTTGTTAATTCGGAAGGGATTACGATTTATTACAATCAAGTCGCTGCAACAAATGATGGTTCTTCTATTAAGGACGTACTTGGTAAACATATTTTAGATGTGTTTCCATCTCTTAATAAACAATCAAGTACATTGTTAAAAGTGATCGAAAGTGGCAAACCGATCTATCAACAAACACAAACATATACAAATATAAAAGGACATTTTATTGATACAGTGAATACCACTTTACCGATTATCGTCGGGGATAAGATAATCGGAGCGGTAGAAATTGCGAAAGACTTAACAACAGTCAAAAAGCTTTCGCAAACATTATTGGATCTTCAACGAAAAGTAAATAATCAGACAACAAAACCAACTCGAGGCAAAGGAAGCACATATAAATTTGATGACATTATTACAAAAGATCCAGAAATGATGAGAGTGAAGGAACTTGCCAAAAAAGCAGCTAAAACGACTTCCCCTGTTTTAGTATATGGGGAAACAGGAACTGGAAAAGAATTACTCATTCAATCGATACATCATGCATCAGTTAGGAGAGGTCCTTTTATTGCTCAAAATTGTGCTTCTTTACCGACTTCATTACTTGAAAGTACGTTATTTGGAACAAAAAAAGGGAGTTTTACTGGCTCGGTTGACCGAATTGGTCTATTTGAACTTGCTCATAAAGGAACTCTATTTTTAGATGAAATTAATACGATGTCTCTCGATTTTCAGACTAAATTGTTACGTGTTATTGAGGATGGCATGATTAGAAGAGTTGGTGGAATCGATTCTTATTTAGTTGATGTTAGAATGATTGTTGCAATGAATGAACACCCATTATTTTGTGTTGAAAAAAAGCTATTACGTTCAGACCTTTATTACCGCTTAAATGTCTTTTATCTTGAAATTCCTCCTCTTAGAGAACGAAAGGACGACATTCAACTGTTAACTTGGCATTTTGTAAAAAAATACAATTATGCCTTTAACAAATTGATTGTGTCAATTGACGAACAGGTCTTTCATATGCTTGAAAATTATGATTGGCCTGGGAATGTTCGCGAATTAGAGCACGCAATAGAATACGCAATGAACTTGGCAGACGAAGACACCATTTCCATAGAACATTTACCAATGTACCTTCAAGAACAGCGAAAAAAAATAAAGACACAGACCATGCATCTATCTCTTCGTGAAACAGTCAAGCAAACAGAGATTATCATGATTAAGCAGGCTTTAAAAGAATCAAATCAAAACATTCTGAAAGCGGCTAATTTGTTGGAGATCCCTAGACAAACGTTGCAATATAAAATGAATAAATACGAAATCTCTTTGAAACGTTGAAGGAGGAGGATTGATATGAAATTAGCTGAAAAGCAAACGTTAAAAACATCTCGATTCACGATGGAATTATTTTTAGATCGTTTTAATAAGAGAGTCAGAGTGGACGATTACAGGGGGAACATAGACGCTATCATAGCTGAAGTAAACCAAATGTTTAAGGAAAGCGAATTCACAAAAGTAATTTTTCATGCGAAACCGGAGCATTGGAAACAACTATTAGCATATGGATTTGAATTGGAGGCAATTTTCAAAGGGTATAATAATGGTACAGACCAATATACAATGGCTTTTTATCATACAAATGATAGGAGAACTAGTGAAGACTGGATCAAAGAAAATAACATTTTAACAGACATCTATAGGAAGGACAGGGAAATCAAAACGAAGGAAATTCCTAATCATTATTCGTTTAGAAGGGCAATGGAACATGATGCAGAGAAACTTGCCCTTCTTTATCGAACGGTTTTTAAAGTATATCCTACACCGATGCATGAACCTGAATATGTCAAAAAAGTCATGAAAGCAGGAGCTATTTTTTATCTTGTCGAGTGCAAAGGAAAAATCGTTAGTGCTGCATCAGCCGATGTCAATTATACGTATAACAACGCTGAACTTACTGATTGTGCCACTTTAGCCGAGCACCGAAAGTTTGGATTAATGAAGCAATTATTGATAGAGCTTGAAGGAGAATTAAGAAAGGAACAAATATTTTGTGCATTTTCTATTGCTAGGTCCTTATCGTTTGGAATGAACTTAGCTTTTCACCAGCTTAATTATGAGTATACAGGCAGATTACGAAAGAATTGTTACATTTATGATAAGATAGAAGATATGAACGTATGGGTGAAAGACTTATCTAAATGGTAAAGAGTAGTACGAGTTGATTGACTTAAAAACAAAAAGGCCAAAATAAGTAGGATATCAACCAGCCTTATTGAATGTAAGAATTCAATAAGGCTGTGGTGCTAAGCTATATTTAACTTATCTTATCCCTTTTCTTTGATCTTTTCGCGTATGTTTTCAAGTTCTTCTAATGATAATTCCCCTAATGATTTCTTTATTTCATCTTCAATTTTTTTTCTGTTTTTCTCTCGATATTGATCCCACCATTCGCGTAATCCTTCTGTGTTGTTTAAAAGATATTCAATATCAATCTCCTCTATTTCATCATCAGATAAATAATTTAAAACAGCAGCTAGCCACTGATTAAGTTTTTGAATTTCTTCTTCATATTTATTTTTGATAACGGATAATTCATCAGTTTCCTGTTCGGTTTCTTTACTATGTGCAGTCTTACGTGGCATAGTTTCTCTCCTTGTTAAACTTGTAATTAATCTTAGTATTGCCAAAAAGTTCTTATATCGTACTTCCTGGAGAGAAATAGAAGTAGCAATGATATCAGAGGGTATCCTAGAGAGTTATTGACTGCAATCAATTAACGTTTTCTAGCTACTTTAAAGCCATTATCAATCTTTTCAAAGCCAATATGAGGATAGTATTCCATCGCATTAGGTGCTGAAAGAAGAATTAATGCGACCTCTTCACTAAGTTGCTCTTGTAATAATCTTACTAATTCTTTACCGATTCCGAAGCTTTGATATTTCTTTATAACAGCTAAATCCGATAAATAACAACAGTAGCTATAATCAGTAATGGCCCTAGCAATCCCAACCAATTCCGTCTCTATCCAAGCAGAAATAAGAATATCGGAGTTTTCAATCATTCGCTTAAGTCTTGGTAAATCGTCAGCTGGTCTTCTTATACCAGACTCTGTAAATACATGAGAAAGTTCACTTGGCTGAATAGATGTGTTTAGTTTATAAGTAATTTGGTTCATACTATTTCCCCTTTTGCATTTTTTGGCTTTAAATTTCAACATGTCTGTTATGATAATTCGACAAATTCAGAACAATACCTTTGTAAGTTTTTAAGAAGGCAATCTGATGGTTTATGGGAGTGATGATGATATGATTTGTTAGTTATAAGACAAACTCATTTTAGAATATATATCAAGATGAAAAAACGAGAGGGGGAGCTGCATGAATGTTAAGAATCCAGCAGGTTTTTGGGTTAGACTAGGGGCAGGGATTTTAGATTCGGTTATTTTGTTTATCGTATTAGGTTTCATTTCACTTATTTTTTACGGCCAATTTTATATGGATCGTTTTTCTATTATTGATACAGTTAATTTATTATATTACTTATTTTTGCCTGTTTTTTGGTATGGTTATACTTTAGGTAAGAGAGCATTAGGAATTCGCATTGCGAGAATCGATGGTGAAAAAGTTGGGATTGGCACAATGCTATTAAGGGATATTATAGGCGGATTTGTCTATGCCATCACATTAGGAATTACAGTTATAATTAGTGCTTTTATGGTTGGATTCAGAGAGGATAAGCGTTCCATTCATGACTTGATCGCAGGAACGTATGTAACATATGATCCTCCTTATAATGCCTAATAAATAAGAAAGTAAAGGGCAGCTTTCGTTGTCCTTTTTACGTTTCATTTAATCGACTTTGATAGCTATAATCTACCAAGCTTTTCATTACATCTTTTCATGACATCGTGTTATCATTAGAAATTAGTAGTTGTACCATATTTCCAATTGTCTAAGTACAACTGATGTCAAAAGGATGAACATATTATGGATAAATATATTGCTGAAGTAAAAGCTCGGTGCAAAAAGTTAGGGCTTGACCCAAATGAAGTTCCTTCTTTTACAAGAGTTACAGAGTACGAATTAACTAGAATAGAAGAGAAATATCATACTACTTTATCTGTCATTAGACTATTTATTCGAAAATTCCTTAAAAAAACGAAAGGGACACCTTTACTTGTCACAGTGACGGACAATCTAGGGACATTTATTGAATATTTGGGAGACGAAAGTTTAGAGCAGACCATAGTTCATCAAATTGGAATGCAAAAAGGAATTCAATTTACGGAAAATAAAGCAGGAGTAAGTTCAGTTCTTGCTGCTATTGAGTTAGAGAAACCAATACAACTATTAGGCGCTGATCACTACCATTCGTTTCTCCAGACAGCGGCTTGTTATAGCGTCCCTTTATATGTAAACCATAAATTGATTGGAACAATTTCTGTCATGACATTTTTGGATTATGCCCATCCAATGATATTAACGACTCTTGAAACGGTTGTTGATTCTATTGCGAGTGAGTTAGACCTACGTGAGCAAAATCACTATTTAGACAAAATGAACCAAATGATGTTAGAACAATCCACAACAGGATATATTGTAATAGATAATGATGGAACCATCATGAATGTTAATCCTAAAGCTAAATCCATCCTTCCCAAAGTACAGCTAAATTCGAACTCTATTTACGAAATAGAACCATTTAATCATTTATACAATCATTTTAAAAGCGGTCAAAAGATTCGTAGCTATGAAGTAATGATTCATCATTCGAGCAATATTGTCTGTTTAGTCGATTATTTTCCTTTTCTAGGTGGAGGATTAATTCAGCTTCAAGATATAACCGAATATAAAAAAACGGAAGCTTACATTCAAGATGCAGAAAAGTTGTCTATACTGGGACAACTGGCTGCTGGAATTGCACACGAAATAAAAAATCCATTAACAACGCTTAAGGGGTTTATTCAATTAATCCAAGAGAAGAATTACAATGAGTCGTTTACACCAATTATGATAAAAGAGATTGAACGAATTAATCAAATTACAAACGAATTTTTAGATTTATCAAGACCAACTGTTCTTTCAAAAGAAGCTTATGACATTCAAAAGATATTTCAAGAATTAGAAGTGTTCTTATCAAGTTTAGCTTTACCGAAAAATATAGAATTTTCCCAAACGTACCATGGCAATACGAATATTTATTGTGATAGCAATCAGTTAAAGCAAGTTTTTATTAATATATTTAAAAATTGTGTGGAAGCAGTAGATCACAATGGGAAAGTACATCTTACTGTAAGACCATATGATTCACATAATCTCTTAATTCGATTTGAAGATAATGGAGAGGGCTTTCCAAAACACATTCTTAATAAAATGGGGCAGCCATTTGTTACCACAAAAAAACACGGGCATGGGTTAGGTGTTATGGTGTGTAAGCGTATCGTGGAAACCGTTCACTTTGGCCAATTGAGAATGTATAACAATGACAACGGGGCGGTCATAGATGTCGTTCTTCCTCGTAATCATAAATAGGATATAGTCTTGTTTTACTAATTAAAAAACTACATTTTAAATCTAGGCACTTTCTAGAACAAAGGAAGTGCTTTTTAATGAAAGTAAACTTGTGGGGGGATATTTTTGTCAATTACAGGTCTAAACCATTTTTTGTTTTCCGTTTCAAATTTGGAGAAGTCAATCAAATTCTATCAAGAAGTGTTTGATGCAAAATTGCTAGTAAAGGGGAAAAGCACAGCTTACTTTGATTTGAATGGAATATGGCTGGCCTTAAATGAAGAACCCGATATTCCAAGAAACGAAATTAGCGAGTCATACACCCATGTTGCTTTTTCTATTAAAGAAGAGCAGTTCGATGAAATTTTTAGTAAATTAAAACAACTAAATGTTACAATTTTAAGCGGACGCCAGCGAGATATAAAGGATAAGAAATCAATTTATTTTACCGATTTGGATGGCCACAAATTTGAATTCCATACAGGCACGTTACAAGATCGAATAGATTATTATAAAGCTGAAAAACATCATATGGAGTTTTTTGATATATGAATAAATGATTTACAAAAAAATGTTTTTGGGAGGTTTAGTCATTGTTTGATACGATTGAATATTTAAACTCGGGAAATTCAAGGCAGAAACGAGCATTCTCTGTTATATCAGAGTTAAAGATTATGAGTGATTTAGTAGAGTTTACCCCGATATTATGTGGTACGGTTCCCATTGAAATTGATATAGAAGGATCTGATCTTGACATTATTATGGAAGTTAAGAACTTCACGGAATTTGAACGTAAAATAAGGTTATTATATGGGGGGTATGGTCATTTTTCATTAAGCAAGAAAACAATTAAAAATGTGCCTGTTATCAAAGCGAATTTCCATTATCAAAACTTTGAATTTGAGTTATTCGGTCAGGATGAGTCTGTATTTAATCAAAACGCCTACTTACATATGGTGATAGAGAATTATGTCTTAAAGCAGTCTCCAGATTTACAAGGAAAAATCATCGAGTTAAAAAAGCAAGGGTTTAAAACCGAACCAGCTTTTTGTAAGGTTTTACACTTGCCAAGTGACGATCCATATTTAAGGTTGTTAGAATATGGTAAAATCAATGGCATTATTTAAGCGGTTATGATTTCGTTCGACTCATTGTAAATAAGGTACTGAAAAAGGGAATACCATCTTTTTTCAGCACCTGCTCTATGAATATCATTAAAGCTAAGGGTTGCTAATTGATAACGAGATTATCATCCATGAATAGTAAATGACAATTTTATTTTAAAATGCTTACGTACTCTTTCCACGGTCCAACATCCAGTGTGTAGCGCTTAGCCATTATTCTCATAATCTGTGTAGAATGCGTTAAATCATGTACTACCCAAGTTGAAAGCAATTCTCGTACTTTCACAACTCCTAATGAAGGGTGTAAGCCAGTTAGTTCGAGATGTATATCAGGTGTTATTAGAAGTTTTAACTTTTCTAAACTTTCGTTTCTTATCGATATGAATTCAAGAATCCTTTGTTCTATAGTTCGTTCAGAACCATTCTTTAAATGCAAATGCGAAAACCGATCGAATTCTGGAAAAGGTTTAGTTTCTTTCTCCTGTAAAATAAATGCTAGTCGGGGGATCCAATTATACTTTTCAGCCTCTATGAGGTGGTCAATTACTTGAGAAACACTCCAAGTTCCCTCACCCTCATTGCTGTTAATCCACCCATCAGATAATCCAGACAAAAAATATTCCAATGCTTTTGGGGTACGCTCTAGGAGTTGTAATGCTTCATTATAAGTGAAATTCATAATTGTCCCACCTTCTTCTATTAAAGTCTTATAGATTGTTGAGGAAAATCTGTTATTGCTTTTGATTATAATTGGTACGATAGTTTATGATAATTTAACCGGTTATAATGATTAAGTTCAATTCCTTTTAAGTTCTCACTAGCTTCTATATGAATATGAATTTGTCGTTGATAGAGAAAAATAAGATAGTTGTTATCTAAAAGAAACGACTCTATTTTTCGCAAGTTTGTATACGCTGTTTCAGTATCTAAACTTTGGGTTACATGAGCCAACATGGACTGTACATACCCTCGTACTTCTGAAGGCAATGTATTTAGAATAAAACTAGTCTCATTCGATAACACATTATACATTGAAACCAGTCTGTCTTCATCTAGCTGAATTCCTGTTAAAATAAGATCTGTATTATGAAGTTGATGAGGTTCAACTAGTTGATGTACATCGACAGTTTTGGTTTTGAGTGTAATTCCTAATTCCATAAAAACTTTCTTTAGTTGGTCTAATTCAAAATCAAAATATGTATGTTGATCAAACCGTGTTGAAGTAAGCGTTAATGTATGACCTGTTAAGCCTTGCTCCAAAAACCATTCTTTTGCTTCATCAAGATTAGATTTTTGTCTTAATTTTTCTGCATCATCTTCAAAAAGACTATCTGGAAAAGTCACACTTTGATGTGGGTGATTGCTAAAGCACTTTGCCCGTTCTATCGCATATGAAAGCATTTTACGAAAATCGGTGTGACGATGGACGCCTGCCTTTTGGTGATTTAGGACAATGTAAACTCCTCCTAATTCTGGTAAGATTAAGTCATATTTGCTAATTGCTGTTGCTTCTAGGTCGATCATTTTATAGTGCTCTTGATTTCCTAGTGGAATCGGTGATTTAGGAATATCGAATAATTCGACTTTATCTAAGAAGGGACGATAGCCAAAATAATGAGAATAAGCTTCGAGTACAAGATGCCCTTTGGTATGGTTGGTTACTTGATAAGCTCCGCTGCCAATAGGAGTCATCTGAAAAGCTTTTGGGTCATTTTTGTATAGGTGTACTGGAATAATCATCGCTTTGAAATCGGTAAATAAATGTAGAAATAACTTGTTTGGTTGTTGTAAGTGAATAGTAATAACAGTTGCTGAAGTCGCTTCTATAAAAGTGATGTTCTCAATCATTTCTTTCATCCACAGATCAATCTCTGTTTCTTTCCAAAATTCTATATTCTCCTTGATTGTTTGGGAAGTTACGGAACTTCCATTATGAAACAAAATGCCTTTACGTAAATAAATACGCCAAATTCGTCCATGTTCAAGTTGTTCCCAATGGTAAGCTAGTTCAGGTACAAATTCACGTTTAGCGTAATGATAGTGTAAGACTCGATTGTATATATGTTCTCCAAGATGCTTTTCATGTTTTGATGACATATTGATAGGGACCAAGGAGTTGATTTTGTGATATTGTGGATATCTTAGAATGTCCATATTATCTTTTCGGTCCCAATGAGACTGATCTACCAACCATTTAACAAACGAAGTATCTAACTCAGGTTGATGATCGATCCACTTTATTACTCGGTTAATTTCTCCTTCTTGCATCCATGTTTGGACTTGTTGTTGTTGTATATCTTGAGGTTTTATCAAAAAGGTTAAGGTAGAAGCATTTCCTCTTCCTGAACTTGCCTTCCAATCAACCCATTCATGACCCTGCATTTGTTTAATAAGTGATTTTGCGTGACGTTCCGAACAGGAAAGAGTAGCGGCAATCTCTGAAATATATACCTGAGTATTTGAATTTGTGTGGCCAAAAGTAGAATAAAGGGTAAAATATTGTTTGTGTAATTTCATTAATTTATCTCCTCCTTTTTTAAAAAGGGTGATTGTTAGGTAATTCTCTGTCTATCCTTATTGTTCCTGTTTTTATTCTAGTAAAATTACTATTTTTTGAGAAAATCTTTTACGATTTTAAGAACGGAATTACAGGTTTTACCCAATAGCTCTTTCTACTTAAATGTAATTAACAAAATATGTTAAAATGGTGGAGTTGATATAAGTTCACTTTTGTTCCCTTGTAGAAGAAGTGAAACGATACTGAAAGAAACTAAATCCTTATTGAGGGAGGGAGGAATGAAATGCAAAATGAAACGAGCATTAATCAGTTTAAAATTAAACCGGAACGCAACAAGATATCATTAATCATACGTAGTCTTTTCATCGCGATTGTGTTCTATTTAATTTTAGGAAGCATTTATTACTTCAACATGATAAATGGTTTTCTGTTTTTGGGTTCTCTTATCTTTATAATGGTTATTGCATTAATCTACTTAATTATTTATCGAAATAATAAACAAAAAAGATTTTCTAGCATCATGTTCATATTGTTTTTATTGTTCTTTTTTTATTATGAAATGCCTCTATTAGACTATGAAAGTCATACGTATGTTGTAACTGGATACGAGGAGCCAGAAGAGCTTCTAGATAACTCAGGAATACATATTCTTTCTGTGAAACTGATCGATATTCATTATATCGATGATGTTGACCTAATAAATGAAACATATCAAGGTGACGCTGTTGAAATTTACGATTTGTATAAAATGACAAATAAAGATCGGTATCAAAGTAAAATAAGAGAAAGTGCAATGCTTTTAGGCATAGAAACCGAAGACTTCCATCAGATGGGAGATAATGTAAAGGGTTATGTTCAGGAGGATATTGATTTTATTAACGGTTTTTTAGAAAGAGAAAACATGCTTGGAAATAGTGCAGGTCTCGCACTAACCCTTTCAGCAATGAGTTATCAAGGGAAGGTAAAGAACAGCATCCCATTAGCGGTAACTGGAACAATTGAACCAAATGGAGATGTTTTAGAAGTAGGCATGATAAAAGAAAAAATGTTAATTTCAGAACATAACGGTTTTCCTTGGATTATTCTACCAGAGCAAAATGTTGAAGAAGCTGAAAGAGTAAAGTCAACAGAAGGGTTAACGATTGAAATTTTGCCTGTTAGTCATATTGATGAAGTAGAAAAAGCAATTAGGGAATTAAATAAGTCCTTGTAAGGAGGGTTTCTAATGCAAGTCCGTAAGGTAAACAGCTCAGATTATGATGTAATTATTCCATTAATTGATGAATGGTGGGCTGGTAGAAAAATGTCTGATAAGTTGCCAAGGCTATTCTTTTCTCATTTTTCAAATACAAGCTTTGTATTTGAAAAGCAAGGTGAAATAATTGGGTTTTTAATAGGTTTTTTGTCCCAAGAAAAGGAAAATGAAGCTTACATTCATTTTGTTGGAGTGCATCCTAACTATAGAAAAATGAAGATTGCAAGGCAGTTATATTTCGAATTTTTTTCAAAAGCTAAACAGCATGGTAGAGATACGATTCGCTGTATTACTTCACCAGTTAATAAGGGATCCATTGAATATCACACAAAAATGGGCTTTGATATAGAAGAAAGTAACTTTGTAGTAGACGGAGTTTCAGTTTTCTTAGAGTACGATGGCCCTGAGCAACCACGAGTCTTATTTGTAAAAAAATTAAAAGATTTATAAGGTAAACAATAAAAAGAACCATAAACGTATTAAAATGCCTTTACATATTAATACGCTTAGGCTTTTTTAGAAGATGGAAGTGTTAGACCCTATACAACAAACCCTTTTTAGGATGCATATGTTTTTATTGGGCTATATTCCAACGTTTTTCGGGGAACTTTATCCTAACAATTATTTTGTAGGTTGAGTACAATCCTGTTAGATAAGTTAACAATAAACATACATTTCAAATATCTGTTTATGATTGGATTCAATAAAACGCTACATTTTTTGAATCAGTTTTTTAAAATGTGATTAATTTGGTGAATTATTACTGGGGAAGATTTGTTATAAATGGTTTTCGTGTTGGAGGGGCAAACAACCCCATCCTATTATTCTATTTTATGATCTTAAGGAAGGAGATAGGCTTATGCAAATTTGGGTCTTTGTTATCGCAACATTGATTGCTGTAATTGGTATCGTATTTCAATTTAAGAAACTTATGTCGGAGGTTGCAAGGAAGCTAGATAATAACGAAGAAGTAACTACTCAAACTCTTCAAAAAGAAAATAACCGTTTTTTTATAAAGGTCGTTATGATTGAAGCTATTCCGATCATGTTAGTTGTTTTAGGGTTTATCCTTATCGAGTCAATACAGAGTCCGTTAAACTTAATTGATATTTTGCCAGCTCTTGTGATCTTAGGTATTACTTTTTTAGCTGGTGTTGTAAATGTTTTTATGGGGCAAAAACAAATATTTTCAGAGCGAGATGTTACAAGTCAAGCTAAAGCAGCTATTACTTCAATGACATTTGTCGGGGTTAGTTTAATCGCAGCATTTCCTATTATTTCTTTTGTAGCTATGTTCACATTATTGACTTCATAAAAAAAGTAATGGATATGTGAGGGCACTGAAATTTTCAGTGCCCTCGATGCGCGGAGACGTGACTAAGGCTATTTTGCTCAATCAGATAAAAAGACTGAAACTAATTGTTACTATGAAATATATGAGTCTTTTTATGTAGCTAATATCTTTTAGTAATGTCTAAATAACGTTTTAAGTCATTTAATTTCCTATACGCTTCACGATATTCGACATCAATATTAGTGACCACATTCATTGCGATATTGTTTTTGTAGTCTCTTCTTAAAGTTGAAAAGATAACAGGTTTTTTCGTTTTAATTACCGTCATTATTTCGCTAATTGGTAAGGTAACAGCGGTAGTTCGTGTTTTTAATAAAAGAATGATGAATTTTTTGTATGTTTGTACATACTGCCTTTCATCTGGTGTTTCCATTATTAATTCTTCAAATAGCTGTAGAGTATTTCTTAGTTCAGGTTCATTTATTGACATGTAATGCTAACACTCCTTAAAAATTATAGCCAAATGAATCTTTGATTTTGCATATCTAAGGAGTTGTCATTCATTGGCAGGCAAAGCTAGTTTGTTCGTGTACTTATTTACTTGGTAGTTAAAACGTGCGATTTATAGTTTAACAGAAAACTTCTAGTAGATTGTGTTATTTTTTGAAAATAAGATGAAAGAACTATTTTATTGATAATTGGTCTTTTAGACTTACTATCCACTAGAGTAGGAGAAACAAATAGGAAAAGATAATAGTATTCATTGCAAGATCTCTACATAAGATGAGTCTTTAGAATGGTCATTTAATCTACTATGGTAATGAAAAGGTGTCCTGGGACAAACCATTATACTTATTAGTGAATCTATTTTATACTAGATATAGTAAATGTTGGATGAATTAATATAGCTCATATTTTAGATTTTGGGTGGACTTATAATCTTAACCAAGAGGAGTGATTAATTGTGGGAATTTTAGTTCCAGACACCGTACTTAATGATGGACTATCAATACCAGTTATTGGATTAGGTACATATAACTTAAAAGGAGATCAAGGGGCTAATGCAATCCAATTTGCTATTGATGAAAGAGGTTATCGATTAATTGATTCCGCTTATAATTATGAAAACGAAGGAACAGTAGGAGAAGCCATTAGGCGAAGTTCTGTTTCAAGAGATGAGTTAAGAATTACATCTAAATTGCCGGGGCGTTACCAAGAATATGAAAAAGCTGTTATAACCATAGAAGAATCATTATATCGAGCGAATTTAGATTATTATGATCTGTACCTGATTCATTGGCCAAACCCTTTACAAGATAATTATGTACAAGCTTGGCAAGCATTAATAGATGCAAAAAAGAAGGGACTTATACGGTCAATTGGAGTATGTAACTTTTTACCAGAACACCTAGAACGTTTGGAAAGGGAAACCGGTGTGAAGCCGAGCCTGAATCAAATTGAATTACACCCATTATTTAATCAAGCCCAGCAAAGAAAATGGCATGATGAGAATAACATTAAAACACAATCTTGGAGTCCACTAGCTAGAGCAAATGATGTTTTACAAAATAATACATTACAACGAATTGCCAAAAAACATAGCAAGTCCATATCGCAAGTTATCCTACGTTGGCATTATCAGCTTGGTGCTATTTCAATTCCTAAATCTTCATCTCCTGATAGGCAATTAGAGAATATCTCCATTTTTGACTTTACTCTAGATGAAGATGATCTAAGCTTAATTATCGGATTAAATCAATCTGATGGAAGAATTAACAATCAAGACCCGGCTGTTTATGAAGAATTTTAGAGAAAAGTGAAAAGAATAAAAATTTTTAGTTCTGCCCAAAAACACAATCTGGGCGGATTTTTTTATTTGGCTGTATTTGTAAAAATTGTTGCTGTGGTGAAAGGTTTTTGTAGAATAGCTTAAGGTATATTCTGTTTCTATGCATGATTTGTCCAGCTTTTGAATAGCTATTATAAAATGATTATTGTGTAATTCATTGAGGACAAGCGATGTCATATATTAGGGGGACTTAAGATGGTTGAAGCTATTTTAAAACTATTTATTAATGATCAGCAAGCTCAATCAATTTTAGCAAATCCATTAATTGAATCTATTTTTCTAGTGTTAATTCTCACATTTAGTGTTGCTGTTTTTATGCATTTTGTTTTGTTTAGTAAGCTAAGAAGAATCCGTAACTTCATAACAGATACAAACTCATTGGATATTTCACCACTAAATAGGTTTCAGATGGAATTCGGACACAAAAATGAAAAAGAATCGGTGAAAGTGGAGACCTTTGTCCAAAATAAGTTTTCCAGTTGGCGAGTGTTTCATATCCCAGTAGTAAGCCTACATTAAAATGATCCAAATGACTGTTTCACTTTTTATATTAATTGGTGTGTTAGGGACATTTATCGGACTTGCTATGTCTTTAGGGAGTATTAATGCCACTGGGGATCAATTAGTAGAAAATGTGGCACTTGTATTAGCTGGCATTGATGTGGCGTTTTATACAAGTATTGCCGGTATGGGGTTATCGCTTATTATGACAGTTGTTACTCGAGTGGCCAATACAGAAATGTTGTTAACCGATATTATGTTAAAAACAGAGTCTTTTTTAGAGGAGACTGAACCAGATGGCATGACGCGTCTAATTGATGTATCAGAAACGATCAATTCTTCTATTAATCAATTACGAGAAACAAATGAACAATCCTTACAAAGTATTGTTGAGTCTTTTCACGGGTTCCAAGAGTATACTGTTGGTCTGCAGCAATCCGCTAAAGATTTAGCGAAGTTTAATGAAGGTCTATCGGCAAACCTTAAAGATTTTACAACTATTTTTAATAACGTACAAGAAGTAACAAATGGTTTTGATCAAGGGGTCAAGAAACTTAATAAGAATTTTGACCAATTATTCTCCTATTTTTACAAAATGGATCAGAGAAATGAAAAGATGACGAGTGCTTTTACGGAAACGTATAAAAAAGTAGCCGATTTAACAAATTCTCAAACAGAAACAATGAATCAATTCCAGCATTCTGTAGAGGACTTGAGAGATTTTTTCTCTTCCATTTCCAAAAGACAAGAAGCCATTTATTCTTCATTTGAAAAAGGAATTGCACAGAGTGATCAGTTTGCCAAGTTAGTAAAAGAACATAATCAGAAGTTTGAACGAATATTTGGAGAAGATGTAAGTTCAAAACTATTTGAAATGAATTCATATTTACGAGAGCTTCGAAATGATTTTCATACACTTGGGAACTCTGTCGTTCGTTTGCCTGATGCATTAGATTCTGTAAATAAAGCACAAGGAGATTATAAAAGCTTATTATCTTATCGTTTTGATGAATTGAAACAGTTTAATCTTGAGTTTTCTAATCAATTACAGGCACATTCATCAAATGCTCAATCCTTAGATAAATATGTGAGCGAAATAACAAGATCCTATGAACAACTTGGTATGAAGAATAATCAGGTATTAAATGATATTAATCGGATCCTTACACAAATGTCTGATTCGTTCGATCATAAAGAGAGTCAACTTGAGTCTAATGTTACAGCATTAAAAGATAGTCTTTCAAACTATGTTACCAATTTAGAAGGGACTCTTGGAAGTCGATTGGAAAAAATAAGTAAAAACATTAATGAGTATGTGGTTGATATGAATGAAGCGGTCAAAAAAGAATTTAAACAAATTGGTGAAATTACCGGTGATACTCAACAAAGAAATGCTCGTTTATTACAGCAAACGTTGAGTGAGTTAAATCAAGAATTTCACCAATTAAATCGCCAGCTTCAGTCTTTTTCTCAAGGGACGAATGTACAAAGTGAGCGAATAAGGATTGGCTTAAATGATTAAAAAATATAAACGCCTATTTCATCGTGAAGAAGAAGAGAGTCATTTTTGGCCATCGTTTACGGATTTATTAACGGCAATCTTACTTTGTTTTATTCTGATCTTTATTATTATGATGGTGATTAAATCATTTCAGATAGAGGAAATGAAACGAACGATTGATCAAATTATGGGAGTCAGAGTCGACTTAATCAATGATTTGAATGAAGAGTTTAGTGAGTCTTCATTAAACATTGAGATTGATGAGAAAACGGGTGCATTGATTTTTAATACAGATATTTTGTTTGAGTTTGATGCAGCTGTCTTAAAGCCAGAGGCGTTTGTATTTTTGGATGAATTTGTTCCTGCTTATTTGGATGTGTTGTTGGAAAGTGGATACGATGACTACATCTCGGAGATCATTATTGAAGGTCACGCAGACCAAATCGGTGGTTATTTGTACAATTTAGAGCTCTCACAGCAAAGGGCTTTCAGTGTAGCAGAATATATTTTAAGTGAGGATTTTCCATATAAAAACATTCAAGATCATCTAAAAGAGAAATTAACTGTAAACGGAAAGTCTTACACGGAAGGAAGGACTGATGAAGAAGGTAACTATAGCAATCAGGCTTCTCGTCGGGTTGAATTTAAGTTTCGGTTAAAGGATGAAGAAATATTAGAAAAAACACGTGAGTTACTTGGCGAGTGATTAGGTGAATTAATTCATGAATGTTTTCGTATCGTATTCTATGTCTGTCAGTTCGTTGTTCTTCTTATATTCATACGAACATTTATCATGATTCAACATATTTTAGTATAAGTATCTGTAAAAAGGATGGTTTCATATGCCCGCAATTGTAGGAGCAGTAAAAGTACTAAGTGTTGAAAGCAGTGGTGTATTTAATATTGGCGATGTATTAAACATGTCCCCAGCAAGTACTGCAAAGACTTATGCAGGTGCAGGATCGTTTAATACGGGTGATTTTCTAAGGGTGAGTAATAAACATAGCCAAACGAACACATATGATAAGGACCTCAATGATTCCAATATCAAATCGGTGATTTAGCAAGGAGGAGCGTATGAACTTTCATATTAACCAAAACATTTCAATACACCTCTTAAAGGTAGAGGGGGTTTCAAATTCATCTGTATTGCAAATTGGTAGTGCTGGAATGATTAAATCTCTATCCAACCTTTATAATACGGGAGGGTTCACGGAACCGGCACCAGAAGCAACAACACCGGAACCAATCGCTCCTCTCATTCCTCCTACAACATAAGCTGATTTCTTATCATATAAAGGAGGAGGTTTTCGTGTACGATGGGTATTCAAATTTAATACAAAATCTCCAGAACATGTATGGCTATATACAGGCACAACATCAAAGAATTACTCAATTAGAATTACAATTGAAAGAACTTCAAGATGAGATGAATACGTTAAAACAAAATCAACATTCAAAAATCGAAAAAATAGAATATAAGTTTGATCAATTAAAAATCGAAAGGTTAGAAGGTACGTTAAATATAGGGATTTCTCCTCAAAATGGAGAGGATTCCATTGAGGACTTTGCTGTTCATCAAGATGAATTTAATGTTCCGCCCGTAGCAGAACAACCACCAATTTTTCAAAATGTTCAACAACGTGTACATGACTATTTAAATGAGTCATGCTATCAAGAGATCTACGAGATTGAAAAACGTCAAAACTATAAGATGGATAACCAGTACCGCCAATTTATCATTGAAGATATTAGAAGACAAATTGATGAACGGATTCGTCATTATGTAAACCAAATGAAACCAGATAATTTAAGTCCCGAACAACTAGCTGAAGTAGAGGATATGGCGTTTGATAAAGTGAAAATTGATATTCACCGAACGTATGAAGAATTCGTTGGTAAGTTACCACGAGAGGAGATCGATTATTAATATGAATTTTACCGTTGTAAATAAGGATATTTGCGTAGGAAATATTAGACTGGGTGACTGTTCAAGTGCTTCTATCTTTTTAGTTGGAGATGTGGAAACAGTTTCGTTATCTTCTGCATTTGATACGCCGCCAGAATCATTAATTATTGGACCATTTGTACCACTTGCACCAGAGGAATAGGGGCGTTTATGTTGCTAAAGAGAATGTCATTCATAGATGCCATAAAAGTAAATAATGTTGGCCTTAGTTCTATCTTAGAAATAGGAGATTCATATTCGATCAAGCCACGTACAAAAGCATTGGCCATACAACGTCAATTAGAATATTTTTACGGAGATGAAGGTCATTTTAAGGATCCAGTTTTTACAAGACCATTACCCCAACCAACCTTTGACGAACCGATTCGTTTTGTACGGTACAATGAATCTCCATGTATTAAAGTGAACAATATTTCTGTAACCGCAATTGCTGCATCCAGTGTGATGCATATAGGTTCAACCACATGTATTGAATCTGATTCTAGAGTTAAGAACGTTAGGCAGTTAGCAAGAACTCTAGAGGATACCAGTGATTAAGGTAGTGGCAATTAAAACTATTAATGAAAAGGATGTTTGTTATGCCCTCAATTGTAGGAGGACCGTTTAAAATTAATTCAAACGAAGGCGTTATTAATTTCGGTGATGCTGTTAATATATCACCAAAATCATCAGGCAAAACTGTATCAGGCTCAGGAAGTTTTATTACAGGAGACTTTGTTATCACTAATAATGGCTTTAGTTTAAATAATACGCTTGATCCTGATGTTGCTGATCAAAACGTTGGGGGAAATGTCTAACCTCATAAGGGATATCTCTTATAAAGGCGGTGAAGCTAGTTGAACTTTAATGAATGGAATAATCCATTTAAAAGTCAATTTCAAGGTGAATTTTGGGATAATTTTAACAATCTCTTTAATGGGAATCATTCTCAGCCTAGGGTTAACCTTTATCAAGCCGGTCATGAATTAATTTGTAATGTTTTTCTTCCAGGAATAAAAAAAGTAGGGGATATTCACTTGTCTGTAAATGGGAGCACATTAGAAGTGAGTGGGTCTAATTCTCTGGAGTATAATGGGTTTCAGGTTATTCAGCAGGAATTTCATCACGGACCTTATAAAAGGATTATCCAATTACCTTACTCAGTTCGTAAAGATAAAATCGATGCCGCTTATAAAAGTGGCTTACTTACGGTTCGTTTATACCGTCTTATACCTGAAAATAATAAAGAAATGGAAGGAATACCTATCCGAGATGAAGAGTAAAGAGTAACGTTTTAGATTTATTTTAATAACGTGTGATTTTTCCGGACATTCTTTAAAAAAATGCAAACTAACATTGTGCTTGAACAAAATAATAGGTCAAACTGTCGCCTTTGCTGCATATAATTGTGGCGAAGGGGGTTTTCAGCATGAGAGCACCAAGAAGAAGTAGGCCCCGACCTCGGAAAGGTCCGCTGCCATTTCGATATGTTTTGCTTCTATCTTTTGTTATCTTTGTTGCTTTAACCGTACAAGGCCTATGGATTATTGAAAAGGGGATTCGTCCAACACTTATGGAGATTGCAACAACGGAAACGAAGGTCATAGCGACAAGAGCTATTAATGACGCTGTTTCAAAGAAAATCGCATCTGATCTTAACCAAGATGAATTATTCATTACAAATAGTGAAAATATCATACAATTTAATACGCAAATATACAATCGAATATTATCTGAAGCCACCTTACGGGTAGAAAGGCATTTAAAAGCGATTGAAAGAGGGGAAGCTTTTGATATATCAATTGACGCAGAAAGTGAGCCCATTTCAACAAATGATGGCGGGCTCATCTATAACATCCCATTAGGTCAAGCAACGAATAATGCACTACTTGCTCAGTTAGGACCAAAGATTCCTGTCCGCTTTTCTGCAATTGGGGATGTGAAGACGGATCTAAATTGGGAGGTCATCAATACGGGGATTAATAATACGACCTTATCCGTAAATTTTGATGTAATTGTTGATGCGAAGATTGTTATTCCCTTTGCAACAAGAGAGGAAGCGGTAAAGACAACGATTCCTGTAGGTTTAATAAATATTCAAGGAGAAGTTCCTGAATACTATTCAGAAGGTGGGGGGATGATTCTACCAGCGGGTTCATCACCTGATGGAAGTGGTTAATCATTTTAATCAGTTGTGAAAGAAGGTAGGTTCGTTCATGAACCTACCTTCTTATCTGTTTTTTTATGAGCACAGTTGTTTATAATTGCTATTAAAATAGCAATAAATTATGATCTAAATAATAGAAAGCATAAGACTAGAACAAATGTACGGAGGACTGGGTTCATGATTTATGATGTAATTGTCATTGGTGCTGGATCAATGGGAATGGCTGCTGGTTATTATCTATCAAGAAGTGGAAAAAAAACGTTATTATTAGACTCTTTTGCCCCCCCCATAATAAAGGGAGTCATCACGGGGAGACGAGAATTATTCGCTATGCCTATGGTGAAGGTGAAGAGTACGTACCATTTATCCTTAGAGCTAAAGAGTTATGGAGTGATTTGGAGAAACGCTCACGTAAGCAATTATTTTTGCGCACAGGTGTCATCAATGTTGGGGAAGAAACATCCGATTTTATTCAAAATATAATCAAGAGTTCAAAAACGTATTCGTTGCCGGTGGAGATAATGAATGCAAAGGAAGTAAAGGATCGTTGGCCGGGCTTTTCTTTACCTAGCAACTATGTTGGTTGCTTTGAACCGACGTCGGGAGTGTTAAAGTGTGAGGAAAGTATTCAAACATACCAAGAACTTGCTGAGTATTATGGTGCTACTATTCTAACAAATAGCAGAGTGAAAAGTGTTTCAATATCTAATGGGAAAGTAAAGATTAAAACCGATGACAACTCCTATCATTCTGAGGCTTTGGTTGTTGCTGCAGGAGCTTGGTCTGGGGAATTGGCTTCTATGTTAGGTTTAGAGCTTCCTCTTACTCCTGTAAGAAAGTCATTTGCTTGGTTTCAGGCTGATGAAAAGTTACATCATCAAAATACGTTTCCAGCTTTTGCCTTTGAGACTTCTCAAGGTATTTATTATGGCTTTCCAAGTATAGATGGCGCAGGAGTAAAGGTTGGGCGGCATGATGGTGGGGATTCAATAAATCCTGATGTACGCTTGTTAGCGTTTGGTGAAAAGGAAACTGATAAAGGAGATTTAGTCCAATTTTTAAATGAATATATCCCTAATGTTCTGCAATTAAATTACGGGAAAACATGTATGTATACACGTACACCTGATGAGAAATTTATAATCGATTTACATCCTAACTATTCCAACGTTGCTATTGCAGCTGGATTCTCAGGGCATGGCTTTAAATTTAGTAGTGCTGTCGGACAAGCATTAAGTAATTTAATTATTTCGGGCAAAAATGATGTAGATATATCTCAATTCTCAATTAAACGATTTAATTGAATGAATGCAGTAGTTATTGAATTGAGCTGGTAATTGTAGAAAAGCGATCCTGTATTAGTTACAGGATCGCCTTTTCACGATAAATGGTTATTTTTATGAAAAGCCAAGTTCTCCCTATCAACTGTACCTGGAGGTTGTTCTAACCAATTATTTTTGATCATAATATCGGCACCCGTTTTAGCAAATTGTCCTATTTCAAATGATAATCGTTCATAGTTTAGAACTAAGTCATTTCTTTGGCTTGCCGCAGCTGCGGTCGCATAATTCCCTATTCCAGTCGCACTTAATAAAGACATATGAAACATCGTAAGTTTGTCTGAAAAGACAGGTGTTGTAGAATTACTAATACAAACATCGGAGCCGATAGGGCTTTGAATATCATCAGAGATCAGTGTATCTGAGAAAATTTTTATATGCTTTTCAGAAATCTCTTTTCCTTTTAGCATAAATTTTTGCACCTCTTTTGTAGGAGATGTCTGAGCAAAGCTTAAACAAAGTTTCAGTCCGATTAGGTTTGTCTGGATATTCATAAATAAATGGGAGATTTCAATGGCGTTAACAGGTCGATGTTTGGTAAATGGATTCAGTCCACTAAGGTAATTCTTCTTATCAATATAATCTTGCTTCTTTGGTAAAGGGATATATGGTGCACGTACAGATAACCCTTTTTCTACAGCTGTAGTTGAAGTCAGATTAAATAATGTTATTATTTCTGATAGAGCGTTTGTAAAGAGGTCTCTTATATCTTTTCTTACACTCAACGCTAAAAAGCCGCTGTACTCTAACATAGCAGCTTTAGACATATGGTTAATATAGGTTAAACAAAAGGTATCTGTATAAAGACTTGCTGCATTAAGATTAACGTCTTCTTTAGTAAACCCATTTGGAACAGCAAACCCTTCTTGACGGAAAAGTGTTGTTAATTTATCTTCATGGTTTAAAGAGATATTAAGAGCATGTTCAACTATAGGATGAATTTCTTGGTCTTCTATATTATTCATCATAAAACCAAGTATACAAATTAACATCGTTTCATTCATATACATAGTCCATAGAGAAGCTATTTCAGAAGACGTTAGATTAATGTGATCATTAGTCATTTTATTCCCTCCGATAAAGACGTCTATTATAATATTTGAAATGTAGTTGAAATTATACAATAGAGGCATTAAAGATCATCAACGCCAATTTTTAACGGGTGCCGAATTTTTGCATTATATGCTTACTTTTCGGCAGTTAATAAAAGGGGCAGAAAAAGGACATTTATCTTTTCTTTGACTAAATATTGGCGTTTTCTTGGTTGTTTTAAATACATATATGATAAGAGTTCTTCTAATAGCGGTGTTGTGAGTAACCAAAAGTTTGGCATAAGAATTGCATGGAAAGAAGTGAGCCGATCATTTAGGAGGGACTAGAATGAAAATGGATTTGTATACGCCAAGTCGTCATTGGAAAGACATTGAAATTTGGAAGGATGTTACACAAGAACAGTGGGATGATTGGATCTGGCAATTAACGAATACGATTCGTACGCTTGATGATTTAAAAAAAGTGATAAATTTAACACCTGAAGAAGAAGAAGGGGTCAAAATATCAACGAAGACGATCCCATTAAATATTACACCATATTATGCTTCACTCATGAATCCAGATGATTCAAGATGTCCGATCCGGATGCAATCTGTTCCAATTGGAAAAGAAATTAACAAAACGAAATATGATTTAGAGGATCCGCTTGAAGAAGACGAGGACTCTCCCGTACCAGGATTAACGCATCGGTATCCTGATCGTGTATTATTTCTTGTAACAAACCAATGTTCAATGTATTGCCGCTACTGTACACGGCGACGTTTTTCAGGTCAAATTGGAATGGGAGTGCCTAAAAAGCAATTAGACGATGCCATTAATTATATACGCAACACTCCAAAAGTACGAGATGTTCTTCTATCAGGTGGAGATGGATTGTTAATTAATGACAAGATTCTTGAATATATATTAAAGAACCTACGCGAAATTCCACATGTAGAAATAATCCGAATCGGAACACGCGCGCCAGTCGTATTCCCTCAACGAATTACTGAAAATTTGTGCAACATTTTAAAAAATATCATCCAGTTTGGTTAAATACGCATTTTAATACGTCAATTGAAATAACGGAAGAATCAAAAAGAGCTTGTGAAATGCTTGTCAACAGTGGGGTCCCGGTTGGAAATCAAGCTGTGATTTTAGCAGGGATAAATGATAGTTTACCAATAATGAAAAAACTGAACTATGATTTAGTGAAAATTCGAGTTCGTCCATATTATATTTATCAGTGTGATTTATCAGAAGGAATAGGGCATTTCAGAGCACCTATTTCAAAAGGCCTTGAGATTATTGAAGGATTACGTGGTCATACGTCTGGATACAGTGTACCCACATAATTTCTTATTGTAAGTACATTCTTTTAATCTATTACTTTACTGTTTGAAATGATTGTAATAGAAAGGATGAACCGTATATGGCTTTATTAAAGGATTTCAAATACGTTGCAATGTATCTTCGTATATCACAGGAAAAAAAGTCTGAAAATTTCGAAACCCTTTCCAATCACCGAAGGCTACTTACCGACTTCGCCAACAAGAATGGTTATTCGTATAAAGCGTACGAAGAAGTTCTATCTGGAGGTGCTTCTGAACTTGAACAAAGGCCTCAATTGCAGAAGTTATTAAATGAGCTAGAACAATTTGATGCGATCCTCGTTGTTGAATTATCTCGCCTTTCGAGAAATGGATTAATTTCTGAAACAGTACTCCAATTCTGTAAAGATTATGATAAGCCGATTATAACACCAGATAAGATATACGATTTAGCGAATAATGACAATGATGTCCTCACTTTTCGATTTGGATCCCTTATTGCCTCTCAGGAACACGCACTTATAGGGAAACGATCAAAATACAACAAAATACAAATGGCTAGAGCAGGGTTCCATATTTCAGGTAGCGCTCCTTTTGGTTACGTTAGGAATTCAACAACGAAAAAACTTGAGATTAATGAAGAAGAAGCAAAAACGGTCCGCTATATTTTTACACTTCATTCGCAAGGGTTAGGTAGTTTTAAAATTCGAGAAATGTTAAATGCGGAAGGTTATAAATCGTCTACAGGAAGACCCTTTAATTTACCTTCTATTAAACGGATCATTCAAAACCCAGTATATAAAGGGTGGACTGTATTTACTGACCGAAAAAAATAAAAAAAGATGGCAAGTTTGTCTATGAGATTATGGAAAGAATTGTCTGTAAGCATGCTCATCCTCCAATTGTGAAAGAAGAAATTTGGGATGAAGTTAATAAAAACCGTGAAGTACGGGCAGAAGCGTCCGCATTTTTCCGTGAAAAACCTGCGTTAAAGACGGGGGTAACGATGTTAAAAGATTTAATTTATTGCAATGAATGCGGAAAAAAGATGACGATCCGAAAAGATAATAAATTAAAATTGTTTACGATCAAAAAGTGTGAGTATGTAAATGACAGAGGAGAAAAATGCAGCAATGCTGGAGTTAAACTTGAGCATGTCGAGAGAAACGTGATGCTCCATCTTAAAAAGTATAGGGTGAAACTAAAACAGACGTTAGAATCATTAAATACTCAAGAAGACTTAATAACCGAGGAGGGGCATAAGGACCGATTAAAAAGAATTGAAGAGGAGATAAAAAAAGTTGAAGAGAAGAAGTGCCATCTTATCGATTTAGCGCTAACAGGTATTTTTACACATGCTGAGTTAAAAGAGAAGAGACAAGAATTGATGGATAACCTAGCATACCTTAAGGAACAACATGAAAATTTATTGACTGAAGTCAACAATAGGAAGAGTGAAGACATGCACGAGCAGTTGGAAGGGACACTTTCAAAAATAAAGACAATTGAAGAATCCAAAAACCATCCTGAAGAGTTAAATCAAGCACTGAAGTTAATCATAAAAAAAGTATATTATTCGAGAGTTCTTCCTAAAAACATTGCAGTAAAATCAACCCGAAGTGAGATTAGGAAAAATTACCCATACGAACTTAAGATCGAATTTTATTAGCTTTTTTACCTATGTAAGAAAGATTCCTATATGTTCTATTTGTCCTAGGGCTATATCAATCATGGCCGCTAAATATATAGCGCTCATCTAAAATCAATTTCTATACAAAAACTTTACTAATAGATTGTTATAAAACGATAGAAAATGATTTCTTATTTACTATAATGAAATAAAAGGCAAATAATGTTAAAATTAAAGTTAGAGGAGTGGAATAATGACAATAAGGGCTGAAGTAGTGCTATGAAATTTTTAATAAGTATGTATATTGTTATGGCTACAATGATCGTTGTTAATTTGACAAGTGAGTTTATTTTCAAAGGTGAGTATTCAGCAATTGTAAGCTGGGTTTTGGTTATTTTATTTTTCTTTGGTACATTATTTTTTGCTAATGCAAGATACTATTTATCTAAGAAATAAATTTATAAAGTTAATAGATTTCATATGAATTGAAGTGAAACTGCAAGGGGGTGTCCCAAAAGGTCAAAATCAGACCTTTTGGGACACCCCCTGTGTTTTTAAGGTGAAAGTATTATTAATTTAATAGAACTCATGCGTATAAACAATTTATACGAGTTGAATCTTAACCCCCATTATTTTTGTTCAATATTATCCATTTTATTGGATATTTCATCTAATTTTTTAAGTAGCAGAATATCATTATGATTCTTTGCGCGCATAAATCGTAGGATGCTAATTAAAAAATAAATGATAAAACCAATTACTAGAAGATATAAAATAAACCCTAATCCAAAACCAGACACTTAAAACACCACCTTAAAGCTAACTTTAGTAACCCATTTCCTATTTTACCATTCTTGCCTATTTGTTGGGTGGAGAAATAATATTCCAGTTAAATTCTATTGAAACCAATAAAGTAGATAAGCGTATTGTACTTATATAGAATGTACTAACCTAATTGAGGTGATGATTTGAGGAATTTATTTTGTATTATAGGGATCTCATTCCTTTTATTATCTGGTTGCACTACTAACAAAACACTTAATTTAGAAGAGGAAGCATTGAAATCCTTAGCTGTTATCGCAGAAAACAATCGATTTTATACTGAACATTCTTTTCAGGAGATGCCAGACCATTTATATGATTATTCTAAAAGTAAGGACGATGAGTTAAGTGAAGAAAAGTTGAGCTCATTAACAAATAGTCATATGAGAACACCATATTTAACGAGAGAAAAGATTATTGAGGATGTTGAGGTGTTACATGTTACTTTAAAGCATATGTACGCACTATATGAATATATGGGTGGCGATGAAGCATTTGAAAAAGCCAAGGAGGGTGTTATTAACTCAGTTTATATAAGAGATGAAGAATCCGAATTAAGTTCAAAACAATTTATTGATTTATTGAAAGAACACTATGGCTTTGTCATAGATAATCATTTCCATCTAGACTATACACCGATAAACGAATCTGAACACATCCTATACTTTTCAGAACGTGTTCAATTTCATGAAAATGCACACGGGGAATATATATTAGCAGGAAATGATCGTATTCAATTATTCGAGATAAACGGGGATGACGATATTAAATATTATTTGAAATACTCTTTAGATGATGATGGAAATATTGTATCAATTCCAGCAATATTTTCAAATCCTTTAAGTATCGAGGAAAGGGAGTGGGAAATAACGCTTAAACAAGAGGATTCTCTACACACTGAAATGATTACCCTAGAACCTATGCCAAAAGAAATTCCGAGACATCAATTTGGTAATGCCTTTGCCATTACTGAAAAGGATGGAGTTCCTTGGTTACAGTTAAGAAGTATGTTTGTCTATGAAGGAGCAGATTACGATTATTATGACATGATCAACACCGCTACACTTTTAAAAGAGGAGCCTTATTTTGTACTTGATTTAAGAGGAAACGAAGGAGGAAGCATGATTCTAGTAGATAGATGGGTAGATGAGCTATTTGGCCAGCGTGTCAATTGGAGCTCACAATCGATTCATTTATTTTCAAATACAAGTAAGGCTTTTATTAAAGACACCATTGACTTTTATCAATCAAGAACAGGTATTTCAACACAAACATTTGAGGATGATTTTACAGATTTATTCCGAATTAACTCAATTGAAAATTTTGAAATCCCACAATGGGAAATAGATTCAAATTCACAGAAAAAAATATATGATAATCAAACACATATTTTTATTCTAGTAGATAATAATACAGCTTCCGCTGCTGAACATTTAGTTGCCAAATTAAAATTAGCAAACAATACAACCGTACTGGGGGTAAATACACGCGGGGCTATTATCAGTGGCAATTCCTTAATGTGGAGACTTCCTAATACACAAGTTGATATGTTTACTCCGACCTTTTTTAATTATAATCCGGACTTATTACACAAAGAATTAGTTGGGATTCAACCTGATTTATGGATTACAGCTACACGGGTTGAGAGTCGTCTACTTTCTTTTATTAAACAAAACACCGAATCACATTAGATGAAATGTCGGATTTGATTAAGAGTTTGTAGATGTTTAGATGCTTAAGTGTATTCCTGTCAAAACATCAAATGGAAAAAATCCAAAGGATCAAATAGTTAGGATGCTTTGGATTTTTTTTAATTAAAAACGATTTTGGAATTCCACACTTTGATTGCCATTTAATTCTTAAATGTACTAAGAAAAATTTCAACAATTTCAGGGTCAAATTGAGTGCCCTTATTTTTTTGAATCTCAGCGAGTGTATGATTTATGTCAAAATCTTTTCTATAAATTCTCTTAGAAGTCATTGCATCGAAAGTGTCTGCTATGGCAACAATTCGAGCAACTAAAGGTATATCATGTCCTACCAATCCATTAGGGTATCCTCTCCCATCAAATCTTTCATGATGATATAAAACAATGTCTAATACACCAGACTTATGAAAGCTTGAGACATGTTTGATCATATCATAACCAATCTTAGGATGTGATTTAATTAAGTCATATTCTTCAACAGTTAACTTCCCTGGTTTTGTTAATATATTTTCTGGTATGCCGATTTTTCCAATATCATGTAGTAAACTTCCTACCCGTATATTATCGCATATGTCATTAGGTAAATTCATTTTTTTAGCTATTTTTAATGAGTACTTTGATACATTTTCAGAGTGATGCCAAGTATAGGCATCCCTAGAATCTAAAGC
The DNA here is from genome assembly GCF_000787375.1 of Halalkalibacter okhensis. GTDB lineage: Bacteria > Bacillota > Bacilli > Bacillales > Bacillaceae_D > Halalkalibacter > Halalkalibacter okhensis. The sequence continues at coordinate 842 of NZ_JRJU01000013.1, read as the reverse complement.
ATTGGCTAATGCTGATGTTAATTCAATATAGGAATGTTTTACTTTTTGAGCATACCTCATTAGAGAAGCTGAGATAAATGTAATTAAAAGGTAGGTGAGCGAATATATGAGTAATGTAATTACATTTGTATCTAAATCAGGGATTAGAAAAAATCTGCTTAAAACCACTAACATCGTAAAAAAGGCTAGAAAGAAAATAGATTTATGATAAAAGCCAATTCCTAATAATATGACAGTAAAAATATATAGGATGAAAAAGTTACTATTATTCAGTAGAAGGATGTAATTTAAGACGGTACTAATAAAGAACAGGATAATAAAACCATAACGAAAAAGATACGGTTGCTTTAACGAACTAGAGATTAAATTTGACATAACTACTCTCCTGTATTTTTCCATATGTACATCTTATCCCCCATACACTAACTTTCAAACATTTCCCTGACTGTTTGTCCATCGCTAGATATTAAATCGCTGCACATATTTTATTTTTTCTAAGTAAAAAATAAAATAAATTCTAAAAGGAAATGATAACCCTATGCATATTGTCTATAATCTTTTGTATTTTTTTGCAGCGTGGCGCTTTGGGGATTGGAGGAATTGGAAAAAGTATTATCCCACCATTCTTTTTCTTATTTTATGTGACCTTCTACATAATTTTTTAGCTTATAATCAAGCTTTATGGATTTACCATGAAACATTATTTCCAGAACTACTGCCGAATCATACATTAATCTCATTGTTGTATATGCTAATGATGTACCCTGCAACAATATTGATCTATTTGAAGTATTTTTTTCGATCAGATAAATGGGGTTACAGAGTCTTTCATTATGTATTAT
>NZ_JRJU01000012.1 GCF_000787375.1 Halalkalibacter okhensis | reverse complement strand
AACTTTCGGACGAGCCGCTTTTTCCGGCTTCAACACCCCTCTTTGACTACCCAACTCTCGGACGAGCCGCTTTTTTCCGGCTTCAACACCCCTCTTTGACTACCCAACTCTCGGGCGGGCCTCTTTTTCCGGCTCCCCCCCTCTTTGGCTACCCAACTTCTGGGCGAGCCGCTTTTTCCGGCTTCAACACCCCTTGACTCAATAAAAAAGAGCACAAACCACTTGGTTCATACTCCACCGTTTTCTTCCTACTGACTCTCTGTTGAAATCTGAAACGTCACCCCATATTTATCAATGACAATTCCGTAGGCTGGGCTCCAAAACGTTTCCTGAAGAGGCATCGTAACTTTACCACCCTCTTGTAACGCCTGATAATACTCTGTTGCCTGCTCCTTTGTATCAGCCATAATGCAAATCGTCACATGGTTCCCTACTACATGAGGCGTTCCTGGAAAGGTATCCGAAAACATCATATCTGTATCGCCCACTTTGATCATTGCATGAGACACTCGATCTTTTGCTTCATCTGGCAGTGGAAAATTAGGGTTTTCAGGCATTTCACCAAAAGTTTGAATCCCAATCACATTAGCTTGTAAGGCTTTTTCATAAAAGGCAACAGCTTCTTTGGCATTGCCATCCAATATTACATAAGGAAGTAAACGCGCCATATTCAAATCTCCTTTTTTGTATATCATTGTTTGAAGCAAGGACCTTCCTTAACATGAAAGAAGGTCCAATCTATACAAGCTTACTATTTAATCGTTAACTCGCCATCGTATGAAGTGATCACTTTATACAGATCCGGTCTGCGATCACGGAAGATGCCCCATTCAATGCGTTGAATGTCTAACGCATCAAGGTCAAATTCAGCAACGAGTACCGTTTCCTCTGTTCGATCGGCTTCTTCGATTTTGTTGCCTTGTGGTCCCGCAATAAATGAAGATCCATAAAACGTAATTTTGAAATCTTCATCTTCTTCTACACCTACTCGATTAGACGCTATAACTGGTACTAAGTTAGCCGCTGCATGACCAAGCATGACCGTTTGCCAATGGTCCTTTGAGTCGATCGTATCATCATGAGGTTCAGAACCGATGGCCGTCGGGTAAAACAGAATCTCTGCCCCCATTAATGCCATACATCTTGCTGCTTCTGGATACCACTGGTCCCAACAAACCCCTATTCCAATTTTTGCATAGCGTGTATCCCAAACTTTAAAACCTGTATCTCCTGGGTTGAAATAAAACTTTTCTTCATAGCCCGGGCCGTCGGGTATGTGACTTTTACGATAAACACCAAGCACTTCGCCATCGGCATCAATAACAGCTAGCGAGTTGTAACGAGCGTTGTTTTTCTTTTCATAAAAGCTAATCGGTAATACAACTTCAAGCTCTTTAGCAACTTTTTTAAAATGGCTGATTGCTTTGTTTTTCTCTACTTCTGTTGCATAAATATAATAATCTGATTTTTCTTTTTGGCAGAAATAAGGTGTTTCAAACAATTCTTGAATTTGAATGATTTGTGCACCTTGACTTGCTGCTTTGCGCACTAGCTTGTCTGCTTTGCTAATATTCTCTTCTATATTATTAGAGCAGCTCATTTGTGTCGCTGCTACTTTTACGTTTCTCAAGTCTTTCACCTCATCTTTTTATTTTCCTACAGCTGGCATCTGCTGTGTTGTACAATGGACGTTTCCACCTTCTTTAATGATTGCCATGCCATCAATTGTTCGGATTTTGCGATTTGGAAATGTTCGTTGCAAAACAGCAATTGCGTTTTGATCCGTTTCTTTGGCCACGCCACCAAATACCGGTAAAATAATTCCCCCATTTACAAAATAAAAGTTAAGATAGCTAAGCGTTAGTCGGCTTTCTTCAAAATGTGACGCTGGTGGTTGCTCAATTTCGATGATCTCAAGCTTTCGTCCTTTTGCATCTGTGGCTTCACGTAAAATCTCGAGATTTTCTTGTGTAATCTGATAATTATCATCACTAGGATCATGACACACTTGGATGATTACCTTGCCTGGTTCAGCAAAACAAGCAACATTGTCGACATGTCCGTCCGTCTCATCGCCACTTAAACCTTTATTTAGCCAAATGACCTTTTCAATACTTAAATAATCCTTTAAATATTGTTCCACTTGCTCCTTTGATAAATCAGGATTGCGGTTAGGGTTTAACAAACATTCCTCGGTTGTCAGCAAGGTCCCTTCCCCATCGACATGAAATGATCCCCCTTCCATGACGATTTGAGCATCAAATTTCTTCACATTAAAATGCTCTAATATTTTTGGTGCCACATCATTATCTAGTTTCCAAGGAGAATATTTTTCACCCCAGGCATTAAAAATCCAATTGATCCCTGCAATGTCTCCTTCATCATTTTTGACAAATGTCGGTCCATTATCTCGCAACCATGCATCATTATGCTCAATAGGCAAAAACCCAACTCTTTCGTTCACAAAAATGGCCTTTACCTTATCTATATCATCTGGATTCGTTACAATGGTTACAGGTTCAAACTCAGCCATTGCATGTACAAGCTCCGCATATCCATTCCACACATGTTCATAATCATCTGGGTAGACCATCGATTCTTGTACAGGCCAAGAAATAAAGGTACGCTGATGGGCTGTCCACTCTGCAGGCATTTTGTAATTTAATTCTCTTGGATACATCGTTTCCATCACTCTTTTTACAGTTATTTTTAAAGCATCATATTTTCAAATCATATAACAAAATGACTTCGTACTCAAATTTGAAAAGGGGAAAAGCATGACGATATTTAAAAAGACAAGGCACCCAAAAAATCCTCTTACAAGATTGGATGAATCAGCAACCGCTCCATATGTTGAAAGTCTGCTATGAAACTCCACTCATAGCTTAGAACATAGCAGCGGTTCCCCTCATTGCTTAAGGCCCACTGAAAAAAGTAAAAATCGACCTTTTTTCAGTGGACTCGAAACATCGACCTTCTTTCAAACTATAAAAATGCTAGTTCGTTAATCTCTTTTTCTCAAGTAACAGCTCCTGAAATTCCTTCTCTAGTGCCTCCGATGGTTCGATACTCAATCGACTCAGCACTTCCGTTATCTTCGTTTCAATGACTAGCCTTTTGTCTTCATTAGCGCTTCGACTTTCCCCGTCGTAGGACTGTTTGTACTGTTGATAGGTGCCTTCAAACAAGTGCAGTTCTTCATTTCTTATCTCTAAAATTCTTGTCGCAACCTGTTCGATAAAACGACGGTCATGCGAAACAAAGATAACACTTCCTCCGTATTCTTTTAACAGTGACTCCAATGCCTCTACTGCTTCCATATCAAGGTAGTTCGTTGGTTCATCTAACACTAATGTATTGATGTCGCTCAAAAACACTTTTGCTAAGGCTACTTTTACTCGTTCTCCCCCACTCAAAAGATCTCCTGGTTTGTTCACATCTTCCTTAAAGAAATGAAGCCTTGCTAAAACCGTTCGAATGAATGTTTCATCATGCTTAGAATCCTCACACACATTATCTAAAATCGATTTCTTTAGATCGATAATGGAAAGATTTTGGCTGAAGTATCCCACCTTCATTGCAGAAACGGTAATACCCTCTGTCTGATTCATAATCATTTTGACTAATGTGGTTTTTCCACTTCCGTTTGAACCGATAATAGCTAGCTTATCCCCGCCTCGAAGGTGAAAGCTTGCCTTGTTCCAAAGAACCCTCTCACCGATGTTGGCTGATGCCTCTTGTACACGAAGGATGATCCGGTCTGTAAAGGTTTCTTCATTTGGAAGATTCATTTTGAGAGGCGGATACTCTCTTACTTTATCGACCTTTTCTAGCTTTTCGATCCGCGTTTCGATTGATTTGGCTGTTTGTTGCAGCTTCTTTTGTTTTTTAGCAAAGTATGGCTTTGCCCCTGTAATTCTAGCTTCTGATTTGCTTACTTTTTTCGGCGTTTTCGTTGCTCTTTCTGCTTTTTTCTCCTTTTGTTTAAGGGCTTCCTCCAATTGTTTTTTCTTCTTCTCATATGTTTCGTAGGCGAGCTGTTCTTTCCTTCGCTCAACTTTTTTCTGCTCTGCATAATCTTGATAATTGCCTTTATACTCTCTTATCGTCCCGTCATCGATTTCCCAAATGGTTGTGCAAAGAGTATCAAGAAAGGCGCGGTCATGTGAAACAACAACAAAGGCCCCCTTCCACTGAGACAATTTCTTTTCTAACCACTCTATATGTTCGGCATCCAAATTGGTTGTTGGTTCATCTGCAAATAATAGATCAGGGTCATTTATCAGTGCTTTGTTGATGTACTCCTGTGTTACTTCACCACCACTTTTAGTTGTATCTGTCCTTTTAAGCTGGGGGAGCAGCTCCATTTGAGTATGATGAATGACCGTACCTTCGTCTGGTTTTCTTTTTCCTGCTAATATATTCAACAATGTTGTTTTTCCACTGCCATTTTTCCCTACTAAACCAATCCGGTCTTTTTTATGAATTTGTACATGATCAATATCAAGAAGAATTCGATCCTTTATAGATTGCTTTATTTTCTGAGCTTCCAATAAAAGCATACAAACATCCCCACTTTCATCTTGTTATTGGGGACAAAAAAATGCCCCCTATTCACAGCAGAATAGGAGGCATGAATATAGGTGCACACCAAAAAAGAGAGACTCCTCCTTTTAGGCCCAACTATAGAAAACCAATCCTATCCTGAAAACAACAATTGAAAGCATCTTAAATAAGCAGATGGATCCCTCTGCTAAAAAATACCTTCCATTGCACGTTTCGAAAAATAGGATTAGTACTTCATTGTAGTTAAGTCACCCTTCCATCAATTAATTACTGAAACTATAATAGATCTGTAAGGATATGTCAATCATATATTTTGCAATTGTTTCACATGAAACTATAATAATGGCTTTTCCATAAGGGTCGAAACATCCCTAAATCCTAATTGTTCATACAGGTGTTTCGCATGGTTCCCTGCAAAGACATTCAGTTGTACTTTCTTTAAACCCTTTTTCTTAAAGTGGTCAAATGCATATTCCATCAGCATTTGACCATATCCTTTTTTACGGTATGGCGGCAATACATATAGCTCTAACACCATACCTATCGTTTCATATTCAGGAGGGGTCTTTGCTTCACCTAACAAAATCCAACCACAAACCCTATAGTTATCCATTAACGCATGGTACTCTGCTTTATAATAATAATGCATCTCTTCATTCATAATGAGTTTCGTCCCGTTCATATACCCTAATGTAGCCTCTTGCTGAACAATTGGTGCGTAGCTTTGAATAAAATTCATTTCCTGAGGCGTAGCCCTTCGAATAAACACATGCCATCCCCCTTTTCCATTTCGTATACTACTATATTCATAAATGACTAATTTGTTATCAGGCCAATGGTTTGAAAGTACGTTCCTAATTGAAATATATGTATATCATGTTATGCTTGAAGGAAGTAGTTTTTGAGGAGGCCCTTGAAAAAAAGATAGTTTTTTCAGCGTCCTCTAAAACAATTAGATCAGTCGCAAGCGAACAGCGGCCATTGTACTTAATCGAGGAATTAAAGAAGGTTGGTGTTTATGAGAAATTGGGTTTCCGCAGTAGAAAAAAGTAGTTTTTTGAAATGGTTTTTGGAACAGCATCAGCTTAAACATAAAGATGTGAGGATGCTACTTGAACATATATTGAAAAACCATCATATTCTTGAAAACCTTTCATTTGTAGAAACGGTCCCTAAAAAAGGAAGGACCTTTATTATTTCTAGTATGCATTCTGATAAGTCTGGCTTTGTTTATTATTACAACAACCGTAAATCTGAAGATGTATCAAAAGCCCTCGGTGACCTGATGAGTAATCCCGCAGATAAGACGTATGTTAAGCTGCATTTTTACGGGAAACAATCAAATCATCGCTACCTCAACTTAGTCGAGTCACAAACCAATACCTTTGTCCAACATAAGCAATTTAAGGAATATGAAAAGGAAACAAATATGATCATCGAGAAAGCTCTTCTCGACCAAGAAATCGAAAAAATCAGAACACTAATTGATGACGCACTAGACCAAAATGATAAGCCTCTCTTTAATAAGCTTGTTGAGCGATTACAAGAACTTAAAAGTATGCAGGAATTATAACGAACTTCCTTCAATGTTTCACGTGAAACATTGAAGGAAGCTCGTTCTTACCTTTTTTCGAATGCCCTTTTCACACTCAAAAATTAGTAATTTCACACAATACGTTTCCCCTTACTAAAGGGAGGGTACTGATAAATAAGGAGGGGCATTATGTCTGCTTATTTATTAGGAGTCCTCTTTATCATCATCCATCTTTTTGCAAATCATTTCATTCCTGCTAATCGAATACGCCGGCGAAAATGGCTCTCATTTTCCGGGGGACTTGCGGTTTCTTATGTATTTGTGTACATTCTTCCTTCCATGCACAGCGAACAGGAAACAGTGGAATTATATATTGATAACTTAACGATGGAATCGGAACTGTATTTTGTTGGTTTATTTGGATTGCTACTCTTTTATGGAATTCAAAAAACATACGCCAAACAAAGCAAGGAAAATCGGTCTAGTTTTTGGTTACAAGTAATCTTCTTCGCCATTTATAACATGTTAATTGTTTATATTGTCATGGCCTCAAATGTAGCGGGAATACAATCTGTTTTTTATGGAACAGCCATAGGTCTTCACTTTATTGCTGTCGCCCACGATCTTTGGCGGGAAAACCCGAAACAATATAACCTTGTCGGAAGGTATGTGATCGCTTCAGGTATTATTATAGGATGGATCATTGGGGTCTTTGTTTCCTTGTCTTCCTTTACACAAGCGATCATCTTTGCTTTTATCTCAGGTGCGATGATTTTAAACGTATTAAAACATGAATTACCGAATGAACAACATGCCCACTTCCCTACCTTCTGCTTCGGTGTCGTCTTCTATACAATTATTACGTTTGCCCTTAAATTCTTCTTTGAGTGGTGAAAATCTAAAAAACATCCACCGCAACGCTTGTTGCAGTGGATGTTTTTATCAACCTGTATTAACTAACCCTGCAGCGACACCACTTATGGTTAGCAGCACTTCTGTTAGTAACTCCTCAGATTTCTCATCTGATTCACGCATTTTTTGAATTAAATCCACTTGTAGGAAGTTGAGCGGATCAACATAAGGATTCCGTCTATGAACAGACTCTTGAATATTTGGTGTATGATCAAGAAGCTCTTGATTGCCTGTAATTCGTAAAAGAATGTCTTTTGTCTGTTTATACTCTTGTGAGATATTATTAAAGATTCTTTCCCCAATCGCTTTATCTTTAACCAAATGAATGTATTCTTTAGCTGTTGTTAAATCAGCTTTCATTAAAGCCATTTGTAAATTATTGATCGTCGCTTGGAAAAACGGCCACTTTTTATACATTTCTTGTAGCAAGGCTAAATTCTCAGCACTTTGATCGGCAAATGATTGTAGGCCAGTTCCAGCTGCGTACCAAGCTGGAATCATTTGTCTTGATTGTGTCCAAGCAAATACCCATGGAATGGCACGTAAATCTTCAAACCGCTCACTGCCTTTTCGTTTCATTGGACGCGAACCAATATTTAACGCACCCAATTCATTTAAAGGTGTTGCCTGTGTGAAGTATTTCAAGAAGTCTTCATCTTGGAAGACAAGGGACTGATACTTCTTTAAAGAGGCTTGTGACATTTGTTCCATGGCATCTTCCCATGTTTTATCACGAGCATGTCCTTGTAAAGGATTTTTATGAGCTTTTGCTGACCCTTCAAGCAAAGCAGATGCTGCTTGTTCAAGGTTCCGATAAGCAATATCTTCTAGTAAATAACGAGATGATAATACTTCACCTTGCTCCGTGATTTTCACGCCATCGCCTAATGTTTCTGATGGTTGAGAAAGGATGCTGCGATTTAACGGGCCACCTCCGCGACCTAACGAGCCCCCACGGCCATGGAAGAATTTTAAGCGAATATCAAATTCTTTCGCCATATTATGAATTTCTTGCTGCGCTTTAAACAATTTCCAGTTGGCTGTTAGCGTGCCACCGTCTTTGCTTCCATCAGAATACCCTAACATGATTTCTTGATGGTTGCCACGCTCTTTAATATGGTTGCGATACACATCCATTTCAAACAACGTCTTCATAATTTTAGGACCAGCCACTAAGTCATCAATGGTTTCAAGAAGCGGTGCAACATGCAGGTGACTCTCTACTTTACCGTCTGCATGAAGACGATAAATACCTGCTTCCTTCGCTAAAACAAGGACTTCTAATAAGTCACTTGGTGATTGAGTCATACTAACAAGATACACCTCAATCGAGCGTCTTCCAAACTCTTTATGGGCTTGTTTGATCATTTTAAACACTTTAAATATTTCTTGAGTTTCTTTCGAATAATCCTCTTCTAGTAATAATAAAGGTCTTGGTTCGCTTAGAACTTTCTCAAGAATTGCAACCTTCTTCTCTTCAGGTAGAGAAGCATAGTTATCAGCAATTCCAACCACCTTCAAAATTTCAGAAACAGCCGTTTCGTGCTCCCCACTATGGTTTCGAATGTCAAGTGTGGCTAAATGGAAGCCAAACAATTCTACTTGACGAATCAGCTTTCGAATCGTTTTTAATTTCCGGTTGGAAGGCTGATGCTGTTCTGCACTCTCTCTAACGAGAACCAAATCATTTTTTAATTCCTCAGCACTTTGATACCCAGCTTTTGATTCGCCAACATGACGAAGGCGCTTTAACATAACGGCAAACTTCCGGCGATATAGCTCAGATTTTATCGGCCATTCCTCACCTGAATCCATATATGTTTGCTCGTCTTGTTCAACGGATTGTAATAAAGCATCACTTAATTCAACACGAGTGGTTGTCTGACTAAAACGCTTCATCAAATCAACGATAGACTGTTCATATTTTTTTAACGCAACTTGGCGCTGTAACTTTAGCGTTTCCCAAGTTACTTCAGGCGTTACGTTTGGATTTCCATCACGGTCCCCACCAATCCATGAACCAAAATGAAGGAAGTTCGGGACTTTCCACTTATGTTCAGGGAAATGTTGATCCAACTGAGCTTCAAGCTCCTGATGAATATCAGGCAATGTCTCAAATAATGTTTCATTAAAATAGTAAAGTCCATTTTTCACTTCATCTAATACGGTTGGCTTACGTTGACGTAACTCATCTGTTTGCCACAACGCTGTTACTTCATTAAATAAACTTTCTTCAAGTGTTCTTCTTTCTTTTTTCGTCAACAATGGATGATCGAATTGTTGAAGAATCGTTGATATTCTTTTTTGTATTTCAAGCACCGTCCGCTTCGTTGCTTCCGTTGGATGTGCTGTAATAATTAACTCAATCGAAAGGTCATTTAATACTTTTTGAATGACTTCATTTGAGAAATTATTTTCTTTAATGGATACAACCGCACTCTCAAGCGATATTGGCTGAACTACTCCATCCTCTTGCAGCTGATATTGACGTCTGCGACGAATACGATGGTTTTGCTCTGCAATATTAATTAAATGGAAGTATATCGAGAAAGCACGAATGACCTGCTTGCGTACAGGCGGCTTCAACGTACTAATCTCATCTTTTAGCTTTTTATAATTTTCATCACTGAAATCTTTTCTTAAGTTCTTGGTCATCTCTCGGATCGTTTCGACCTTGTTAAATAGTGAGATACCACCATGATGTACGAGAATCTCTCCTAAAATATTACCTAATTTTTTGACATCATTACGTAAAAGAGAGTTATTGTCTGTTACATTAATCATTTATTTTATCCCCCTATTCAAATCTAAGATGCACAGATCATTTTCATTATACCATACCAAAAGGGTCCTTTTTTGTCCCTCAAGGTCATTTCCCGTCCCTAATGTGTGCTAATCTATATTTTAACAGGAAAAAGATAAAATAGCCAATCTTTTCTGATTATTTAGTGTTTTGGATTGCACCTTTTCCCCTATTCGATCGCGTTGTTAACATTCTTCATATTTGCTTAACAATTTAATTTAATCATCAGTTCAAAGTACATAGTCCTTTCTCACCTCTGCCTTAAACAACCTACTTTCAGCTAATCAAACTAGGTTATTTCTTCCTATACCCGTTCCCTTCTTTTCGAAACCTTTCATGTCAGAATGCAACCTTTCAACCATTTTTCCCGCTTTTACAAAAGGCTAACAAGCTATTCATCTCTTCATTACATTGGCTTGTTACCTTGTTTATAGACATGCTTCACGATCAACCTCAAAACAAAACGTGGAGGTACGCTAAATGAATCGAAGTGAAGGCTTGAACAGAAGAGAGTTTCTAAAGGTCGGAGGAATGAGCACATTAGCCTTGACTCTTGGGACAACAGGAATGTTTTCATTAACAGGAAATCCAGCCCAAGCAAAGGCATCCCAAAATCCAACGAGCGGGTTTGGCGGGTTTGGACCATTGATTGAAGACCCTAATGGCATATTAGATTTGCCAAGAGGATTTCAATACAAAATCATTTCAAGAACAGGTGACAAAATGACAAATGGCGATTTAGTGCCTGGCTTATTAGATGGCATGGCCGCCTTTAAAGGACCTAAGAACACAACGATTCTTGTGAGAAATCACGAGCTTGGCACAAATCATCAATACCCTGTAAACGGAAAGAATCCTTGGAGCAGCGGCGCTGCAGGCGGGACAACGGCTCTTGTCGTCTCACCAAATCGTGAAGTGATTGATGAGTATGTGACCAACTCTGGCAATATCCGCAACTGCGCTGGCGGTCCTTCTACTTGGGGAACGTGGTTAACCTGTGAAGAAACAAGAGACATGGGACACGGTTTTGTTTTTGAAGTCAATCCAAATGATCCCGAAAATGATATGTCTAAAACCCCTATCAGAGATATGGGCTATTTCTCTCACGAAGCATGTGCAGTTGATCCTACGACAGGGATTTGGTATTTAACAGAGGACAACAACCCTAGCTTTTTCTACCGCTTTACTCCACATGATCGAAGCCAAAAGCTTGGTTCCTTACAAAAAGGCGGAAAACTTGAAGCGGCTGCATTGGACGAACTTCCATCCAATCAGGCAAGCCAATTTTCAAGTGGGCAAAAATTCGGGGTCGTTTGGAAAGAAGTGAAGCCTGAACGAGCGAAAGAGGATGCCGCTGATTTAGGCTGTATACGTTTTAGCCGCTTAGAAGGGGCATGGTTTAGTGCCGGGGCCTTTTGGTTTGATGATACAAATGCAGGCGAAGGCCGTCATGGACGAGTGTATCGTTACTTTCCTGCAACGAATACGTTAGAGCTTTTTTACGAATCTTCAAGCGCCAATGATTTACGCGCACCTGATAATATTACGATTACTCCTTGGGGAGACCTTTGGATTGCCGAGGATGGTTCTGGACCAGACCGCATCATCGGCCTTACTCCTGAAGGTGAAGTTTACCCTTTTGCTTACAACCGCTTAAATGGGGAAGAGTTTGCTGGACCTGCGTTCTCTCCAGATGGAAAGACATTATTTGTAAACATCCAAAGCCCAGGAATTACGTTTGCGATTTGGGGACCTTTTGCTAGAAGAAATGCGGCTCGTCAGCGTGCAATGAATCATGCAGCTCCGCCTGCTGAGTTCGCTCCATTTGTCTCAGACAAACTCACTGCTTTTGCAGAAGAACAAGGAATCTCAGTTTTAGAAGCGGCTGTATTAGATCGTCATGGAATTACTATCTAACTAAACAGGAGGCGACATCCTATGTTATCTGGTATTGGAATCCCAGGCTTAATTCTTATTTTAGTGATTGCTCTCATTATTTTTGGACCATCCAAGCTGCCTGAAATTGGACGAGCTTTTGGAAGTACGTTAAAGGAATTTAAAAAAGCGACAAATGAACTTGTTACAGAGTCAAACCCCCACCCTGAAGAAAACGAAAAGCTCCACGCTGTTGAAGCTAAAAAGAGGAACACAGGCATGTAATGGATTGTTGAGGGATGCAGGCCATAAAGGACTTGCATCTTTCTTTTTCTTTTGAAAGGAGTGCTTTTATGGAGAAAACAACGATGCAACTTGTTGATCATTTAAGTGAATTACGAATACGTATAATTTGGATATTGCTTTTTTTCCTTGTTTCTTTTATCACAGCATTCTTTTTTGTTAACGACCTTTATCATTTTCTCGTTCGAGACTTAGAAACAGAGCTGGCTTTGTTAGGACCTGGCGATATATTGTCTATTTATATGATGCTTGCTGGAATATGCGCGATCGCTATAACCATTCCCTTTGTAGCCTTTCAACTCTGGAGGTTTGTGAAACCTGCGCTAACTGTCCATGAACGAAAAGTAACACTTGGATTCATACCTGGTCTCTTTTTTTTATTTCTATTGGGAATGGCATTTGGTTACTTTGTCCTGTTTCCACTTGTCTTAACCTTTCTACTCAATCTGGCTGGAGATCAATTTCACACGTTTTTTACAGCCGAAAAGTATTTTACATTTATGCTTCATTTGACGGTTCCTTTTGGGTTTTTATTTGAAATGCCGGCTTGTTTTCTGTTTCTCACCAAGTTAGGTATACTCACTCCAACTAAGCTAAAGAAAGGAAGAAAATACGCTTATTTTTTGCTTGTTGTTACGTCTGTTCTGATTACGCCTCCAGACTTTCTCTCTGACATCTTAGTCGTCATTCCTTTGATCATCTTGTATGAAATAAGTATTACGCTAAGTATGATTTCCGCCCGAAAATCAAAAATGACTGCCCTTCCTAATTGAAGAGAACAATTTTGTATATAAAAAGGGACTGTATCGCACATTACTAAACAGAAGGAGGAAGGTAAACATGAAAAACAACGTGTCCAGTCTACAAAGACAAAACCAAATTTTCCAAGCAGAACAATCAATTGAACACGCCCACCAAGCAATTAATGATGCCCTATCTCATCCACAACAACAAACGATTGAACATGCGAAAAATTCGATTGAAAAAGCCGAACATGCTCTTTCTCAAGCAGCAGACTTCGACAATCAAGATGCCGTTCAATTAGTTCGAGAACAGTTTGAGCAATACAAGCAGTCATTCAAAGAGGTCTCTGACCGTTCTTAAGAGTATCAATCATACGTAGCTAAGCTATCTCAATAAGTTTCTTATTGGATAGCTTTTTATATGTTTGTCATTATTTTGGGCGGGGTACATGTTTGTAAATAGGAAAAAGGAGTGTACTTCGTGCCTTATCAATACAAACAAGAAAAAGCGGGGATTGTGTTGCCGATCTCTGCTTTTATTGTCGTTATCTTTGTTCTTTGGGGGTTGATGGCACCACAACATATGGAGGAGACAACAGCTTCTATTCTCTCCCTCATTACAGAATCCATAGGTTGGTATTATGTTGTCATTACAGCACTAGTTGTTGCTTTCTGTCTTTTTATTGCGTTTGGTCCTTACCGACATATGAAATTAGGAAAAGAAAATGATAAACCAAAGTTTAGTTACTTTGCTTGGATTGGGATGTTGTTTGCAGCTGGCATGGGGGTTGGCCTTGTCTTTTGGGGGGTAGCTGAGCCAATGTCGCATTACGTAAATCCCCCAGAAGGAATCGAACCTGAAAGCACAGAAGCGGCCGAAATGGGGTTATTGTTCGGCATTTTTCATTGGGGGATGCACCCTTGGGCTGTGTATGCATTAATTGGAATGGCCCTTGCCTTAGTCAAATATCGCAAAGAGTTACCAGGTTTAATTAGTTCGATCTTTTACCCTCTTTTAGGAGAAAGAATCTATGGCCCCTTAGGCAAGGGCATTGATATTACAGCTACAGTTGGAACCTCTATCGGAATCGCTACTTCTTTTGGCTTAAGTACACTGCAACTAAGTGGCGGTATGGAGGAACTGTTTGGCATGAGCTCAGGGAATACACTTTATATCATCATTATTGTTGTCATTACTGTGATCTATATGATCTCCGTCTTATCCGGCATCAATCGCGGCATGAAATATCTAAGTGAATTTAATTTGTTATTAGCAGGGGTCCTCTTCCTTGTGATGCTCATTGTCGGTCCGTCTATTTTTATTCTTGAACATATCGTAAAAACAACCGGAATGTACATAAGTCAGTTTATTACGCTTAGTTTTGAAACCATGCCTTATAGCGATAAAGAATGGTTAAGCGAATGGACCTTTTTTTATTGGGCTTGGGTCATTGTATGGAGCCCATTTGTTGGGACATTTATCGCTAGAATTTCCCGAGGTCGTACCCTGCAACAATTTGTACTTGGCGTCCTTTTTGTTCCGACACTAGGGACGATTCTTTGGTTTGTTGCCTTTGGTGGGTCTGCGCTTTACTATGACATGTTTGAAGGAGCTGATTTAGCTAATTCCATTCAATCTGATCCCGAAGCAGGGCTTTTTCTATTTTTAGATTCTCTTCCTTTAGGTATGGTGCTCAGCTTTTTAGCGTTGCTTTTAACAACGATTTTCTTTATTACATCAGCGAATTCAGCTACCTTTGTTTTAGGCGTCCTAACGTCAAAAGGCAGTCTTAATCCAAGCAATGTCGTGATGTCCATTTGGGGCTTGTTAATTGCTGGGGTTTCTTGTGCTCTGTTAATTAGCGGTGGATTGGATGGCTTGCAAAGTGCGGCTATCATCGCTGCCCTGCCGTTTACTCTTTTGCTCCTATTGATTATCGTGTCTGTCTTTTTATATTTACGTAAAGAAGGAAGGCGTTCGCATCAAAAGTAGCCCGACTTTTGATGCGACATTATCCGTTGTTCCCCTTCCCTATTGTCGATATAATGAAAGGTAATTACTCATAAGGGAGAACATGACAATGAAACCGATACGCCATTATGCTTTTATTAGTACGATCCTGTTGCTTCTCACCTTAGTTAGTGGATGTGGCAATGATCAAGTAGAGCAAGAACCACAAAAAGAGTTGCTCGTTGCTGCCGCTTCTGACTTAACGTTAGCCTTCACCGAAGTAGGCGCTTTATTTGAAGAAGAAACAGGTGTACCCATTACATTTTCATTTGGGTCAACAGGACAATTAGCCGACCAAATTGAAAACGGTGCTCCTTTTGATGTGTTTGCTGCTGCAAACATCGACTTCATCGACCGCCTCAAAGAAGCGGAGTTACTTTTCCCTGATACCCAAACAACGTATGCGTTTGGACGAATTGGGGTGGCTACCTTGCCAAATAGCACAACGAGTGTAGAAACATTAGATGATTTATTGAATCCTGAGATTAAAAAAATTGCCATCGCTAATCCAGACCATGCTCCATATGGCTTAGCTGCCAAAGAAGCATTAGAAACAGCAGGCATCTGGGACCAGGTCGAAGAGAAACTCGTTTATGGTCGAAACATCTCGGACACCCTTTCCTATATTGAAACAGGAAATGCCGAGGCGGGAATCATTGCTTTATCACTCTACCAAGAAGGAGAAGTAGATTTTGAACTAATCGATGCGGATCTCCATGAACCACTTGAACAGTCTATCGCCGTGATCAATCGAACAAATGAGGAAGAACTTGCAAGAATGTTTATTGAATTTATAACGGGACCCATCGGCAAGCCCATAATGGAGTCGTATGGATTTATCGTGCCAGAGGAAACTGAGTAATGGCCGATATTAATTTATTTCCGCTATTTTTATCGTTACGAGTGGCTGTAACTGCCACTCTATTAGCTATTGTGATCGGAATTCCTCTCGCCTATTTACTCGGTAAATCAAACGGCAAAATAGCGGACTTTTTCGATTCCGTTCTAACACTGCCAATCGTTCTTCCACCAACCGTTCTAGGATACTATTTACTCGTTTTATTAGGAAGACAAAGTGCGGTTGGACAATTTTTAGAAAATCAATTTGATATGACAATTGTCTTTACCCCAACAGGAGCAACTATTGCAGCGTTAGTTGTTTCCATCCCATTTTTAATCAAATCAGCGCGGTCTGCTTTTGCTGGTATTGATCCTTCCTTGATTAAAGCAGCACGAGTATTGGGGCGTTCTGAACTAAGCATTTTCTTTTCGATTTATTTGCCGCTGGCTTGGCGAGGCATTGCCGCTGGGATTACCCTTGCCTTTGCACGAGCCTTAGGCGATTTTGGAGCAACGTTAATGGTCGCTGGCAGCATTCCAAATGAAACGATGACAATGCCAATTGCCATTTATGATGCCTTACTCGCCGGAAATCGCGAGCTTGCTAACATCCTTGTATTGATTATGACAAGCGTGTCCATCATCGTTCTTTACATCTTGAATCGTTTAGAAAAAAAAGCAACAGAAAGCAGGTAACGATATGCTTAAAGTATCGATTACAAAAGAACTCAATCAATTTCAACTTCATAGTCATTTTGAAGTCAAACATGGGATTACTGGCATTATCGGGCCTTCAGGTTGCGGGAAAAGTGTCACCTTACAGTGCATCGCCGGGCTCGTAACGCCAGATAGCGGTGAAATTATCGTAAACGAGAAACCCTTTTTTCATGCAGAGAAGAAGCTTAACATTAAAACAAAAAACCGCAACATCGGCTATGTTTTTCAACATTATGCCCTCTTTCCTCACTTAACAATTTGGCAGAACATCGCCTATGGATTAAAGGGCATTTCAAAGCATAAGAAACATAAAAAAATTGCCGCTATGCTTAAAAAAGTACAATTAACAGGCTACGAAAAACACTACCCAAATCAATTATCAGGTGGACAGCAGCAACGAGTTGCCCTTGCAAGAACACTTGTAACAGAGCCTGATATTTTACTTTTAGATGAACCCTTTTCTGCTCTCGATCATCACGTGAAGCATCTTTTAGAAGAAGAGCTTCTCCAAATCATTAAGGAGCATTTTACCGGTGTTGTCCTCCTTGTCACTCATAATATGGAAGAAGCTTACCGATTATGTGATCAATTGCTTCTCTATCATAATGGACAAGTCGTTCAATCCGGGACAAAAGATGAGGTATTCAAACACCCCAAAAATATAAGCGCAGCAACGATCATCGGCTGTAAGAACATAATTTTATTTGACTCCTTGTCTCAACTAGACAGTGGATTTTCATGCACCATAGCTGGGACAAGCCTTCACGTAAAAGAGCAGCCGATAAGCGGTCATACAAAGGCGATTGGTATTCATGCTGAAAATATTCAATTTGTAGAAAAGGACCCACAGCAAGTAAATACGTTTTCTTACAAGGTCCAAGAGGTCGTATCAGGTATTCATGACTCAGATGTAACGATTCAAGCAGGCGGTATCATCATAAAAGCAACCATTCCAAATAAACAACGCCCCGCCGTATTAACTGAAAAACTACTAGTAAGAATTCCCGCTGAAGACTTGTTTCTCTTAGACGATTAAAGAAGCCAGACATAAATGCCTGACTTCTTTTTTCATTATTGAATGGTTACCTCTTGTAATTGATACACTCCAGAAGCATCTGCCCAGAATCCTTCCACGCCATCAGCGTATCCCATAATGTGAGATGGATGGTAAAGGAATGCCATCGGTACTTCTTCATTTAAATAATTTGTTGCATCTTCATAAAGGCTTAAGCGAGTTGCTTCATCTTGCTCGATACGTGCATCGTAAAGCAATTGATCAAATGTGTCATCTGCCATGCGTGCACGGTTGCCATCCCCTATGTTGTTAGAATGAAACAGCATATGCATTGGGTAGTCAGCATCACCTGTACCTAGCGAAAGACCTAGAATAAACATATCGTGCTCACCAGCAGCCGTTGCTTCAAGGTAAGCCCCCCATTCGACCACTTCAATACTAACATCAATGCCAATTTGTGCTAGCTCAGCTTGTGTTTGCTCCGCAATGTCGATACGCTCTCGGCTATCATTTGTCCAAATCGTTGTTTCAAACCCATCTTCATAACCTGCTTCAGCAAGAAGCTCTCTAGCTCCATCTAGGTCACGTTCAATTCCTTCTACGTTCTCACTATAACCAAAGTTGGTATCATTCACAGGTCCAACAGCAGCTTCACCCGTGCCATCTAAGATCCCCTCAAGCATCGCTTCTCTATTTAGAGCTTTAGCAATGGCTTTTCTTACGTTCGCATCTGTAAATGGTTCTTTTTCCATGTTAAAACCAAGGTACGTAATACTTGCAGCGTTACGGATATAGGCATTAGCTGTGTTTTCTACACGAGTTAAATCACTCGGTGTGACAGGGTCAATAATATGTGCCGCGCCCGTCTCAAGCTCTGCAATACGAGTTAAATCTTCTGGAATAATTCTAAATGTAACGGTATCTACCTTCGCATTTTCACCCCAATAGTCTTCAAACCTATTTAAAACAACCTGCTCTCCAGGATTCCAGCTTTCAAATTCAAAAAAACCTGTTCCAATTGGATTTTCATTAATATAAGAACCATGCTGCTCTCCTTCTTCAACTGCAGCATAATCGGCCTCAATCACTTCTTTACTTACAATACTCGAAGCATAGTGTGCTAAATGAGCAGGTAATGGAGCGAATGGCTCTTCTGTCACAAATTGAACAGTATGATCATCCACAACAATCACGTCTTCAACAATTTCAAATAAAATCGCACGAGGTGAAGCTACGTCTGGGTCTAAAATACGATCAATGTTTGCTTTTACTACCTCGGCCGTAAATTCAGAGCCATCATGGAAGTATACTCCTTCTTGAAGCTTGAATTCCCATACCTTATCTTCAACTGGCTCCCAACTAGTCGCAAGCCGCGGTATTAATTCCATGTTTGTATCATACTTTACCAATGTTTCATAAATGTTTGACTGCACATTGCCTGATGGGACATCACTTGAAGAATGCGGATCCAAAATTGTCGCATCAGAAAGAACGCCAACAACTAGATCGCCTCCTTCTGCTCCACCATCTGTCGCTACCGTTTCTTCACCTTGTTCCACGTCTTGTTCTACATCGTCTCCTGAACTCGGCTCACTCGCACATCCTGCAAGCATGAAGCCAAAAACCAATGAAAAGAGTCCTGCTTTTACTGATTTTCCTTTAAACATGTGATCCTCCCCGATGATTGAATTTTCAGGTTTTTGTCTAAATAAAAATAGAGTAGGTGGCAGGTTACGCGAAGTTCATCACGTTAGATTGATATGTATTCCACCTTATTTCGAATTAGAAAAAAACCTGTCTTCCTGAAGACAAAAAAAGAAAAAGGACATCTTCAGTGTCCTTATCAGTCTTCATGTAGTTCTGGATAAAATTAACTATTTACAAAACTACTATACTATTTTACATTTGTAAAGATTATTTCCTGAAAATTTTATGTTTTTGTATATTTGTAAAGAATTCGACAAATTTTCTAATTTATCTCCAGTATTTTCGAACAAACAGCGACATCTCTCGCCTCTTTGGAGCGATCAAAATAATTCTAAACTTCAAGACCACACCCCTAAATAATATTTTATAAAAATTTATACAGCGTCGTGTATGATTCTAAAATAATAAGGCTGTCTCATATGAGACAGCCTCTTTCTTCAATCACTTCACCGTGAATTTCTGCGTAATCCCTGAAATAGACGTAGACAGCGACGACAACTTTAGTCCTATTTCATGCGTGCTTTCCATCTGTTTCATTTGACTCTCGCTCGTTGCTATCATTTGTTCGGCACTTGCTAACGTTTCTTGAGAAACCGAGGCAAAGCTTTCTGCCGTCTGTTCGAGCTCCGGTAAATGACTTTCTAAATCATTTAACTCTAGTTGCATTCCTTTGAGCTCGTTCGTTACGTTAACGATTTCCATCATCAGCTCATTCAATGAGTGCTTTGAGACGGTGGCTGTTTTTAAATTTAGCTTTGTCTTCTCCAACATTTGGTCGAACTCTCTGGCAGCTCCTACTGTTACACCTTCCATATTCGAAATCGACTCTGTAATCTCTTCTGCTGCCATAGCCGATTGTTCAGCTAATTTTCTTACCTCATTGGCCACAACTGCAAATCCTCTTCCAGAATCACCTGCCCTGGCCGCCTCAATCGTTGCATTAAGCGACAATAGCTTTGTCTGCTCCGCTATCCCTTGAATTAAGTCAACTAAAACGGTGATCGACTTTGAATAATCTTTTACCTCTGTCATCGTTTTCGTTAAATGCTCGAAGTCCGTTTCAAAGGAGTGAATGGTCTCAATCAGTTCAATGATATTTTGTTCTCCCCTTTTGGCAGAACGATCCATATCTTCTGAACTACTAAATAGACTGTTCATGTTTAACGCTAAGTCTTCAATCTTCCCTTTCATCTTTTTGAAGCTAGTCACACTTAGGTCTGAACTACTTGCTGTCTCCTCAGCCCCTATTTTCACAACCTCGATAGCATCTGTTAACTGTTGGCTATACGTTAATGTATGTTTTGAAGAAGACGTGAGCTCCTCACCTGTTTGGTCTAGCTCAATCGTCGTTTCCTTTAATTCATGCAGCATCATTCTCATTTGGCCGACCATCGATTCAAAACTTCTATGTAACGAGCTGATTTCCGGAACCGTTGTGTTGATCGGAACCTCTTTGTGCAATTGGCCTTCACGTACATCTTTCATCGTCCTTCGTAATATCGTCAGTGGATTGGTCAACGTTCGAACAAATAACATGATGCCTATCGTTGATAGCACGATACTAATGGCAATGATAACCATTGTAAAATAAGCCATTTCTTGAACCGGGCCCATGTAAGAGTCTGTAGAAACAAGCAACACATAGACGCCATCCACTTCTTTCATCTCTTGAAACGAAATGGTAAACTCCTTGCCATCTACAACTCTATGTATCACACCGTTTTTCATTTCGGTCATTTCCTGAATCAGGTCTTCTGAAAGAGAAGCGATGGTTTCCGAACTTACTGAAAAAGGGATGGCTTCATCATTTGATATGTATAGGAAATCGGTAATCATCCCATCCTCTTCAAGCTTTTTCTGCTGCGATCTTACATTTACTTGAAGCTGCTGCATAAAGTATTCATGATCACTTACATATAAAAACTGTAAATTCTCTGCTATATACCCCATCAATTGCGCTTCACGGATCAGTCTGTTTTCAATTGAAGTAATCGTCATTTCCTTTGCCTTCATGTAAGAACTAAGTCCTACGCTAACAATTGATATAATTAATAAGGTGACAAACAACAACAATAATCGATTTCGCAAACTAACTCTGTGAAGGACACCCTTTTTACGGAAGGCCCCATTTTGTCGTTCATTCACTTTGTTTTCCGTAGTTTGCATTCCCTTTTGAATCAACGATACCACCCCTAAATAACTACAACTTTTGACACGATATGACGAGTATATCAATCCATTATTAAGCCCTTGTAAATTCCTCGTAAATAATTGCTTAAGAAAAAGGACATGAGTAGACCTTAATCGCTCAACATAAAAAAGCACAATAGGTAGACTATATACCCATTGTGCTTTCTTTATTATTTTGTTTGAGGTTCATTCATCTGTTTGCTTCGTAATTGTCCACAAGCAGCATCAATATCTGTCCCGTGTTCAATACGGATTCCACATGTAATTCCATTTTTCTTTAATGTATCATAAAAAGCTAATACCGTACTTTCTTCACTTCTTTGATACTGGCTATGCTCATCAACCGGATTATACGGAATCAAATTCACATATGCGCGGCGATCACCAATTAATTCAGCTAACTCAAGCGCATGTTCCTTTTGGTCGTTTACGTCTTTTAGTAAAATGTACTCAAGCGTAATGCGACGATTTGACTTTTCAATGTAATAATCAATCGCCGGCATTAGTTTATCAAGTGGTATTGCGCGGTTTATTTTCATAATTCGTGTACGCAATTCATCATTTGGAGCATGTAGGGAAATCGCTAAGTTAACCTGCAGCTTCAAATCAGCAAATTCATAAATTTTCTGTGCAAGACCACTCGTTGATACGGTAATATGCCTTGGGCCAATTTCAAGACCTTTTTGATCTTTGACAATCTCTAAAAAGTCGACCATGTTTTCAAAATTGTCAAATGGTTCACCAATCCCCATCACAACAATATGACTGACACGCTCTCCGCCTCCAACCTGATCTAAGTGAAGTTGAACATTCATGATCTGCTCAACAATTTCTCCACTAGATAAGTCACGATCCTTCTTCAATAAACCACTCGCACAAAAACTACAGCCAATGTTACAGCCAACCTGTGTCGTAACACAAACGGATAGTCCGTATTTATGACGCATCAATACCGTTTCAATTAAGTTCCCATCACTTAACGTAAAGAGAAACTTAATCGTTCCATCAGCTGATTCTTGTTTCGTATGCTCGGTTAATGATTGAATATGAAAATGATCCGTTAATAATTGAATCAAATCCTCATTTACATCAAGCATTTCTGCAAAGCTAGTCACGCGTTTTCTATATAGCCACTCCCACACTTTTAAGGCACGACCTTTTTTGTGGCCATGTTCTAATAACCATGCAGACAGTTGTTCAAACGTTAATCCATAGATGGACTGTTTATTCATTTGTTACCCTCTTTTCACTACGTATAACATTTATCCTTATTCTACTGAAAGAAAACATGACAAGCAAACGTTTCTGCCTTTCCTTTGTTTCCCATCAGCAATTGGATAACAGCGCTAATCGTTATTTTATCATGAAATGAACCGAAGTATGAAGGAGGAAGAAATAACTAAAGTAATCATATTCACAATATTTCTTTAACTTGATGCATACATATAGGTACGAACCTTTTTAGATAGGAGGTAATTATGTCAAATCCTCAAGATCGTTTACATCAACCAACACTCACAACCCATGGAATACAACCAGAAAATCAAGAAACACCGATTTCATTTTTAAGCACAAACGCCATGTCCTCAGAATTGTTTTTTAAAAGAAATCATTTCTCCTACCCAACACTTACGTACTCAAACTACTGGCTACCTATAAACGGTTTAGTCTCTACACCAAAAGTATTCTCACTTCAGGAGATTGTTAAGCTCCCTTCAAAAACAATCAAAGTCGCCTTGGAATGTGCGGGAAATAAACGTAGCCTATTCGAGCCCAAAACCTTTGGCGATCAATGGGGAAAAGGAGCCATAAGCCAAGGTTTCTGGACCGGGGTTCCTCTTACAACTTTGCTAGAAGCCACAGGTATGAACGCAAACGCAAAAGAGATTCTTTTTGAAGGCTATGATAAAGGCAAACGAACTGATTTAAATAATGAATATTCTTATTCTAGAAGTTTACCACTAGAAAAGGCACTAGACCCAGATACCATCATTGCTTATGAGTATAATAGCCAACCCATCCCTTTTAAACACGGGTATCCATTAAGACTAATCGTTCCCAATTGGTATGGCATGGCATCGGTTAAGTGGATTAAACAAATCAGCTTAATTAGCTCAGAATTTAAAGGTCCTTATCAATCTGTAGATTATGTGTACTATCCCAATAAAGAAAACGATTCAGGTGCCTTTCCCGTTACAACGGTGAATGTCAATTCTACAATCCAACAACCCGTCGATAGGGACATCATGAACACAGGAACGCACGTCATTAAAGGAATTGCTTGGACAGGTACTGGCAAAATTTCAAAGGTTGAAGTAAGTACAGACCAAGGAGAAACGTGGTTTGATGCTTTTCATGAGCCACCGAATGGCTCCTACGGTTGGTCTAGTTGGACATTTGAATGGTCTGTGTATGAACCTGGTGAATATACACTTATGTCTAAAGCAACCGACTCATTTGGGCGAACGCAGCCATTAGAACCGTTTTGGAATAGAAAAGGCTATGGATATCATGCAATTGATCAAGTTCATGTAAAGATTGAATAGAACAGGGACGGAATAGGTGAATATACCTTTTCCGTCCTTTTTACATTTGTAATTATTTTGGAAGCTAGTAAGCCGTCAGCCGTCAAAAAAGTTGTTTGATTATCTAACAATTGCAATAGCTACAATTACCAACCGCATTAGACATGCAAAATAAAGGATTCTTACTGAGATAAGGTCCATCAATACATCTTTTCTTCATGACTTTTTAGTTAAACCAACTAATTACAGACTCACATTTTGGATATTATGAACCTCCTATAAAACAAACGAAGATGATACGATGATCCCTACTATATATGAAATCGACCATCATTTACGATAGACGTTGAAAGGGATGAAGAAAACATGAGCTTAGAGACTTTAAATGAACGAGTGAAAACCGACCTTTCATACTTAGCCTTTGGCGGAGACGATTGGGTTCGTCCAATTAGCCATCCACAAGGACATGTTTATGATGTCATTATTGTCGGCGGCGGACAAAGTGGGTTAGGCGCAGCTTTTGGACTTTTACGCGAGAGAATATCTAACATTCTTGTAATAGACGAGAACACACAAGGGTTCGAAGGCCCTTGGGAAACCTATGCGAGAATGGTCACTTTGAGGACGCCTAAACATTTAACGTCGGTTGATTTAGGTATCCCCTCTCTCACCTTTCGCTCATGGTGGGAAGCACAATTTGGAGCGGAAAGTTGGGAGAAGGTCGACAAAATCCCAAGAGGCGATTGGATGAACTATCTTCGTTGGTATCGACGTGTTCTTAATCTACCTGTCGTTAATGAAGTGAAGTTAAACGTAATAGAACCTGAAGTAAAGGGAATTCACCGCTTGCATATTGAAGGAGCTGGAGCCCCTTCAAGCACCCTTTTGGCAAGAAAAGTCATTTTGGCAACTGGCATCCAAGGTGGTGGTGAGTGGCATGTGCCACCACTGATCACAGAAAATGTACCACGTCATCTTTATACTCACACATCTGAACCGATCGATTTCGAACATCTTCAAGGAAAAAAGGTGGCTATATTAGGAGGAGGCGCTTCCGCTTTTGATAATGCCAACTTTGCTTTAGCAGAAGGTGTAGCCGAAGCTCATGTCTTTGTCCGCCGTAAGGAGATGCCGCGTATCAACCCCATCCGCCAAATGGAAGGATCGGGAATGATCGAGCGTTTTCACGCTTTACCCGATGAGGATAAATATGCAGCCATTTCTCACTTCTTTAAACATAACCAACCACCAACCAATGATACATTTGATCGCGCAACCTCTTGGCCTGGTTTTAAGCTGCATCTCGGAGCACCTTGGCTCGATGTCAAAACGACGGATCAATCCGTTCAAGTCACAACTCCCCAAGGTACGCAGACATTTGATTTTCTAATCATTAGTACCGGCTTACTTACTGATCCAGCTCTGCGACCCGAATTAAAACTTGTCGAACAGCATATCGCTCGTTGGGGGGACCGCTACAAAGCACCCGAAGATGTAGCTAACCCTATTCTCGATGCACACCCGTATTTAAATACTGGTTTTTCATTTTTAAGCCGGGATCAATCAGGCTCGAAATACCTTCATGGCCTATTTGCATTCAATTACTCTGCATTAATCAGTTGCGGCATAGCTGCTTCTGCCCTTTCAGGAATGCGATTTGGCATACCAAAGCTTGTCTCAGCTGTAGCAGATCAACTTTTCCTTGATGACCGTGAAGAAATCCTAAACAATTTCTTTAATTACGATGAAATTGAATTTGTTGGTGAATGGTCCGGTAAAAAAATAAATGCATAATTCAACTACAGGCTAACCTCTGACTTGTTGGCAGAGGGTTAGTCTGTTTTGTTTTTGTTATATGGGAGGTTATGACCATGAAACATCGCCATGTATCATCTGAACTAAAGATTTTACGCTCCTTACATACCCGTATGAAGTTTCATTCAAAAGAAGAGCATTATTTCATGAGTTTAGAAAAAGGCTATAAAGGTGAGCAACAATTTGATAAATGGCTCAACCTTCATACAAAAGACATGATTGTCTTAAATGATTTGTTATTAGAACATAACAACACCATCTTTCAAATCGATTCTCTTGTCATCACCTCCAACACCCTCTACCTTTTTGAGATAAAGAATTACGAAGGTGACTTTTATATGAAAGGTGATCGTTGGTACTCCCTATCGAATACTGAAATCAAAAACCCCTTGTTCCAATTACAACGAACTGAATCCCTATTTCGAAGGCTACTCGAAGAACTCCATATCTCTTCTCCCATTGAAGCATATGTCGTTTTCATCAGTCCTGAATTTCAGCTCTACCAAACACCTCTTAATCTCCCTATTATCTTTTCTACACAATTAAAACGTTTCTTTAATCAATTACAAAGAAATTCTTCTCCCTTAAAAGAAATAAACGAAAAACTAGCCAAACAAATACTAACTCTCCATTTACCTGAATCTCCCTACACTCGCTTACCAAAATACGACTTTCCTTCTCTAAAAAAAGGCATTTATTGCCCTACTTGCCAATCCTTCTACACTGCTTTTTCAAATAAGAAAACAATACAATGTAACCATTGCAGCAACAGTGAAAACTCCCATGCTGCCCTCAAACGCACGATAGAAGAATTCATTCTACTGTTTCCTAAAAAGAAAATCACAACTAACATCATCTACGAATGGTCCAATAAAATGATTTCCAAAAAAACGATCCGAAAGATTCTATCTATAAACTATGAACATAAAGGTCACAGCTCCTCATCTCATTATGTTAAACCTAAATGATCAATCTTGTAACAGCTCGTCTTGAGTTGCATTACTGTGAGTCTAGATTGGGGAACGATAAAGGCGGAGAGGTCCCTGCTCTCCCTTCCGGTTCCCTACTTTCTTCCTTCTCTCTCTGTTCGGGCTCCAGTTCCTTCTTCTGGTTCCCCGCTTTCTCCATTCTCTCTCTGTTCAGGCTCCAGATCCTCCTTCTGGTTTCCCGCTTTCTCCATTCTCTCTCTGTTCGGGCTCTTGATCCTCCTTCTGGTTCCCTACTTTCTTCCTTCTCGCGATAAAGTCCATATAATTGTGTAAAAAGAAAAGAGTCATTCTGTCCCTTCTTGGATACAATGTTTTCTACCACCAAAAACAATGAGAAGAGGAA
Source organism: Halalkalibacter okhensis (assembly GCF_000787375.1). Taxonomy (GTDB): domain Bacteria; phylum Bacillota; class Bacilli; order Bacillales; family Bacillaceae_D; genus Halalkalibacter; species Halalkalibacter okhensis. The sequence goes on along the minus strand of NZ_JRJU01000012.1, from coordinate 97,448 downwards.
TATGAATGACTCAAATACAGTTTAACCTAGATATTGATGTTTTAAAAGAATCTGTAATGAATTCTAATATTGATGCAGTAGTGAAATCATCCATCGTATTAGTCTTGAATGAAATTATGGAAAAAGAACGTGATGACTATTTAAAGGCGGCTGCTTATGAACGTTCATCAGAACGCCGTGATTACCGTAATGGCTATTATGAGCGCGAGCTCGTTATTAGTAACGGGAAGATTTCATTACGAGTTCCTCGTACAAGGGAAGGAGGTTTTTCTCCTTCTGTTTTTGAGAAGTTCGCTCGAGTGGATCAAGCACTCATTCTCTCTATGCTGGAAATGGTCGTCAATGGGGTTTCTACAAGAAAAGTAACGAACATTGTTGAACAACTATGTGGAGAGAGTATGTCGAAGTCTTTTGTTTCTTCTTTGACTGAAAAGTTGGACCCTATCGTTAACAAGTGGGCAAGTCGTCCACTCAATGTTCACTATTTCCCATATCTCTATGCTGATGCCATGTATATCAAGGTTCGTGAACATCATAAAGTTGTTTCCAAAGCTGTTTATATTATGACAGCTATGAATGAAGCAAAGAAGCGTGAAGTAATTGGTTTAAAAATAGATCATGTTGAAAGTTTTGAATCCTGGCAGAGCTTTTTCCAGGATCTTAAATCCAGAGGCTTACAATCTCCTAGGTTGGTTATCTCAGATGCTCATGCTGGTTTAAAGAAAGCAATCGAACGAGAATTTATTGGAACCTCTTGGCAACGCTGTACGGTTCACTTTAAAAGAAATTTCATAGAAAAATTACCTAAAAAAGATATGGGACAAGTGATAGCGGATATGAGAAGAATTTATCAGAGTATATCGCCTAAAGAAGCTACAAAATACAAAGATGAATTTAATTCACGTTACGAGGGAAATCCCAAAATTAAAAAAGCGATTGAAATCCTAGACGAGGGGTTTCAAGACTCGATCCAATACCTTAATGAACCAGAAGAGTATCAAAGAAATATAACGAGTACCAACTCTTTAGAACGGTTAAACCAAGAAATAAGGAGGAGGGAACGAGTCATTCGAATCTTCCCCAACACACAGTCAGCCTTTCGACTAATTGGTGCTTTCTTAATGGAAAATGAAAACCTGGAACTAAACAAAAGAAAGAGATAAACCAACCCAAAAACGCGAAGCGAAATTTTTTCTTGGGAAGGGGGTACCCCCTTCCCAAGAAAAAATAATAAAGAGGTAGTAACGTTGTATCTGAAATTACACAATAGTTCGGACTTGACTCCTTCTCGCTCTGTTCAGGCTCCAGTTCCTCCTTCTGGTTTCCTACTTTCTTCCTTCTCGCTCTGTTCAGGCTCCAGTTCCTCCTTCTGGTTTCCTACTTTCTCCATTCTCTCTCTGTTCAGGCTCCAGATCCTCCTTCTGGTTCCCCGCTTTCTCCATTCTCTCTCTGTTCGGGCTCCAGTTCCTCCTTCTGGTTCCCTACTTTCTTCCTTCTCGCTCTGTTTAGGCTCTAGCCAACCACCTCTCCAATACTAACTATCGTTTACCAAACACAAAAAAGCACCTCAACCTAAGTCGAGATGCTTTTAGACATCCATCACTACTATTCAACGTTAGCGATCCTTTTGCTTAACTAGCTTTCTATCAACCAATCTTTCTCTCTGGAGAACGCGCTATCTTCGCATTTTCATAGAAATTATTAAAATAGTCATTTGTTTCAGCTACAATGACTTTCCAAAGGAGAAGAAGAGCGACTAAGTTTGGTATCATCATTAATGCATTAGCCATATCAGCAAATGCCCAAACTGTAGCTAGGTTAGCGATGGTTCCGACACCACAAGCCGCAATGTAAACAAGACGATAACCTGCAATTCCTCTTGAACCAACTAAATACTCGAAACATTTTTCCCCGTAAACATACCAACCAACAATCGTTGAAAAGCCAAAGAATATAACAGAGAATGAAACAATGTATTCTCCCACTACACCTAGAACGGACCCGAATGCTGCACTTGTTAATGCCCCACCTTCAAGTGTTGCATCATGAGTAATTCCGGAGATCAATCCGCCTGATGCATCCCAGAAACCTGTTATGAGCAGGGTTAGCCCCGTCATCGTACAAACAACAATGGTTACTATAAACGTACCTGTCATCGCTACAAGCGCTTGTTTAACAGGGTGGTCCGCACGAGCATTACCAGCAATCAATGCAGCTGTACCTAAACCAGCCTCATTTGAGAAGATTCCACGTGCAACACCGTTACGAATCGCTTCTGATACAACCACACCAAGAAAACCACCGGCAGCTGCAACAGGGTTAAATGCATAATAGAAAATAAGTTCAAATGCCGGAAGAATCATATCATAATTTAAAATTAAAATTAAAAGAGCTCCACCGATGTAAAGAAATGCCATGATCGGAACAAAGAAGCTAGCCACAGCACTAATTCGTTGGATTCCACCAAAAATAATAAAACTTACTAGCACAACTAAGATAATACCCGTTACCCAGTTTGCCATGCCAAAACTGTTGCTCGTTACATCCGCAATCGTATTGGATTGTACACTATTTCCTATTCCTAATGCAGCAAACGCACCAAATAATGCAAAGGCAATTGCAAGACCTTTAAATTTCCGACCGAGCCCTCGCTCAATATAATACATTGGCCCACTTGAGTACTCACCATTTTCATTTTTTACGCGGTACTTCACAGCAAGCAATGCCTCGCCGTACTTTGTCGCCATCCCTAGCAAACCAACAATCCACATCCAAAAGATGGCACCAGGTCCACCGAGTGTAATCGCCGTTGCCACACCAGCAATATTTCCGTTTCCAATAGTCGCAGCGAGCGCTGTCATAAGCGCCTTAAAATGACTTACATCACCTTCAGCCGCCGCATCTTTACTATCTTCTTTTCCAAACCCAATCTTAAAAGCATAGATGAGCTTGCGAAATTGTAATCCTTTTAATGCAATGGTTAAAAATAAGCCTGTCCCAAATAATAAAATTAAACTCGGCGGCCCCCATAATACATTATTAATTCGTCCTAATATCTCTAAGATATCCATAAATACCCTCCTATAAGACAACGCTTTCAATTGCTGCAATCAACCTACTTATGCTATCCTAACATAATAAAGCCGACTTATGTTTGTGAATTTTTACAAATTGTAAGCGTTTTATTTGTATTTCTCAAACAAACATTTTGAGATTTTTCAATAATTGGAAGAAGGTGTTTTCCTATATGAGTGGCGAAAACAGACCATTGTTTCATCGTCCATTTGATTCATTAGAAGAGTTTGTTGATGCCATTAGCGAGCGATTTCAATGTCCAGTGACAATTGAAGATACAAATCACTACCTTCTCGCCTACAGTTCACATGATGAGGAGACTGATGCTGCTAGGATTTCAACGATCATCGGTCGCCGTGTCCCTGAGCGAGTCATCCATCGTTTTTGGAAAGAAGGTGTTATTCCTACTTTAAATCAAAGTGATGAGCCACTCATCATTCCTGAGATTGGTGAGATCGGTCTTGGAAATCGCGTTGCCATTTCGATTCGTCAAAACCAAGAGGTCCTCGGTTATATTTGGGTATTAGAAGTCGGACGTACATTAAACGACCAAGACCTAGCTGATTTAAAAATGATCGCTGGCAAAGCAAAAAACCAACTGCTCCAACTTAACCTACAAAAGAAGAAGAAAGAAAAAAATCACCAAGAGTTGCTTTGGCAAATCATTACCGGAGACATCGCCAATCACGAGGCTATCGCGGACCAACTTTCTACCATTGGGCTACACTCCAATAAACCGTTAGGAGTGATTTTATTTACCTTTAACTCCATTGACCGTGAGTTATATAAAAAGTTGGTATACACGGCGAAAACGATTCAAAAAGTGAATATCTTAATAGAAACTCTCGATGAAAACCAACTGATTTTCCTGATCTCACCCACCTCATCAAAAAACGACCTTAATGATGCCATTGAGTTTATAGATACATTTAAGGCACAGGTAATTGAACGCTTTGGTATTTCTACTCTTGATTCAGGCTGTGGGTATTTTTATGAAAAATATCATCTCATTAAGAGAAGCTACAACGAGGCGTCCAAGGTCATTTCATTTAAACAAGCTTTTCCCGAAGAGCTCGCAAACGCCAACTTCTTCCATGAACTTGGCGTGTTCCGCTACATTGATATTTTAAAGAAAACAGAGGAAATCAACAGCTTTCACGTCAGTCCAGTGATCCAAAAGTTGCAACGTTATGACTTAGAAAACCGGACAAATTTACTAGAAACATTAGAAGTCATTCTTAATAAGGATGGCAATATGAATGAAGCTGCCAAGACTCTGCACTGTCATGTTAATACATTAACGTATCGTTTAAAACGAATTCAGGAACTTACATCGATTCAATTAAAAGATCCGGTACAAAAGCTTGGGCTCTACTTAGATATAAAGCTTTTAAATACGGTTCATAAATAGTTCAGCTAGCCATTTGTTAAAACCAACAAATAAACGCTTTCAACTTTTGGGGTTGCCCACAATGCGCTCTTCCTTATGGGGATTTATACTAGCCCTATAGCAAACATAAATCCCTTTGAGGAGGACGACATAATGATTATTGGTATTCCAAAGGAAATTAAAAATAATGAAAATCGTGTAGCCATCACTCCAGCAGGTGTGGTCGCACTAACAAAAAGCGGACATGACATCATCATTGAAAAAGGTGCTGGAGTTGGCAGCGGCTTTGAAGATGCAGATTATACAGCGGCTGGCGCAACAATGATGGACGTACAAGATGTCTGGGCTAAAGCGGACATGATCATGAAAGTAAAAGAGCCTTTAAGCTCGGAGTATGGCTATTTCCGCAAAGGACTTATTTTATTCACTTACCTTCATTTAGCTGCTGAGCCAAAACTTGCGCAAGCCCTTGTTGACAGCGGAGTCATTGCGATTGCTTATGAAACGGTTGAAGTAAATCGTACGCTTCCATTGCTTACTCCTATGAGTGAAGTAGCTGGCCGCATGGCATCACAAATTGGAGCTCAATTCTTAGAAAAACCTAAAGGCGGCAAAGGCATTCTTTTATCAGGGGTACCTGGTGTGAAACGTGGGAAAGTAACGATTATCGGTGGTGGTGTCGTTGGAACAAACGCCGCGAAAATTGCCATTGGATTAGGAGCGGATGTAACAATCATCGACCTAAGTGCAGACCGTCTTCGTCAGCTTGATGACCAGTTTGGCAATGACATCCAAACGTTAATGTCGAACCCATTAAATATTGCAGAAGCCGTCAAAGAATCTGACCTTGTTATCGGTGCTGTATTAATTCCTGGAGCAAAAGCACCTAAACTAGTAACAGAAGAAATGATCAAGTCCATGTCACCAGGCTCTGTCGTTGTTGACGTAGCTGTTGACCAAGGCGGTATTATCGAAACAGCTGATCAAATTACAACGCATGACCAGCCAACATATACAAAACATGATGTTGTTCATTACGCTGTAGCCAATATGCCTGGTGCAGTTCCGCGTACATCAACAATTGGCTTAACTAATGTAACGATTCCATATGCACTACAAATCGCTAACAAGGGTGTTGCACAAGCTGTAGCTGAAAACCAAGCTTTAGCTCTTGGAGTAAACGTAGCAAACGGACATGTGACATACAATGCTGTCGCGCGTGATCTTGGATATGAACTTGTCTCTGTCGAGGATGCACTTCGCAAAGAAGAAACTGTTCTAGCATAATCAACTTATTATACGAATAAAGTAGATTCACAAGGGGTGTCTTAGAGGTCTGTTTTAGACCTTTAGGGCACCCCTTCTATTAAACTAGCATGAGAGGAAGTTCACCAAAATGAAATGGAGCAGTTATCGAAAAACATATGCACAAGTCTCTTTAGATGCGCTTGAAGAGAACGCGGCCTCTTTTAAAGCTTGGTTGCACACTCCTAATTGCAAGCTTATGGCTGTCGTAAAAGGAGACGGTTATGGTCATGGAGCAATTGAAGCAGCGAAAGCCGCCTTGCGTGGTGGAGCTACTTACTTAGGCGTTGCCATTTTAGATGAAGCACTTGAACTTCGTGAGGCCGGCATCCGTGCACCGATCCTCGTTTTAGGCTACACAGCACCAGCTGCTCTAGAAGCAGCAGTCAAAAACAACATTGCTCTAACCGTTTTCTCTTCTGACGTTCGAGATGCATTACTTGAGCTTGCTGAGTTTGCACAAGCACCTATAAACGTTCATATCAAAGTGGAAACAGGAATGGGGCGAATAGGAGTTCAAACGACGGAAGAATTGCTCGAGCTCATTACTCCACTTTCTCATCATCAAAATATTGAAATGGAAGGGCTATTTACTCACTTTGCTGAAGCAGATGACCCTTGCTCAGCTTATACAGATCAGCAATTCGAGAGATTTATGACCTTCATCGATGTACTAGAAAAACATGAAATATTGATCCCTATTAAACATTGCTGTAATAGCGCTGGAACACTATTACATAAAGACAAACACCTTGATATGGTACGTGTTGGCATTAGCCTCTATGGACTAAAGCCAGATGTGGCTCTTCAGATGCCAATTAACCTAAAGCAAGCCATGCGACTTTACTCAAGTATTGTTTCATTGCGTAATTTAGCTGAAGGTTCAACCATTAGCTACGGTCGCACTTATACATTGCCGATTAACCGTACGATTGCCACATTGCCTATCGGTTACGCCGATGGCTTATCACGCTCTCTTTCGAATAAAGGATTTGTCTTCACAAAGGGGCAAAAAGCGCAAATTGTTGGGAGGGTTTGCATGGATCAAACGATGATTGATGTTACAGATGTTAAGGGGATCGAGGTCTCTGATGTAGTTGAATTTCCTATCGATGACATGGCCGAATTAACCGGAACGATTAATTACGAGATCGTATGCTCTATTAGTAAGCGAGTTCCTAGATTGTACGAACAGCTTTCAGATTAAACTGAAAGCTGTTTGAAAATATTCTTGCCACTACTAATACTAAAGGCATATTATTAAAATAGATTTAAATCGAGTGGAGGTAGATATATGATTGAGAAAGCCCGCTATGAATCATTAGAATTAATTATTTTTAGATCATTACGTCAGCGCATGAGCTTAACAGCTAAAGAAGAAAGCTATTATGTAAATCTTGAAAAAGGGTATCAAGGCGAAAAGGAATTCGACAAACAATTTGTCCCCCTCCCATTCAGTAAACTAGTTCTAAATGATTTATTATTAGAATGCAACCATACGATATTTCAAATTGATTCATTGTTCATGACCTCAAACACCATTTACCTTTTTGAAATCAAAAACTATGAAGGTGACTTTTTGATCGAAGCAGACAGGTGGTACTCCAACAAAAAAGTAGAAATCAAAAACCCATTGCTTCAATTACAACGAAATGAATCTTTGCTTCGCCGGCTGCTCCAAGACCTTCGCTGTTCCTATTCCATTGAACCCTATCTCATTTTCATTAACCCCGAATTTCAACTTTATCAATCACCACTAAACAGCTCTATCGTTTTCCCAGCCCAAATAAACCGCTTCATGGCTAAACTCAATAAAAATACCTCTACCATAAAAGAACCACACAAACAACTTTCGAAACAATTACAGTCAATGCATTTAGATGATCACCCCTACACTCGTTTACCTTCCTACGCCTATGAAAACTTGAAAAAAGGAATTCCTTGCCCGCATTGTCAAACCTTCTACAAAACCTATAACAAAGTCCGTTTGCTTTGTCATGTATGTCACAATCACGAGAGCATAGAAACAGCCGTACTACGCAGCGCCGAAGAGTTTAAAAAATTATTCCCTGAGAAAAAAATCACTACAAACGCAATAACAGACTGGTGTGACATTATAAAGTCTAAAAAAACCATCTCAAGAATACTCTCTAAAAATTTTAAGCACATAGGACACGGCAAAACATCCTATTATATAAACAATGACTAAGAAATAATGGACAGATTTGATTTTGTAGCGGTAGTTGTAGAACGGTGGCAACTTTCTTCTGTTGACCACCGTTCTTACGCTCTCCCTCACTTTTCGAGGTCCAACCTACCTCTTTGGCTACCGTTCTTACGCTCTCCCCCGCTTTTCGAGGTTCAATCGACCTCTTTAGCTACCGTTCTTACGCTCTCCCCCGTTTTTCGAGCTCCACCCCACCTCTTTGGCTACCGTTCTTACGCTCTCCCCCGCTTTTCGGGCTCCAACCTACCTCTTTAGCTACCGTTCTTACGCTCTCCCCCGCTTTTCGGGCTCCAACCTACCTCTTTGGCTACCGTTCTTCCACTCTCCCCCGCTTTTCGGGCTCCAACCTCTCTCTTTGACCACCGTTCTACCGCGCCATCCCTACACCAAAATCTAGTTATCTCAAAATTTGCTTCAATAACTCTTTATTTCGTTCCTTGAACACATCATTATGCGAAGAAACCATAGCGCTTTGGCTCGCGTTTGGTTGGATAAATTGCTTCGCTTTATTTACAGCATTGGCTGCATCTTGAAATGCACCAGCTATTAAATTTAGCTTCCCATCATGCTTTAAGATGTCGCCTGCCGCGTACAATCCAGAAATGGAAGATTCGCTGTTCGCATTACCTTTCATGAAAAAATTGTCGATCAGATCGACGTTCACCTCACTGTTTCCTAGCAACGTCGAATCACGTTCAAATCCATGGTTAATGATGACCTCATCAACCTTTAGAGAGAACGTTTCCTGTGTCTTACGGTTGGTTAGTTCAACACATTCAATTTTCTCTTGGTTTGTGTCTGCAATCAGATTTGTAATTTCAGTTTGAAACATACATTCAACCGAGCTATTTAAAAGTTCTCTCACTTGGGACTCATGACCGTTTAATGCTTCTTTTCGATAAGTTACATACACTTTTTTTGCTACGGATTTTAACTCGTTGGCCCAATCAATGGCCGAGTTTCCTCCACCCGAAATGAGAACGACTTTATCTTTAAAGCGCTTTAGTGACTTGATCGTGTAATTTAAGTTCGAGATTTCAAATCGCTCTGCGCCTTTGATGGAAAGCTTTAAAGGGTTTAAAATCCCGCCGCCAACCGCAACGATAACTGTTTTAGTCAAATGCTCAACACCAGAAGCTGCCTTTAATAAAAAGGAGCCATTCTCAGTCTGGCTTATGGACTCAATTTTCTCATTTAACACAACGGTTGGGTCAAAAGTTAACCCCTGTTCTACCAGTTGATCGATTAATTTTGCTCCAGGGGTTGGTATTAACCCGCCTACATCCCAAATCATTTTTTCAGGATAAACGTGAATTTTCCCACCTAGTTGTGGTTGATACTCGATAATCTTTGTCTTCATTTCACGAAGCCCACCATAAAAAGCAGAGTACAGCCCAGCTGGACCTCCACCAATAACCGTCAAATCAAACAATTCTAGCTCCTTCACCCTCACTCACTCCTCTACAAAACAAGTGTAAATAATTATCATTCTCAATTAAATATACGATAATTTCCATTGACGAACAATAAAAAAATATTATTGACAGCGTTTCAACTTAGTTTTATAGTAAAAAACAGATGATATTGATAATTATTTTCAATTAATAAATGTTTAGTGGAGGTGGCATATGATTCGCCTTTATACCGATGATTTAAACATTGGCTATGGTGAAGGACTCATTGTTAAAAACCTGAGTGTTGAAATTCCCGACAAGCAAATAACGACTATTATTGGGCCAAATGGCTGCGGGAAGTCTACCTTATTAAAAGCAATCACAAGGTTAGTAACTTATCAATCGGGTAACGTCATTTTAGATGGGAAGAGTATTTTAAAAGAAAATACAAAGGTCCTCGCGAAAAAGATAGCTATTTTGCCACAGACCCCTGAGAGTGCGAGCGGATTAACCGTTGGTGAACTTGTTTCCTATGGTCGTTTTCCTTATCAAAAAGGGTTTGGACGTTTAACAAAGCAGGATTATGACATTATTGACTGGGCTCTCGAAGTAACAGGAACACTCGAGTATAAATATCGAAGTGTTGATGCACTATCAGGAGGTCAGCGGCAACGCGTTTGGATAGCGATGGCACTCGCACAAGAAACAGAAATCATCTTTCTTGATGAACCGACTACTTATTTAGATATGGCACATCAGCTAGAGGTGTTAGAACTTTTACAGAAGTTAAATGAAGAGCAAGGTCGAACCATTATTATGGTGCTGCATGACTTAAACCAAGCAGCTCGCTTTGCTGACTACATCATTGCGTTAAAAGGTGGCGAAATCGTTAAGGCTGGAAGCTGTCACGATGTCATCCAACAAGATGTATTAAAGAAAGTCTTCCAAATTGATGCGGTAATTGGCAACGATCCCCGTACAAATAAACCCATTTGCGTCACGTACAACTTACTAAAAGGAGATTCTACAAATGAAAAAAATACTATTTCCCATCGTCCTGCTCTTACTGTTAATTATTAGCGCTTGCAGCAATAGCTCGTCTGCTAATGAAACAAATGCGGAAGAAGAGGAAACACAAGATACGATCGTCTATGAATCTGAAAATGGGCCAATTGAAGTACCGGCGGACCCACAACGAGTCGTTGTTCTTGCTTCCTTTAATGCAGGGAGTGTGATGGCTCTTGATGTGAATATTGTTGGGGTTGACTCTTGGGCGATGATGAACCCACGTTACGAACCGTTCTTACAAAATACCGAAGAGGTAACGGATGAAAGTTTAGAAAAGATTATTGAATTAGAGCCTGATTTAATCATTGCTGCACCTTCCAATAACAACCTTGAAAAATTAGGTGAAATTGCGCCAACTGTTACATATACATACGGTGCAGTCGATTATTTAACACAGCATTTAGAGATTGGAAAGCTATTAAACAAAGAAGAAGAAGCACAAGCTTGGGTTGATGATTTTAAACAAAGAGCTCATCAAGCTGGCGAAGAAGTAAAAGCAAAAATTGGAGAAGATGCAACCGTTTCAGTCATTGAAAACTTTGATAAACAGCTTTATGTTTTCGGCGATAACTGGGGACGCGGAACAGAAATTCTCTATCAGGAAATGAAATTAGCGATGCCTGAAAAGGTACAAGAAATGGCGTTAAATGATGGCTACTACGCGTTATCCGTTGAAGTTCTTCCTGAATATGCTGGTGACTATATTATTTTAAGTTCGGATGGGGCCGACACTTCATTCCAAGAAACGGAAACATACAAAAACATCCCAGCCGTTTTAAATAATCATGTCTTCACGGCAAATGCTTCTGAGTTTTATTTTAACGATCCAATCACTTTAGATTTCCAATTAGATTTCTTTACAAACAGCTTCTTAAATAATTAGCATGCAGGAGGTTGACTCACATTCAAGAGGCATCATGATGAAACATTGCCAAGGAAAGAACTTGAAACGAGGCAACCTCTATTATTATTTCACTAGAAAAGATGAGATCATTATGAAGATAGAAAACCAACACACATTACCTTTTATTGTAAAATTCATTGCTGTCATCCTACTTTTTCTAGCGGTATTTGTAATTTCAATGGTTTTTGGGGCTGCTAAAACATCTTTTTCGGATGTTTGGCTAGCTCTTACGACCACCCAAACAGGAGATAGCCTTACAATGCTTCGTGAAATTCGCTTTCCACGTGCCGTCGGAGCGATGGTTGTAGGGGCAGCATTAGCTGTATCTGGGGCAATTATGCAAGGGGTCACAAGAAATCCATTAGCCGACCCTGGATTACTTGGTTTAACAGCAGGAGCAAACGTAGCCCTTGCGATAACGGTAGCTTTCATTCCAACAGCAAATTACTTTTCGTTAATGATTGCGTGCTTTATCGGTGCTGCCATTGGTACGGTCATGGTACTTGGTCTTGGCATGGCCAAAAAAGGTGGCTTCTCCCCTTTTCGAATTGTCCTAGCAGGTGCTGCTGTCACAGCTTTTCTTTCTGCTATCGCAGAAGGGATTGGTATTTATTTTAAAATTTCAAAGGACGTATCAATGTGGACATCAGGGGGACTAATTGGGACCACGTGGGGGCAGCTCCAAGTGATTGCTCCTTTTATTCTACTTGGACTCGTCGTCGCGATCATTTTATCGAAACAAGTAACGATCTTAAGTTTAAGTGAAGAAGTAGCCGTTGGCTTAGGTCAAAAAACCGCGCAAATTAAATGCATCTTATTTGCAATCGTGATTATTTTAGCGGGTGCAGCGGTTGCTCTTGTTGGCAATATGGCATTCATTGGGTTAATGATTCCACATATGGTTCGGGCTGTTATCGGCAATGATTATCGTTATGTGATTCCTATATCCGTCTTTTTTGGGGCTAGCTTCATGCTCTTAGCGGATTTAGTCGGGCGAACGATTAGTGCCCCTTATGAAACACCTGTTGCGGCTATTGTTTCAATACTTGGCTTGCCATTTTTTCTCTTCATTGTTCGTAAAGGAGGGAAAGCATTCTCATGATTCATCCCTCACTTTTGAAAAAACAAAAAGTCATCCTATTGGTATTAGCAACGTTAATGATTATCACCATTACGGTTAGTCTTGGAGTTGGCCACTCCTCTCTCACTTTTGACCGAATGATCCCAACCATTCTTGGCCAAGGAAGCTTTAAAGAGGAATTCGTGTTATTTTCTGTTCGACTGCCTCGAATTATTGTGACATTATTAGCCGGTATGGCTCTTGCCTTGTCAGGAGCGATTTTACAAGGGATTACTCGTAACGACTTAGCAGACCCAGGCATTATCGGGATTAATGCAGGAGCGGGTGTAGGGGTTGCTGTCTTTTATTTATTTTTCCCCATTAAGGAAGGACTCTTTGTCTACCTCCTTCCTGTTGCAGCTTTTGTAGCTGCATTATGTACAGCAATTGCTATTTATTTGTTTTCTTATAGCAAAAAGAGCGGGCTTGAGCCCATTCGTTTAGTTCTAACAGGGGTTGGATTTTCATTGGCACTATCGGGGGTAATGATTCTTCTCTTTTCATCCGTCGATCATTTCCAAGTCGATTTTATCGCTAAATGGTTAGCAGGCAACATTTGGGGTTCTGATTGGCCATTTATTCTTGCTATTTTACCTTGGTTAATCTTGCTGATTCCTTTTGCTTTGTACAAAGCAAACCGCTTAAACATTCTTGGACTAAGTGAATCCGTTGCTATTGGGGTCGGAATTGCGATTGAAAAGGAGCGTATCACCCTACTTTTAGCTGCCGTAGCGCTTGCTGCATCAGCTGTATCAGTTACAGGTGGGATTGCCTTTATTGGGCTTATGGCACCACATATCGCGAAGTCTTTAGTCGGACCAAGAAATCAACTGTTTCTCCCGATAGCCGTCCTAATGGGAGGGTGGCTCTTAGTTCTAGCCGATACGATCGGGCGTAATTTAGTTGACCCTGATGGAATTCCAACAGGGATTATGGTCGCATTAATCGGAGCACCTTATTTTATGTATTTATTATTAAAAAAATCTTAGCCATGTGCAAAGCCTGTTATGAGTCGGTTCTCATAACAGGCTTCTCATTTCCTATTGATCCTTTCGTGCTTCGGTCAAGTCGGCTTCAATTCTACTCATAAACTCCTCTGCAGCACTATAGCCTTGCTGTCTTAAATACCAATTGTTTGCAGCAGCTTCAATGAGCCCCGCTACATCACGCCCTGGTTGGAGCTGAATTTCAATGGAAGGCACCTTCACTCCCATATAATCTGTAAACGCGGCATCATGTTCCAATTCATTATTTAATGAGTCCTTTTGCCATTTCGTTAAATGAATATCAAGGGAGATCCTGGTTTCATCTTGGAAAACCTTTCGCCCATACATCCTCACGACATTTAACAAACCAATGCTACGAAGAGCCAAAAACTCCTTTGTTTTTTCATCATGAGTTCCTAAAAGTGTTCGTGGGCTAAGCTTCTTTAATACAACGACATCATCGGCAACAAGACGATGGCCTCGGCCAATTAACGTGTGGGCAATTTCACTTTTTCCGATTCCTGAATGACCTCTTAGCAGAATCCCAACCCCAAACACATTAAGACAAACACCGTGAACAGAGATTTGTGGTGCTAAATTTTTCAACAAGTATGCATCAAGCATAATGATAAATTCAGATGTTGTTTCTACTCTATCTGTTACTAAGAGAGGAATGCCCTCTTCTTTGCAATAATGAGTTAAGTATGTAAGACCTTCTTCACCAGCTGTCACTATAAAACACGGTGGATGATAATGAACAATATTCCCGATCCTAATTTTCCGTTCGTCTTTGCTTAACTTATGCAAATAGTTAATTTCTTTTCTACCTAATATTTGGACTCGTTCGGTTGGAAAAAAATCAAAATGACCAACAAACTCCAGACCTGGCCGGTGCACATGCGATTGCGTAATTGTTTGTTGCAGTTGATCTTCACCAGCTAATACTTTTAACGAAAATTTCTTAGCGAGGTCCTCCACTGTAATGCTTCTCACTAGCAAACTCCTCCTGTATCGTTCACAGTAATACCATTATTATACCTTACTTATCATTTTAACCTGTAAATGTAACCTTTACTAATGTCCAATTTTAATCATTGTATTTATGGAGCGCTCAAAAAAAAGAGGTGTCTCCAATAGAATGATTCCTTCTTGAGACAACTCTTCCCTAGCATTTAAACGATTCTTTCCTACTTGCCAAACCTTTTACGATACCCACATTTCCTACAAAGTTCCTCAACAGCCACCCTACGTGAAAATCCATCGACTAGCTTTTTTGCCCTTTCGCCCTCGATGATGTCTGAGAAAGAAGATGTATTAACATTTCCAAGGTTAATGATGCCCTCTCCATCTAAACAACAAGGAATAACGGTTCCATTCGCTAAAATACCAGCCTGGTTCCTGAGACCATGACAGAAACCCTTTCCATCGTCTTCTTCCTCATGTAAGGCAGGCCACTGAAACTCATAATCCTGGTTAATGTAGATTCGCTCGGCAATTTTAACCCCGCTTCCTGGGACGACTTTCTCTTCAATTTTGAAGTCTAAATCAAATTCTTTCTCAATGATTTCTAATACTTGACGGTTTCGCTGTCTTTCTAAGTTCGTCGTGTTATCTTGTGTCAGGTTCCATAATCTTAGTGAGGCAATCATGTCTGATTGGCTAGTCGCCTCTTTAATAAATGAAAGAATACTGCCTACATACCCTTCTTTATCGACAGAGCCTTCATGGCCATCAAAACTATGAAGGGAGAAGTTCATCTGTCTTAATGCAGGTTTATTTAATAGTTTGTGCTTACGTTTATTTATTAATGTTCCATTGGTTGTGATATTCACTTTAAATCCTTTTTCATGACTCACATCCAACAATTGATCTATTTTTGGGTGCAGCAACGGCTCCCCTTTGACATGTAAATAAATGTAGTCTGTGTAAGGTTTAATTTCGTCCAATCTTTTTGCAAAATCTTCTACAGATAAAAACTGCTTCTGTCGTTCTGTTGGGGGACAAAAGCTACAGGCAAGATTACATATACTTGTAACCTCTACGTAAAATTTCTTGAACTTTTTCAACCTTCATTCCTCACTTCTATTACTACTTAGAACAGGAGAACAGATTGTTCCTATTACTATTAGAGCATAATTCCTCACGAATGGAAATATACTTTTTTTAGGCTGTTTTCGCATACTTTGTTGTTTTATGGAGGACATTTTCTCCACATGTTCGTTCCACCTGATCTCCAGCCACTCGCATCCACAAGGATCTATTCCTCTTTCATATACAAGAAAATTCTACCTTCTGTCAAATGAACAATCTCAAAAATCATACTCTCACTTTTAGGCGTTTACCCTTATATTTGTTGCACGGAGCAGAAATGTATGTTAATTTTAATTTACATAAACTTAGTTCATTGAATGAACTAACTAAGTTGTATGCGCTTTAACACTTTTTGAGAATAATTATAATTTTCATACGATAAATACTACCTTTTTTGTAAGCCCTTTATTAAAAATTGTAAAACCATATCATTTCATGAATCAGGTGATTCTATGAAAACAAGGAGATGACTCATATGCGAAGTGTTCAACCGCAGCCCTCTTTACAGGAAAATTCCAAATTGGGAATGAGAGAAAAGATTGGGTATGCATCAGGTGATTTAGCTAGTAATTTAATTTACCAAACAACTTCTATTTACTTGCTTTTCTTCTACACAAATATTTACGGCATCTCTCCTGGAGCTGCTGCAACGATGTTTCTTGTCGTCCGCTTAATTGATGCGATTAGTGATCCATTAGTAGGATCATTAGTTGACAGGACCAACACAAGGTTTGGCCGATTTAGACCCTATCTATTGTTTTGGGCCATTCCGTTTGCCGGCTTAGCCTTTCTTTGTTTTACCACACCTGATTTTACAGAAGGTGGAAAGTTAATTTATGCGTATGTTACCTATATCGGACTATCGATTGTTTACACTTTTGTGAATGTCCCATATGCAGCCTTAACTCCGGCACTAACAAAAAATAGTAATGAAATCGTTAGCTTAACATCGGTACGAATGATTTTTGCCAATCTTGGTGGTGTAATTGTCGCCTACTTTGTCCCATTTCTATCAAACTACTTTGGTGAGATAGCGAGTCCTACAAGAAGTTGGCAATTAACCATGGGTATTATTGGACTTGTTGGTGCATTACTACTTCTGTTTTGCTTTTTCAGTACAAAGGAACGAGTGAAACCAGTAAACAATGATGCCAAAATTAAGTTCACCGATATCTTTGAGCAATTTGGAAAAAATCGTCCACTCGTCGTCTTAAGTATTTTCTTTGTTCTAATTTTCGGTGTGAACTCGATCAGTAACTCGATTGGTGTTTATTATGTAACGTATAACCTTGGAAGAGAAGATCTTGTTGGGCTGTATGCATTGTTAGGCTCTTTACCTGCTTTTCTATGTATTCCACTCATTCCATGGCTCAATCGAAAAATCGGAAAGAAAGCCTTGCTTAATATCTCTCTTATACTAAGTATTGTGGGGACGCTTTCGCTATTATTGATTCCCCCAACGATGATTGAATTGATTTTACTATCACGAGTTGTGACAGCGATCGGAACATTAACAGCTGGAGCATTTATGTGGGCACTCATTCCTGAAACAATTGAATACGGAGAATATGTAACAGGCAAGAGATTAAGTGGGCTCATTTACTCCCTCATAGGCTTCTTCTTTAAATGCGGAATGGCGTTAGGAGGAGCAATTCCAGGTCTTGTTCTAGCACAATTTGGCTTTGTAGCAAACCAAGCACAATCATCACAAGCTTTATTTGGTATCTTAATTGGTACCGCTTTAATACCAGCTATTGTCTTGGCTCTAGCCATGGTTAATATTAACTTCTATAATATTGACGATCAAAAACTAGCAAAAATCCGCGAAGCATTGAGAGAGCGTGCAGCTTAAAATGGAAGCGATTTAGTTATTGTTGTTTTTAGGGGTGCTCTAAGGTTATTGACCTTTTGAGCACCCCTTTTACTATCAATTCTTTTTTCTGTAATTAAAGATTATCGAGGCCATTAGCACAGATAGAATGAGCAATCCCCCAAACCATATAATAGATAGCCAGCCATTGTTTTCAATAGGGGTATTAATAAGAAGCCCACGTAAGGTTTCAATTAATGGCGTCATTGGTTGATTGTCCGCAAAGGCATGGAGCCATGTTGGCATGGTTTCAGTTGGCACAAAAGCACTGCTCACATAAGGTAAAAATAAGATAAAAAACGTAAATGCACTAGCTGATTCTGCATTTTTTGCGAGTAAGCCTAATACAACGGAAAACCAGGAATGCGCGAAATTTTTGGCATGGAGCTTGGCACACAAACGATTGAAGGCTTTCTTTCAACAGGATTTTATAACGCTTCCTTTCTGATTTTTATGGTTATCTACTGTCTTATCGTTGCAAACCAGCTTCTAGTAACATTAGTAGACCGTGGTTCCATGGCTTACTTATTAACGACACCAGTTGCTAGGAAAAAAGTAGCAACTACTCAAGCAGTTGTGCTTGTACTTAGTTTATTTTTCATCTCAGCGCTAACGACTGTAACAGGACTCTTTGGAATTAGTGTAATAGTAAGCGATATTGAACTTCAAATTTCTACGTTCTTGCAAATTAATGTTCTTGCCTTTTTCATATTTTTTGTCATTGGTGGTTATGCGTTCTTATTTTCATCTTTGTTTAATGAAACAAAGTGGGCATTGGCAGCATCAGGTGGATTAACACTTATCTTTTATGTTTTAAATATCATTGTAAATTCATCCGCAAATGTTGACTGGTTAAAGTACTTTACCTTATTCAGCGTCTTCCAACCTTTAGAAATCGTGAATGGTACGATGAATACTCCATTAGTCATTATGAGCTTAGGATTAGTAGGGGGACTTCTTTACGCATTAAGTATTATTATTTTTTGTAAGAGAGATTTACCGTTATAATTAAAGAGGGTTCCCAAAAGGTCCGTATTTGACCTTTTTGGGAACCCAAAGCAATTCAAATGATTATGTTCTTAATACATGCTCTTCATTCATCCTTTTTCTAAGTTCTAGACTATCATTTCCTAATACATCCCATACATGAGGTCCAAACCATTCCAACGATGCTTCTACTTCCATTTTCGGAATGATTTCATCGAGGAAGTCTTGATAATTAACAGCACCCGTAAATAACGGGGTCATTCCCTTCCTAGTCCCAGCTGCGGCATAAACATTTTCTGGTGCAAACACATTTAAGTGCTCACGCGAGGAAATGTTTTTAAAATGAAAATGAGAAACAAACGGAGACAGCCTTCTAATGGCTTCAATGGGACATACCCCTGACTCCCACATATGAAGAACATCAAAATTGATTCGTAGAGCTGGATGATTGGTTTCTTCTAGTAGTTGAATAGTAGAAGCGAGGTTATCCGTTAAGGTGTTTGGGTGGGTTTCGACAAGAACCAACTGACCTTCAGATTCAAAGAAATCACATATCATTCGCAGTCTATCAACAAGCTCCTTTCGTTTTGTTAGACTTATTTCCTGGCTTCCTATCTTTCCTACAAACGTACGTACCTTCTTTGTTCCCCAGTGTTTGGCAAGTTTAGACATATTCATCGTTTCAGTCATCATCTGTGATACGGACCCTTCTAGTGGAAGATAGTCACTAATCATACTTGTCTGCAACTCATAAGAATTCAACCAGTTCTCTCCATACTTTGGGTCATCAGCAAGATTTTTGGCGTGTATTCCCCATAGTTCAATTCCTTGAAAATGATGAGTGCTTGCCCAATGAGCAATTTGATCAATTGAGTGAAGGTGATGACGAAAAGAAATGGTACAAACAGAGAGTTTCATTCGATTGCCACCTTTTTCTTTGGAATTTTTTGTTCATGCAACCAAGCATTAAAGCATGCTTGTAATCCGTCTTTAATTTTATATTCAAGCTCATTTTGTTCTTCTAGTTTTTCAAAGATACTATCGGCAACTGTTAGATCCTTTGTTTTGGCAAGCTTCATTGCTCGATACTGTATCGTTGTAAAGCCATTAACGAGCCGTTCAATATCTGTGCACCATGCTTCAAACCCCTCTTCATCTAACTTTAGGAATTCCCAAAAGTACGCAAAAGCATGTTCATAGGCGTACTTCCTTATAGCCAGTACAGGTAGCTGTTTCAATGCAAGAGGGAGTTTTGCTAGATTCTCCTTCTGCTTACCAACGGTGTAAGCTAAGACAATATCAGATACGGCCTCTATGATTGGGTTGGTGTTATGTTTCATGCACGTATTAAAATAGGCTTCAACGGTTTCTATACTAGGAGGAATAATCGACTCTGCCTCAAAATAATATCCACCTTCTGCAACTGGTTCTTTAATCGCATCGAGAATTCTTTCCTTTTCTAGTACTCCTTCCCATCTAAAATCAGGATCATACATAAACCATTCATCTTCGTTGTCTGTCATCTCTAGCATGACATAATGCGGAAATGGCTTTTGATTGAACTTATTTTCTCTTTCTGGAAGCATAGAGAGATCGAGCATCACCATCACATACTGATGCTTTACTTTCCCTTTTAACAAGCGCTGTAGTTCAACGATGTTTTCATGTTTGGATTTATTTTTGTCATACCATTGATGGAGCTTGATGCCATAAAGCATTTCATACCATATCTGAAAGAAATGGTGATCCATTTCAGTAGAATGATAGGTAATCGTTCCGTCCTCAAGAGTGTCAAAATCGGCATCCCACACACCAAAGTAGTATGGTCTATGATCGACATCTGTTGTTTTCTTAATGACTTCACATACACAACTAACGAAACAATGTACTTTAATCATGTATCGCATCCTCCGCTGTCTTTTTGTTTTGTTCATGTAGGAGAAAATCGGCAAGACTTCCTACTGTATAAAAATCTTTCGGTACGATGCCCTCATCAGGGATCTTCATTCCTATGTCTAACTCTAAATGAAGAATAAGCTCTAGTAATAAGATGGAATCCATATAGAGATCTTCGTTTAAACGTGCATCTATATGGAAAGAATCCATCGTTGCTAACTCTAACTGATCGTTTAATATGTCATAGATGATTTGAATGATTTGTTCTTTTGTCATACGGTGGACTCCGCTAATTTTTTCCGACTTACTTTTCCATTAGGCAATTTGTCGATCTTCGCAACTCTTACAAATTCCATTGGCATCTGATGAGGTGCTAGGAATTTAGCGCACCACTGGCGCAGTTCTGTTTCATTGATGGTGTTGTTTGAAACGTACTGAACACAAACTCGTTCTCCAGATAATTTGTTTAGCTTCTTAAAAACGACCACATCTAGTACTCTAGGTTCCATCATCAGCACATCCTCAACTTCTTGTGGATAGACATTTAAGCCTGCTACATTAATCGTATCGTCAAGCCTAGATACAAAGGATAAGACACCATCCTTCATATATCCGAGGTCTTTTGTATAAATAGTCCCATTCGTTGAATGAACGACTATTTCACCCGGCTTTCCTATTTCACCTGCTTCCACCTTCAAATGCGGCAGCGGATACCCAACTTCTTTTGGGACATCTACATCCGGATGAATTGATATACAACCAACTTCTGAACACCCATATTGCTGAAGGACTGTTTGTGATACTTGTTTTATTGAATCAAGCCAGCTTTTAGGTAGCATCGTTCCAGAAGTCATCACTTTATCTAATTGCAGGCCACGTCCAGCTAATCTAGAAATTGTATGGAGGAGAGTGGGTGCTGCATAAAGGACATGAGCTGGATTTTCTTGAAGCTTTTTCAATATATACTTTGGATTCAGCGTCGAAATAATCAGTGGCTCTCCCCCTCTTTCAAGGCAGGCTAACACACCGCTTATTAATCCGTATGAATGGGTCACCGGGCAAGCGATAATCGTTCTGGAAAAACGATCTATCGATAATGTCTGAACATAGCCTTTAAGCTCCTCCTCAATCGAGCTCCACGTTCGTTTGTTACACTTAGGTTCACCTGTTGTGCCTGAGCTCATCTGAAGGAGTCCGCCTTCTTCTTCAAGTTCTTCATTTGTTAGCGTTATAGCTGAATCAAATGTTTGATAGAATAAGAGGTTACTTGAAGCACTCGACGCTATTTTAATAGCTCCTTCTTTAGGAGTAGCAGGATGAATCGGCAACACCGTTCCTTCTTGACGACGAATGAATAAGCAGAGTGCGATCCATTGAAATGTATCTGCTAAACATACGGCCAGTCTTCTATGTTCACACTGATTTAAATAGGGGTTCTTTTCAAATTCAATGAATTGTTTTTCTAAATCTTGGATTGTGTAATAACAATCATCTACATAAAACATCTTCACCCTTCCTCTCTATTAAAAACATTTCGAACAAGATGCCGATAATTTTCCTCTTCGATGCCATGTATTTTCTTTTGCAACAGTGATTCAACGTAGATGTTCGGCTTCTTATAATCAAGTTGCTCATGCCGCGTTGTTAATTCAGGAAATCTCCGTAAGTGCCTACTAATAGCGGCTTCTACTTGAATCCAAAAAGCCTCTTCACTGTAGCCAACCTGTTCTTCAAGTAAAGAAGATAGTTCCGTTAAGTGAAAGACAAATAACGTATCCATAACCAACTCTCGTAAGGCTTCAACATTCGACATCCAGTAATAGACATCATCAGGTGCACCTTCATAATCCTTATGTAACTTTTCAAAATGAGGTACAAGGCTCTTATCAGCAATAAAATCGTTTGTATACTCTATGCTTTCATGGAAATCACGTAAGACAACACGAGTGGGCCACCCATCTTCATGCAATAAAATCATATTTTGAGCATGTGCCTCGACTGCAATGCCATGAGCAACAAGAAGATGCCAGATCGGAACCACACTTACTTCAATAAACTGGCGAATCCATTCTTCTATACCGTAAAATGCTAGCCATGGGTGTATAAATGCTCTTTTATCTTTCTCAATTAACATGAGCGCCGTGAACGGGACTGCCTGTTCTTCTTCCTTAAGATAGGTGTGTACACTTTCTCTCCAAATGGCACCAAGCTGCCCTGCTAAAGCTTTTTCCTCTGGTACAAAACTAACTCCTGCATATTCTTTTAAAATGACTAATTGAGCTTCCTCTTTTAGATAAGAATCCGACTGAATTATTCTTTCAAGCCAAGCTGATATATACGGTGCCGAGCAGACCGAATGTGACTGTAACGTTCTTAAAGAAGAAGTGTTCACCATATTCATCGACAATTTCATATATGCTTTGTTCGGATGCGTTCTATTTAGTAACGATCGAACAGACTGAGTAGCACGATATGAGTCGCCTTTTACTCCCAATAAGTAAATATCGTTTTTTTCCGTATACTTTGTTAGATGCTCTTGAAGGGAGTTCCATTGCCACGGGTGAACAGGAAGGAAGGTATAGTCCTCAACAGATTCACCTATTTGTTCAAGTTGCTGTATACACTCAACCCACATGTCCAAGCCGAGCTCTCTTTGCCAGAATTCCTTCTCCTCTTCTAACATCGATACGAGAGCCTTGTTTCTTCTAACTGCCACCCAAATAAGGGAGAACGATTGCTTTGCTTCTGGACCAAACTTCTCATGATCCTCTAATGTGAAATTCGTCCTTGATTTATAACAAGGGTGATATGGATGACCCTCTATGATTTCGGATTCTAACTCTTCATAGCTTGAATATCTCCTAGAAAGCGGCTGAAGAAGTTGAGCCTCATTCCACTGACAAAGCTTTACTGTTTGCCATAATTCATGATGCAGGTGTGCTTTCTCATCATCATTTGAAAACAATTCCTCTAAAAGCTCTTCTATCGTTGTCTCTATTAAACTCTGATCTCTTACTTCAAAGAGGCTATTCTCCTTGATTCGAATCCGATCGAAGGCCATTTTTCTTCCTTGGCAACGATAGGTTCGTTGTTTCCCATATAGACAAAACAAAGAATATCTATCACCTTCATTTTTCATTTCTTCAAATGAAATGAATCCTTCAAACATCATCGCTTCTAGTAACTGACGTGTCGCTCGGGCCATTTGTTTGTCAGAAGGTAAGGGACATAATTTCTGCATGCTTTCCCTCCTTAACAGTAATAAAAGGATTATCCATTTTTGTATAGATTGCTTGCTCAAGGTCCACTGAAAGTTCATCGACATCGTGGAAACGAGTTAGGAGGTTCGCTTTATACGACAGTTTTTCTTGATTTAAAATCGTAGAAACGAATACCTTTCCTTGTCCTGTTAACCTTTTTTCTAGCAATAGTAACTTTAACTTTGCGTATTCAATTAAACTCTCTTCCTCAATGAGACAATCTGCACCAAATCGATAGATGATAGAGAACAATTGATTCATAAACAAATAATACGTAAACCTCTCTTGGATGAGAGAATCTTCATAGAATAGCTCCGGTGTTAATAGCAGTGATGGTTCCGTGAAACAAAGCTCTTGCTCATACTCTTTTGATAAATAATAGCCTTGATTATCGCGATAATAATAAGACGTTGGATACCCAGTAGATACATCTAAGACACTATTTTGCTGGTGTGCTTCTAAAGCAATTCCATGCTCATCGTAAAGTCGAATAAGCGGTTCAATCGCACACTTCCAGTACTTTTTGAACCAGTCTAGACTAACAGCCTTCACAGATCTCCCTTCTTGATAAGCGACCATTTCAATTAATTGAGCCAATCTTGATTTCTCCATTGGCAACGGATCTTGAGCAATGGCAGCAACCGAACTAATACCACGATTGTGCTTTCCTTTTTTACGAAATGGGTTTGAGCGTATAATCATTTCAAATCCAGACTCCTGTTTTTCAGGTAATTGAACCGTTAGATAAGCTGGATCGTCAATGATATGAAACGTAGAATGGTGTTCTAAAAAAGGAAGTTGACGTAGAAGATTGGCCATTACTGTCCCTGCTTTTAATTCGTGTTGTTTGTTCACCCTTAAAGAGTTCGTCACCTTTACAGGAATTGAAAATTTAAACATCCACTCCTCACTATCGTTATAGACCGTTCGGATGGAAGAAGTTGCTGTATAACTTGGCCCCATTGTCCCTAAGCTTTTTATCACCCCATCATCTATGGCTTGCTTCACTGAGTTCTGCTGCAATAACCACTGAGCCTGTAGTGGGTGCATGGGGATGATGCAGCTGTCTTTTGCCATTTCTAAAGTGGGTATACTCTTTTTTAATGATTGAGTAACTATTTCACTAGCTTTTTTATTTAAAATGGAATACTCCTTTATCACCTTATTTGATACTTGGAAATAATGAAGCTGGTAACTGCCAGCAAGCTCTGGCGCATAGTCCTTGTGTTGCCAACTGGCCATACCTTGTCTACTCTTTGGTGTTGGGTGGAGCCAATGCCCAAAGAGTAATGATTGTTCCGTTTCAATAAATGTACTGTCGACCGAATATAGTTTTTTTGAGTCAGTCATTCTCCTTTCAATATAGTCAGTCATCGTATGGTAACTCTCTATTAACCGAACAATTAACTCATCATAATGGGAAGCAAGCTCATGGCAACCATTCCTTTTGGCCACCAGGTGTAACTCTTGAATGACAGCCATCATAACGGTTAGGCGGTCCTCTCTCACCCACTGTTTTGTTATCGTACAATAAGTAAGAGCGACCCCAACTAGCTGTCTTCCAACGATCGAACGGTATTCAACTTCAAGAGCAAACTTCTTTGCTTGTTGATGTAGGACAAGCTCGATCATATAGTCCCCTTCAAGAGCGACAACAGTTTGGTTTTCTTTGCTCCATTCTTTTCTCTTTAGCCAGCTGCCGCGATTCACTTCACGTAGATAGCTATTCATAAAAGCCTGAAACGTCGCATGTTCTGCAATCGATTTGGCGGATTCTTTCATCAACTCACCCTTCCTTAGTGTCTTTCGTCCTAGTAAATGATAATCATTCTCAATAGATGAGCGGAAAATAGTCTTTCTAATGTAGAAAGACTATTTAATCAAGGCATCGTATTAATTACCTAATAATAATTCCTCTATTTCGTTTAAGCCTTTTTGACGCTCAATTGGATCCCAAAAGCCCCAAGTTGTCGAAAGAGTGTGGACGTTGT
Organism: Halalkalibacter okhensis; assembly: GCF_000787375.1. Classification (GTDB taxonomy): domain Bacteria; phylum Bacillota; class Bacilli; order Bacillales; family Bacillaceae_D; genus Halalkalibacter; species Halalkalibacter okhensis. Next base: position 71,884 of record NZ_JRJU01000012.1, on the reverse strand, counting down.
CGTTTTTGACAGCCTCTAAATGATTCCAAACCTCCCCTTCTGTGACCGAATCATAATACTCTCCACTATTGAAGTAGGTCACATCAAGAATATGGTCAGGATTAAACTTTACCAATCCTTCTATTGAAATATTTTCACCGAAATCTTCAGGTAGATTTTCAGCAGGCGTTAATTTTAAATCATCAAATAAAAGCGAGTTTGTAGCATGATTGGTTTTTCCAAATACGCGAATATCTGCTTTGTTAATGGCAACGGCCATAAATGTATCATCACCGACTTTTTCTCGGATGCGATCGCCAATCTCTTCAGCTTGTTTCTCCATATCTTCAATGACCTTCTTACCTTCTTCTAGCTTTCCAGCTGCTTCGGCCACTTTTAAATGATCTTCTTTCCAATCGCCACCAACCTCAACGACAACCGTTGGAATCGTACTAGATAGCTGATCATATAAAGGCTTATAACGATCACTAATAATTAATAAATCTGGATCTAGACCTATAATTTCCTCTGGATTAATTTCATCGGCATAAGGCAGTGCTGTGACTCCTTCTAATTCTTCCGTTAAATGAGGTGGAAATTCATTGTCATAGGCCATGACCGCAAATGGCTTCACTCCAACAGACACCAATGAACCTTCCCAAGATACATGTGACAAAAGAACAATTTTCTCCGGGTTCATTGGTACTTCTGCTTCTCCATATAGATGCTCGACTGTTCTTGTCTCTGCTTCTACTACCTCTTCTTCAACCTCTTGCTCTGTTTCTTGATTTTCTTCTATTTCAGTAGCATTACTCTCTCCACTAGTACAACCTGATAATACTAGTAAAAGCAGCATGAAAAACAAACAAAATGATAATAACGGTTTTCTCATTCCTTCTCCCCCTCTAAGTAATAATGAAATTCATTATCAATCATAATCTCTGTAATTAAAAGTGAACATGGATATTTTCAACATTTTAAATGGACAAATCCATCATTTAAAAGGCCGTAACCTTTGATCTTTGGAATGTGGTTGCAAATTCAGTGAGTATTTTCTTCCTTCCTAACGGTCCCCATGGGTCCCACTCTTGGCTGTTTGGAAAATATACTTCTTGATCCTGAACGGCTTTCATCATTTTCCATTCCCTTGTCTGAGCAAGCTTCCAAACATCACATTCATGACTCCAAAGAATAAGTAGTTTGTCACAATGTAACTGAGCTAATTGCTCCACCGACACAACTTGATAGCCGCTTTTGGGCAGGTGATAATGTGGTTCAAATCCTAACTTCTGATAAAGAAGATCAAGAAGTGCGTGGTCTTGGTAACCATACAAACGAATTTCTTTCCTACGAACCCAAATGACCGCCCATTTTCCTCTCTTCGTTAGTGGACATAGCTCATCTCTGACAGCCTTCTCCAACCTTTCAATCTCTCGTTCTATCTGTTCAACTTTCCTTTCTCTCCCTACTAGCTGAGCAATCTCCCTTAAATACTCATTCCAATTTGTTTTAAAAGGAATATGCTCAACGATTTGTTCATGTGGCAACAATAGCGATTGAATCTGTCCATTATGAAGAGACGTTTTGAGAATACGATCAGGTTGTGTTAGTAGAATTTCTTCAGGTTGAAAAACTTGTTCAGCGTTTAATAAGTGTGTTCCTTCAAGGTCTTTTTCTAAATACCTCGGGACCCCTCTACTCTTGGGATAAGCAGATGGATAAGCAGGCGCTGCAACAGGCTGGATTCCTAAGGCTAGTAAATGATCTTGTAAAAACATTTGACTGACAATAGCAATCCGTTCCTCAGCTCTTTTCATATACACAGAAGGTGGAGAGCCTGCCTTTTGCTTAAAGAGTCGACTAAAATAAAATTCATCCTGCATCCCGACTTTTAACGCAACTTCCTTTGTTGTGATCCCTTTGTTTTGAAGCATTAATTCTTTTGCTGCTCGTATTCGTTCCGCTATTAAAAATTCCTTAGGCGATATTCCCATTCTTTTTTTAAAAGCCCTTGTAAAGGAAGTCGGATTCATATTGACCTTTTCTGCTAACTGACAAATGGTATACGGGTTTGATAGGTCACTTCTCATGATTTCAATGATCTCATCCATCTCATCTATTTCTGAAGGATCGGTTAACAGTGATAATACGTTCCATACTGCACTTTTGAAACGACAAAGTTGGGAGTATGATTTCCCTCCTTGAAGAGACAAAGCCTCCTGCCATAATGGCGTCATTTTTGCTGGTAACTGTTCAGCTAAAGGCGCAGAACATATAAAAGATAGCTCGGTTTCGTTTTTTGGCCAGGATAATAGATACACATTGAATAGCTGTGAAGACGCGGAAATAAGCTTGCTTTCTTCTGTAAGAAGATAACATTTTCCCGTAAGCGCTTTGACCTCTTCCCCTCCAATTCGTAAATGGCCTATACCTGAAGAAATATAGATCAGGCAGTTAAATTTGTGTGATTGATTAATGGTTTCACTTATTCCTTCACGTAGTTTTAGTAAAGATATATGAAAATGATTTACCTGCTCCAGCTGACTATAGGACATATCATTAACACCTTCCCATTTTTTTGAAAAGACTATTTTCGTATACTTTCTTTTTCAGTGCCTTCTTTGCGCTATTTCCCCTAGTTTCTTTTGATCGTTGAAAAGTAGGGAATTTCTATCTTTCCTCTCAACAAGCGGACGGGATGGGGGGCCGACTCCTGCAGGAGGGAAGGGCAGGTTGAAATCCACCGGCGCAGCCGGTTAGTTCAACGCCCGCCTGCGGAAAGCGTGCCCCCCATCCCGGGAGCGAGATCAAAGCTCCTTATCAAGTCCTAAATAAACGAGCACTATTTCAGTGGCCTCCCTCTCTATCCCGCAGGAGTCGAGTGACTTCCGCTCCATTTCACTAAGATCCAAACTATTTAATAGCAACAATCTTTACGGAAATAGCCTGAAAAACAATTGACAAAGATTATCTAGTAATAGTAGATTAATAAGCAATTACTAATTAATTGAAAATGATGATCATTTTCAATTAAAAATTTACATAAGTGAGTTGATTATATGTGAATACATCATCCAAATCTCCTTTAGATGATAAACCTTTTATTCCCATTAAAACCGCTTGGCACAAAACAGTTAAATGGGGAATAACTGGGTTGTTGCTTTTATTTGTAAGCTTACTTCTGTCGATAGGTCTTGGTGCTGTTTGGATTGATCCTTCAGTGATTATGGATTCGTTCCTTTCCTTTGAAAAAGACAATATTAAACATCAACTGATCTTTGAAGTGAGGATTCCGCGAGCCTTAGCCTCTGCTTTGATTGGTGCTTCTCTAGCAGTAGCTGGAACCATTATGCAGGGTTTGACTAGAAATCCACTTGCCGATCCTTCGATTATTGGCATCACTCATGGGTCTGGCTTAGCGATTGCCATTTCTCTTGCGTTTATAAAAACTGGCTCCTATTGGACGCTGCTTATTTGGTCTTTTGCTGGGGCTGCTTTTGGGGCAACCTGTGTTTTAGCTTTTTCGATGTTCTCAAAGGACCGAATCTCACCTGTGACATTAACGTTAGCAGGAGCTGCTTTAAGTACTCTTTTTAGTGCTCTTTCAACAGGAATTGCCCTCTATTACCAAGTCGCTCAAGATCTTAGCTTTTGGTTTGCAGGTGGGCTTTCAGGTACAAAATGGCTGCATGTTTTTATCCTTCTTCCGACCGTCACGATCGGGGTATTTCTAGCCCTTTGGATAAGTCGTTCGCTGACCATTCTTGCTATGGGAGAAGAGATCGCTACTGGACTTGGTCAGTCTCAACAAAAGATAAGGCTTATTGGAATTGTGACTGTCATCCTTTTATGTGGATCTGCGGTGTCTATTGCCGGAGCGATTGGATTTATCGGTCTTGTTATTCCACACATTGTTCGTCTGCTTGTCGGTCCTGACTACCGTGTGGTCGTTCCACTGAGCGCAATTGCTGGAGCTTTGCTTCTCATCCTTGCTGATGTTGGCGCTCGCATGATTAATCCTCCTTTCGAAACACCTGTAAGCGCGGTAACTGCACTTATAGGTGTACCGTTTTTCCTTTATTTATCTCGACAGAAAAGAGGGTATATGTAATGGATTGGAAGCAAGCTTTACGTCAATCAAAATATTGGTTACTTACACTTATCGTTTTAATCATTGCCGTCTTTTTCGTAAGCCTTTCAACGGGAGTTATCGCCATTTCGGCAAAAGACATCCTTTCAACATTTAGAGGCCTTGGTACTCCACAACAGGAACTCATTTTGTATCAGCTTCGATTACCAAGAATGGTTATAGCGCTCTTAATTGGGGCTGGACTTGCCCTTTCTGGTGCTATTCTTCAGGGGTTATCGAGAAATTCTCTAGCTGATCCAGGAATTTTAGGGATTAATGCTGGCGCTGGGCTTGCTGTCGTCTTTTGTATTTTTCTATTCGGCCAATCTAATAGCAGTGTACTAGCTTCTCCATTTTTCCTGCCCGTCTTTGCCTTTATTGGGGCCCTGACCATTGCCCTATTAATCTACCGTTTTTCCTGGAAAGATGGCATTGAACCAGGCAGACTTCTGTTAGTAGGCTTAGGATTTAATGCATTATGTGGTGCGTTATTAATTATTCTACAGTTAAAAATGGACCCAAAAGATTTCCAACAGGCGACGATTTGGCTTACTGGTAGCATCTGGGGGTCTCAATGGCCATATGTCTGGGCTCTCCTTCCATGGATTGTCATACTAGCACCTATTGCTTTTTTTAAAGCAAGGTCGATGAACATATTCCAGTTTAGTGAAACGATCCCCCGTGTTCTTGGATTAAACGTTGAGTCTGAACGCCGCCAACTGTTATACCTTTCAGCCGCACTAGCAGGATCGTGTGTCGCTGTCGGAGGAGGAATTGCCTTTGTCGGGCTTTTAGCGCCACACATTGCTAGAAGGTTGTGCGGGGCTAATTATTTTAGTGTTTTACCTTTATCAGCTTTCATTGGAGCCTTTCTTTTGCTGCTCGCTGATATGATTGGAAAAAATCTGTTAGCTCCCGCTGATATTCCTGTTGGTATTGTGATTTCTGTTATCGGAGCACCCTATTTAATTTATATGCTCTTAACAAGAAAGAGCGTTGGTATGAATAACTAAAAACTATAACAAAGTGCCGGACATAGTCTGGCACTTTGTAAAACAAGTATTCTCATCATACGTGCTTAGGTGTGACATACTCCTTTTGACCTTTGACATAATAGACATCTTGCTTGCTATCGATAATAAAAGAAGGAGAAGGCTTCCCACGTTTCGCACGGTGACCAGCAAGGTGAATATCACTTGTTTCCCAAGCTTTCCACGCATCCTCTGACTCCCAGCGAATCATGATGATAATCTCTTCATTACCTTTTCTCTGCTTTTTTTGTAGAACACTAAGGTCGATAAAGCCTGGCTGCTGTTCGATAATCCCTTCGGATGCAAAGCGTTCAACCATGCGCTCTCCATTTCCTTCGGTTACTGAAATCGTTTTTAATTGAATAAACATTTCTTCATTCCTCCTTTAAAGTTATCACTCTATCTGTTATTATATTTGACAATGATAATCATTTTCAACATTAAATTCAATTTATTCCAATTTTACTATGATATGTGAGGCTATTTTATGCAAAAGAATAGAAATATATGGATTTTGTTAACTGGAGAGTTTATTGCAGGTTTTGGGTTATGGCTTGGAATTATTGGTGATCTTGAATTTATGCAAGATAAGGTACCATCAGACTTTATCAAATCACTTATCTTAGCCATTGGAATCCTCGCCGGTATTGTATTTGGTCCACTTTCAGGCAAAATCGTCGATCAATATAGAAAAAAGACCATTATGCTTTATGCTGGCGTTGGGAGGCTCATTAGCGTTGGATTTATGTTTGTTGCTATTGAAACAGGTTCGATTGCATGGATGCTGGCCTTTTTAATCTCGATAAATATTACAGCAGCCTTTTACTTTCCAGCGCTGCAAGCGACAATCCCTCTTGTAGTTGAAGAAAAGAAATTACTAAGCATTAATGGGTTATATATGAATATTTCTACCCTTTCTCGTGTACTTGGTACCGCTTGTGCGGGAATCTTTCTAACGATGATGTCTCTTTCCATGCTTTATGTTATCGCTTTTATTTCCTATGTTCTTTTGCTTGTTCTGACAACATTTTTGAACATCAAAGAGCCCGAACAAGAGAAAAAGTCAGATAAAGAGCCACATGCGAAACAGTCATTTAAGGATTTGTTTCCTGTTCTAAAAGAACGATCAACTATTTTTCCTACTCTCGTCTTAACCTTAGTCCCCCTTTTGTTTATTGGTGGGTTTAATTTAATTGTGATCAACATCAGTGACATGTTAGACAATCCATCGATAAAAGGGTGGCTTTATACGGTAGAAGGCATTGCCTTTATACTTGGTACTCTTTTCGTAAAAAGATTTGGCTATAAATCACCTTTTATAAAGTTATTCTTGCTTTCCATCATCATTGGACTAGCGCAACTTATGCTTTTTTATGTAGAGATTTCCTATTTAGCTATACTAGCTTTCATCCTGTTCGGGTTTGCCGTTGGATGCTTTTTTCCGATTGCTACAATGGTTTTTCAAACGACCATTCCCCCAAATTATCACGGGAGGTTTTTCTCATTCAGAGGTATGCTCGATGACTTTATGTACCAAATCATTTTATTATCAACGGGCTTAATGCTAGATACACTCGGATTGCAACAAATGATGATGACATACGGGACTTTATCCCTGTTCATTACTATTGGATTTTTCTTGAGAGTGAGACAGTTAAGAGTGGATTTAGTAGGAAATAGGAAGGTTGGTTGAAATGAGACGTAGGGGAATTCCATATTTGAATGGAGCTGCCCCCTATTGAATTCATTTAAAACTACCCGTTAAACTAACATTAAGTTAGCCCTATTGTTCGATTATTTTCATAATTCTTGCTGGATTTCCACCTACAACAACATGATCTCGAACATTTTTTGTTACGACTGCACCAGAAGCAATCACGACATTATGACCTATCTGAACGCCAGGATTAATAATGGATCGTCCACCAATCCATACATTGTTTCCGATTGTTACTGGCTTTCCGTATTCTTTACCCGTTATTCTTTCTTCTGCATTTAACGGATGAGTCGCCGTATAAATATGAGCTCCTGGTGCTATAAAGCAGTTATCCCCTATTCGAATCTCACAAACATCTAAAAACACGCAATCAAAATTAGCAAAGAAGTTTTCACCTACATGTATGTTATAGCCATAATCACATCGAAACGCTGGCTCTATGTACAAAGCCTCACCTGTAGAACCAAACAATTCTTTTAATAATTTAATTCTCTTGTCCTCATCGGTTTCAAGTGATTCATTAAATAATCTCGTTAGCCTTCGAGCATTCAATCTTTCTTTTACTAACTCTGGGTCAGCTGCTTGATAAAGTTCACCATTTAGCATTTTTTCTTTTTCGGTTTTCATTCGTTCACTCTCCATATTTTTTTCTTCAACTACCCTTTGTAATAATATACAAGCCTACTCCTGCTAGAGAAAAATGATAGGAGGAGGTTTTTATTTAAGAGTAAAACTATCTTCTTTGACCGTATCTGCATATTTAAAAATTGAAATGAATATAACACAAAAGATTGAATGATACTAAGTGAAAATTCTATAACTTGTAAAATGAGCATCTTTTCATCAAGGGAGCGATTAAATATATGAGAGATCGAACATTACTACATATAATTACACTATTAGGGATAAGCGGATGGGCTTTTCTATTCCGCAAAAAAGGCGACATTAAAGATTGGTTTCTCATATATTTATTTAAAACGTTGGTTTCTACATTGATGGATGGTCCAGTAATTAAGAAGAGATATGTTCAATATCCAAAGAGATACTTCGCCAATTCTTTTGATTCAAATATTGTATTCCTTTACATTTTATTTCCGTTATTATGTGTTATGTACAACCAATTCACTTATAAAATGAAGCCAATAAAGACTTTTTTTAGTGTTTTTCTTTTTAGCATACCGATGGCTCTTATAGAAAACTTCCTTGAAAAAAAGACAAAACTCGTTGAATTTAGAAAAGGCTGGGATTGGTACCATACTGTCTCCGTTCTAACTGCCACGTTCTGGATTGTTCGCCTATTCATTGCAGGAGTTCGCTATATCGATAAAAAAAGAACGACTGCTGATAACCTGAATGAAAACCCAATTAGTGGACACTCCTGAAAAATGTCCGAAACGCCAATAGAATGCAATAGAATTTAAAAAAGATGACTCCGGCAAACTTAGGAATCATCTTTTTTACAGTATTGTTATCGTTCACTACTTTCTACTTCTTCAAGAAGATTTCCGAGTCTTTTAATTCCTTCTTTGATATTTTTTTCATTAGCATAGCTAAAAGAGAGACGAAGATATTGGGTTCCATCTTCTTGACTTAAGAAAAAGTATCTTCCAGGCACAAAGGATATTCCTGCTTCCATCGCCTGAGCTAATAATTCGGACGTATCAACTGCCACTTTAAGCCATACAAAATATCCCCCCTCAGGAACATACCAAGAAGCAGATGTCGGCATGTATTGCTCCAGTGCAGAAAGCAAAACGGAACATTTTGCTTGATATGTACTTCGCAATGTCTCTAATCGCTCTTTCATATCCGTGCTCTCTAGATAAGTAGCCATTGTTGCTTGAGCAAACGGATGGTCGAGATCCTTTTTAAACCAAGCCATAGCCGTAATAAATTCAGGGGCTGCTGCTACCCAGCCAATTCGCATTCCAGGAGCTACTACTTTAGACAACGAGCCAACATGTAGAACTCGGCCATCCGTATCTATTGCCTTTAATGGGGTTGAATGCTTTTCAAAATGTAATTCTCCATAAGCATCATCCTCCAAAATGAGGAAATCGTATTGAGCTGCTAACTTCAATACATGCTTCCGTCGCTCTTCTGTCATGTTTGTACCTGTTGGATTTTGAAATGTTGGAATGGTATATAAAAAACGCGGAAGGCTAAGCCCTTTCTGTTTTCGTTCCGCTAATAAGTCTTCTAACAGATCGGTTTGTAGTCCATCCTTATCAATTGGAATACTCATAAAATGAGACGTGTAATTTTGAAAGATCTCTAACGCTTCCATATACGTAGGTGCTTCAACTATAACAAGGGTTTCATCGTCAATGAGAATACGAGCAATCAGATCAATCGCCTGACATGCACCAGCTGTAATTAACAGCTCATCTTCTCCAACATGCATACCACGTGTGGCCAACCTTTCTTGTATCTGTTCTTTCAGTTTTTCCATTTTAGGACTACCTAAATAATGAAGCGGTAGATCCTGCTCTTCTTTAAGCAAACTAGCAACCGCCTGCTTGATCTCTTCATCAGGTACAAGATGAGGAGCTGGGTAGCCGGAGCTTAGACGTATACACTCATTTGGTAGAGCTGGCATCCACTCACCTGGTGGATCATTCTGAAGTGCTTCTTTAGTAGATTTTGAAAAAAATGATGCGACATTCACGTTATCATTCACCTTTCGACTCATTCACATATCGTTTTATAACAAATAGAAAGCATTGGTATCCACCAATGCTTCTCAAATTCCATAGTATTACTTTATCTTATTTTTAAAAGAATAAAAAGTGTGCCATTGCAGCAGCTACTGGCAGCGTAATAATGGTTCTTTGTAAAAAGATAATCAATAACTGGAAAAACGAAAGAGGAATTTTAGATTTTAATAGCAGAATTCCGATCTCAGACATGTAAACTAACTGTGTTAACGACATTACTCCGATCACAAAACGTGTAAGCTCTGACTCAATTCCACTCCCAATCACAGCAGGTAAAAACATATCAGCAAACCCAACAATCATAGCAGGAGCAGCCGCTTGCGCTTCAGGAATCTGCAATAACTGTAAGAGTGGGATAAATGGATAGGATAAGTAAGTAAAAATCGGTGTGAATTCAACAATCACAAGAGCCATCGTTCCTAGTGCCATCACCAATGGGATTAAGGCAAACCAAATATCAACAACATTTTGAATTCCGCCTTTTACAACACTGCGGTAGCTCTTGACTTGATTGGCTTTTTCAACAGCTTGCTTGACACCCCAACGGAAACTTGAGACCCCTTCCGGAACAACTTCATCAATTTGTTTTCCAACTGGCTCATAATACTCATCCTTTTTCAAGGACAGCGGCGGAATTCTTGGACAGATGATCGCGGCAACAATCCCCGTTACGATTACCGTAAAATAAAATTGTAGAAACATATCATCAATCTTTAAAAATTTTGCAATAACAAGACTAAAAGCAATGGAAGCAATTGAAAAATTTGTTGCCACAACAGCAGCTTCTCGTTTTGTATAGTAACCAGATTCATATTGTTGTGTCGTTAATAATACACCAACTGTTCCGCTTCCCATCCAAGATGCCAAGGCATCAACAGACGAACGCCCAGGAAGTTTAAATAAAGGATACATGATTTTACGCACCAATGTTCCAATAAAATCCATCAAACCAAACTGTAGTAAAAGTGGCATAAATAAACAAGCAAACAAGAACCAAACCATTAATACGGGAATTAAATCATAGAGCACAACCCTACCTGTAAATTCCGACCATATGAATTCAGGCCCGAACTCAGTTAATGTAAAAATAGCAAATACTGCACTAATGAGTCTAAGGACTAACCAAAATGGCGTGATATTAAATAAACTGTTTAAAAATGGACTTTGCTTAATAGCTTGCGGTTTCGTCAATGTAACTACTAAACTACCAATAGCTGATAAACAAAGAATCATCGTCATAATGAAGGGAATATAATCAGCGATAGCAGCCTGTAATGCATCTGCCAAAACTCCTAACCCAATCGTTACCTTATCATTTATGGAAATAGGTACTAGAAATAGCAAAACCCCCATTAATGAGGGCAACCAAAACTTCATATATTGTTTGGCTGTGTACTCTTTTTCTTTTTTTAATCCTTCTACGGTTTGTAGCTTTTCAACGTCCATGTCGTCTCTCTCCTGTTTCTTCTATTTCACATTCATTTCTTTATTGATTTACTCGAATAATAAGTAATATATCATCATCATGTATAAATATGCAACATTATATCGCAAATAATCTAAATTAGAGATAATATAGGGCTTACAAACCAATTAGATTTCCCCCTATTTTAGAGCTAATTTTCAAAAAACAGGGTGTATCGCGCTATCACTTCCTCTATATCCAATCCCATTCTCTTTTTTGCATAAACAACATTCGTAATGATTTAAATAATGATATAAGGATAATATGATGATACTGTATCTTACAGAGATTTTTCATTCCATCGTTCTTTTCATTTCTATCACTTCTCTAGCTACTTATTAAAGGTATCCCCAACAATATAAAAAAATTATAATAAACTTCTCTAATTTACAAATTACGACAAACATAATTCTTTCTATCTAGTAAAATGGGAATAAAGGCTTATCGTTTAAAGTCTAAGAATGTCTAGGTTTGGGGGAATATGATATGGGGTATTCCGTAGAAAAATCCGTTAAAGAGCATAACGTAAAACCACCAACTCAGTGGTTTAAAAATTGGAAGTTCATTATATCAGTAACCATCGTTGTTATTGGGCTTAGTATTTTGGCAATGAGCTATTATCAGATGACTCGCTTTAATTCAAATATTACTATTAATGATATTGAAGTAAGTGGGCTGACAGCTGATCAAACTCTAGAAAAGTTACAAACATCTCTTATAAAAAACACGATCTATGTTGGAGACCAACTCATTTTTGAAGGAACAGAAACCAAGATGGCCTTTACAGAAAATGACTTGGCTGAGATTAAAGAAACGCTAAAAGATCAATGGACTTTTTTTCCTTCATCTGAAGCAAAAGCATATTATTTACAGCCAAGTAACAAGGATTCATATCGCAGCGAAACACTGCGAACCGAGCTAGAACAAGAGCTTATATCCATAAACCAAGATTTACAAGCACCTATAGATGCGAGGGCACAATTAGAAAATGGCGAAATTATTATTACTGAAAGCATCGATGGTGAGCACTATGATGTTCATAGCCTATTAGAGGAATATGATAAACAAGAATATACGAGTGAAGTAATCTTAAATCCGATCTACTTACACCCGATCAAAGAAGACAGTCAGGTTGTCCAATCCCAAGTGGAAAAGCTGCAAGATTTCCTTCAGCATTCCATAGACTATCAAGTACAAGATCAAGTCTATTCCTTAAAAGCAAATGAACTCATTAAAGATGCTTCTTTATCAGAAGAAATGGATGTATTGATTCAATCTGATTTAATTGATGAAAAAGTGGCCGAAATCAATGACTCTCAATCGACATTAGGGAGAGATTTCACTTTTAAGACCCACTCAGGTTCAGTTATTTCGACTAAAGGACAAGGTTATGGTTGGGCACTTGATGCTGAAAAAGAAGCAAAAATGATCAAAGAAGCTTTTATGAATGGAGGAGAATCTGTTTCCGCCTCTAATATTTACGGAAATGGCTGGAGTGGAGAAGGCTACGGCTATGAAACGACTTCAAACTATGGCATCGGTCATACTTATGCTGAAGTATCAATTGCAAAGCAGAAGATGTGGATTTATAAAGAAGGGCAATTGGTCTTAACCACAGATATCGTTACTGGTAACAAAAGCACACAACAAGATACATTACCAGGGGTATGGTACATTCTCTTTAAACGGACCCCCTACACACTTACTGGTAGTGATTACTCTGGTAAGGATTACTCCGTTGACGTAGATTATTGGGCACCATTTACTAACAGCGGACAAGGCTTCCACGACGCAGGCTGGCGAACGAACTGGTCAAGCAACGCTTACAAAAATGAAGGATCGAATGGCTGTGTCAACGTACCTCCTGATGTCATGAAGAAAGTGTATGACCATTTAAGTGTATACGATCCAGTTGTTATTTATTAGATGGAAACACACTAGCCTTGCAGAAAACAGAAATTTTCCTACACAACTCAACGGGGATCCAGCCGCAAGAGAATGACACTCCACTTTCTGCCGGGTCTCACACGTGGGTCACTGGTCCCGCAGGAGTCTCCGTGTCCTTCCCCTGCTAGGGTTACTTTTTTATCTTTAAATGTATCTATTTTACATGTGTATATTTTGTAGAGAAAAAAGGAACACCACTCAAGAGTGAAGACATGTTCCTTTTTTTCTCTAGTACTTTTTATGCTTTTAGTACGACGGGATGTTTCCTCGTCCTTCCTCGTTTCTTTTTCTTCACCCTACCTTTTGAAGTTCGTTGTGGTTGTCATTACCCTCTTTCAAATCCACCCCTTGGCTTCCTTAAGTCGAGGGTGATTTTTTATTTCCTGTGAATTGAACTTTAAACCTCAACTATGATCTATACCATCATTTTTTAATTCCATTTTCCTACTTTTTATACCTTTTACTTAAAAAGTTAATAAACTGTCACTGACGTTCACTGAGCTTCACTGACCTTCACTGAGCCATCTAATAGTTACTCACTGCCTCTCAGTAGGTTTGGAGGAGCTTTAAATGTAGTGATAAAATTCGCAATATAACAATAAATAAACAGGGGGTATTACGATGGCAAAAGAGCAAATTCGAATCGTAGATACAGATATACACGAACGCGTTCAATACAAGGATATACTGAAATATTTAGATGAACCTTTTAAACATTACATTCAAAATTGTCATTGGATCCAAGAAAAACATATGCCCTATACCCAGCCTGCTGTTGCCGGAGTAGATCGAGCAGATGCGATTTTACCTGATGGCCGTCCAGCTGGCTCCGACTTAGCATTTATGCAAAAACAACTGCTAGATGATGTTGGTCATGAGTTCGGCATCTTAACAAGTGCATTAGATCCATCACCATCATCCATGCATGGATGGTATGAAATGGCGACGGCATTAGCAACGGCCTACAATGATTGGCAAATTGAAGAATGGCTAGAAAAAGATGATCGTTTATATGGATCTGTGCATATTGCCGCACAGGATCTTCATGCTGCAGTAAAAGAAATTGAAAGAGTTGGTTCCCATCCAAAGATGGTCCAAGTTTTACTACCAATTGATGACATCATGTGGGGCGATCCATACTATCATCCTATTTTCGAAGCTGCCCAAAAGCATAATTTGATGATCGGTATGCACCATAATGAACCGCCTGTCTATTATGGAAAATGGCCAAGATATTTCATTGAGTGGCACACATTAATTCCTACTGCTCATATGAAACAAGTGACCAATATGATTTTCAATGGTGTATTTGATAAGTTCCCTAACCTCGGATTGATGATGATTGAAGGCGGATTTACTTGGGTTCCCCACATTATGTGGAAAATGGATCAACAATACCGTGACCTGCGCCATGAAGTACCTTGGTTGAAACGAAAGCCAAGTGATATTTTCAAAGAACAAATTCGAGTGACAACTCAACCGGCAGAAGAACTAACAAAAAAAGAGTTCATGTCTCTTATTGAACAAATGGGTACCGATGAAATCCTATGCTTCTCTACCGATTACCCACATTGGGATTATGATTCACCAACTCGTGCATTACCAAATCTAGACCCAGAATTAAAGAAGAAAATTTTTGCAGAGAACGCGAAAGCCTTTTATCCAAAACTACCTAATTCATAGGAGGGTTACTTTATGAATGAACAAGTTGTATGTAAAACAACCGATCTAGCGCCAGGCGAAATGAAGGCAGCTGATTTTGGAAGACAAAATGTATTAGTTTGTCGAACATTAGATGGTGAATTTTATGCGTTTCTAAATCAATGTACCCACCAAGGAGCAAGACTTGAAAAAGGAATGATTTGTGGAGCAACGACCGATAAGAGTAAACCAGGAGACTACGATTACTGTCGAAAAGGTGAAATTATTCGTTGCCCATGGCATGGCAGAGAATTTGATATAAAAAACGAAGGTAGAATGCTTGCCGAGCCTAACAAAAAATTACCAAATTATAAAGTACGAGTAGAAAACGAAGACGTTATCGTATACAAGTAGTTAGAAAAGAAGGTGAAAACAATGAATCTACCCGAGAATGTTGTAGATTCCATTATTATCGGAGCAGGACCGACCGGTTTATTCGCTGCCTTTTACGGTGGTATGCGCGAGATGTCAGTCAAAGTCATTGATAGCTTGCCACAGGTTGGCGGACAGTTAATGGCTCTGTATCCAGAGAAATATATTTATGATGTCGCTGGGTTTCCAAAAGTTTTAGCAAAAGACTTAGTTAGCCAATTAGAAGAACAAGCGAAACAATTTGACCCGAAAATATGCCTAGAGGAAAACGTTCAATATGTAGAAAAATTGGATGACCAGCTTTTTAAAGTAACAACGACAAAAGATGTTCACTACGCAAAAACAGTGATTATTACAAGTGGTGCTGGCGCCTTCCAACCACGCCGTCTTAAACATGAGAAAGCTAGCGAGTACGAAGGAAATAACCTTCTCTACTCTATTACCGATCTTCAAGCGTTTAAAGATAAAAAAGTGTGTGTTGCAGGTGGTGGAGATTCTGCTGTTGATTGGGCTTTAATGTTAGAAGGTATTGCAGAGAACGTCTCACTTATTCACCGTCGCGATACATTTAGAGCTCATGAACACAGTGTCAACCAATTAAAAGAATCAACTGTTGAGGTCAAAACACCAATGGTTATTGATGATTTAATTGGTCATGACGGATTTCTTGAACAGGTTGTAATTAAAGAAAACAAAGGGAATATGACTGAAAATCTAGATATAGATGCTCTTATTGTCAATCATGGATTCCTTACTGATATAGGTGCAATTAAAGAGTGGGGATTACATCTACAAAAAAATTCAATCGTTGTAAATGAAAAAATGGAAACAAATATTCCAGGAATTTATGCTGCTGGGGATATTACAACACATGCCGGCAAGGTTAAACTCATCATCTCCGGTTTTGGGGAAGCACCAACCGCTATTAGCCAAGCAAAGCATTACATTGATCCCAACGCCAAAGTACAACCTCCACATAGTACAACCGTGTTAGGTGGCACGTAAGATTGAGTTTCCTTGAAAAAACAAGTTAAAGGAAAACAAACAGCAGGTTCATTGGGAGCAATAATTGATAATTTGCTCCCTTCTTTTATTCTATAGCAGGATGCATTTAAAAGGAGGAAGTCAACTACATGATATTAAAAAAGATGTTCATAGATGGAAAATGGGTAGATGCAAAAAATGGTCAAACACGCACGATTATTAACCCATTCAATCAAGAAGAGATTGCAACTGTTGCAGAGGGTGATCAATCAGATGCCATAGCTGCAATCGTAGCCGCTAGGCAAGCTTTTGATCAAGGAGATTGGCCAAATACTCCGGTAACCGAACGAGCAAGCATTGTTCAAAAGATTGCAGAACTAATCGAAAGAGATAAAGAAGAACTAGCTGAACTTGAATCCCTTGATACAGGTAAAACCGTCGAAGAAAGCCGCGTAGATATGGATGATATTGCCGGCGTATTTCGCTATTATGCTGAAATTGGCGACAAAAATGGTGGAGAAATCATTCCTTCTCCCGTTCCAAATTCGGTTAGTAAAGTCGTACACGAGCCTGTAGGGGTTTGTGGACAAATTACACCCTGGAATTACCCATTACTACAAGCATCATGGAAGCTTGCACCAGCTTTGGTCACCGGGAACACACTTGTGATGAAACCAAGTGAAATTACACCTCTTACAACAGTTAAAGTATTTGAATTAATCGAAGAAGCGGGTGTTCCTGCCGGCGTGGCGAACCTTGTACTAGGGGCTGGTCATTCAGTTGGTGCTGAGCTTTCCACAAATGTGGATGTTGATTTAATCTCTTTTACAGGTGGAATTGAAACCGGGAAAAAAATTATGCAAGCCGCTAGTGTGAATGTGAAAAAAATAGCCCTTGAGCTTGGTGGAAAAAACCCTAATGTTGTGTTTTCAGATGCTGATTTTGAAACAGCTGTCGATCAAGCAATGAATGCTGTATTTTTCCACGCCGGACAAATTTGTTCAGCAGGCACAAGGCTGATTATCGAAGAAAGTATTCATGATGAGTTCGTGAAAGCACTAGTAGAACGTGTTAAAAACATCAAGCTTGGTAGTGGCTTTGATGAGGATACGCAAATGGGACCACTCATTTCAGCTGAGCATTTAGCAAAGGTTGAAAGCTATGTGGAAACAGGTATTAAAGAAGGCGCAAAGCTTGTATTAGGCGGTAAGCGTCCAGAAGATCCCGCACTTCAAAATGGCTTCTTCTATTTACCAACAATATTTACAGATTGCACAACCAATATGAGCATTGTTCAAGATGAAGCATTTGGTCCAATCATTACAGTAGAAAAATTCCAAACAGAAGAGGAAGCTATTAAGCTAGCAAATGACTCCATTTACGGATTAGCTGGTGGCGTATGGACAAACGACATCGTTAAAGCAGAGCGTTGTGTTGCCAAAATGCGCATGGGCACTGTCTGGATTAACGAATTCAACCTTTACTTCCCTCATGCACCATGGGGCGGATTCAAACAATCAGGTATTGGTCGAGAATTGGGTAAACTTGGACTAGAGGAATATACAGAAACAAAGCATATCTTCCACAACTTAGATCCAAAACCTATTAACTGGTTTGGAAAATAAGTAGTGGTTTAATGAAGAAAGATGCCCAAAGAATAGGATATCCATTTGATATCCTATTCCCACCTTCTATATTAATGTATTCAACCAGGTTCTTTGCAATTGATAATCCGATCCCACTGCCTTGGTGGATACCATATAACAAAAATCTATGAAGGTTGACCCTTCTTCAAATCAATGAAAAATAAGCCCTCTTTCATTAGTTCAAATTGATATATCTAATATGTTTTTTAAGTATCTCAACCAAATTAATTACTATTACTTAATATGAATTAAGTAACTTAATTCCTTAATATCAATATCTCCTTTAGAAATTCTCTCTTCTACAGAAACTGTTGGTCTACGATCATAAGAATCAATTGATTCAATGTAACCTGAAAGAAAATAACCCCTTTTTAACAAACTATAAAATACTTTATTGAACGGCTTTTGAATATATCCAACACGTACATTTCCATTTTCCGAGTCAATAATTTCAACTGCCTCGTTATCTATAGTATTTGTTTCCTCGTTACGTAAAATCACTTGATTATTAACCTTCAAATGAATGTTACTATTTTTCGTAAATGACCAACCTGCAATTTCACCATTGTAAGTTAATTTACCATTTTCAATATATACTGGCTCTAGAAATGATAAATTATCTGTTGCAGTTCTTCCCTTCGTAATTTTTAAGTACTCCCATGTAAGAGCATTACTGTTATGAAGATGGTAATCATTAATGAACTTTTTAAAAATATTACGGCTTTGACTAGGTAACCTTCTTTCAAAAACAGAAAATAACTTATCACCACAATATTCTTTGTTTAGGTCCTTCAATCCAACAAAAGGCATAAAACCTTCTTCCTTAGCTTGTAAGACAACGTCTATATTGTAAATAAATTTATAATTTAATCCTTTTGAATTAATATTTTTAGAAAGTAGTCCAACAAAATAATTTTTTTGGGACTTCGGTCCTTTCCAAGACACTAATAATTTTTCATTATCCTTGGGCATATCAAAACCCCCTACTTTATTAAATAATCTCTTCTTGTTTTTAAAATTTTTGTTACTAATTCTTTTTTTGATTCCGACATTACTATTGGTGGAACTTTATAAATAATATTTCCCAAAATTTCATCAGTAAGTTTTGCGACATTAGTCAAATATTTACTAATTTCTTGCGGATATAAACTTTTCACTTTCTCATAAAACTCTATAATATTTAGCCTTTTTTTTGTCCATGAATCTTCCCAGCGTATAAGCGTGGATGATTTATTCCCATATATATAAGCATTGAACATATTTTCATCACGCAACATAAGTTTTACCCGATTCTCGTTCATTTCTCTTCCAATTGATGAGGAATTATCATAAAATGGAGAGAATTTTTGTTGTCCAGTTTCTTCATTTCTGATTACTCCGAAATTATCCTGGTGGCGGTCAGTATTACCAATTAATGTATCAAATAGAATCATTTTAAATAATTCATCTAAAATCCCGTTTTCATAAAAAAGCCTATATAATAAGTCGAAATTATATATCTCATGTTCACCTTGTAATTTATCTCGATCATATGTTTCATCAAAATCCATAATCATGTCCGCACCCTCAATTAGACTATCATTAGTTTCATTTAGGAAAGACCAACATAATGCCCCGTATACTTTATCCCCAATCACAGGGCATACCTCCTTCTATGGTGGAATGAAGTGGTCGGGAAACCAACTTTATCCTACCATGAAGTGAGGTTTTTTTAATACCACGCTAGAAGCTCTTTTGAACCCCCGGCATAGCCAGGGGTTTTCTAAACCACAAAAAGGCGCAACTATTAAATAGTTACGTCTCTTTTAAAACCTCATTTACTTATGATACGGTTCACCCCGATTTATCCGAAAAGCCCGATAAACCTGTTCCAACAATACCAACTTCATTAACTGATGTGGAAACGTCATTTTGGAGAACGATAAACTCTCATTCGCTCTCTTCATCACATCATCACTTAATCCTAATGATCCACCAATGACAAAGGCTACCTTACTCTTTCCATAGGTTGCAAGCTTATCAAGGGTGTCTGCTAGTTGTTCTGATGTCATCATCTTTCCTTCAATTGCTAGTGCAATAACATGGGTATCAGGATGGATTTTTGCTAATATCCGTTCTCCCTCTTTTTCCTTTATTTGCTTCATTTCTGCTTCGCTAGCTTGTTCTGGTGCTTTTTCATCTGCGACTTCAATCGTTTCTATTTTTGCATAAGCACCTAATCGTTTTGTGTACTCATCTATCCCAAGCTTTAAATATTTTTCTTTCAATTTTCCAACAGTTACGATTTGGATATTCACAATGTGTATAACCTCCCATAATATTATCCACAGTAGTTATCCACATATCAACATAGTGGATAACAATTTAACTATCCACACTGTAGATGGCTACGCTATCACAAAAACTACAGCTTGTGGATAATGCCTCCTTCTTTGTTTCTACTTTTTCTACAACCGGTGCTAATTCTGCCTCATCGACTACCATATCAATAGCTACCTCGATGTGTTCATTGCAAGCATAATACATAAAACAACGTCCTTTCTTTTGCATTTTACATTATAGCATACCCTTTTTTATCGCTGTGGATAAATGAAATAAAAAAGAAGAACAGTGGAGAATGTTTTTCTCAACTGCTCTTCTCATAAAAGATGGGGACTGCATGGGTGTGCAGTGGGTTTAAAACCTTTTTTTCATATGCAGTGCGTACATGGGGGCACGGGCACTGGCTTCTCTCGCCGTGCGCCTTTTGAGAAGACCGCTCAAAAGGCTTAAAACATTACGGCGACTCCGCTCAGTGCTTCGCCAAAAGAAAAAAAGGTCAAAGACCGACCTTTTTTTCTTTTGGCTTAAAAACTTTCTTGTTCTGCTAGTTGGACGGTGATGACTTCTTTCTTTCCGTCTCTGTATATGGTGACTTCTAGTTCATCGCCGATTTTCTTTTCTGTGTACAGGTATCTTCTTAAGTCATGGCCGTCTTCCATTGGTTCTCCGTCGATATCGACAATGACATCATACTCTTGCATTCCTGCTCGGTCTGCTGGGGATGTTGGTGCGATGCTTGTAACGACCACTCCGCCTTTAATGTCTTCAGGAAGCTTCAATGTTTCTTGCCAATATGCGCTTGGAATTTCACTTAATGAGTGAATGCCTACACCCATTTGAGGGCGGCGTACTTCGCCAATGCTTTCTAAATCTTCTATAACAGGAATGGCGATTTCTGTTGGGATCGCAAAGCCAATTCCTTCAACTGAGCTTTGGGCAATCTTCATCGAGTTGATTCCAATGACTTGGCCTTCAATGTTCACGAGTGCTCCACCACTGTTACCAGGGTTGATCGCTGCATCGGTTTGCAGTACTTCTGCATGCCAATCAATTTGGCCGTTACCTGTTAAGTCGACAGGAATGCTACGTTCGGTTGCACTGATAATCCCTTGTGTGACGGTACTAGAAAAGCGGAGGCCTAGTGGATTACCAATAGCTAGTGCTGGTTCTCCTACGCGTAATGTTTTGGAGCTACCAAACTGCGCAACGGTCTCCACATTCGTCCCATCAATTTCAAGAACAGCTAAATCTGTAATGACATCTGTTCCTAGTAATTCTGCTGGTACTCTAGTACCATCTGCTAGGCTTACTTCAATTTCATTGGCACGTTCAATCACGTGATGATTTGTCACGACATATGCTTTATCACCACTTTTCTTATAAATAACACCAGATCCTGTTCCTTCATTTGCTTCTGATGATGAAAAGAAATTGGACTGCTGCATGTTAATGACACCAACCACAGCGTCTGATACTCGATCTACCGCCTGTGTGACATCACTATTTACATCCAAATTGACCGTTTGCAGGCCCTCTTGCGGCGTTTCTGAATCAAATACTGCTACCGACTCTGGCTCGGTGTTCAAATTATATGGTAATAGTCCGAAGTTCGCTAGAATCGGAATTGAAAATAGCACGCACAATCCTCCAATAATCGATCCGATAAAAGCTGTAATAATTGGAATGCCTCGATTCCTATTGTTACGTCTACTTGCTTGTTCTGTTACATGATCATCATAATAACCCATTTGTAACACCACCCTTTTTTTCCTAAATAAATAGTCATATTTACTTCTTATTATAATGAGAATTTGCCTGAAAAATAGCGCCAAAAGCGTTTTTCATTTATTTTTTACACTTCTTCTATAATTCCCAACAAACTTGACGCATAATCATGAAAACAGCCGGTCTAATCACTTTTTTTGCAAAAAAAAGAGAACACTGAAATCATCTTCAATGTCCTCTTCCTTGACTCTCTTCTCTATTTTAGACGACAGCTAATGCCGTTGGATTCAGTGGGTCCGTATCATATAGCTCAAATTGCTCACCAACCGCCATTCCTTGCTCTTTTAACACTTGTTCGACCGACAGACGAGCTAAATCTTTCATATTGTTATCAAGGCTTAAATGAGCCAAATAGATTCGACTCGTATTGTCGCCAATCACTTCTGATAGAGCAAGAGCCGCATCTTCATTCGATACGTGTCCAACATCACTTAAAATACGACGCTTCACGCTCCACGGGTATCGGCCCATTCGCAACATATTCATATCATGATTCGACTCAAAAATGAACATATCTGCTTTATCAATCGTTCCTTTTATTCTCTCACTAACATAGCCCATATCTGTAGCAAGGACTAGCTTTTTCCCTTCATGATGAAACGTGAAAAACATCGGTTCAGCCGCATCATGTGAGACACCAAAAGACTCGACATCCATGTTTCCAAATGTTTTTACTTCGCCTGTTGCAAACGTGAATTTTTGATCAGTCACAATCGTCCCAAGCTGCCCTTCCATGGCTTTCCACGTTTTTTCATTGGCATAGATCGGAAGTTTATGCTTTCTAGCAAAAATCCCGACCCCTTTAATATGGTCTGAATGCTCATGACTGACAAGGATTCCGTTTAGCTCTTTAGGATCTCGATTAATCTTTTGGAAGAGCTCGTCCATTTTCTTTCCACTTAAGCCTGCATCTATTAATAAACGCTGTTCTTCTGTCTCTACATAGACGGCATTTCCTGTACTGCCGCTTGCAAGGACACTAAAGCGTAAAGTCATAACTTTATCATTCCCCTCGCCAAAACTTATGTGAGCTGCTGTACAGACCCACCTATGGCATGAACTAAATACGTTTCTCCATCGACTGTAACACGCCACATTGGCGCAAATACTTGAACGTCCCCTGTTGGATTAAAAAAGCTATAGTAACCAAATTGAACATTTGTCACCGTTTGATTAGGTCGAATTAATTGGTCATTTAAAAGAACCTCAATCGCTTTTAAACTTGAAAGCATTTCACGCTCTTCTCCGTCTTGTTCTTCAAACTGAAAAAAGCGCTGTTGATAACTAATGATTTGTAGATCTTCATTTAATTGAAGAATCAATGGTTCATCATCCAAGGTGTATGCCGTCTTATCTCCATACGCCTGATACAAGAAGACTCGATTTTTTTCTGGATCAAATCCACCAAATCGATACTCGTCTCCTTCAAATACATATGTTGATAAAAACGTACCTAATTCGTTTGAAAAATCCTCACGTGTTAATGGAAAAGGTTCCTTGAGTTCAGCCACGATCGTGTGCTCATCGATTAATTCAGCTTCTTGTTCTTCTGATGCTAGAATTTCTTCTGGCGACAGATCCAAATGTTTGCCAACAACAAGCACCCCAGTCGACTCTTCTTCTGGTAAATCTACTTCAATTTTTACGTTATTTTCCCGAAGCACTTCTTGAATCGTTGCTTCTGTAATCATGCTAATTTGGTTCATATTATGGGTTTCTACCAATTGCCACGATAAAAATATATTTAAAAGAAAGAAGGTGATAATGAAAATTGTTTTTGTTCTACTCCAATCCATTTGCGTCACCTTCTTCCTTATCAAAGGTGACTTTTTGCCACCTATTGCCGTAATAAATAAACCAATGCGGCTCAACCGTTACAAACGAAGCGCTCCTTGTGACCATCTCATAGCCAACTGTCACTTTTGTTAACCTTGTTTCTTCAAAGAATTCTTGTTTCTTTAATTGTTCAATGACTTCCTCTCCAGATGGTAACTCGATTTGCTCTCGCGCATCAATCGGAAAAGGATCGAGCTCAAATAATGGCCTAGTGTAATTAACAATCTGTGTTCCTGAACGACTAATGTGTAACACCATATCGCCTTGTCCATCAAACGCAATCACAGGTAAGCCATTCACATGCATTCGATACGTTGCTTCATCACGGATATCAGATGTATTCCAGCTAGAGAGCAAATAATCATTTGTCCAGCCTCCATGGCCATTAATGAATTCATAGCTACTTAGCACAATATGTCTCGTACTTCGCTCTTGAGTTTCAATGAATACCGGATTGAAATATTCCATGAACAGCCCATTATTTTGCATCATAATAATTCGATTTCCATCTGTGTAAGAGTCTTCACCATCTGTTTGCTGATAGAATTTTACCGAATTAGGATCTGTAAAGAGTGATTGTTTATAGTATTCTGCTGACAATTCCGTCGTAGCATATGATAATCTTTCGGCCATAACGGGTTCTGTTGGCACATACACCTTCTCATTGAGGCGATCTGAGTAATCAGAATCTGCCAACACCGTTGATACTTTAATGAACTCATCAAATTTATCTACATACTCATCTTGGAACTCTCGAAAAGATAAACTAGTTTCAAACTCTACTAATCGTTCTTCTTCCGAAGATAGGATCTGCATTTGAACTTGATCGTTATCGACATAAAGAAATAATCGATCAATTTCCATAGAAGGCATGACAACTTCATCTTCATTTAACCCAAACAATTGTTGAAACATACTTACTGGTATTGAATCTGGAAAAATAAACTCGATACCTCTGTTAGCATGTTGCGTTGGAAAGTGATCTGTTGACAACATATTCACTTCGTATAGGTTTGCTGTCATCAATTTTTCGTATAGTTGTTTAAATTCAACCGCATCTTTTGGAATCATCGCATATTCTTGATTACGATGAACTATCATTTGTTCAGGCATGATCACTTCTGAAACCTTTCGTTCTTCCCGCTCCTCATTCATTGAGTCAGGAATATATCTTGATCCTGTATCATCGAGAAGGGCGATTTCTGGCTGAAAGGTGTAGAGTTGCCACGTTAAAATGATACTAATTCCAATCATCACAATTAAAATGGTTGTTTTTATATGCTCATAGCTCATCATCGTTCATCCTCCTTCATTGCATAATATGGCAATGTAAAGAAGATCGTTGTTCCTTTTCCATACTCACTTTCTGCCCAAATTTCCCCTTTATGTGCATGGATAAGTTCTTTTGCAATCGCCAAGCCAAGTCCCGTTCCACCGACGCTTCTCGCTCTTGCTTTATCAACACGATAAAAGCGGTCAAAGATTTTCCCCTGACTTTCTCTTGGAATGCCCATTCCTTCATCCTTAATACTTACTTGAAGTTGATGCCCTTGATGAAGCAATGCAATCGTTATGTTCCCACCCTCTGGTGAGTATTTCATTGCATTTGAAATCACATTATCAATGACTTGAGTCATTTTATCGGTCGCTATTTTGGCATAGGTCGGTTTTGATGGAATCTTTCTTTTAAAGGTAATATGTTTCTCTTGTGCAATCATCTCAAATCGATCGATAATATCATGAAGAAATAAACCAAGATCAATCGGTTCAAACTTCAATTTATAATCGTGGCTATCAATCTTTGATAGTTGCAGCAAATCATTTACCAGCCGGATCATACGCTCGGTCTCATTTTGAGTCACACTTAAAAAACGTGGTCCTAATTCCTGATCAGACATCGCACCATCTTCTAGCGCTTCTAAATAACTCTTCATCGTTGTCAGTGGTGTTCGTAATTCATGAGACACATTTGCCACAAATTCACGGCGTTCGTGTTCAATTTTCTCTTGCTCTGTGACATCATGTAAAACGGTAATCAAACCATTAATCGGTCCATCTTTCTCTTGAATAACTGAAAAGTTAGCTTCAAGTAAATACTCTTCTTCTTTCGTACTAAAATCTAAAAGAACAGAATCAGAGTGCTCATACAAGTCATAAAGAGCAAATGTATCTGATAGTTGAAGAACATCTGGCAAAAGTTGTCCCGTGACAGCTTTACTAGACACTGATAATAGTTCTTCAGCTCGCTTATTCATTAAAATGATTCGACCGTTTTGATCAGTTGCAATCACACCATCGGTCATATGTGTTAACACAGACTTAAGGCGTTTTTGTTCACGGTCTCTTGTTAAAGTTGCATCTTGTAGTTTCATCGTTAAATCGTTAAATGAAGTAGCTAACTGACCAATCTCATCGACACTATAAACTTTCACTTGATTTGTGAAGTCTCCTCTTCCCATCCGCATCGTTTGTTTTCTCATATCCATAATTGGTGAGGTAATTGTCCTAGCAACAAGAATAACAAGTACAGAAGAAATAATTAACGCAATAAATGTTCCACTCAACAAAATGCTATTAATTTGGCGAATTTGGCTATAAATATCCTCCATCGATGCTTCAATATATAAAGCACCAACGGGCCCATCATCCGTTTTAATTGGCACAGCTAATACACGCATCCTGTGACCTGTTATAGGGTCTCGTAGCACGTCTTCAAACTTATTGCCTAACAAAGCTCGCTTCACACGGACCTCCGTACTTTGCTGGCCGACGATATGTCGGTTGGACAAATTCGACGTACTAACAACGACTCGATTCTGATCAATAACTTGAACTTCTGATTGCTGTTCAAGGGAAAATGTATCACGAAGTAGTCTGTTTATATTGGATGTCAACGCACTTCGATCATCTTTATTTTTCGTCATTTCCTGGGCAAGATTAAAAGACAGCAAGTTCGCACGCTCGTCTAACATCTCGAAATAGTTTGTCACAAGCTGTCTTTCTAATTGCTTTGTAAAGTAAACACCGATAATTTGAATAGCAATAAAAATAATCAATACATAAATAATGATTAATTTGAATTGGATCGACTTAAAAAAGCCAACTTTTCGATCCATTTAAGATTGCTCCTTTTGTTCTGGTGATGATAAATAATAGCCTACCCCTCGTCTTGTAATGATCCAAATCGGATAACTAGGGTTGTCCTCTACTTTTTCACGCAGTCTTCGAACGGTTACATCTACTGTCCGCACATCACCAAAATAATCATAACCCCAAACAGCTTGTAACAAATGCTCTCGTGTCATCACTTGCTCAAGATGTTTGGCTAAATAATGAATCAGTTCAAATTCACGATGGGTCAGATCGATGGCCTCGCCACGCTTCTTCACTTGATAAGCCTCTGGATAAATCGTTAAATCCCCAACAGAAATTTCTTTTTGAGTCGTTGGTTCTTCTCCACTTGACTTATGACGTCGTAAATTTGCCTTCACACGCGCTAACAACTCTCTTGTACTAAATGGCTTCGTCACATAATCGTCAGCACCAAGCTCTAGCCCTAATACTTTGTCGATTTCAGAGTCCTTAGCCGTTAACATTATGATAGGTATATCAAATTGCTTCCGAACTTCTCTGCACACTTCCATGCCGTCTTTATGTGGAAGCATAATATCTAGTAAAATTAAATCAGGTTCTTCTTTATTAACAAGGTCAATGGCCTCTAATCCATCATAGGCACAGATGACATCATATCCCTCTTTTTCAAGATTGAACTTTAATATATCTGCTATTGGTCTTTCATCATCTACAACTAAAATGCGCTTATCCATTATGCAGATCTCTCCCGTCCATTGTAGTCTTACACCCATTCTAACACATGTAAGCACCATGCGTTGATAGGAACGAATGGTAATCTAGCTATTTTACACTAAAAAAGATTCGCTGTTCACTTTTTTCGTTTCTAAAAAAAACGCCCCTCAAACGGGAGCGTTTCTTATTAATAATTTAAATAATCCATTGGATTTTTCAACTGACCATTTTCATACACTTCAAAATGTAAATGAATTCCCGTAGAATTCCCTGTTTGCCCCATGACACCAATTTTCTGGCCTTTGGAGACCGTTTGACCAACACTCACATCGATGGAAGCAAGGTGAGCATATAATGTTTCCATGCCATTATTATGATTGATTCGCACAAGATTGCCGTAGCCACCTTGAGTGCCAGCAAAAGTAACAGTGCCATTATCAGCTGCTAAGATATTATAATTGCTCGGTCTAGCAATATCAATTCCACGATGGAACCGACCCCAACGATTTCCCTGATAACTAGAAATATAACCACCAACCGCTGGCCAGCCAAGTGTCCCTGATCCACGAGATGGAATCACTTTAGTACCCTTTGTAATGACTTTTTTTACAGGCTCTTTTGTCACTTTCTCAGAAAGAATTTCTCTCTTTGTCAGGCTGCCGTTTTCTTCTGTCACTTCATATTCAAGTACTTGTACACCAGCTTGCCCTTCTTGTGTTACTTTTTGGTCGCCCTTAAACATGGAGTCATCTTCTCTTACTTCTGTTTCATAAGGGATCTCTTCTTCTTGTTTTGTTACATAAGTAGAAAGAACTTTTACAACTGGCTTATAAGCTTTTACTTTCATCTCATCGCCAACTCGAATCACACTATCTGTATCTAATTCTGAATTTAATTCTAATAGCTCTGAAGTAGACAAGTCATGATCATTTGCAATGGTTCCTAATACGTCGCCCTCTTGGACGCTATAAGGCTGCTCTTCTAGAACACCTTTGTTTAGTTTTTCAATGGCATCACTAACAGTAACCACTTCATCTGGAAGAACGAGTACATTCTCCTCTGTAACCTCTTCAGTAAGAGTCACATCCATGATCTTCTTTTCTCCGACCTCTACCTGTTCATCTTCATTTCCATCGCTATCTAGAAATTGCTCATATTGATCTTCATCGATGTATTGTGTAATTAACAATTCCAACGCTTCCTCTGCTTCTTCCGTAGAAGCTAAGTAAACAACAGGTTTGTCATTTACGACTAAAGCAACAGCCTCTGCTTGAACAATGGCCTCGTCTTCTAACATTGTTAATACTTCCTCAATCTCATCTTCGTCCTCTTTATTAAAGACAAACTCTGGAACCACTCGAACATTTTCCCCTACAGCTATCGACAAATCAGGGAATTTTTCTTCATGTTCCACTTCTAATTGATTCAAATATTCATAGATTGACTCATCATCTTCAATCACGCCAAGATAATCATCATCCACATAAATATGGTAGATTGTATGAACTGGTTGTTCATTTGCTTTAATTGTATTTGTTAAGGTAAAAACAACCATTAAAGCTAAAATAAACATTAAACATGTTTGTATAGCTTTCTTTTTGGGTATTTGGAATCGTAGATGCTGTTGATCGCTTTGATTTCTCTGAACTAACATTTTCTCCTCCTACTAAAAAAACAAACCTCTATGTAATAGAATGATATTTTTTGACAAAGTTCGCCAACCTTTTTAATTCTAGCATATTCTTATATTAAAAAAACCAAAAAATCAACCTGAAAACAGATTGTAATATGCCTGTCATATTTTTGGTCATTTTAGGGAATTTTGTCATTGTTAGTAATTCTATTTATTGCGCTAAAACAAAATAAAATCCGCATGGAAAATTCCACACGGATTAAAGTGCCGGCCAGAGGACTTGAACCCCCAACCTACTGATTACAAGTCAGTTGCTCTACCAATTGAGCTAGGCCGGCAAAAATAAAAATGGTGGCTCAGGACGGAATCGAACCGCCGACACATGGATTTTCAGTCCATTGCTCTACCGACTGAGCTACTGAGCCACAAACATAATGAAATTATATGGCGGTCCGGACGGGACTCGAACCCGCGACCTCCTGCGTGACAGGCAGGCATTCTAACCAACTGAACTACCGGACCAATATAATTTATTTGAAATGGTGACCCGTACGGGATTCGAACCCGTGTTACCGCCGTGAAAGGGCGGTGTCTTAACCGCTTGACCAACGGGCCACTTTTAAAAAAGTGGTGAGCCATGAAGGACTCGAACCTTCGACCCTCTGATTAAAAGTCAGATGCTCTACCAACTGAGCTAATGGCTCTTGCTGTTATTTCAAAGATGTATTTCATGTTGCTTACGGACGATGTTTCGCTCCGCCGTCTTCATCATCGCTTGTCTTTCCCTTAGCGACAAGATTTATAATATCATGGTAACTTTTCTAATGCAAGTGTTTTTCTAAAAAAATTAAAAGTGTTTTTTTGCCGGATTTTTGTAGTAGACCTTTCGACAAAATGAAAGGGTGCCGATTTTCTTTGCACCCTTTTATTTTGATTGGGGCAACTGCCCTTCTCTGTATTCTGTGCGATCATGTTGATGGCTCCACTCGCTGCACGCCTTTTATGAGAAACCCACTCATAAAAGTCTCAAAACACAGCAGCGGCTCCGCTCATCGCTTCGTTTAATAACAAAGGGAAGACCGCCCTTTGTTATTAAACTTATGCAAAGACTCCGCGTACAAGGTTTGTTTGGTTGCGGTCTGGTCCTACGGAGAAGACCGTTAACGGGATACCTGTTAGTTGTGATACACGCTCAATATAGTGACGTGCATTAACCGGAAGTTCATTTAGTGTTTTCACGCCAGTAATATCTTCTTCCCAACCAGGAAGCTCTTCGTATACAGGCTCGCACTCTGCAAGAACTTTTAAGCTTGCAGGGAATTCTTCCATCACTTCTCCACGGTATTTATAAGCTGTACAAATTTTTAATGTTTTAATGCCTGTTAATACATCAATTGAGTTTAGTGAAAGATCTGTGATCCCACTTACGCGACGTGCGTGACGTACAACAACACTGTCAAACCAACCTACACGACGTGGACGTCCAGTAGTTGTACCGTATTCATTACCGACTTCACGAATGGTGTCGCCAATTTCATCATGTAATTCTGTTGGGAATGGACCGTCACCTACACGAGTTGTATATGCCTTTGATACACCAACGACATGATTGATTTTTGAAGGTCCTACCCCCGAACCGATCGCTACTCCACCAGCAATTGGGTTGGAAGACGTCACAAACGGGTATGTACCTTGGTCGATATCAAGCATTACCCCTTGAGCACCTTCAAATAAAACACGACGACCTTCGTCTAAAGCATCATTTAAAACAACTGATGTATCACATACATACTGAGCAATTTGTTGACCATACTCGAAGTATTCATCAAGGATTTCTTCTTTTGTGAACCCGTCTACTTCATAATACTTTTCAAAAAGGCGGTTTTTCTCTTGAAGGTTGCGCTCTAATTTCTCTTCAAATACTTCTTTATCTAATAGATCAGCGATTCGAATCCCAATACGAGCAGCTTTATCCATATAAGCTGGACCAATTCCTTTTTTCGTTGTACCAATCTTATTGGCACCTTTACGCTCTTCTTCAACAATATCTAATTTCAAGTGATACGGAAGAATAACGTGCGCACGGTTACTAATACGAAGGTTGCTTGTATCAACATTACGCTCATGCAAATAAGCTAATTCTTCAACAAGTGCTTTTGGATCTATAACCATTCCGTTACCGATCACACAAGCTTTATCTTTATAGAAAATCCCAGAAGGAATTAAATGAAGTTTGTATTTCTTCCCGTCAAAAACAATCGTATGTCCTGCGTTATTACCACCTTGGTAACGAGCAACCACTTCTGCTTTCTCTGAAAGATAATCTGTAATCTTTCCTTTTCCTTCGTCGCCCCATTGTGTACCTACAACAACAACTGATGACATGTGATGCACCTCCACCTTCACTACTGTATCTACATAATTATTTTAACTATTTCCAAAGCCATTGATAAGTATACCAACTCAGAAAACATGCGTCAATGCGAAACACGAACGTTCAAAATTAGTTTTTATTCATTTGTTCGTTTTAGTTGCACTATTTGATATAGTAAAAAAGTTTATATTATATAATAAACAAAAAAAGACTGTTAACCTAATTGGGATTAACAATCTTTTGACTAGTATGTTTTGGATTAACGTCATAGCCAGCCTTGTGCGGATCTTGGTTGAAATGGTTATGCTCCTGGTGGCATATTGCTTTCGTCGTGACGTCGTTCTAAGTTAACGAATTTATTATATTCTTTTACAAAGGCTAGTTCTACTGTCCCAACCGGACCGTTCCGTTGCTTAGCGATAATAATTTCGATAATGTTTTGATTTTCTGTTTCCTTATCGTAGTAATCATCACGATACAAGAATGCAACGATATCGGCATCTTGCTCGATACTTCCCGATTCACGAATATCTGACATCATCGGGCGCTTATCTTGACGTGATTCTACTCCACGAGAAAGCTGTGAAAGAGCAATAACAGGTACTTCAAGCTCACGGGCAATCTGTTTTAGCGTACGGGAAATTTCCGATACTTCCTGCTGCCTGTTTTCACCTGATTTGCCGTTTCCTTGAATAAGCTGCAAGTAGTCAATCATGATCATACCTAAGCCATGTTCTTGCTTTAGTCTCCGGCATTTTGCACGAATATCATTGACCTTTACGCCTGGTGTATCATCAATGTAAATACCCGCTTTAGCAAGGCTGCCCATTGCCATCGTTAGCTTCTGCCAGTCATCTGACGTAAGTGCACCCGTTCTCATCCGCTGTGCATCAATATTTCCTTCAGCACAAAGCATACGTTGAACAAGTTGACTTGCCCCCATCTCTAAACTAAAGATGGCCACATTTTCTCCTGCTCTTGTTGCGACATTTTGTGAAATGTTTAGGGCAAATGCTGTTTTACCCACGGATGGACGAGCAGCAACAATAATTAAATCATTGCGCTGGAATCCAGCCGTCATCCGGTCTAATTCTACGAACCCCGTTGGAATCCCGGTGATTTCACCTGAATGATTTTGCAATTCTTCAATCTTATCATATGTTTCGATGAGTACATCTTTAATCGAAATAAATGCACTCGTGTTTTTTCGTTGTGATACGTCTAAGATGGTTTTTTCTGCTTCTGTTAAAATCGTATCGACTTCTTCTTCACTTGCATACCCATCTGCAGCAATATTTGTTGCTACCTTTATCAATCTGCGTAATACAGATTTTTCTTCCACAATTCTACTATAATAATCGACATTGGCTGCCGTTGGTACTGCATTCGCTAAATCCCCTAAATACGCAACTCCGCCAATCTCTTCTAACCATTTCCGGTCCTGTAGCTCTGAAGTTACGGTAACAAGATCGACAGGCTCACCTTTTTCTGCAAGATCAAGCATTACCTGATACACGCGTTGATGAGATGCACGATAAAAATCATCTGGTAATAACCGTTCTGAAGCTGTAACAAGCGCTTCATCCGCTAAGAAAATAGCACCTAAGACTGCTTGCTCTGCTTCAATATTCTGAGGTGGTGTACGATCTGCAAACAAGTCACTCATGCTCTCTCTCCTCTCCTAGATTAACGATTGTCATTGCATAGAGGGTGTCCATTCCTAGGACACCCTCATCAAACACTTATTTTTCCTCAACAACATGCACTTTCACAGTTGCAATTACTTCTGGATGGATCTTAATTGGGACATTTGTGTAGCCTAATGCACGAATTGGATCATCAAGCATAATTTTGCGCTTGTCCACTTTTTTCTTCATTTTCTTTAATGTTTCCGCAATTTGCTTTGTCGAAATCGCACCGAATAAGCGTCCACCTTCACCTGATTTAGCTTTAATTTCAATCGTTAACGCCTCTAGCTCTTCTTTATACGCTTTTGCTTGATCAAGTTCCTCATCCGCTTTTTTCTGTTGGCTCTTTTTTTGTGCTTCTAGGTTTTTTAAATTCCCTTGAGTAGCTTCAACAGCTAATTGATTCGGAATCAAATAGTTTCTTGCATACCCTTCTGAAACATTTTTTGTTTCCCCTTTTTTTCCTTTGCCTTTCACATCTGCTAAAAAGATAACTTTCATAATTATTTTCCCCCTTCTAAGTAATCATCTATAGCATGTTGTAATTGTTCTTTTGCTTCAGTCATTGCCACACCCTCTAGTTGTGTAGCAGCGTTATTCAAATGCCCTCCACCATTCATTCTCTCCATGACTAGTTGGACATTTACGTCTCCTAAAGAACGAGCACTTATGCTAATCATGCCATCCTTTCGTTTAGAAATAACGAATGATGCAACGATCCCTTTCATCGTGAGCAAGGTATCTGCGGCTTGAGCAATAATAATTTGACTATATGTTTCTTCTTCACCAGCTGTCGCAATGGCAATCCCATTGCGATAAAATTCGGCACTTTCTACTAATTTAGCACGCTTTACATAATGGTCCAAGTCCTCTTTTAAAAGACGTTGAACGAGCGAGGTATCTGCGCCATTCGAACGTAAAAAGGATGCAGCGTCAAATGTACGTGCGCCCGTTCTTACCGCAAAGCTCTTCGTATCAACAATAATCCCAGCTAAAAGTGCCGTTGCCTCTAACCGGTCCATCTTCAACTTTTTCGGTTGGTATTCTAACAACTCCGTTACCAACTCTGCTGTTGAAGAGGCATATGGCTCCATATAAACAAGGACTGGGTCTTTTATAAATTCCTCGCCGCGACGATGATGATCTAGAACAATAATGCGTTCTACCTTCCCTAGCAATGCCTCTTCCATGACTAAAGATGGCTTATGTGTATCAACGACAATTAATAATGTATCTGGTGTGATTTGATCTAACGCTTCCGTTGGCGTAATAAATTTCGACCATAAATCATCATGGTCTTCCACTTCTTCCATCAGCTTTTGAACATCATGATTAATGTCATTAGGGTCTAAGATAATAAACCCTTCTGTTTCATTTACTTCCGCTATCTTTTGCACACCAATGGCTGCTCCTACCGCATCCATGTCAGGATTTTTATGACCCATAATAAACACTTGTTCACTTTCTAAAACGAAATCTCGCAGCGCATGTGAAATCACACGCGCTCTCACTCTTGTCCGTTTTTCTAGTGCATTGGATTTCCCACCGTAAAACGTTACTTTCCCGTTCTTTCTTTTAATAGCAACTTGATCGCCGCCTCGTCCCAATGCCAAGTCTAAACTAGATTGAGCTAGCAACCCTAGCTCTCTTAAAGAATCTTCTCCAGTCCCTACTCCAATACTTAATGTAATAGGTACCTTCTCTTTTCCTGTTAACTCACGGATTTGGTCAAGAATATCAAAGCGATTCTTCTCGATCTCTTTTAACACTTTTACATTCATAATCGCAATGAATTTATCGGATGCCGTACGACGTAAAAAGATTTGTTTTTCATTTGCCCAATTGTTCAATGTCAATGTCACCTGGCTCATTAAACGACTACGCAGTTGATCTTCCATTCCTTGCGTTACTTCATCATAATTATCTAGAAAAATAAATGCGACAACTGTTTGTGTTTCTTCAAAGAGCACTTTTACTTCTTCTTTCTCGGTTACATCTAAGAAATAAATGAGTCGTTCATCCGCCTCAATGGATACATGAAAAACCAAATCACCAATTTTAATTGTTTCATTTTTCACACCATCATCCAACAAAGTTTGAAGCTCTTCACTCACTTCTTCAATTTGTTTACCGATGACATCTGTCACAATCACAGAAGATACATACGGATTAGCCCATTGAATTTTCTGGTCTTCATTATAGAGCATAATCCCAATAGGCATCTTCGTTACAGCATCTTCGCCAGCTTTTGATACCCTATATGAGAGGGTCATAATATATTTCTCTAAGTCGCGTTCAAAGTAGATTCTAGCTTGAATTGTATAAATGGCAATGGCTCCTAATATTAAGAATCCAATTACTCCAAGTTGCCATTGATACCAAGTTAGTATACTAACAAACAAAAATGCTGCGACAAATAAAGTTATAATATGGTAGCCGTGCCACCGTTTCAATAAAAACTTTGGCATAATGTCAGCTCCTACTTTTTCTGGTCTGAAATACGCTTTCGTAAATCAAAACCTAAATCAATGATTCCAATGATTCGAACGATATACAATAATGGTGGCACCAAAATTGCGCCAATAAGAATAAGAACAGGAACGACGGTTGTTACCTTCTTTTGATAGAAATAATAGAACATCACTGCAAATCCTTGAATGGCAATAATGATTTCAAGCAACGGGAACAAATTCCAAATGACCATAAACATCGTTGTTCCTTCCTCAGCTCCAACCATCGCAAGAATTAAAATGATTAAATAATACCAAAGAAAGGCTTTTGGAAAACTCCATTCCCGAAAAGGAGGCAACGGACTTACCTTATGACCAAGCCTTTTCAAAAGTAAATAGCTAATAAGCTTTGTAATTAATCCAAGAGTAATCCCTATTCCAACAATCATCACAGGAGCCAAATAAACAAGATTGTCTATTAATTCAAATGCTTGCTCAAGTTGGTCACCAGATTGTCCAAAAGAACCTAATGTCGACTGAGCTAATTCCATTTGCTCTCTCGTTAAATCAATTGCCATTTGCATTGGGTTTTCCCCAATTATGAGAACAAGACCTAAGAATAGGAGTAGCGCATTCAAGGTATAAACCAAACCAGCTCCGATTAAAACGCCAAACCCCGACAACTTCCTACGGTAAAGTTCCCCAACAATGATCCCTCCACTACCAAACATGAAGGCTGTTGGAATCGTCACCAACCCACCAATAATAAAAGCTAAAAAGAAGGCCACAACCCACAACAATAAGCCTGCTTTTAGACCTCTTCGATACGTATATACAACAAACGGCAATGGCAATGCCCACACCGTTATCATGCCCAAAAGCGGGACATAAGTAGTAATAACTAAAAGTATTGCAAACAAAGAAGCAAGTAACGCCCCTTCTGTTAATACTCTTGTATTTTTCATAATACACCTCGTCTTCAACTAATAACGCTTTCTAATTCAATCAAATGATCCTTGATCTATTTTAGCGCACTTACTCTTAAAATTAAAGCACCGACTCTAATCCGGCTAGATCCAAGCAGCGAATCATGACAACTCTTTGACATTCCTTAAGAACGTATACAGACAAAAACAAAAGAAAAACAGAGCTATGCTAGCCCTGCCTTCTTAAAAATGGTACATCATTTATTTTTGGACCTTTCTTGAAATCCTGCTATGACTTCGTATTCTTTCTCTAATAATCTCGGAAGTCTAATAAATATAGGCATTAATTCTCGATAAGCTTTTGTAGCTTCTGCATTAGGCTGATGAGTGTGAATCGCTCCAACCATTGATTCTACCTCTTCTAATGAGGAAATTTCCCCTCTGCCATACATTCCAAGAACAACCGCTCCTAAACATGAACTTTCAAAGCTTTCAGGGATGGTCACCTCTTGGTCAAAAACATCAGCTAACATCTGTCTCCACATGACTGAACGAGCAAATCCACCTGTTGCTTGAACTCGTTTAGGTGTACCAATCAGCTCTTCAAGCGCAAGAAGTACACTATATAAATTCATCATTATTCCTTCTAAAACGGCTCGAATCATATGCTCTTTTTTGTGATGCATCCCTAGTCCAAAGAAAGAACCGCGAGCATTGGCATTCCAAAGAGGTGCTCTTTCTCCTGTCATATACGGATGAAAAATTAATCCATCAGATCCAGCAGGGACCTTTTGTGCTATATTTGTCAACATTTCATAAGGATCTATCCCTAACCGTTTAGCTGTCTCTACTTCACCGTTTGCTAGTTCCTCTTTAACCCAACGAAAGATCATTCCGCCGTTATTAACAGGTCCTCCTATAACCCAATGCTCGTCAGTAAGGGCATAGCAAAACGTTCTTCCTTTTGGATCTGTGACAGGCCTATCTGTCACTGCTCTGATCGCTCCACTCGTACCAATCGTCACAGCAACTACACCTTTCTCAATGGCATTTACACCTAGATTAGATAGCACTCCATCACTAGCTCCAATGACAAATGGGGTGTTCTCTGACAGACCGGTTATTTCTTGATATGTTTTCTTTAGCCCTATTACACTCTTTGTTGTAGGAAGGGGCTTAGATAATTGATCTCTTGTGACTCCGGCAATCGCCAAGGCTTCTTCATCCCAATCTAGGTTCTCTAAGTGAAATAAGCCCGTAGCTGAGGCAATCGAGTAATCAATCACATATGTACCAAATAAACGATAAAACACATACTCCTTAATCGAAATAAATTTGTTCTCAGTTTGAAATAATTCGGGGTGTTCGTGCTTTAACCACACCATCTTCACAAATGGAGACATGGGGTGTATCGGCGTCCCTGTACGTAAGTAAATCTCATGACCATTATATTCATTTTTCACTTTCTCTACATACTTTGCGCTCCGATTATCAGCCCATGTTATCGAATTTGTTACTGGTTTTCCATCACGATCAACAACAATTAAACTATGCATAGCTGAACTAAATGAAACAAAACCAACATCACTTCCTGAGACGGTTGCCTCTTTTAAGCAATGTTTAATCGCTTTTAGGACAGCTTGAAAAATTTCTTCAGGATCCTGCTCCGCTACAGCTGGTTCAGGTGTATAAAGTGGATATTCAACTCCAAAGCGACTGATTGATTTCCCTGCCTCATTAAACAAAACTGCTTTTGTGCTTGTTGTGCCAATATCGACACCGATCATATATTTAGCCATTATGTAACTCCCCAATCAAGAAAGGGGAATACCACACTCCGGTTTCCCCTTTTTATTGTTTTAAATAATAAACATCCCAAGAATAAGCGCTACAGTTAACCCAACTAGCCCTATAAGCGTTTCCATTACAGTCCATGTTTTTAATGTATCTTTTACGGTTAATCCAAAATAGCGACCAACTAACCAGAAACCAGAGTCATTAACATGTGACAGCACGGTTGCTCCAGAAGCAATAGCGATAACCATTAACCCTAAAACCGGTCCTTCAAGGTTTAATATGGAAATCAACGGAGCCATCAATCCAGCTGCTGTTACCATTGAAACCGTAGCGGAACCTTGTGCTACTCGAACAGCTGCAGCAATTAAGAAAGCCAGTAAAAGCGGCGGTAAATTAGAGCCGGCCATCATCGTACCTAGAACATCACCTACACCAGAATCAATTAACACTTGTTTAAATACCCCACCAGCTCCTGTTACGAGAATAATAATCCCCGCAGGCTCCAATGCTTTATTTGCAATATCATGCACCTCTTGACGTGAATACCCTCTCTTCGTACCAAGAAAAGTAAATGTAAGCAATGTCGCAATCGTTAAAGCAACAAACGGATGTCCTAGGAAGGTAAAGATTTGTCTAGCAATATGCCCTTCCTCTAAGAGAAACCCTGAAAACGTATTTAATAAAATTAAAACTAATGGTGTTAAGATAATAGCAGAAATAAGTTTAAAACTTGGTAGCTCTTTATCGTACTCTACTTCTTCTAAATTCATGTAATCTGGGACAACTATGTGCAATCTTTTCGAAATATATTTAGCAAATAACGGACCTGATATAATCATCGCCGGTACACCAGCAATCGCACCAAATAAGATAACCCAACCAATTTCAGCTCCAATTAAATCAGCAACAGCAATGGGTCCTGGGGTTGGCGGGATAAAACTATGAGTAACAGCCAATCCGGCCAATAATGGAATGCCATAATACAATAAGGATTTTCCCGTTTTCTTCGCTAATCCGTATACAATCGGAACTAAGATAATAAAACCAACATCAAAGAATACAGGAATGGCTACAAGAAACCCTGTAATCCCTAGTGCCCACTGAGCTCTTCCTTCTCCAAACTTTTGAATCATTGTTCTAGCTAAACGTTCAGCTCCACCGGAGACTTCTAGCATTTGACCAAACATCGCCCCTAAACCAACGACGACAGCGACGAATCCGAGTGTACCTCCCATACCACTTTGCATTGACTCAACGACTTCATTTAGCGGCATCCCAGCTAGAATCCCAACGATCAAACTAACTAATAGCAAAGCAACAAACGCATGCAGCTTTGTACGAATGACTAGGAATAAAAGAAGAAATATTCCCGCCAGTGCTATAAGAATTAATAATTGATTAGTCATGTTAGCTTCACTCCGTTTCTAATTATGTCTAAAACCTAGATTACTAGATTACTTTTATTCACTGCCTAGCTTCCTTTAATATCAGCCTCTTATGTAAAACTTTGCAATCGCTTGCATCATTCCATACTCATTTCCTTATGTATTAAATTTAATAGGGATCAGCTTTCCACTTCCTATTGTTCTATCGTTCCTTGCATATCATCATCCTGACGTTTAAAGAAATTTATTTCTTAATAAAGTTCATTATAAGAAAAAAATTTCTTTTTGTAAACGATAACAAAAAAATATTTTTTCTATACGGAAATTTTAGTATAATAAACGAAAACACTTTCAAAGGAGGTTTTAGATGGACAAGCCACAGCAGCCTTGCTTAGTCAGCATTCGTACACAATATCCTAGGTTCAGTGTCACCGAAAGGAAAATTGCTGATTATATTCTTATAAATCCTACAAAAATTATTCACTCATCGATTAACCAACTAGCTGAAGATTTAAATGTCGCAGATTCAACCGTTTTTCGTTTTTGCAAACGAATTGGCTTTAAAGGCTATCAAGCCATGAAAATTGCCTTAGCCTCTGAAGTTGTAACTCCATTACAGGATATCCATGAAAGTGTTGATGAAGGAGATAGCGCGAAAGCAATTGCTTCTAAAGTATTTAAATCAAATATGAAAACCATTGAAGACACGTTAGTTGTTTTAGATGAGGAACAACTTGAGCAAGCCGTTGACGCGATTGTATCAGCGGAAACAACTTATTTTTTTGGAAGTGGTGGATCAAGCCTGATTGCTCTTGATGCGTTCCATAAATTGATTCGCACCGGAATCAAAGTGCAAACCGTTAGTGACAGTCATTTTCAACAAATGTTAGCGTCACAAATGACAAAAAACGACTGTGCTGTTTTCATCTCACATTCAGGAGCAACCAAAGAAGTGCTACAAGCATTGAATGTCGTCAAATCTATCGGTGCTACGATGATTGCTATTACCAATTATGCAAAATCACCACTTAGTACCGGTGTGGATATCTCGCTTTTTACCGTTTCTGAAGAAACAGATTATCGTTCTGAGGCCCTTTCATCACGCATTGCACAACTTTCGGTTATTGACGCCCTATATGTCAATATATTGTTAAAGAGAGGAAGTGAGGGACAGAAGGCCCTTAAAAAAATGCGTGAGGCCATTACAGTAAAACGATTTTAAAGAACGTATCTACCCAT
Source organism: Halalkalibacter okhensis (assembly GCF_000787375.1). GTDB lineage: Bacteria > Bacillota > Bacilli > Bacillales > Bacillaceae_D > Halalkalibacter > Halalkalibacter okhensis. The sequence goes on along the minus strand of NZ_JRJU01000012.1, from coordinate 30,954 downwards.
ATACCAAAAAAAGCATGACAGAGAAGTCTCTGTCATGCTTTCTATATATATAATTAGTTTACATCATTAACGTAAGGCAATAAAGCGATTTGACGAGCACGCTTAATAGCAATTGTTAATTGACGTTGGTACTTCGCTGAAGTTCCAGTTACACGACGAGGTAAGATTTTACCACGCTCAGAAATGAAACGTTTTAGAAGATCCGTATCTTTGTAATCGATTTTCGTAATTTTGTTTACAGTGAAGAAACAAACTTTACGACGCTTTGGACGACCACGACGAGCCATGAGACAGCACTCCTTTCAGATTATTATTTATCAAACACATTATTTTCCTACGAACAGTAAGAGAGGTCGTTAGAATGGCAAATCATCATCCGAGATATCAATCGGCTTCCCGTCATTTGCAAATGGATCCTCATTAAATCCACCAGATGAACGGTTTTGATTATTGTTCTGCTGCCTACCTCCAAAGTCATTCCCACTAGGAGCAGATCCACCACCAAAGTAATCATTTCCTTGTCCTTGATTGGAGTTAGAATTAGCTCCACGTGGCTCAAGGAATTGAACACTTTCCGCCATAACTTCTGTGATGAAGACACGTTTTCCTTCATTGTTGTCATAGCTACGTGTTTGGATTCGGCCGTCTACACCTGCTAAGCTACCTTTTTTTAAATAGTTAGCAACATTTTCTGCTTGTTTGCGCCAAATAACACAGTTAATAAAATCTGCTTCGCGCTCACCTTGTTGATTAGAAAATGGACGATTTACTGCCAATGTAAAGTTAGCAACTGCTACTCCATTTGGTGTGTAACGTAGTTCTGGATCGCGTGTTAAACGCCCAACTAGCACGACTCGGTTCAGCATCCGAACCCCTCCCACTTCATAAATAAATTATTCTTCGTCTTTTGTAATAAGAACACGAATAACGTTATCGTTGATCTTAATAAGACGGTTGAATTCTGCAATCGCTTCTGAGTTAGCTTGTACATTTAACAATACGTAGAAACCTTCACGAAAATCGTTGATTTCATATGCTAAACGACGCTTACCCATCTCGTTAACCTTTTCAATTTCAGCACCATTTGTAGTTAAAACGCTATTAAAACGCTCGATAACTTCCTTAGTCGCTGCTTCTTCTAGGTTTGGAGCGATGATGTACATAATTTCGTACTTACGCATTCCGGTCCACCTCCTTTTGGTCTAGCGGCTCCATAATTGGAGCAAGGAGCATTAACTCAAAGTATGAGTCATTGCACTCGCATTTATCGATTATAACAGACTGAATTTCCCTCTGCAAGCTGTTTTTGAATGGATGTTGTATTTTGTCAATTAAAATGTAGAATCGACTCGAAACTTCTTAGTCATTATACTATCTGTGGCTCAAAGCCCTCAAGTTGCTTGTTATATTTTATACAAAGCATTTTGGAAGCGAGAACAATGAGTTAAGGAAGTTTGTATAAGGAGCCCGGTATAGAGTGCAAACAGGAGTTTGATTCGCATATTTTTGGTATTCAGCTAACATCGCATTTGGGTAACAAGGTAAGACCCGATATTAGATAAGCGAATCGGATCCTGGTTCCGCTAAAATGCTGAATTGCTGCTCCAAGAGGTCTAAAAGGGATCCTGATTCCGTTAACTGGCCAAAAACTATCAATGTAAAGGCGGAAATGCCCCATTAACGGAACCAGGATCCGAAAGCATGGTTCAAACCTAGGTTTTGTGAAAAATAGCGGAATGAGGATCCATGTATCCTTGAAAATAGGGTTCTTCAACGATCTCAAAACCCTCCCTGGCTCACTCGGGTGATGGCAATGGCTTCTCTCGCCGTGCGCGTTCCTGTGAAGAGCACTCAAAATACTTAAGACCTTTACGGCGGCTCCGCTCATTGCTTTGAGCAACAAGAAAAAGGCCAAAGACCGGCCTTTTTTATCAAACCCCTCCCTAGCCCACTCGGGTGATGGCAATGGCTCCGCTCGCCGTGCGCGTTGTGAGAAGAGCACTCAAAACGCTTAAGACCTTTACGGCGGCTCCGCTCATTGCTTTGAGCAACAAGAAAAAGGCCAAAGACCGGCCTTTTTCTTGTTGCTCTTATACATTAAATCTAAAGTGGACGACATCTCCGTCTTGGACGATGTATTCTTTTCCTTCTAGGCGTACTTTTCCTCTTTCTTTGGCGACGGCCATGGTTCCTGCGTCGACTAAATCATCGTATGATACGACCTCTGCACGAATAAACCCGCGTTCGAAGTCTGTATGGATAATTCCTGCTGCTTGTGGAGCTTTTGTTCCTTTACGGAATGTCCATGCTCGTACTTCTTGGACACCTGCTGTGAAGTACGTTTGTAGTCCAAGTAAGTCATATGCTGCACGAATCAATTGATCAAGTCCTGATTCTTTGATCCCTAACTCTTCAAGAAACATTTGCTTTTCTTCGCCTTCTAGTTCAGCAATTTCTGATTCAATTTTGGCACAAACCAAAATAACTTGACTGCCTTCTGCTGCCGCAAACTCTTTTACTAGCTTCACATACTCATTATCATCAGGTGAAAGTAAATCTTCTTCACTAACATTTGCTACATATAAGACAGGTTTACTCGTAAGCAGATGAAGGTTTTTAACAATCTTTTGCTGTTCATCTGTAAAATCAACGCTGCGTGCTGGTTTTTCATTTTCAAACGCATCACGTAGAAGCTCAAGTACCTCAAGCTCAGCGACGGCCTCTTTATCTCTTGTCTTAGCTAATTTAGCAACACGTGTGATACGCTTTTCAATTGATTCAAGGTCAGCCAAGATTAGCTCAAGGTTGATGACTTCGATGTCACGAATCGGATTTACGCCTCCAGAAACGTGAGTGATGTTATCATCAGCAAAGCAACGAACAACATGAGAGATCGCATCTACTTGACGAATGTGTGAAAGAAACTTATTTCCAAGGCCCTCTCCTTTGCTTGCTCCTTCTACGATTCCTGCGATATCAGTGAATTCAAATGCCGTTGGAATGGTTTTTTTCGGTTCAACTAATTCCGTTAACTTTTGCAAGCGGACATCAGGTACCTCAACGATTCCTACATTTGGATCAATCGTACAGAAAGGGTAATTTGCTGATTCAGCACCAGCTTGTGTAATTGCATTAAATAACGTCGACTTTCCCACATTTGGCAAACCGACGATTCCAGTTGTTAAAGCCAAAATACTCACTTCCTTCTTCTATTTATGAACATACCACAGTATAAGTGCACATTTCTTATGATAAAACCTTTTCAACCATACCAATTATAGTGATTACACAATAAAAAGACAAGGCAATCTAGGCACGCATACCTATTAATCGCCTTGTTTTATTACGACCCTTGCTCTATTACTCTTTTAAGTTTCTTTGCAAAATCCTTTCGAGGAAGCATGACACTATGCTCACAACCGAGGCACTTAATACGGACATCCATCCCCATCCGAATGATCTTCCAACGATTTTCCCCACAAGGATGCTGCTTTTTCATCTCTACAACATCATGGAGAGCAAACTCTTTATTCATCATGCAGGATGCCTCCCTTTTTAACCAGCCTTTTAATGGTTGTTATTATACACGAAAACATCCACCTGAGTCGAGAAACGTCTACTAATTATGACTTCACTTTAAATTGCTTAATTAATTCCATTAACTTAGAACTTGATTGGTTTAACTGCTCAGCCGAACTTGCCACTTGAGTTAACGCATCTACTTGTTGGTCACTTGCTGCATTTACCTCTTCTACTGATGCTGATGCCTCTTGAGCAACGGCTGCGATATTTTGCATACTATCGACGACCATATCTTTATGCGTAGTCATTGTTTCTACTTCAGTTCGAATCAATGAAAGAGATGAAACAATCTCTTCTATAGACGAGACTACTTGGGCAAAGGATGACTGAGTATCATGGACAGCCTCGGTTTGCAGCTGGAATATTTCATTTGTTTTGCTAAGTTCTGCTCTTACTTTTTCAGATTGCGTAATAATGCCGCTAATGGTTTCGCTCACTCCAACTGTCGCATTGGACGATTGCTCTGCTAGCTTTCGAACTTCTGATGCGACAACAGCAAACCCTTTTCCATGTTCACCTGCTCTTGCTGCTTCAATACTTGCGTTTAATGCGAGTAAATTCGTTTGCTCTGAAATGCCATTAATCGTTCCCATAACCTGTTCAATTTCGGCAACCTTACTATATAAACCCGAAACCACTTCTTCCACATTTTGTAGAACTCGGTTTGCTTCTATTGTTTTTTCTTGCAATGTTGCTACTTTTTCCGTTCCCCTTACACTAACTTTTTTTGTCGATTTTGAAATTTGCTCCATTTCAAATGTTTCGCGTGTCACTTTTTCAATTTGATTTGATAAGGCTAATGTTCGATTTTTTGTATCATCCACATCATCAACTTGTTTACTAGAGCCACTTGCTATCTCGGCAACGGCTGAAGAAACTTCTTCACTTGATGCAATCGTCTCTTCTGAAAGAGCACTTAGACTTCCTGCTGAATCATTTACTTCGTTGGCTGATTGTTGGACTGATTCAATCAAACTCTTCATTTGACTAACCATTTCATTAAAATCACTCGTTAATTGACCAACTTCATCCTTTGCTTTTAGCGAAGCCTTAACAGTAAGGTCTCCTGATGCTACTTTGCTCACATGCGTTTTTAATTGCTTGATAGGCTTCGTAATATTGCTAGAAACCATATAGGCTATAGCTAAGGAAAGAGCGAGTAAAACAAGAGAAATGAGAGCAATTTTATTGCGTAAATCATACAAATGAGCAAACATACTATCATGATCATAAACAGCATTTATAAGCCAACCGGTTTCTGGAATCGTACTATAATACATAAAACGGTCCACCCCATCAAAATGGGAGGAAATATACCCATGTTCGCCGCCCTGGATCATTTGTTGTATTGTTTCGTTTTCTGAAAGGTCTTCCCCTGTATGTGTAGGATGAACAAGCGCCGTACCTGCTGGGTCAAAAAGACCTGCAAATCCCTGATGATTTATTTCAACTTGATTAATAATCGCCGTTAATGCGTTTAATGTAATATCAAAGCCAATGACACCTAACACATGGTTAGTCGCTGGGTCCAACACAGCTTTTGCTGCCGTTACGACAATTTCTCCACTTTCATCTTGAGTGACATAGGGTTCAGTCCAAATGACTTCATTTGGACTCTCTTTTGCAGCAATATACCACGGACGACTTGTTGGATCGAAGTCATCAGGCAAGGTTACATTTGGCGTTACGTCCATTACTTTATTTTCCGTACCGATATAGACTAATTCGATGCTTTCATTTAACTCTGTATAGCTTAAAAATCCATCCGTAACAGCACGTCCATTTAACGCTGTTGTTTCTTCTTTTAACTCCATTATGTACTCGATTACTCTATTATCTTCACTAAATAACAGTAATTGATTAGAGAATTGTTGAAGATATTGACTTGTAAACCTAGAAATCTCATGAACAACATTGCTTGCCTCATGTTCTGTACTACTTACAATGATATTCTTCGTTTGTGAATAGGTAATGAAGGAAACTGTTACAATTGCCACCATTAATATAATGGTGATTAATGCCATTACTTTTGATTGGATTTTTTTAAACATCTGCTCATTTTCCTTTCTGTTAATCTAGTATTTATAACAAACTAGTATAACAGAATCATTTTCATGCCGGTACTATCTTCCTAATAAAATCTCACAATAAAATTTTTTTGCGAGATAGTATAAATAAAAAACCTGCTACGAATAAGTTCTCATAACAGGTTCTTTAACAAAACTTATCTATTCAATTCTTTCTGACAAACAATTTAATTACAGTGCTTTATGATTCATAATTGGATAGAGTAAGATCGAAGCTAGAACGAACAGATTTAACACACCATATAGCGGGTAAAGGATTGAAATAAGGGTAGAAAATCCGAATGTCGTTAACGGTGCCATAATTGCAATGAGAAACAAGGCGATTAACCAGGCTGGTCCCTTTACCCATGCCCTCATCCTAGATAACAACCCAAATACTCCAGCTGCTGCCGTCGTATAAATGGCAAGCCATAATAGTGCTGACATGATTAACATCATAAAATAAGGGTAGTGTTTTAAAATGGCAAAAAGCGGGATTTCATATAACATAATATCACTAGCTACTTGCAGCAATGATTCGTTATATAAAAAGGAAATCGAGCCTAATATAATCCCACTACCTAATGAAGCAATCCACATTTCGCCCTTATGTTTAATTTCATGACCGATTGCACCAAGAACAGCAATGAGTGGCAAGATATTTAACGCTGTAAACGTTAAGGCAGATGGCCAATTATGCTGCGCATCAATCTTAAACTCAATCGGAAATCCTTTAAGATACTGAAATGCTACTAATATCGCAATTAAAAACACGATGAGTATGGGAATAATAAATGCATTCATTGATGTCATTCCCTTCGTATCCCACAAAAAGAGAACGACCACCAATCCACCAATGATTAGAGTGCCTAGCCAATAAGGAATATGAATGACTTCTAGCGTTGCTCCACCTCCAGCGAGCATGATGACCGTTGTCGAAAATAAATAAATGATAATCATAATGTCATACATTTGGGACAAGCGTTTTCCCATTAACACTTGCAGAACTGGCAAATAGTGTTTTGATTGATTCATATAACTAATATTTAAAATGACTTTTACTGAAATGATAAATAGAATGGCAAATAAGATAATTGCTAGTCCACTTTCAGCACCAAAAAATTCCCAAAGCTCCCTACCAGAAGCATAGCCAGCCCCTATCATTGTACCTATTATAAGAAACATCCACTTTAAGCCATTTCCCCACATATAAAATCCTCTCCTCGCCCTCTACTAAGTGAAACTCAACTGTTTTAATCAACACATCTGTTTAGATTATGTGAACTCTTTATGTATAGAAAGGAAAAAAGTTCCGTATACTGTTACTACTATGGCAAAGGAGGCGAGGTTATGAGTACAAACCATCGTCTGTTTGGAAAAAAAAGTTCATCCATGCGTGTGCATATGGAAGAAGAAACAGCGGTTAGGCAATTATCTGATCAACTAGTTAACATGACAGAAATTCATAGTAAGCGTGACCTCGTCATTGTGTGTATTGGTACCGATCGATCTACTGGGGACTCATTAGGCCCATTGATTGGAACAAAATTAGAAGATGCTCATTTGAAACGCTTTCATGTTTATGGAACATTAAAAAATCCTGTTCACGCGGTCAATCTAGAGGATCGGTTAGCAGAAATTAAAGATAACCATTCACGCCCGTTTATTTTAGCCATTGATGCGTGCCTTGGCAGAATGAACAGCGTTGGCAAAATTGCCCTTGCTGATGGCCCTGTCCAACCAGGTGCGGCTGTTCAAAAGAAACTTCCTTCTATTGGTGACATTCATATGACAGGTATTGTGAACATCGGCGGGATGATGGAATACTTTGTTTTGCAAAATACTCGGTTGCATACGGTGATGCAAATGGCCGAAACGATGGCAAAGACGATTATTGCAGCGGATCAACGTCTTCCTGAACAAGTTGCCACTCCATCTCTTTTACAATCGTTACGTTTAAAGCCACAAATATTATTACGATCCAAAAATGAAACCCCTCTGTAGAAAGGCGAGGAAACAGCAATGGCTTCACACCTTTGCATGACTTAAAGGCCACTGAAAAAGGTAAAAATCGTACCTTTTTCAGTGGCCTTGTTTAGTCTACAGTGGAGTTTCATAGATTTAAGCAAAATAATACATAGCTGTAACTAACACTGCTACAACTAGAATACTAGGTAATAAGTTCGCTACTCGTATTTTCAAAATCCCTAATATATTTAAACCAATGGCAATAATCATGACCCCACCAGTCGCTGTCATCTCGACAATAAAAGAGTCCATTAACACTGTCGGTACATATTGGTTAATTTGTGTTGCAAGAAGAGCAATTCCCCCTTGATACAGTACAACTGGGATTGCTGAAAAGATAACGCCAATCCCTAACGTTGAAGTGAAAATAAGTGCTGAGAAGCCATCAAGCAATGATTTAGTGTAAAGAACTGAATGATCACCGCGTAACCCACTGTCTAATGCACCAAGAATAGCCATCGCACCAACAACATAAATCAAAGTTGCTGTAACAAAAGCTTTTGCTACCGCCCCGTCTTCCTTTGCCCCTACTTTCGTCTCAATCCAGGCACCTACGCGATTTAGGCGTTCTTCTATATCAATTTGCTCTCCTATGATTCCACCAATAACAAGACTACCAATAACAATAAGAAATTGCTCGCTTTTTTGCGTCATTCCAATTCCCAAAACGACCACAGCAAGTGCAATCCCCTGCATTGTCGTTGTTTTCATTTTTTCTGGTATGTTACGAACTAATAAGCCTACAACTGCAGCTACTACGATAGCAAGGCCGTTTACAAGTGTCCCCGTTAAAACCATTCTCTCTTCTCCTCTACAAAAATGCTTGTCTAATCTCTTCTATAGCTTCCAAAAGTGTATCTACTTCTTTGATCGTGTTATAGGGGCCGAAACTCACGCGAACCAGCCCATTCTCACTTGTCTGTAATGTTTCGTGAGTTTTAGGAGCACAGTGCATTCCAGCTCGGACAGCGATCTGGTAATGTTCATCTAAGATCATCGCAGCTTCATGACTAGCAATCCCTTCTATTTCAAAAGGAATGACCGCAACTCTCTTAGATAAATCAGATGGTCCATAGCTAGTCACACCTGAAATACCAGCAAGTCCTTTTATGAAGTGATCCATAAGTTCTTTTTCATGTTCCCATATAGCCTCTATCCCCATTTCAATTACTGCATCGATTCCAGCTGCTAGACCAGCAATTCCCGGTGTATTCAACGTACCAGCCTCGTACCGATTAGGCCAACTTTGTGGTTGATGAAGAAGCTCAGATTGACTGCCTGTCCCTCCTACAACTAGTGGAGATAGATTATAATCACCTTTTGATAGTAAAACCCCAGTTCCTTGTGGTCCTAATAAAGATTTATGTCCGGCAAAAGCTAATAAGTCTATCCCATCACTCTCCATATCGATCGGGATCGTTCCAGCTGTTTGAGAAGCATCGAGCAATACGACAATCTCTTCTTTTTTAGCAAACTTTCCAACATCTTTAATGGAGACGACCGCCCCTGTTACATTGGACGCATGAGAAATAGCAACCATACGTGTCTTTTCAGTATGCGCATCCTCAAACTGCCTAACATCAATAATCCCTTCTTCATTAGGCTCAACATATGTAATTGAAATGCCTTTTTCTAAAACAAGTTTTTCAAGTGGCCTAATGATGGAATTATGTTCAAACATCGTTGCTACAACATGATCTCCTTCTTGAAAAGGAAAACCAAGGATCGCTTGATTAAGTGCCATGGTTGCATTTTGATAAAACCAAACATGTTTTTTACTTGGCGCATGAAACAATGTTGCTATTTTTTTTCTCGCCTGTTCGATCACATTTCCCGCTTGTTCAGCCAGCTTATGGCCACCACGACCAGGATTTGCACTATAGCTAGTCACAGCCTCATGCATAGCGAATGCCACTTGTTCTGGCTTTGGATATGATGATGCAGCATGATCAAAATATATCATTTCCTCTATTCCTTTCCTTTGTTAATCAAGTAACCGTAAATCAATTCAACTTAATAGTCAATCATAGAAAAAGAAGGTGACTTTAGGTAAGTCACCTTCTCCTACGATAATACAAGAAGCAACAAGTTTCCACTTTCTTGTATTTCATGTAGAATATTAAACCTTCTTATTTATATTATAAGGAGTCCTCAGCATTCAATAATTGAACAATTCGCTCCAAATCTTCCTCTGAAAAATAATCAATTTCTATTTTGCCTTTTTTCTTACCTGGTTTAATCGATACGGATGTTCCTAAACGAGTTCTAAGCACATCTTGCCTACTTTTTAAAAAAGGAGTAAGCGACACTTTTTTTCGACTTGTTTCACGTGGAACTTTCTCATTAATTTGATTAACTAACTCTTCCACTTCACGGACACTTAATTTCTCTTTTAATATTTTCTCAAGAAGAGCTGATAATTTCTGCTTATCTTTCAATCCTAATAAAGCTCGTCCATGTCCCATTGATAGTTTTCCATCTGAAAGAAATTCCTGAACGACTTTCGGAAGATTCAACAAGCGTAAGTGGTTGGCAATGTGAGGTCGACTCTTCCCTAAACGAGCAGCAAGCTGTTCTTGAGTCATTGACAAATGCTCCATTAGCTTTTCATAAGCAACTGCTTCTTCAATTGGATTTAAATCTTCACGTTGAAGATTTTCAATTAGAGCAAGCTCCATCATCTTCTGCTCGTCTAATTCCCTTATGACAACAGGAACTTCCGTTAGTCCAGCTTTCTGTGCTGCACGAAAGCGCCTTTCACCAACAACAATTTCATAGCCTTTGATGCTTTTTCTTGCAATGATTGGCTGTAAAATACCGTGCTCAGCAATTGAATCAGCAAGTTCTGCTATTGCTTGCTCTGTGAAAGTTTTTCGAGGTTGATAAGGATTGGGACGCAACTGCGACACCGCAATTTGTTCAACTTGATCTACAATCTCCTCATTCGGTTCAGGAAAAAACGCTTGTAACCCTTTACCTAACCCTTTCGCCACTCGCTACCACTTCCTTTGCAAGATCTAGATATACTTCAGCACCTCGTGATTTAGCATCATACGTAATAATTGGTTGACCATGACTTGGTGCTTCACCTAGACGAACATTTCTAGGGATAATCGTATCGAACACCTTTTCACGAAAATACTTTTTCACTTCTTCAATAACTTGTATTCCAAGGTTTGTTCGTGCATCTAACATCGTTAATAAGACCCCTTCAATTTCAAGGTCTGTGTTTAGATGTTTTTGTACAAGACGAACTGTATTTAGTAACTGACTCAACCCTTCTAGTGCATAGTATTCACACTGAACAGGGATTAAAACCGAATCTGATGCTGTTAAGGCATTAATTGTCAGCAACCCTAAAGAAGGGGGACAATCAATAAAAATAAAATCATAGTTATCTGCTACTGTTGATAGAGCTCGTTTTAAACGGACTTCTCTTGAAATCGTTGGAACGAGTTCAATCTCTGCACCTGATAGTTGAATGGTAGAAGGTAAAACATCTAAGCGTTCCACAGATGTTGTTTTGATCACATCGACCGCCTCAACATCTTCGACAAGAATATCATAGACACACTCATCGACATCACCTTTTTCAACACCTACTCCACTTGTTGCATTCCCTTGTGGATCAATGTCAACAAGCAAAACTCTTTTACCAATATGCGCTAAACAAGCACTTAAATTGACAGCCGTCGTCGTTTTGCCGACGCCACCTTTTTGATTTGCTACAGCAATGATTTTGGCCACGCTGTCACCTACTTTCCATCCATAACTAGAACTCTTTTATTTTAACACAATTTGTCGCAAACGTTTTTATAAAAATAACGAAAAAAAGAGGATCTATCAAAGAGACTACTGAAAAAGGTACGATTTTACCTTTTTCAGTGATCATTAAGCAATGAGCGGAACCATTGCTTTGTCTTAAGCCTGCTATGAGTGGGTTTCATAGGTGCGAACTTGCTTTGCACCGGCAGCCGACTTTAGGAGGCTCATGTTTCTCGTAGCAGGCGCGCAACGTGTGGAGCCATTGCTATCCGATTCGCTGATCTAACGACAAAATAAGCGTACCAAATCATACAATTTAGTACGCTATTTCTATTATATTTGCAAGTTTCTTTCCGAAAACTGAACTCTTAAGCAAAAGGTTATTCTTTTACCCTTTTGAGAGACTCATTAATAGACTCTCATCTCATTTATTTTTTAGGAATTCGGATCGTAAATTGATAAAATTCATCATGCTCTTCTTCATCTGTATCTACATGCAACCCACTCTTAACGACCATATCAACAGACTGACGGATCGTATTCATCGCAATACGCATATCTTTTGAATATGACTTGCGTGTAGGTTTCTTTTTCTGATTTGGCTGTCCTTCTAAAAGAGCCTTGACTCGTTCTTCCGTCTGCTTTACGTTCAACTGCTTTTCCAGAATTTCTTCTAGCAATTTCACTTGCAGTTCCTCGATCTTTAATGATAGCAATGCACGTGCATGCCGTTCAGAAATATGACGTTCCAGTATTGCATTTTGAACAGCTTCTGGTAAATTCAACAAGCGCAATTTATTAGCAACCGTTGACTGACCTTTTCCGAGGCGTTGAGCTAAGCTCTCTTGTGTTAAGCCATGCAAATCTATCAATTTCGCATAAGCTACAGCCTCTTCAATTGCTGTTAACCCTTCTCTTTGAAGGTTCTCAATTAATGCAACAGATGCAGTCTGAGAATCATTGAATTCCTTAATTAGAGCAGGGATCTTCTCCCAACCTAGCTTCGTAACCGCTCGCCATCTACGTTCGCCTGCAATGATTTCAAACTTACCTTCCCTCTCCCGTACCACAATTGGTTGAATAACTCCATGTGTTCGGATCGTTTGAGCCAATTCAGCAATTCGTTCTTCATCAAATACTGTTCGCGGCTGAAAACGATTTGGTACTATATCTGAAACAGGTATTTCCCTAACCTCTTCATTGCTGCTTCCTTCACTTGCTTCTTCGTTTTCACTAACTTCAACCTCTGCCTGCTTGTCACTAAAGCCAAAAAGGCGTGAAAACGGTTGCCTCATCGCCTGACACCACCTTCTGATAGTAACCGTCTAAAATTTAATTCGACATTCACGTGCTTTAGTCCTTCTTTTATCTCTATTTCATTTATATCCTGCACGCCATACAGCGTCAAGTGAATTTTCCGTTCAATAAATGGTAAACCTATTAAACGGAGGACATTCTACTATTTTACTAGTCTTTCATATCAGCTACCTGTTCATGCCCAAACAAAGCCTTAGGGCTATGTTCCACGTGAAACATAGCTTATAAAGGCAATTTATTTGGTGTGCCTGGTTTCCTTGGGTACTTTTTAGGAGTGGATTTCACTTTTGCCATTTGGATGATATGGCGCTCACTCTCTTCAATCGGTAATAAGAATGAGTGGTCTGCTTTTACTTTGCCTCCTAATACGTTGATTGCCTTTTGGGCATCTTTTAATTCTTCAGATGCTCCAGCGCCCTTTAATGCAATAAAGTCGCCATTTTCTTTCACTAAAGGCAAACACAGCTCGGAAAGTACAGAAAGTCTAGCAACTGCACGTGCAGTTGCTATGTCATATTGCTCACGGTGTTGCGGATTTTGACCAAATGTTTCTGCTCGATCATGGTAAAATGAAACCTTTTCTAACCCGAGTTCACTTGCTAAATGCTCTAAAAAACCAATCCGTTTTTTAAGAGAATCAACAATGCTAACATGAATTCCTGGATAGATTATTTTCAGGGGAATACTCGGAAAACCAGCACCTGCACCTACATCAATTACTTTTTTTCCATCTTCGAAAGAATAATAAAAGCTTGCTGCAATGGAATCGTAGAAATGCTTTAAATACACATCGTCTTCCTCAGTAATGGCGGTTAAATTCATCTTTTCGTTCCATTCAACTAATAGTTGATAGTATCGCTCAAACTGTTGTTGTTGTTTGGTTGAAAGCTCTATTCCTTTTTCTCGCAGTAACGTAATGAATTGTTTTTTACTCATGACGACTCTCCATATTTACTTATTGGGTTTTCGCTAATCTTCCTTGCTCAAGATACACAAGAAGAATAGAAATATCAGCAGGGTTAACACCTGATACCCTTGAAGCCTGCCCTACTGAAAGTGGACGAACTTCCGCTAATTTCTGTCTAGCTTCCGTAGCTAAGCCATTAATAGCAGAGTAATCAAGATCCTCAGGGATTTTTTTGTTTTCCATTTTCTTAGAGCGCTCTACTTGTTGAAGTTGTTTGCCAATGTACCCTTCATATTTCACTTGAATTTCTACCTGCTCTGTTACATCCTCAGATAACGGCTCTAGAGGAGCATCAATCACTTTCGCAACATCAGGATAGGTTACTTCCGGTCTCTTTAACAACATTGTGGCACTTGTTGCTTCTTTCATCGGAGCAGAACCGACTTGCTCAAGAATTTCTTTCACTTTCTCGGAAGGCTTGACGATAATTCCATCTAACCGTTTCTTTTCTTCGGCAATTTGTTCTTTTTTCTTTAAGAAACGGTCATAACGCTCTTTAGAAATCAAACCAATTTCATGACCTTTTTCCGTCAGACGTAAGTCCGCGTTATCATGACGAAGCAGCAAGCGGTACTCTGCACGTGAAGTAAGCAAGCGGTACGGCTCATTTGTGCCTTTTGTTACAAGGTCATCAATAAGTACACCAATGTAGGCTTCAGAACGGTCTAAAATGATCCCTTCTTTTCCTTGTGCTTTTCTTGCCGCATTGATTCCAGCCATAATCCCTTGACCAGCTGCTTCTTCATAACCAGATGTTCCATTAATTTGTCCAGCTGTAAATAGCCCAGGGACTTTCTTCGTTTCAAGAGTTGGCCACAGTTGCGTTGGCACCATCGCATCATACTCGATGGCATAACCCGGGCGCATCATTCTGACGTTTTGAAGACCAGGTACTGTTTTTAAGATTTCTAACTGCACATCCTCAGGTAAGCTTGTTGATAACCCTTGGACATACACTTCTGATGTATTTCTTCCTTCTGGTTCTAGAAAGATTTGGTGACGCGGCTTATCATTAAAACGGACAATTTTATCCTCAATCGACGGACAATAACGAGGTCCTGTCCCTTCAATCATCCCTGAATACATAGGCGATCTACTTAAATTATTGTTAATGATTTGGTGTGTATCTTCACTCGTATAGGTTAACCAGCAAGGCAGCTGATCCGTAATGTATTTTGTCGTTTCATATGAGAAGGCACGCGGTTTATCATCACCTGGTTGAATCTCCGTCTGGTCATAATCAATTGTACTTCCATTAACACGAGGAGGGGTCCCTGTTTTAAAGCGAACCATATCAAATCCAAGTTCTTTCAAATGATAAGATAGCTGCACGGATGGCTGCATGTTATTAGGACCACTGTCATAGCTTAAATCACCAATGATGATTTTCCCTCTTAAGTAGGTCCCTGTCGTAATAACAACGGCCTTTGCCCCGTACTCTGCACCTGTATTCGTAATAACCCCTTTGCAGACACCATCTTCTATAATAAGTCGCTCTACCATCCCTTGACGCAATAATAAATTTTCGTTTTCCTCAATGGTCTTCTTCATTTCATGCTGATACAGATATTTATCTGCTTGCGCTCGTAAAGCTCGTACCGCAGGCCCTTTTCCTGTGTTAAGCATACGCATTTGAATATGAGTCTTATCAATGTTTCGACCCATCTCACCACCTAGTGCATCAATCTCTCGTACAACAATCCCCTTAGCCGGACCGCCAACAGACGGGTTACACGGCATGTACGCAACTGCATCTAGGTTCAGCGTTAACATCAGCGTTTTTGCTCCCATTCTCGCTGCTGCAAGACCAGCTTCAACCCCTGCATGCCCTGCACCAACAACAATGACGTCAAATTGTCCACCTTGATAATTCATGAAAACTAACCTCCTTACAGAAGATGCTTTTTTATATGAGCATCTAGCCTTTAATGTAATTTGTCCATGATTAGGATGAATTCACCCTAATCCTGTGTTTTATTTCCCTAAACAGAACTGAGCGAAAAGCTGATCAATCAAACTTTCTTGGACACTGTCTCCAATGATTTCACCAAGCAACTCCCATGTTCTTGTAACATCTATTTGAACAAGATCAATCGGAACACCCATTTCAATTGCACCGACTGCATCTTCAATTGTTGATTTAGCCTGTTCGAGTAACGTTATATGCCTTGTATTAGATACATACGTAACGTCATCGCCTTCAATTTCACCTTCAAAAAATAAATCAGCAATAGCTTGTTCGAGCTGATCGACCCCTTCATCACGAAGAAGGGACGTCGTAACTAACGGACGATCTGCCGCTAGCTTCTTGACCTTGTTTAGATCGATCTTTTGCTCGACATCTGTTTTATTTACAATGACAATAACGTTCATTTTTTCTACAGCTTCAAACAGTGCTTCATCTTCTTGAGACAATTCCTCTCCATAGTTTAACACTAAAAGGATAAGATCTGCCTTCTTCAACACTTCTCTTGAACGTTCGACACCGATTCGTTCAACAATATCTTCTGTTTCGCGAATTCCCGCTGTATCCACAAGCCTTAGTGGAACCCCTTTTACATTAACATACTCTTCAATAATGTCCCTCGTTGTTCCTGCCACATCTGTTACAATCGCTTTATTTTCATGAACAAGGCTATTTAACAAGGAGGATTTCCCTACATTGGGACGACCAATAATGACGGTTGATAAACCCTCACGTAAAATTTTTCCTTGTTTAGCTGTTGTAAGTAGCTTATCAATTTCATTTATAACAAATGTAGCTTTTTCTTGAAGCATCTCATGCGTCATCGTCTCAGCATCATATTCAGGATAATCAATATTGACTTCAACATGAGCCACCGTCTCTAACAAAGCTTGGCGCAAGGTGCCAATTTTTTTCGATAACCGTCCGTCTACCTGTTTTAGGGCAACATTCATCGCACGATCTGTTTTCGCCCGAATCAAATCCATTACCCCTTCAGCTTGTGACAAATCAATTCTCCCATTTAAAAACGCTCGCTTCGTGAATTCCCCTGGTTCGGCTAGCCTTGCTCCATGCCTTAATGCCAATTGAAGAACTCGATTAACAGAAAGCACCCCCCCATGGCAATTGATTTCGACAACATCCTCACGAGTGAACGTTCTCGGTGCTCGCATTACAGAAACCATCGCTTCCTCTACCCGTTCGTTTGATGATGAATCAACAATATGCCCATATACGATTGTATGACTTGGAATAGCAGCAAGCGAATCTTTCCCACTATACAACTTATCAGCAATTTGTATGGCATCGTCACCACTCAATCTAACAATTCCAATAGCCCCTTCCCCTAGAGCCGTTGATATCGCCGCTATTGTATCAAATTCCATTACCTCTCACCTCTTTTGTCACGATCTTTCCTTAGTTTCTAGTATCGACTTAGATTCGATTTCATATAGCATTTATGAGCTGGTTCTTTCATTAATTTAAAAATTTTATTATAAAGGAGAAAACCAATCAATTAAAAGCGATCATTCTACTATTATACTCTCTAAAGAAAAATCCTCTATCATTAAGGAAGGCCACTGAAAAAGGTACGATTTTCACCTTTTTCAGTGGCCTTTAAGCAATGAGCGGAACCGTTGATTTCACTTAATCCTGCTAAGAGTGGGTTTCATAGGTGCAAACTTGCTTTGCACCGGCAGCCGACTTTAGGAGGCTCATGTTTCTCGTAGCAGGCACGCATCGTGTGGAGCCATTGCTGCTTCCTCGAATCTTCTAAAAGGACTTTTTTAGTACCTTCTCATTAAGGATAGAGGATTTTTTCTATTGAGGCTTAATGACAATATGTCGATTGGCCCCTTTTCCTTCTGATTCTGTTACAACACCTGAAACGGATTTAAGTCTTTCATGAACGATTTTACGCTCAAGGGCATTCATTGCCTCTAATGGACATGATTTCTGCGTATCTTTTGCTTTTTTTGCTACTCGAATCGCCAGTTGCTCAAGGGTTTGCTTCCGTCGTTCACGATAGTTTCCAATATCAAGTTCCAAGCGTCTGTATGATTGATCATGTCGATTACAAACAAGGTTCGTTAAATACTCGAGAGCTTCTAACGTCTGGCCTCGTTTCCCTATTAATCGACCTGCATCTTCAGAATTCGATAACTCAAACAAAATACGGTCTTTGGACTCTGTTTTATTAATGGTCGTTTCTTGCCCCATTAATCGAACAGTTTCCTCTAAGAAGCTTTGCGCTACTTCAACCGGATCAGGTAGAACATGGGCTTCAATTTTTGCAGGCTTCGAACCTATAATACCTAAAAAACCTTTTTGAGGCTCCTCTAAAATGCGGTATGAAAGTTTCTCTCTTGTTGTCTGCAACTCATTCATTGCATTAGCAATGGCCTCGTCAATTGTCTTCCCTAATACGGTTATATGCGTCACTTCTTTTTACCTCCCTTTTTTGCCTTATTCGGTTGTTTCGCAGTTGCATTGTCTTCTGCTTTTTTCCCGACGTTTGGCCCAGTGATAAAATAAGTTTGAGCGATCATAAAGATGTTTCCGACTACCCAATAAAGCGTTAATGCTGTTGGGAAGAAAATCGCAAATACGAAAATCATAATCGGCATGACATATAAAAGAATTCTCATTTGCGGGTTATCTTGGACCATCATCATTTTTTGTTGGATGAAAGTTGTAATCCCTGCAACAATTGGAAGAATAAAAATTGGATCTGGTGTTCCTAACTCAAACCATAAAAATGGTTGGTTCCCAATTTCACCCGTGCGCATAATCGCATGGTAAAAAGCAAGTAAAATCGGCATTTGGATAAACAATGGCAAACAACCTGCTAATGGATTGACACCATGTTCTTGGAACATCGCCATCATTTCTTGTTGTAATTTTTGTTGAGTCTTTTGATCTTTTGCACTATATTTTTCACGAAGCTTTTGCATTTCTGGTTGAATAGCTTGCATCGCTTTTGCACTTTTTGTTTGTTTAATCATTAAAGGCAAAATTAAAATACGTAACAAAATCGTGACAACAATAATGGAAAGACCATAACTTCCATTAAAAATATCTGCAAAATAAATGATTAACCATGATAAAGGATAAACCAAATATGAATCCCAAAAACCAGTACTATCTTTTGTAATTGGTTCTTCAATATTGAAACACCCTGTCATTAAAACAAGAAGTCCAATCATCATGGCAACCAAGCCAAATTTTTTCAGCACGAGTTCTCCTCCTTGTCCCTCTTTCAACATATATATGAAAAGCCTACTCTAACAGAATAAACTCACTTTAAAAGATTGCTCTATGTTTGCTTCACTTTCTTAAGTACTCTTGCCTTCCTTAATACATGCAGCAGGCTTTGTTCAACTTCGGCAAAACTCATGGAGGCAGCTGGCTTCCTAGCAATGACAACGTAGTCTGCATTACTTTCAATCAGTTCTTCTTTTAAACGAAACACTTCTCGAATATAGCGCTTTACTTGATTACGTGTGACAGCATTGCCAACTTTCTTACTAACAGATAATCCAAGTCTAAATGAACTTTGTCCTTCTTTAGGCAGTTTATATAGAACAAATTGCCGATTTGCAACGGATTGTCCATTTTTAAATACTTTTGAGAATTCTTCATTCGTTTTAACCCGTTGCTCTTTTCTCAAGAAATACACTCCTTAACAAATAAGAACTCTTTCATTCCTATCTACTAAATACGGATCTATAACAGAAGAAAAAGACCACTGACATTCAGTGGCCTATGCAGATAAGACTTTTCTTCCCTTACGACGACGACGAGCTAATACTTTACGGCCATTTTTTGTGCTCATACGTGCACGGAAACCGTGTACCTTTTTACGCTTACGGTTATTCGGTTGGAATGTTGGTTTTCCCATTTATTACACCTCCCTGAGGATTAACTATATCTTAAAGACATTCTTGTAAATTATAAGGAAGGACCAGGTGCTTTGTCAAGAGCAAGAACAAAAAGGACGGTCTTCCCTTTTTGTTCTTGCTCTTAGCGGTGTGCGGAGCCGTTGCTTTGTTTTTAGCCTAAAGGAGTGCTCTTCTCCTTTAGGCGTGCAACGCGCGGAGCCACCGCAATCCATGTTTACTCCCTCAACAAAAAGGACGGTCTTAACTTCTTTCACAATTTCCATCATCATTCTTCTTTATTCTCTATTCGACAAAAACACACTCGTTTTTGCCACACACTCATTCAGCCATGTATCTTGCTCTCTTTCAACTACTTATCCCTACACCACAGTTCATCATTAATAAAAATTTGAACAAGAACACATAATAACCATCTTTCCATCATACCTTATTAATAAACCCTAGTTTCTTGATCACACTTGTACAATAACCTCCCATACACCCCTGTGGATAAACACCTTCTGACATTTTTCGACTTCTCCATGAATTTATCGACAAGTTACACACATATCTTGTGCTGTGGATAAAAAACAAACACAAGATGCTGTGTTATGTGGATAAATACAACAAACCATTGCGGTTAAAGTATTTTTTTGCTATGATTGAATTGTTTTCACTCGTGGACAAGTAAATTACGCTTTTTATTGTCCACAGCCTGTGGGTAACATTGTGGACATTTATTCTTTCTTGTTAGTTCACTTGTCCACAAACTGTTTAGAACTAGTAATTTGACGCTTTTCTACTATATTATAATTTTTACACATTTACGTGTGAATGTATATTTATTCGACCGCATCCACCAACTTGTACAAAAGTTCGACAAGTTGGTGGTCGTTCGTTCGTTATTCAGAAAAGAAGGAGGGGGAACTTTTGGAGAACATCCATGACCTATGGGAACAGGCGCTTGCTGAAATTGAGAAAAAAGTGAGTAAACCTAGTTTTGAAACATGGCTGAAAGCTACGAAAGCTAACGACATTCAAAATGAAATGATCATCATCACAGCGCCAAACGAGTTTGCACGTGACTGGCTCGAAGATCACTATGCAGAGTTAACCTCTGATACGATTGAACAAATAACAGGCACACGTCTTAAACCTAAATTTGTCATTCCTCAACATGAAATGGAAGATGATTTTATCCCAGAACCGATGCCAAAAAAGCAAACTAAGCAAGAAGCCAATAATGCTAATACATCAAAAACGATGTTAAACGATAAATATATGTTTGATACATTCGTGATTGGGTCTGGAAACCGTTTTGCGCACGCAGCTTCACTCGCCGTGGCAGAAGCTCCAGCAAAAGCATACAATCCACTTTTTATCTATGGTGGTGTAGGACTTGGAAAAACCCACTTAATGCATGCAATTGGGCATTACGTCATGGATCATAACCCGAATGCAAAAGTGGTTTATTTGTCATCTGAAAAATTCACAAATGAATTCATTAACTCGATTCGTGATAACAAGGCTGTCAATTTCCGAAATAAATATCGTAATGTAGATGTCCTTCTTATTGATGATATTCAATTCCTAGCTGGAAAAGAACAAACACAAGAGGAATTTTTCCATACATTTAATGCTTTGCATGAAGAATCGAAACAAATCGTCATTTCAAGCGATCGACCCCCAAAGGAAATTCCGACTTTAGAGGACAGATTGCGATCGCGGTTTGAATGGGGCTTGATTACGGATATTACACCTCCAGATCTTGAAACGAGAATTGCTATCTTACGGAAAAAGGCTAAAGCTGAAAACCTGGATATTCCTAATGAAGTTATGCTTTATATCGCCAATCAAATAGATACAAATATTAGAGAGCTTGAAGGGGCTTTAATCCGCGTCGTTGCTTATTCTTCACTTATTAATCAAGATATGAATGCAGATTTAGCAGCAGAAGCACTAAAGGATATTATTCCAAACTCCAAACCAAAAGTATTAACCATTACAGATATCCAAAAGCTTGTTGGGGAGCATTACCATGTGAAATTAGAAGATTTCAAAGCCAAAAAACGAACGAAATCTGTCGCTTTCCCACGGCAAATTGCCATGTATCTATCGAGGGAATTAACAGATGCTTCGTTGCCTAAAATCGGTAGTGAATTCGGAGGACGGGATCATACAACCGTCATCCACGCACACGAAAAGATTTCTACATTGCTTGCTAGCGATCAAGAATTGCAAGAGAAAATTCAAGAGTTAATGGATTTATTGAGAAACTAAAAAGGATTAGAAATCATAGACTCTGTGAACACTGTGAATAAAGAGAACCAGCCTATTAACACGTTATTAACATGTGGACAGGCTGGTATTTTACTTCAATTTTGAGTTATCCACAAATTCACAGGCCCTATTACTATTATTATTATTCTTTTAAAAACATAAATATATTAATTAAGGAGTTTTGATATGCGTTTTTCTATTAATCGTGATCGCTTTGTTCATGATGTTCAAAATGTAGCAAAAGCTGTTTCTTCACGAACAACCATCCCTATATTAACTGGAATAAAAATTGTAGCTGGTCATGAAGGTTTAACCCTTACTGGTAGTGATTCAGATGTCTCGATAGAGGTGTTTATTCCTAAAGAAGAAGAAGGATCTGAAATTGTCCAAATTGAAGAAAAAGGAAGCATTGTCTTACAAGCTCGTTTCTTCGCTGAAATTGTCAAAAAGCTACCTGGTGAAAGTGTAGAATTAATTGTTCAAGATCAATTTGCAACAACGATTCGTTCAGGTTCATCTGTATTCAACTTAAATGGACTTGACCCAGAGGAATATCCGAGGTTGCCGCAGCTTGAAGAAGATCTATTGTTCCGTCTACCGCAAGATATGCTTAAGAACATGATTCGACAAACCGTTTTCGCTGTGTCCACTCAGGAAACACGCCCGGTGTTGACAGGTGTAAACTTAGAGACGGAAGAAGGTGAGTTGATCTGTACTGCAACAGATAGTCACCGATTGGCAATGAGAAAAGCGACCATTGAAAAGAATGATGAAACATTATCATTTTCAAATGTTGTTATTCCTGGCAAAAGCTTAAATGAGTTAAGTAAAATTATTGATGACACAAATGAATTAATTGATGTCGTTGTTACAGAAAATCAAATTTTATTCAAATTAAAAAACCTATTGTTTTTCTCAAGGCTGCTTGAAGGGAAATATCCAGTTACAAAAAGCATGATTCCAACACAATCAAAAACATCACTAAAATTAAAAACAAAACCGTTTTTGCAAACTTTAGAACGGGCGCTCTTACTTTCTAGAGAAGGAAAGAATAACGTGATTAATCTAAAAACGTTAGACGGTGGGAATGTTGAAATTACATCGATTTCTCCTGAGGTAGGAAAAGTAACAGAGAATATTGAAACCCAAATGCAAGGCGAAGAAATGCGAATCTCGTTTAATGGGAAAAATATTATTGATGCCCTAAAAGTAATCGATAGTGAAGAAGTAAATATTACATTCACTGGTGCTATGAGCCCATTTGTTATTCGTCCTATTGAACACGACCACTATTTACACCTCTTTTCACCAGTCCGCACATATTAATCTTGAAGAGGGATTGGCAAAAATCCCGCACGTTTAGTACAATAAAAGAAGACCAATCAAATGAACGAGAAAAAGACAGCAACTCATGTATGATTTGCTGTCTTCAATTTGCTACACGACTAGCTAAGAACGATCTTAATTACAGAAAGAGTGATAAATATGGATTCAATCGTCATTTCAACAGCTTACATAACATTAGGGCAGATGCTGAAGGAAGCGGGAATCATTGATACAGGTGGTATGGCTAAATGGTATCTTTCTGAGTATGTTGTCTTTGTGAACGATGAGGAAGAAAATCGCCGTGGGAAGAAACTAGTACCAGGTGATACGGTCACACTTGAAGATGGAACGAAATTTCAAATTGTCGCTCAATAGGGGGAATCGCTTTTGTACTTAAAGCAGCTTACTCTCAGACAATTCCGCAATTACAAAAAGATAGAACTATCGTTTCATAAACAAGTGAATGTCTTTCTAGGTGAAAATGCACAAGGCAAAACAAATATACTTGAATCCATCTTTGTATTAGCACTTGCTAAATCTCATCGAACGTCTAAAGATAAAGAGCTAATCGGGTGGGGCGAGGAATTTGCAAGAATTCAAGGAGAGATTGCTAAGAAATCAAGCTCATTGGATATTGAACTAATCCTTTCTATCAAGGGTAAAAAAGGAAAAATCAATGGTCTTGAACAAAAAAAATTAAGTGAATATGTTGGTGCAGCAAATGTCGTCATGTTTGCACCTGAAGATTTAAACCTAGTCAAAGGGAGCCCACAAGTACGTAGAAGGTTTCTTGATATGGAATTAGGTCAAATTAGCCGTGTTTATTTACACCACTTAGGGATGTATCAAAAAGTACTCAAGCAGCGCAACCATTTATTGAAAACCTTGCAATTTGGTAAAGGTTCAAAAGAAATGTTAGACATCTTAACCGATCAAATGGTTGTGTTAGCTGCAGAAGTGACGATAAGAAGGTATGGATTTATTAAGCGTCTGCAAACATGGGCCGAGCAAATCCATCATGATGTAAGTAGAGGAAAAGAGAAGTTAGAGATTCGTTATGTCTCATCAGCTGACGTATCAGAAGACAGGAATTTGTCGAAAATAAAGGAAGGATACTATCAAACATATAAGGAGCTGCGCGAACGGGAAATTCAACGGGGGATTACGTTGTTTGGTCCTCATCGTGATGACCTTGCGTTTTCTATTAATGAGCGAGATGTCCAAACTTATGGTTCACAAGGTCAACAACGAACAACAGCGCTTGCCCTTAAATTAGCCGAAATCGAATTGATTTATTCAGAGATTGGTGAATATCCTATTCTTCTTTTGGATGATGTGTTATCTGAATTAGATGATTATAGACAGTCGCATCTTCTTAAAACGATTCAAGGTCGTGTCCAAACGTTTGTTACGACAACAAATGTAAGCGGGATTGATGAACAAACATTGAATCAAGCAGCCATTTTCCATGTATCAGAAGGAACGATCACTACGTAAATGAGGCGGTGACACAATTGTTTATCCACTTAGGCGGAGATGTCATAATTAGATCTAAAGATATTATTGCTATTTTAAATTGTGATGTAAAAGAACAATCACAGGTTACTAGTACGTATCTAAAAGAAGAAGAAAAAAGAAAAAAGAAAATTGTCATTTCAAGTGACTATATTAAGTCGATCGTTCTAACAAATGAAGAAGTATATTATTCCCCTGTATCGTCATTAACTCTAAATCGTAGAGCGCAAGGGAAGGCAATAATGGATCTTCACCATGAACATGATGAAGAGAACGAGACGTCATAGATTTTCATTGATTCGAATGTTAAAATAGAGTGTTCATATAAAAATAAAGAATGGCTTTACTATTGGTATAAGTCATTGCTTGTGAGGATAAGCAACGAATGTAGATCCTCTTTAGATCGATAATGAAGAATGAAGGTGAACAAAGTGACGAATGAACAACATTCAACACAACAGTCTTATGATGAGAGTCAAATACAAGTTTTAGAGGGCTTAGAAGCTGTTCGTAAACGCCCAGGGATGTATATTGGTTCGACTAGTGCACGTGGATTACACCATCTTGTATGGGAAATTGTCGATAATAGTATCGATGAAGCAATGGCTGGTTACTGCGATACGATTAAAATAACCATTGAAGAAGATAATAGCATTACTGTAGAGGATAACGGTCGTGGGATCCCTGTTGGTATTCACGAAAAGATGGGACGTCCAGCTGTTGAAGTGATTATGACGGTTCTACATGCTGGAGGAAAATTTGGCGGTGGCGGGTACAAAGTATCCGGTGGATTGCACGGTGTAGGTGCCTCTGTTGTAAATGCTCTTTCAACGATCCTAGAAGTTAATGTCCACCGTGAAGGGAAAATTCATTATCAAAAATATGAAAAAGGTGTTCCAGCTGCTGATTTAGAAGTGATCGGAGAAACAGAAAAAAGAGGAACCGTCATTCACTTCAAACCAGATGCTGAAATTTTCCAAGAAACAACCACTTATGACTTTGATACACTCGCTACACGTTTACGTGAATTAGCATTTTTAAATAAAGGTTTAACGATTATTATTGAGGACAAACGTGAGGACGGGAAAGAAGCAGAATACCACTATGAAGGTGGAATTGCTTCCTTTGTTGAACATTTAAATCGTTCAAAAGAGGTATTGCATGAAGAGCCAATCCATATCGAAAGTGAAAAGGATGGCCTAAATGTGGAGGTAGCAGTTCAATACAATGATAGCTACACAAGCAATATTTATTCGTTTGCTAATAACATTAATACACATGAAGGCGGAACTCATGAATCTGGATTTAAAACAGGTTTAACGCGTGTGATTAATGACTATGCCAGAAAAAATAATCTCTTTAAAGAAACGGATCCTAATTTAACAGGTGATGATGTCCGTGAAGGCTTGACAGCGATCATCTCTGTTAAAATCCCTGACCCACAATTTGAAGGACAGACGAAAACAAAGTTAGGGAACAGTGAAGCAAGAACGATTACAGATTCCCTATTCAGTGAACATTTTTCCCGTTTTCTGATTGAAAATCCACAAGTAGGTAGGAAAATTGTTGAGAAGGGCTTAATGGCTTCAAGGGCTAGAGAAGCTGCTAAGAAAGCTCGTGAATTAACAAGGAGAAAAAGCGCTCTAGAGGTTAGCTCTCTTCCAGGGAAGCTCGCTGACTGTTCATCCAAAGATGCCTCAATTAGTGAAATTTACATCGTTGAGGGTGACTCTGCTGGTGGATCAGCAAAGCAAGGTCGTGATCGTCACTTTCAAGCTATTTTACCTCTAAGAGGAAAAATTATTAATGTGGAAAAAGCGAGATTAGATAAGATCCTTGCTAATAACGAGATCCGAGCAATGATCACTGCTTTTGGGACAGGCATTGGCGATGATTTCGATATTGAAAAGGCTCGTTATCACAAAATCATTATTATGACCGATGCTGACGTTGATGGTGCTCATATTCGTACGTTAATATTGACGTTCTTCTATCGCTATATGCGACCATTAATTGAAAATGGCTATGTTTATATTGCGCAACCACCTCTTTATCAGATTAAGCAAGGTAAAGAAGTGAGTTATGTTTATACAGATAAGGAATTAGAAGAAGCGCTAAAAGAAATTCCAAACAAAGATAAATTAGGTATTCAGCGTTATAAGGGGTTAGGTGAGATGAACCCGACGCAACTTTGGGAAACGACGATGGATCCAGAGCATCGTACAGTGCTTCAAGTAACATTAGAAGATGCAATGAAAGCTGATGAAATATTTGAAATTTTAATGGGTGACCGTGTAGAACCGCGCCGTGATTTTATTCAAGAAAACGCGCAGTATGTGCAAAATCTTGATATATAGGCTTGAAGATGGAGGTTTAAGTAATGGCTGAGCAAGATCAATCTAGAGTGTTAGAAAGAAATATAAGTCAGGAAATGAAAGCGTCCTTTATGGATTATGCGATGAGCGTTATCGTCAGCCGTGCCCTTCCTGATGTTCGTGACGGGTTGAAACCAGTACATCGTCGTATTTTATTTGCAATGAATGAATTAGGGATTACTTCTGATAAAGCTTATAAAAAGTCTGCGCGTATTGTTGGTGAAGTAATTGGTAAGTACCATCCACATGGTGACTCTGCGGTTTATGAAACGATGGTTCGTATGGCTCAAGACTTCAGCTTCCGTTATATGTTAGTTGATGGGCACGGAAACTTTGGATCTGTTGATGGGGATTCGGCAGCTGCGATGCGTTACACAGAGGCAAAGATGTCCAAGATCTCGATGGAACTTGTCCGTGATATTAATAAAGATACGATAGATTACCAAGATAACTATGACGGTAGTGAACGCGAACCAATTGTTCTTCCTGCGAGATTTCCTAATCTGTTAGTCAATGGTGCATCTGGTATAGCTGTAGGGATGGCGACGAATATTCCACCCCACCAGTTAGGGGAAGTTATTGACGGCGTATTGGCCCTGTCGAAGGACCGTGAGATCAGTATCCCTGAGTTAATGGAATATATTCCTGGTCCAGATTTTCCAACCGGGGCTGAGATTTTAGGCCGCTCAGGTATTCGTAAAGCTTATCAAACAGGTAGAGGATCTATTACCCTGCGTGCAAAATCTAGTATTGAAGAGCATAATGGCAAACCGCGAATTATATTTACTGAGATTCCATATCAAGTGAATAAAGCTCGCTTAATAGAAAAGATAGCTGAACTAGTTCGTGACAAGAAAATTGAGGGCATAACGGATTTACGTGATGAATCAGACCGTACAGGAATGCGGATTGTCATAGAATTAAGACGTGATGTAAATGCTAATGTTTTATTAAATAATCTATATAAACAAACAGCACTTCAATCAAGCTTTGGTATTAACCTTTTAGCTTTAGTAGGTGGACAACCAAAAGTCCTAAACTTAAAGCAATGTCTTGAACATTATTTAGATCATCAAATTGAAGTGATTCGTCGTCGTACGGCTTTTGAACTTCGTAAAGCAGAAGCGCGTGCTCATATTCTAGAAGGGTTACGTGTTGCACTTGATCATCTTGATGAAGTCATTAGCTTAATTCGTGCATCGCAAACAACGGAAATAGCTAGAAATGGGTTAATGGAACGCTTTGAACTTAGCTATGAGCAAGCCCAAGCGATTTTAGATATGCGTCTTCAGCGTCTAACGGGGTTAGAACGCGATAAAATTGAAGGTGAGTATCAAGACTTAGTTGCTCGTATTGCTGAATTAAAAGCAATTCTAGCCGACGAAGAGAAGGTACTAGAAATCATTCGTGAAGAGCTTACGGAAGTAAAGGATAAGTTTAATGATGAGCGTCGTACTGTTATTTCAATGAGTGAGGATAGTCTTGAAGATGAAGACCTCATTCCACGTTCAAATATCGCTATTACGATTTCTCACAATGGTTATATTAAACGACTTCCGATTTCCACCTATCGTAATCAAAGGCGTGGTGGAAAAGGAATTCAAGCAATGGGAACAAATGATAATGATTTTGTTCAGCATTTGTTTACAACGAGTTCTCACCATACAATTCTTTTCTTTACCAACAAAGGTAAAGTGTATCGTTTAAAAGGGTATGAAATCCCAGAGCTAGGACGAACTGCTAAGGGAATTCCTATTATTAATCTTTTACAAATAGAGCAAGGTGAGTACATTAGTACGGTCATTCCTATTGAGGAATTTACAGAGGATGCTTACTTATTCTTCTTAACAAAATATGGGGTTGCCAAACGAACTGAATTGTCTTCTTTTGCTAACATTAGAAAAGGTGGATTGTTCGCTATTAACCTTAGAGAAGAGGATGAGCTTCATGGTGTCCGCTTAACGGATGGCAGGCAGGAATTAATCATCGGTACGAAACAAGGGATGTCCATTAGATTCCCTGAAAATGATGTTCGTTTAATGGGGAGAACCGCAGCTGGGGTAAAAGGAATTTCCTTATCTGAAGATGATCATGTTGTTGGAATGGACATTATTGAAGAGGGTCATGAAGTCTTGATCGTAACAGAGAAGGGTTACGGAAAAAGAACACCGATTGAGGAGTACCGCATTCAAAACCGTGGTGGTAAAGGAATTAAAACTTGTAATATTACCGAGAGAAACGGAACGCTTGTATCTTTGAAAGTTGTTTCATCTGAACATGATATTATGATTATTACGGCTAGTGGTGTCATTATCCGAATGAATGTTGATGGAATCTCAACAACAGGTCGTAATACGCAAGGGGTCACGTTAATCAGAGTGAATGAAGGCGAAGAAGTAGCTACAGTAGCTAGAGTTGACATTGACGATGAGGACGTAGAGGAAGATATTGAAGCATCTGAGTTAGATGACAGAAGTGTAGAAGAAGAACAAGAAAGCGCCACTGAAACAAAAGATACAGAGGAAGAATAATAAAAAGTGAGGCTGTTAGGGGGAAACCTTAGCAGTCTTTTTTTTAAACTGGATTTGTCCTTACGTAATCAATGGTGAAAATTTCCTTTTACTAGTTCTTTGTGTCACGTATAATATTACTAGATACGCAGCGAAAAGAGGGTGCTGACATGAAGGTGAAACTAAATCAATTGAAGAAAGATTGTATTCTACTGAAGGATGTAATGGGATTAACGGACTTACCAATAGTTAAAAAAAATACAGTGCTAACAGAAGATCATATTGAGCTACTTAAAATGTTTCTAATAGAGTCGGTAGAGGTAGAGTCATTACTTACCAATGGTGAGCCTTTTAAAC
Source organism: Halalkalibacter okhensis (assembly GCF_000787375.1). Taxonomy (GTDB): domain Bacteria; phylum Bacillota; class Bacilli; order Bacillales; family Bacillaceae_D; genus Halalkalibacter; species Halalkalibacter okhensis. The sequence goes on along the minus strand of NZ_JRJU01000012.1, from coordinate 1,019 downwards.
CAGTAACCGTAGAAGAGGAAGAATCGGAGGTAATTGAAACTTTACCTGAAGAAATTACGAATGTGTTGTTTACTCATCAATATTTAGAGGCGATAAAGCAATACAAACAGCTCTTTTTAAACTGGCAGGCTGGTGAAAAAGTACAGATGGTTAAAATAAGAGAGATTTTTATTCCTCTTTTTGAAAGAATCATTGATGAGCCAGAAAATCTACTTAAGCTTCATCATTTTAGCAACAAAGAAGATTATTTTTTTCATCATAGCGTGTATGTTGGGATCCTCTCTGTTTACCTTGGGTATAAGTTGCGATACTCAAAGGGAGAATATTTACAAATTGGTTTTAGTGGAGTACTGGCTGATACCGGAATGGCCAAAATATCACCAACCATATTAAAAAAACCAGGGCCCCTCACTTCAATTGAGTTTGAGGAAATAAAAAAACATCCTATTCATAGCTATAAAATGTTAAAAGGTGTAACGGGCATTTCTGATTTAGTCCTGTTAGCGGTGTTGCAACACCATGAGAGGCCTGATGAAAGTGGATACCCCCTAGGAGCGGGTGCTAAAAAGCTACACATGTTTAGTAAAGTAATTGCTGTTGCCGATGTGTATCATGCAATGACATCAGAACGTTTCTATCGCTCGAAGAGATCTCCATTCCAAGTATTAGAAGAAATTTCGAAAGAGCAATTTGGTAAATTTGATATTAAGGTTGTGCAAACATTAATCCAAAGTTTGGTTACTATATCAGTTGGTAGTCTGGTTCGGTTAAACAATGGAGAGGATGCAGAGATCGTTTTTTTTTGAAAAAGAAACATCAACAAGACCTATGGTGAAGCTCATTTCAAGTGGAGAGATTCTTCAATTAACAAAAGAGCCATCATTATTTATTGAAGAAATTAAAAGAATATAAAATAATAGTTGCATAGTTATTTGAAATTGTGGTATATTATTTCTTGTCGCCAAAACGACTTGAAAAAAACAAACAAAAAACAATTTGACATTACATTTTGATTTTGT
>NZ_JRJU01000011.1 GCF_000787375.1 Halalkalibacter okhensis | reverse complement strand
ACAAGGTCGTATTTACCTATTTCGTGCCCTTTTAAATTACTTTTTTAGATGGAAGAAGCGATAAGAAAAGAAGAGGCCAAAAAGGTAAAGGGAAAACGCAAAGTATGCCGGTAGCAAGTGAATAAAGGTTGTATAACCAATGGCAAAATGAACAAAGATTCCGCTAAAAAATGCTGGAATTCCTCCAATCAATAACAGCCACCATACCCAACGGTTGCCTTGGTGAAACCCCCACAGAGCAACCGTTAATACAAGGATACCCACACTTAAGAGTGCACTTCCAAAACCGGCTCGATCATGAGCTATGACAGGAATGAGCCGTTCGTTAAACGATTGAAGCATATCAGCTGGCATGCATAGGTAGAGTAAATCTGTAGGAACAAATACACTCGTGATCCCAATATAGGAGATGATCATACCACCGATAATGAAAGAGAAGCCGAGTACAACAAAGCAAAATTGCCCGAATAAGCTTTTTCTCCAATAGTGATCGTTGTCTCGATTCTTAGAGGAGGGTGTTCCTCTTAATCTAGTTGTTTTAAAGTAGCCGATGCAATAGAATGGCAGCAACACAAGCCAAAAAAGCAAGTGAAGCCAATCAAAATAACCGTAGCCAATAAAAAGGAAAATTCCTAAGAATCCAATAATAGCGGCCATATCCGTTGCCTGTTTGGCCCAAAGCAAACCATTACGAATGCCATATCTAGCTAAAAACATATAAATGATCCCACCTGAAACCATTGTTCCGGCAAGCGTCATTCGGTCGTGAGCCATAAAAAATAGAATGCGTTCGTTGAAATAATAAATGGATTCACGGGGCATCCCTAAAAAATGCTCATCGTAAGGTAGAATGATTGTCGTCATACTAAGAATTAGGGCAAGGATCCCTCCAATCATAATAAAGAAACCAAAAAGCCAATACCAACCCCAGCCTTGATAAGATACAGGAGCTACTTTAATCTCATCAAGCTGAGCCTCTTTAATTCTCTTTGGAAGTCCCGGACCAGAAAATACGTAACCGTGAGACAAAAGGAGAAAGTCTGAGCCAGCATGTAATAACCGTAATGCATCTCTAGGTTGTAAAATCCCTCCAACAGTGATAATCGGCAATGTAAAATGATGTTTTCGCAAAAATTTTATTATTTTTATGTGTGAAGAAAGAGTTTCCTCGTTTTTTTGTTGACTCCCTTCCTCTAGAACAAGGCCTGAAAAATTATTTTCAATCAAAGACAACGGCAAGTCGTTAAGTTGATTTTCTCTTATAGAAAGAAAGGTTGATTTGCTCGAGGTATTAGCCAATTTAAGAAGGTCAGTGTCAATTAGAGAGTGATTTGTCAGATCTATAATGAAACCATCAGTAAATGGAGCTAAGTCGCTAGTGATTTCTTCAAAATATTGATCGATTCCAGACAACCGAATGAATATAGGCTTATTAACGCTGTGTTTTCTTAGTTTCGTTATTGTTTGCTCTACACTTAAGGTTGGAGTGGATTCACTGAAATCAATTCGTTGTTCTAAATGGTGAATGATTGGATCTTTTTGATTGGAGATAGGTTTTTTGCTTACTGGGCCAACCTCGATAAAGCCAAAGCCTAGATTGGCAAAAGCTTGCGTTCCTGATAAGTTAGGGTCAATTTTATAAGATAAGCCAATGGAGTTTTCAAATTCAATTTGTCCAATGTTTTTCTTTAATAGCTGTGAAGATTCTTCTCTTCCTAAAAAGTGTATCACTTGTTTGCCACCAGGAGTGGTAGCAATGCGGTTCATATTTTTATGAATAAATTCTCGAGACGTGCTAGCTGAAAGTTTTGAGAGTATTGGTTTAAATAACACATGGTAGGACCAATCCGGCATTTAGATTCCTCCCATTTGGATGAATAGTCATTACTATTGTAGCAGGTGCAGCGACTATTTTCTAAAGTTTAAGTTAAAGAATTGATAAATGAAGGGGTGTTCAAAACCCTCCCTGTTGAAACACCCTCTATTAACTACCTTTTTTGTGTTAGATTGCTGAACATAGCAACGAAACCTCTACTACTTACAAGTGTTAGAGAGATAGAAAAGAAGGTATCAAAAGCACTCCAATCTTTCCACTTTATGAAGTTTGTTTTCTGTTCAAGGATCCTTTCTATGATCGTGTGGACAGCACTATATAGAAAGGATTGAAAGATAATCATTGGTAGAGTTGATCTTTTGGTTGTTTTATTAAACCACACGGTTATTAATGGCAAAATGAGGTACTCATAAACAATATTTGTTCGGAAATAAGCAGGCAACAAACGAACAGGATGTTTTACTTTTCCAGAATGTATGACAAGTCTTGAAAGAAAGGATGCAATATACCCAGTAAAGAAAAAGGCAATCGCCGAGTCTTTACTACCTCTCCCACGGAAAGTAAAAGGGAGCCATAGCAATGCAAGCATTAACATGCCTCGTAAAATAGTCTTTTCCATATCCTAACCACTCCTTTCTTCGATTGGAACACCTAAAGGTACTTCAAAATACCACATGAAAAATGCTGTAATAAAAACGGATAGTAGGTAAGCAAAAATAGGGCGTTTGTGATGTAGTCGCAACATTGGAAACATAATAGCAACAAGGACGATAGACCATTGAATTGACCAACCATGTTGATAATAGATCTTGCCTACAAGCAAATACACACCTTCAATTCCAATATACAATGCAATCCATAAAAGGTTATAAAGAATTCGTTTTTTGAATGTAGGTGGATAATGTGTTAGAAACATTAAAACTGTGCCAGGAAAAACAATTAAGGTATATAACATTTCTGTTATAGAATGGTTTATCAGAAGGTCAGGGTCGAATTTCCATAAAAAATAATTAGAGCATAAAAAATTATATGTTAAATTAATTACAGCAAAATAAAGCATCGTCGTATGGTACTTTTCCCAGTTTTTGTAGTCTTTTTTCCACCAAACAGCAATAATAACAATGATCGCCATTATTAGATGCATGTGACCAACCCTGTCCTCTTTATATTTTGTTCTAATAATACTGTTTGTTAAGAACAGGCAATTCATACATAAATAAGTAGAGAAAAGGACACTGACAAGGCAATGAAAGTCCTTGTCAGTGTCCCAAAATCAATAGCCTTTTTTATAATTAACAAGATTGACAGATAAAGGTTGATTAGCAATGTAGTTTTTTAAATTTGGAATAAAAATGTCATTCATTACACGGTGATCATAATACTCAGTGGATCCTGCCGTATGCGGGGTAACAATTACATTATCGTGATTCCAAAGCTTGGATTCTTCTGGGAGAGGTTCCTGTTCAAATACATCTAACCCAGCACCAGCAAGCTCTCCTTTTTCGAGTGCAACTAATAAATCATCTTCCACAACAATTTCCCCACGGCCAATATTAATAAGGAAAGCACTTGGTTTCATTACTTTAAACTGCTCAGCACTAAATAAATGATAAGTCTTTGCTGTAAGGGGTAATGTAATGACAACATAATCACACTTAGGCAGAATGTGGTTTAATTGATTTGGTGTATACATGTCATCGACATAAGAAGATGGCTTTCCTGAATGCCGAATGCCGATTACATGCATTCCGAATGCTTTAGCAATCTTTGCCGTTTCTTCACCAATCGCACCAACCCCAATGATCCCAATTGTTTTATTATGGATTTCTAGCTTCATGTTCTCATGGTGCCATGTTTTCGATTGTTGATTTTTTACATAGGTATGTATTTTTCTCGTTAGGCCAAGCATCAGTGCAAAGATGGTTTCTGAAATAGGATAGGCATGAACTCCATTTGCACTTGTTATCTGAACTTCTCTCGATTGAAATGAGGATAGAGGAAGATGATTCACACCAGCAGACCAAGTTTGGATCCACTTTAGAGGTGTTTGTTCTTGTTCAAGTAGAAGATCCTTCACTTCTGATTTCCACCCAGCGATGATTTCAGCATCTTTAATATGTTCGGCCCAAATCGAACGATCCTTCCCAATTAGGATGTCCCATTCAGGTACCATTGACTTTAATTGTTCAACATAAGTGTCTTCAAGATTTTGTGTAATGATCAATTTTCTTTTTGTCATTTTATTCTCCTCCTGATGAGTTCTATACCTATTATATTATCAGAAAGTTACGTAAAATGAGACAAAAGATGATTGCAACTTCTTTTACTTGTAAAAGGGCGACCGATTTAAAGTAAGTCAGTTACGACAATTTCAAAGCGGCCGCCAATTTTCATTTCAAATGGAATTAATTAATGTTTGGGTCGACAAAACGCCCGTAGTCAGGAATCGCTAGCTTATCAAAATTTGCAGCAAGATTATCAAGGCTTTGTGTTAGTTCTTCGCCGTACATTGGCAGGCCATGACCGGTAACAGCAACAGTCGGCTCAAGATGCTTTAAGATGCCGACAGATTCCCATGCGGCTTCCCAATCTGTTGTTAAATAGCGCGGTGGACCATTAATTTCTTTCTCTTGAGTGAGTACTTTGTAAAGTGAGTCTTGTTTCACTGTTACAAACGCATCGCCAGCAATTAATGTATTGTCCTCAATTCTAATAAATGAACAGTGTCCAGGCGTATGTCCAGGTGTATGAATCCAACGCCAGCCAGGCATTTCGGGAATACGGTGATCCTTAGGTAATTCTTTTAGGCGACGACCAAGTTGTGTCGGTCCATTTGGAAAAAAGGATGACATTTTAGCAATTAACCCGCCTTCCACACTTGTATCTGGTTCCGGGTAACTTTTTTCACCAGTTAAATATGGAAACTCTGCTGAATGCGCATAAATCGGAACATCCCATTTTTCTGCTAACTCAACTATGGCTCCAACGTGATCGAAGTGCCCATGTGTTAAGACAATGGCACGAGGCGTGTGCACGGAACCAAATTTTTCTTTTAGAGCATTGAGAATGTTATCTGCAGATTTGGGCATGCCAGCATCAACTAAGACCCACTCGTTTTCTTTCGCTGGGTTTCCAACAAAACAGACATTTACCACTTGAACAGGTAAACAATAGACTTGTGGGGCGACTTCTTGAATGACACCATTTGTGACGGAAGTAATCGGTATAAATTTATTATCTTCGCTATAATGCATTTGCTGCTCCACGTAAAAAAACCTCCTAATAACTTCAATTTAAACGATATTAGTTTTTTACCTTTCGTAAGTTTTATGTAATCTAAAATCTGATGAGTAAATGGTATACTTGAGTATAAAGTTTTAGGAGGACGTTTTAATTGTTTAAATACATTCATCATGTAGCTATCATTTGTTCCGACTATAAGAAATCAAAGCATTTTTATGTGAATATTTTGGGCTTGAAAATTATTAATGAAACCTATCGAAGTGAGCGAAACTCTTATAAATTAGATCTTGAAATGGGGAACAGTCAAATTGAACTGTTTTCATTTCCTGAATCACCAGAGAGGTCAAGCTACCCTGAGGCTAGGGGATTAAGGCATCTTGCTTTTGCAGTAGAGGATGTCCAAGTGTGTGTAAATTGGTTAGAGAAGCAAAAGGTCGTAGTAGAGCCTATACGAACGGATGAGGCTACTGGTAAAAAATTCACTTTCTTTTCAGACCCAGATGGATTGCCTTTAGAGCTCTATGAAACCAATACCTACTTATAAACAAACTTTACCAACAAAGGAGTTGTATAAGTTAATGTGATCTACACACAATAGTTACTGAAAACGAACAAAGCGAGGTGAACTAAAAATGGCAAGCAACAATAGTAGTAACCAATTATTAGTACCTGGAGTTGAACAAGCTCTAGATCAAATGAAGTATGAAATTGCTTCTGAATTTGGTGTACAACTTGGCGCAGATGCCACTGCACGTGCAAACGGTTCTGTTGGCGGTGAGATCACCAAACGTCTAGTTCAACAAGCTGAGCAACAACTTGGCGGTTCACAGTTTTAATTAAACTTACCCTAGCCCACAAATGTAATCATTTTGGAACCCCGTCATCAAGACGGGGTTCTTTCATACTTTACTAGTTGAAGCCAATCAAAAGACCTGTTAAAAAGTTCATATTCCCATTTTGTATCGGAGAATGTATGATCAGCACCATTAATGAAGCTACAGCCGATCTTTTGGTTCTCTACTTGATTAAGGGCTTGCATATAGCTTTCTGCATGCTGGCAGGGAATATCTTCATCATTTGTTCCATGAACGACAAAAACGGAGCCAGGAAATGATTGAATTGTGTTTAAAGGCTGATGGCTTTTTAAATCATTAAAAAAAGACTTGCTTAACAAAAACCCTTTATAATCGAAATAACCATTTATTTGAGCAATTTGTTCCGCGTCTTTCCCCGTAATTGAAGTAATGTCAACATAAGGATTAGCAACAGGTGACCATAGAATAATGTCTTTGATAAAAGGGAATTGGTAGGACGTTAGCGCAGTTAATGCCCCACCAAGACTATGCCCAATCATAATGATGTTATTAATTTCTACTTCTTTCATTTGTGATACGTAATGAATAGCTGATTTTAGTTCATCAATTTGCTTGGAAACTGTGACGTCTTTATAATCTCCCTCACTTTCCCCGCAACCACTAAAGTCAAATCGAAAACAAACAAAGCCTTTATTAGAGAAGTAATTAGCAGCTTTTACAAACATTCGATGTTCACCGACTTTGCTTCCTATAAACCCATGTACAAAAATAATGGTCGGGGAAGGGTGTATATCTGGCTCTGGTTTATGTATAACAGCCGATAACGTATTAGAATGGAACCGAATTGCTTTAGTCGTCATTTTAGACACCTCTTTAAAGTCTTATAATAGGAAAGTATAAAGGAAGAGGATGCTGATCTCAATCAAAATATACTAAAAAGATCGGAATTGTATGTGTTTATTATTTAAAAAAAGTTTGCCTCAAAAAATGTTGAGACAAACCGTATAGCTATTTTAATCTTCAAATTGAATATCTCCATTTATTGTGTAAGTCCAATCATCATACCTAGCTTCAAGTGATGTATTTGTATAGTCCATTTTATCCTTTGGTAAAAAGTAATTAGACGACTGACCGATGAGTAACAATACATCTTTAAAAACATAGTAAGACTGAAGCCTGTGTGGATCAGCTATAACTGTTTCTTCTAACTCAATCGTAAAATGGCTGTCATTTTTACAAATCATTACCTCGATGTGTTCGACACATTCGTTCTCTTTTAACATGTTGAAATGAGAGTGGAGAGGATATGCACCATAGACTGCGTTTAAAGCTTTCTCAACATGTTCCATATGTTCTCTTTGAACTTGTTGCTTAAGCGTTGTATATTCAGTCAATTCTTCTGAACTAGGCAAAAATTCAGCGCGGAAAAAACGGTCAAAATAACTTTCTTCTGTATAGAAAAGGAACATTTCTGTTTCAAGTGTCGAGTAAGCTCGATCCCATGTAGAAAGCCACGATGAATCATCTATTTCGGATTCAGGTATATTAGAAGCTGACTCGGTGTATGTATGATAAGCGTTCTTTACATCATCAAGTGAACGGACAAATGGCTCAGGAATTAACGAAATATATATAAATATATATACGATTCCTATTAATAGAACAGTTACATATTTAAGACGATTTTCCTTTTTGATAATAAAAAACAAACCGATATAGGCAACAATGGATATAAGCAAACTAATAAGGAACAAAGGGTAAGAAAGATAGGCTTCAAAAAACATGCCTAATCCCCCAAGTGTTAACAAGGTCAAAAAAACGGCAAATTTCCACAATCTTTTGGTGATTGTCACATACCAGAAATAGAGTAGGGCTATCAAGATAAAGCCTATTTGTAAGTAATGTAAAATAATGAATCATTCCTTTAGTATAATGTTAAGCTCCTTATCTAGAGCCGTCTTCTATTATAAAGGTATCTCCTTCATATTCCCATGATAAAAACTCTGAGCTATAACTTATTTGGTCATAAGGTACATAGTAATCATTTTCGCCATTGTGTATTAAGAAATATGCTGATAATAAAAAAGAGGTGTTTGGTGAACGGTGGTCTGCATATGTATTCCCATGTAAGACAACGTTGAAATGATCATTTTCTTTACAGACAGTGACGTCATTTCCTTCGTAGCAATCATTGTTGTGTACATTGTCAATGAGGGATAAAAAAGGAGTCGTGTTATAAAAGTTTTGAAAAATTGTTTCAATTGTCTTGTCGTGTTGTTTATTCTTCGATTCATCAAGCTCTTCAATATGTTCCAATTCTTCCTCTGTTGCGATAAAGTCAAACCCTAATAGTCTGTTCGTATAGGTTTGATGGAGATAAAATTCATCTAATAGTATGAAATAATGATAATGAGCTTGTCCCCACTCCGCAACCCAACTCTTATCTTCTTCTTTTGGTACCTCACTAATAACCTCTACATAATCATAATAGGCTTTTTCTACTTCTTGGACTGAGATACCTTCTGGAGCTAATAGCGATGTGTAGGTGTAATAACTTCCGATCATCACAGCAATCATAAGACCGGTATAACGGATGCGCTGCTCTTTTGACTCATGTGTAAAGTAGTAGGCTATCAAACCAGTAAAAAGAGACAATACACCAAATAAGAAAGCAGAATAAGAAATATAGTGCTGAATAATAAACGTTAAAAACCCAACCTGGACGAGTAAGGCTATCATAAATTTCCCTTTACTTTCTTTTTTCCACGTTCCAATAAGGCCAATGATAAAAATGATAATTGGAATGTAAAAATAAATCATTTACTAAATCAATTCCTTTTCTTGGAGTTTCTCTTATCCTATCATACGCTTTTGCAGTTCGCTAGCTTTCAGAAAGTGTCCATAAAAACTCTAGAAAAATGTATAAATACAACGAGATTGGGAAAAATGGGGGGTAGCCAACTTGGGTGGAGTTTCCTCTTATGGAAATGGTTAATACGCCTGAGGACGACTACGAATATGAGATGGAGGTCGGATGGAGATGAGGAAAGTTCTATCCAGTATGTTAAGCGTATGCCTAGTTTTAAGTTTGATAGCACCGTTGGCAAGCGCTGAAGAAAAACAAGCAAAATTAGCGGAGAATGCTTCTTCAGCAATTGTCATTGAGCGTGATACGGGGGAAGTGATTTTTGACAAAAATAGTCATGAAAAGCTTCCACCTGCAAGTATGACGAAGATCATGACGATGCTCTTGATTATGGAAGCTATTGATAAAGAAGCTATTGCTTATGATGATAAAGTTCGTACAAGTGAGTACGCAGCTTCCATGGGAGGTTCTCAAATTTTCTTAGAGCCTGGTGAGGAAATGAGCGTGGAAGACATGTTAAAGGCTATCGCGGTTGCTTCAGCAAATGACGCATCGGTTGCAATGGCTGAACATTTAGCTGGAACCGAGGAAGAATTTGTTGTCATGATGAATGAAAAAGCAAAAGAGTTGGGACTTGAAAATACAAATTTCGTTAATACAAATGGTCTTCCAGCGGAAAACCACTATACAACTGCCTATGATTTAGCGATGATTTCAAAGGAGCTCCTTAAGTATGATGATATAACGAAATTTACAGGTATTTATGAAGATTATTTACGAGCTGACTCAGAAGATGATAAATTTTGGCTTGTAAATACAAATAAATTAGTTAAGTTTTACCCTGGTGTTGATGGATTAAAAACAGGTTATACCCGTGAGGCTATGTATTGTTTAACGGCCACGGCTGAGAAAAATGGAATGCGAGTCATTACGGTTATTATGGGGGCACCATCTCCGAAAGAACGAAATGCTCAAATTACATCGATGCTTGATTATGCCTTTAGCCAGTTTCAAGCACATAAACTTTATGATCGTGAACACGTATTAGCTGATGTTGAGGTAAGTAAAGGGGATAAAGACCAAATCCCTGTTGTCACTTCTGAATCTGTTTCAATCCTAACGAAAAGAGGAGTGAAGATAGACGATGTAACAGAACGTCTAGAAATTGAGGCAAATTTACGTGCACCAATCAAAAAGGGGGACGTAATTGGTACGCTCTTTATTGAGAAAGAAGGCGAGATATTAAGTGAAACGCCTTTAGTTGCTGGAGACGATGTAATTGAAGCTTCTTGGTGGAAATTATTTAAACGGACGCTAGCGAAATTTGGAGCTGCATAATTTCTTTTGACAACTTTTTACGAATAAAGACTAGTTTTGTCACCTTGCAGGAAGCGCAAGGGAAAAAGGCGAATTCTCTCTAGCAAAGACCTATAGTGGATAGCTGTACAACATTCACTATGAAGACTCATACTTATTTGAGTGAACTAGAGGGAGTGATTGAAATGAGTTTGCAAATTGATTTGGAGCAAAAAGGAAGTGTGTTACTCGTAAGGTTACAGGGCGAGCTTGACCACCATACGGCAGAGGAGTTACGAGGGCAAGTTGAACAAGTACTCGCTGACGGCAAAGTAAAGCATATTGTCCTAAATTTAGAGTTATTATCATTCATGGATAGTTCTGGTTTAGGTGTGATTTTAGGTAGATACAAGCAAGTGAAAGCTAATGGGGGGGAAATGGTCGTTTGTGCGATATCTCCATCTGTGAAACGCTTGTTTGAAATGTCAGGATTGTTTAAAATAATCCGCTTAGAAGACAGTGAACAATTTGCTTTACAAACGTTGGGGGTGGCTTAAACGATGCAAAATGTAATGGATTTGAAGTTCTCTGCCCAAAGCCAAAACGAGTCGTTTGCACGCGTGACAGTAGGGGCATTTATCGCTCAACTGGATCCAACAATGGATGAGATGACGGAGATTAAGACGGTTGTTTCTGAAGCTGTGACCAACGCGATCATTCATGGATATCATAATCAACCGGATGGACTGGTCTATATTCATTGTACGCTTAATAATGGAACGATAGAACTTACCATTCGTGATGAGGGTATGGGTATTCAAGACATTGAGGAAGCGCGCCAGCCTCTCTTTACAACAAAGCCAGAGCTTGAACGTTCGGGTATGGGTTTTACGATTATGGAAAATTTCATGGATGAATTGCAAGTTGTATCTGAGCCGATGATTGGAACGACTGTCTTTGTAAAAAAAACACTTACAAATAGCAAAGCTATGTGTAATTAAGGAGTTTTGCCTATGGATGTCGAGGTAAAACAACAAAAGAAGAAGCAAGCACATTTTTCTGATTCCGAGGTAAAAGAGCTAATAGCGAGGAGTCAGGATGGGGACCAAGATGCTAGGGATTTAATTGTTAACCGTAACACAAGACTTGTTTGGTCTGTCGTTCAACGTTTTATGAACCGCGGCTATGAAGCTGATGATTTGTTTCAAATTGGTTGTATAGGGCTCATCAAGTCAGTAGATAAGTTTGATTTATCATATGACGTGAAATTCTCTACGTACGCCGTGCCGATGATCATTGGTGAAATTCAGCGTTTTCTTCGTGATGATGGAACCGTTAAAGTCAGTCGTTCCATTAAGGAATTAGGAAATAAAATACGTAAAATGAAAGATGAAATGACGAAATCGTTAGGCCGTACTCCCACAGTGAATGAAATTGCTGAGGCATTAGAAATCACACCAGAAGAAGTGGTGTTTGCAGGGGAAGCGAGTAGATCTCTTTCTTCTATCCATGAAACAGTCTATGAAAATGATGGAGACCCAATTACGTTGCTAGACCAAATCGCTGATCAAACCGAGACAAAATGGTTTGATAAGATTGCACTAAAAGAAGCCATTCGTGATCTTGACGAAAGGGAACGACTAATCGTTTACCTCCGTTATTACAAAGATCAAACACAGTCAGAGGTTGCATCAAGATTAGGGATATCTCAAGTTCAAGTATCAAGACTAGAAAAGAAAATTCTAGAACAAATGAAGCTTGAAATGGGAGATGTTTAGTTATAGAAAATTGAACGTTTTGCGTTGAGAAGGCGGTTCCTTTTCAACGCTTTTTTCATGCTTTTAAAGCTACGTTATATTTGGTTATTAAAAACTTACTAGTATATTCAAGGGAAAAAAATTTTATGCTAAAATGAATCCTTTCTTTATGGACTCGCGTCTAATAAATGAATACGAGTAGTAGTTTTATCTTATACTACAAAAGTACATTTAGAAGAAAAGTAGGTGCAAGATTATGTGTGGCTTTGTAGCTTGTATTTTTGATGAACCTCAAAAAAGTGATCATAAATTAAAAGAAATGAACAGTATGATCCCCCATCGTGGACCTGACCAGGAAGGGTATATGCATGGAGACCATATACAATTAGGATTCAGTCGATTAAGCATTATTGATTTGGAGGGTGGTTATCAGCCTCTTTCCTATATGAATGGGCGTTATTGGATTGTATTTAATGGAGAGATATATAATTATGTTGAATTAAAACAAGATCTATTATCCAAAGGAAAGCACTTTGAAACAGATTCGGATACAGAAGTGATTCTTGCTCTTTACAGTGAGGTGGGTGAGCAAGTGGTTCATTACTTGCGAGGAATGTTTGCTTTTGTCATTTGGGATAGTCACAAAAAGCAGGCGTTTGCGGCACGTGATCACTTTGGAATCAAACCGTTATTTTATAAAGAAGAAAAAGACAGTTTCAAATTTGCTTCAGAAAAGAAAAGCTTAGAAATGGATGAATTGTCAGAAGTTAATACTCAAGCTCTCCATCATTATTTGTCCTTTCAATATGTTCCTGAACCGTATTCTCTTACTAATCATATTTATAAGCTTGAACCCGGGCATTATTTTGTTAAGGAAATCGGACAGAAGGCAATGATAAAATCTTATTTTAAACCGATGTTTAGCCCTGTTAACAAATCGGAGGAAGAGTGGGTTTCCCAAATCAGAGAAACAATGTATGAGTCAGTCGAAAAACATATGCGAAGTGATGTACCTGTTGGCTCATTCCTTTCGGGGGGGATTGATTCTACGATTATCGCATCCATTGCAAAAGAGATAAAACCAGATCTAGAGACATATTCAGTAGGTTTTGGCCAAGATGGATATAGTGAATTGGATGTCGCACAAGAAAGTGCGGATAAACTTAAGGTTAAAAATTATAGCAAAGTGATCACATCAAATGAGTATTGGCAAGAATTACCTAAAATTATGTGGCATATGGATGATCCGTTAGCAGATCCAGCTTGTGTTCCACTTTATTTTGTTGCTAAGGAAGCGAGCGAAAGGGTGAAGGTTGTCTTATCAGGGGAAGGCGCCGATGAACTTTTTGGTGGTTATAATATTTACCGTGAACCGCAAAGTCTAGCTTGTTTTCAATACGTCCCAACACCTTTAAAGAAAAAACTACGGAAATTAGCAGGAATTCTTCCAGAAGGAATGAAAGGAAGAAGTTTTCTCGAGCGTGGGACAACCCCTTTAGAAGAACGTTATATTGGAAATGCAAAGATGTTCTCAGAGTCAGAAAAGAAACAACTTCTTTTTGCTTACAATCATGAGTTTTCAAACGAATTAATTACAAGAAAAATTTATGAGTACTCAAGGCATCAACATACGGTCAATCGAATGCAACATCTAGATTTATGTACTTGGTTACGTGGAGACATCTTAGTAAAAGCTGATAAAATGACGATGGCTCATTCACTCGAATTACGTGTACCATTTTTAGATAAAGAAGTGTTTGAGCTAGCTTCTCATATCCCTGCAGAGTGGAAAACGACGAATGGAACAACAAAATACATTTTACGTAAGGCTTTTGAGGGAATTGTACCAGATCATGTATTTATGCGTAAAAAACTAGGTTTTCCAGTTCCACTTCGCCATTGGCTAAAAAACGAGTGGTATGACCAAGTTAGGAAGCTAATTTCTGAAAGCGAGACAGATGCTTATATAGATAAAGCGTATGTTCTCAACCTCCATGAGGAACATTGCTTAGGTAAAGCAGATCGTAGTCGAAAGCTTTGGACTGTCTTATCATTTATGATTTGGCATCAAGTTTATATGGAACATAAATACGAGTACACAGACTGGTTAAAAGAACGGAATAGCGAAGATGAAAGTGTGAAGATCAGTATTTAAATGGATCGACCGAACAAGGAAATTAAAATTCCGTGTTCGGTTTTTTTGTACCATTTCTTAAAAAACAAGCCATTGCTAGAATGATATGTCGTTTCATCAGTCATACTAACGATACAGTGCAATTATCTGGCTAATTTATTGTAAGAGGGGAACGATTGTTATTTAGGAGGCGGAAACAAGTATGGCAATCGATGAACAACAAAAAAAATTGTATCAAAAAAATATCAAGCTTTATCAACCGAAAAGCCATGTATTAAAAAATGGAGTAAAAGCCTTCTTAATAGGTGGCTTAATTTGCGCTATTGGACAAGGGATTAGTCGGATTTATATGACTTTTTTACCTATTACTCAAGAAGAAGCGATGAGTCCAACGTTAGCAACGCTAATTTTATTGGCAGCGTTAGCAACAGGGTTCGGTATTTACGACAAGCTTGGACAATTTGCTGGGGCAGGTTCATTGGTTCCCGTGACCGGATTTTCCAATGCTATGACGAGTGCAGCCCTAGAACATAAAAGTGAAGGATTAGTATTTGGTATTGGAGCAAATATGTTCAAATTAACTGGTGCGGTGATTGCGTTTGGCGTGCTTTCTGCTTATTTAGTAGGGCTAACAAGATTGCTTGTTGAAATGTTAATTAATTCGTAAAGGGCGTGTTTTGAGTGGAGAGACGAGGGAAGCAAACATGGCATTTTGATCAACCTGTATACGTGCAGGGGGCTGGAACGGCAGTCGGCCCTGAAGAGTTAAAAGGTCCCCTCGGAACCTACTTTGATGTAAGCTATGATAATTTATATGCCGGAGCGGAAAATTGGGAATTAGCTGAGCGCCAGTTAATGCAAGATGCAGTAGAAGTTGCATTAAAGCAGGCAGAGAAGAAAAGCTCCGAAATGGATTATTTTTTTGCTGGTGATTTGCTCAATCAAATTGTTACATCAAATTATTACGCAAGGGAAGTCGATATCCCCTATTTTGGATTGTTTGCTGCTTGTGCAACAGTTATGGAAGGAATTGCACTTGCGGCCCTTTTTGTCGATACAGGTGTAGCTGATTTAACGTTAACTGCTGTAAGTAGTCATAATGCAACGGCTGAGCGCCAATTTCGATACCCAACTGAATTTGCTGGGCAACGTCCTGATTCAGCTACCTTTACTGTTACGGGAGCGGGTGCTGTCGTCATTGGAAAGAAGCCGACCTTCATTAAAGTGACAGATGCAACGATAGGAAAGGTTATGGATTATGGCATTAAACAGCCATTTGATATGGGTTCAGCGATGGCGCCGGCTGCAGCGGATACAATCATTACCCATTTAAAAGAGACACGACGCGAACCATCTTATTATGATGTGATCGTAACAGGGGATCTTTCGCGTGTAGGAAGTGGAATCTTACGCAAGCTAATACAAGATAAGGGACTGACACTTGATCGGTATGATGATTGTGGCGTAATGATTTATCATCAAGAGCAGCCAGTTTTTTCAGGTGGAAGTGGAGCCGCTTGTCCAGCTGTTGTTACATTTGGACATTTATTTAAAGAAATGCGAGAAGGAAGAATTAAGCGAATGCTTGTTGTGGCAACAGGGGCACTTTTAAGTCCACTAATGATTCAACAAAAAGAATCCATTCCAAGCATTGCTCATGCGGTTGCATTTGAACGGGAGGAGTACCATGTTTGATTATCTTGCAGCCTTTGTCGTAGGAGGAATTATCTGTTTTATAGGGCAGATGCTAATGGATATTGGCAAATTATCCCCGACTCATACATTAAGCACGCTAGTAGTAGCAGGAGCTTTGCTTGATGGATTTCATTTATATGATCGATTGATTGATTTTGCTGGTGCTGGAGCAACAGTTCCTATTACTAGCTTTGGACATGCACTTGTTCATGGTGCGATGTCAGAAGGGGACCGTTACGGATTTTTTGGAATTGGTATGGGGGTTTTTGAAGTAACATCGGTTGGAATTTCTTCAACGATTTTATTTAGCTTTTTAGTAGCTATTTTCTTTAAACCAAAGGGGTGAGCAAAAAAATGGAGAGACGAAAAGTGATATTGATTACCGATGGGGATGAGCACGCCAAGCAAGTAGTCGAGCTTATAGCAGAACAAATAGGTGGAAGGTGTATAAGTTACTCATATGGAAACCCTACTCCAATTAAGGGCGAAGAGATCGTCTCTCTTATTATGCAAACCCCGTATGATCCTGTTCTCGTCATGTTCGATGATTGTGGTCAGCGAGATGAGGGAATCGGGGAAAAGGCCATGCACGTCGTTGCGACTCACCCACAAATTGAAGTACTCGGAGCCATTGCAGTAGCTTCTTCAACCCATTCTAGCGAGTGGACGCATGTAGATGTAAGTATAGACAGATATGGTCATTTAACAGAATTTGGAGTAGATAAGGAAGGAATACCAGATTTAGAAATAGGCAGAATAAATGGCGATACGGTTTATATTTTGGATGAACTAGATATTCCTGTTGTGGTCGGAGTAGGGGACATTGGGAAAATGGCCGGATTTGATTCATTAAAAAAAGGTGCCCCTATTACAAAGCAAGCAGTGGAAATCATTTTGGAACGGAGCGGATATCATGAGTCAAGCACATGAGAAGAAAGAGACCCCGATATCACGAAATATTGTTGAAAATGAAGCTATACTGAAAAAGAGACTTGGTTTTGGCACATCGTTTGATGTAGGGGTACGGACGTTAACCATTCTTGATAAGCATATTCAAATGTATTTTGTTAATGGATTATGTGACATCCAATTCATTATAGAACAGCTTAGGGAATTAATGTTGTTAGAGTCTAGAGAAAGAGTAGATGAAACAACGAATGTCCAGCAAGCCATCATCAATCATTTGCCGCATGTACAAGTTGAATTTACCGATAATCTAGAAGATGCAACGACTCAAATGCTCTCAGGACTTGTCTTCATTTTAGTAGAAGGTGAAGATCGGGCCATTGTTATTGATGTTAGAAGCTATCCAACACGTGGACCAGAAGAACCAGATACAGAACGAGTTGTACGAGGATCCCGTGATGGTTATACAGAAAACATTATTATTAATACAGCTCTTACTCGTCGCCGTATTCGTGATGACCGGTTAAGAAATGAAATCATGCGAGTAACTCAACGATCACAAACGGATATTTGTATTTCCTATATTGATGGGGTAGCAGATCCAAAAATGGTTGAAATTCTAAAAAAAGAGTTACAAGCGATTAATATCGATGGTTTGACCATGTCAGATAAAGTAGTTGAAGAGTATATTGTGAAACAAGGATTTAATCCTTTCCCTCTTGTTAGGTATACAGAGCGACCGGATGTCGCGGCAAATCATTTACTCGAGGGACATGTACTTATCATGGTCGATACATCGCCGAGTGTGATTATTACGCCTACAACTTTTTTTCATCATGTTCAACATGCTGAAGAATACCGACAAGCACCATTTATAGGTACAGCATTACGGTGGACACGTTTTATTGGGATCATATTTTCGTTGCTTATTTTGCCATTTTGGCTTTTGCTTACGATGAACCCAGAACTACTTCCGCCAGCCTTAGATTTTATCGGCCCGAATGAAACGACTAATATTCCTGTCTTTTTACAAATTCTATTTGCGGAATTAGGAATTGAACTATTAAGGATGGCAGCGATTCATACACCTTCCCCGTTAGCGACAGCCCTAGGTTTAGTTGCAGCTCTATTAATTGGAGAGATTGCGATTGAGGTTGGGTATTTTACACCAGAAGTTATCTTGTATGTCGCAATAGGTGCAATTGGGATGTTTGCAACACCAAGTTATGAATTAGGAGTTGCCTTACGAGCAATTAGAGTGATCCTTCTTATTGCCGTTGCTGCATTTAAAGCACCTGGGTTTATTATCGGAATGACTATTTTCATTCTTGCTTTAGCAGCTATAAAGACATTTGCAAAACCATATTTGTGGCCATTCTTGCCATTTGACCCAGTAGCGGCTTGGCACATTCTTGTTCGTTCATCTGTACCATCAATGAAATTTCGCCCAACTTTTCTTCACCCACAAGACCCAATCAAACAAAAATCCGAATAATTTTCAGACCCCGCTTTAGTTAAATAAAGCGGGGTTTAAACCTACCCCAAGGGGTATAAAAAGCCTTGATTCAATTTCGTTATTATGATAAAGTATACACATTCATTTTATATAATTATAAGGATTTAAACTGACAAAATTTAATAGTATATAGTTCACTGCAAACCGTAGTGTAAAAAGATAACCATTTAAGCAGCTAGTGTAGTAGCATTAGCTGCTTTTTTATAGGATAGAAGGGCTTTTGGGGAAGCTGCATTTTTTGCAGGATGAATCAACTCTGTTGAATAGAAAAAAGGAGAGACCATAGATGTATACACATGGAACGAGTCAAATTAATGAACAAGGCCATTTAGTCATTGGTGGAGTAAATACAGTCGAACTTGCAAATCAATATGGAACACCATTATTCGTTTATGATGTTGCACTTATTCGTGAACGGGCTTGGCAATTCCAACAAGCATTTAAAAAGGAAAATGTCCCATACCAAGTTGCTTATGCAAGTAAAGCATTTAGCTGTATGGCGATGTTTCAACTTGCTGATGAATTAGGGTTAAGCTTGGATGTTGTTTCTGGAGGAGAACTATTTACAGCCATTCAAGCTGATTTCCCAATGGAACGTGTGCATTTTCACGGCAATAATAAAAGTTTAGCAGAGCTTGAAATGGCAGTGGAAGCACAAATAGGTTGTGTCGTAGTTGATAACTTTTATGAGTTAGCTGAATTAAGTCGAATTTGTAAAGAAAAGAATTACAAAATGAATATTCTTCTTCGTATTACACCAGGAGTCGAAGCTCATACACATGATTATATTTCAACCGGGCAAGAAGATTCAAAGTTCGGTTTTGATCTAGTAAGTGGCCAAGTACATGAGGCTGTACAAACAGCGTATGAAGATGAGTGGTTGAAACTGTTAGGTGTACACAGTCATATTGGTTCTCAAATTTTTGAAACAACAGGTTTTGTGATGGCCGTTGAGAAGATGTTCGAGCTAGTCATTGAGTGGAAAGAGCGCTTTGGCTTTGTTCCAACCGTTTTAAACCTGGGTGGAGGCTTTGGAATTCGATATATTGAAGGAGATACGCCGCTTCCAGCTGGCGAATATGTAACAAAAATGATTGAAGTCGTTAAGCAAAAAGCAGTTGAAGCGAACTTGACCATGCCAGAAATTTGGATTGAACCAGGCCGTTCGCTAGTTGGGGATGCAGGGACGACACTTTATTCAATTGGGTCTAAAAAACATATTCCAAATGTCCGTGACTACCTTGCTGTTGATGGTGGGATGAGTGATAACCTGCGTCCAGCATTGTATCAAGCAGAGTACGAGGGAGTGCTTGCTAATCGGGCCAATGAAGAAGCGACTGAAACTTTCTCAATTGCAGGTAAATGTTGTGAAAGTGGCGACATGTTAATCTGGGATTTACCTTTGCCAAAAGCAAACCATGAAGATATTTTAGCTGTATTTTGTACAGGTGCGTATGGTTATGCAATGGCTAATAATTACAATCGTATTCCACGACCAGCAGTTGTATTTGTGGAGGACGGAGAGGCACTGGAAGTAATTAGACGTGAACGCTTTGAAGATTTGGTTCGTTTAGATTTACCACTTGTTAAAAAAGTAGCAAAATAATAAGTGTACTGAAATTGGAAAGAAGACTGGCAACCTGATGGGTGAAAGTCTTCTTTTTTGTTGATTTTTGTGCGTACATAATTACATGTTTACAATTGTTTGTTTTTGTTCGATAATTAAAAGATAGTGAATGGACTAAGGAGGTAAAATATGCTTTCAGTAGAGCGTTATGAAAAAATACTTGATGAATTAGATAAAAACAAAGCAGTGAAGGTATCAGAATTAAGTCGTTCTTTAAGTGTTACGGAAAAAACGATCCGACTAGATTTAGAGACGCTTGAACAAAAGGGGTTACTTAGGAGAATTCATGGTGGAGCTGTATTATTAGAAGAAAAAGAAGACCGAATTTTTCCGGTTGATGCAAGACAATCAACGAATAATGAACGTAAAATGGCGATTGCATATGAGGCAATTAAATGTATTAAAAGTGATGATACTATTTTACTTGATGGCGGCAGCACAACCTTGCAAATGGCAAAATTGTTAGGTAACTTTCCTGTAAGTGTCATCACAAACGATATAAAAATTGCTCATGAATTAATTGGAAAAGAAAAAGTACAGCTTATGGTATTAGGTGGATCGCGTATCGGAACCTCATCTTCCCTTTATGGAGGCCAAGCAATTGATTTATTAAACCGAATACGAGTTAATCAATTATTCTTTGGGGCAACAGGAGTTTCTATTGAACATGGCTTGACCGTGCTTAATAGTTTTCATGTTGAGTGGAAAAGAAAAATTGTGGAATGTGCTGATCGAGTAACTCTTGTTGCAGACTCAACTAAGTTTGAGAAAGTAGGATTGATCCAATTTGCTACTTTAGATGATGTCGATGCGATTATTACCGATGATAAATTAAATGAAACGATACAGTCAAGACTAGAGAAGACTGGAATTTCTGTTACATTGGCTAAGATGAAATTGTAATTATTTTTTAAAAGATATGTTGCCACTTCCTCAGACTGATGCTATACTCGAACTGTAACGAACAAAAACGAACATATAGAGTTAGAAATAAACATTAAAGGAGGTACGATTATGAAGAATGACCTTTATTCATTAAAAGGGAAAGTGGCACTTGTCACTGGCGCAAGCCGTGGGTTAGGACAAGGAATGGCTGTTGGTCTTGCTGAAGCTGGTGCTGATGTGATTGGTGCGGGTATTAGTGACATGAGTGAAACACAATCAAAAATTGAAGCACTTGGTAGAAAATTTTATGAGTTGAAAGCTGATTTATCCGAGCCAGATGCAGCGAAACATTTAGTATTAAAAGCTGTTGAGGAAGCCGGAAAGATTGATATTTTAGTAAATAATGCTGGAATTATCCGTCGATCTGATGCAGAGAAGTTTTCGGATGAAGATTGGCATGCTGTCATAAACGTTAACTTACATTCTGTTTTCCAACTTTGTAGAGAAGTAGGCAATCACATGCTTGAAAATGGTTCTGGAAAGATTATTAATATCGCATCAATGCTATCATTCCAAGGTGGTTTACGAGTCCCAGCTTACACAGCAAGTAAGCATGCCGTAGCAGGATTGACGAAGTCACTTGCGAACGAATGGGTTAGTAAAGGAATAAATGTAAACGCTATCGCGCCGGGGTACATGGAAACAGATAACACAGAGGCATTACGTGCAAATGAAGAAAGAAATGCATTTATTACTTCACGAATCCCAAAAGGAGAATGGGGGAAGCCGGATGACTTGAAAGGACCAGTTGTATTCTTAGCGTCTGAGGCATCGAGTTATGTAAATGGACATGTGTTATGTGTTGATGGTGGATGGATGAGTTCGTAATTTAGAAAGGGGAAGATGAAAAATGGAAATAAGACATGCAACAAGCCCAGTGGGAATTAAACAACATACAACAGAGCAACTAAGAAACGAATTTTTAATTGAATCTCTATTTGTAGCTGGAGAAATCAATATGGTATATTCGCACTATGATCGAGTCATTGTAGGTGGAGTCATTCCTACAACACAAACATTAAATTTAGACGCTGGAGATGCATTAAAAACGGATTATTTTCTTGAGAGAAGAGAAATCGGTATTGTTAATATTGGGCCAAAAGGAAAAGTGGTTGTTGATGGAGAAGAGTATGAATTAAATAAACGTGATTGTTTATATGTAGGTTTAGGGAAGAAGGAAGTGACATTCCATAGTGTGGATCCAACTAACCCAGCGCGCTTTTACCTAGTATCAGCTACAGCACACAAAGAGTATCCAACGAAAGTACTTCCGATTGCAGATGCTGAACCAACAAAACTAGGGTCAGATAGTGAATCTAATAATCGTACAATTTATAAGTATATTCATGATGGTGGACTGCAAAGCTGTCAATTAATGATGGGTATGACTTTGCTTGAACCTAATAATATGTGGAACACGATGCCAGCACATGTTCACGATCGCCGTATGGAAGTCTATTTGTATTTTGATATGGATGAGGAATCAAGAGTTTTTCATTTCATGGGTGAACCAAGTGAAACTCGTCATCTCGTTGTAAAAAATGAAGATGCCATTATTTCACCACCTTGGTCGATTCATTCAGGTGTCGGTACGAAGAATTACACATTTATTTGGGCGATGGCTGGTGAAAACTACACGTTTAAGGATATGGACTTTGTGAAAATGGAAGATTTAAAGTAAAAAGAATGACAACGTTGTCATAAGATTGAGCTAGGAGGATTACATGACTAAACCATTTATTCACGATGACTTTATTTTGAATAGTGAAGCGGCAAAAATTTTATATCATGATTACGCAAAAGCGATGCCAATTTACGATTATCACTGTCATATCATTCCAAAAGAAATTGCAGAAAATCAGTCTTTTGCAAACGTATCGGAAATTTGGTTACACGGAGACCATTATAAGTGGCGGGCGATGCGAACGTTAGGGGTAGATGAGCGTCTCATAACAGGAGATGCGGATGATAAAGAAAAGTTTCAAGCATGGTCAAAAGTGGTTCCACAAACAATTGGAAATCCGCTTTATCACTGGACTCATATGGAATTGAAACGTTATTTTGACGTGGATATCTTATTAAATGAGGAATCGAGTGAGGAAATTTGGAACCATTGTAACCATATTCTACAAAGTGGATTAACGACTCAAAAAATTTTAGAGAATTTTAATGTGAAGGTTGTTTGTACGACAGATGATCCGGTTGATTCATTAGAACATCATCAAGCGATTAAACAAAATGGAGAAATTCAGACAAAAGTATTACCAGCATTCAGACCGGATAAAGCTGTTGAACTCACAAGGCCCGAATTTAATGAGTATATTGCAAAATTAGCAGAGGTTTCCGAACTAGAGATTACGAAATTTGAAGACCTTTTAAAAGCGATAGAAAAAAGAGCGCATTATTTTCATGAACATGGCTGTCGCCTTTCTGATCATGGTATCGAGACGTTGCCATTTGAGCGAGTTTCGTTTGAAGAAGCATCTCAAATATTTGATAAAGCTAAGGCAGGAGAGTCTATAGATTCATTAGAAGAGAAGAAATATAAAACATTTACCCTTCTGTTTTTAGGTAGATTGTATCGCTCTCTTGGATGGACGATGCAATTACACATTGGCGCGATCCGGAACAATAATGAGCGAATGTTTACGAAGCTTGGGCCAGACACTGGTTTTGATTCGATTCATGACTTTGATTTAGCAAAGCCACTGAATTCATTTTTAAATGAATTAGATCGAGAGAATGAATTACCTAAAACCATTATCTATAATTTAAATCCTATCCATAACTATGTGATTGCAACAGCCATTGGAAACTTCCAATCAAGTGAAGCGAATGGCAAGATTCAATTTGGTTCTGGCTGGTGGTTTAACGATCAGAAAGATGGGATGCTTAAGCAGATGACAGATCTTGCAAATCTAGGTTTATTAAGTAGCTTTGTAGGAATGTTAACAGATTCGAGAAGTTTCCTTTCTTACCCTCGTCATGAATATTTCAGAAGAGTGCTATGTGACTTAGTTGGGGGATGGGTAGAAGCTGGTGAAGCACCTCGAGATTACAAGCTATTAGGCAATATGATTCAAAATATTAGCTACAACAATGCAAATCACTACTTTGAAATGAAGTAATATACCAAAGCCCTACTCTAGGTATTGATAAAGAGTAGGGCTTTTTTATTGTAAAAAAACAATCATAATCCCTTACGGTGTAAAAATACACCATTCCCTCACTTACAGTACATAAATTTTGGATAAATGACGAACGTTAAGGTAAGAACTTATTAGTGAAGGGACTAACAACAACATGAAAAAAATCGTCATTATTGGTGGTGCGGGGACAGTTGGTAAGCAACTAGTTAAAGGGTTAAGAAAATATCATTATATCACGGTTGTTGATCAACAGAATGAGTTTGATTCAGAGATTGACTTCGTTCAAGCTGATGCTACCCATTTACAGGAACTTATGGAAAAGGTACCGAAAGCGGACGTACTTATTAACCTGTTAAATACAGAAACCAAGCATGCACTAGAAGACGTGGATATTTTTGAACAGATGACACGTATCTTTTTTAAATCTACTTATTACGTTTTATATACTGCGAATCAAAAGGATATAAAAAAGGTAATCTTTGCAAGTACGAATCATGTAACCGACTGTTATGAGGAAGAAGGAAAGTCCATTTTAGGTAGAGAAATAACAGTAAAAGACTACCCTTGCTCCAAAAGTTTATATGGGGTTTTAAAATTTGCATCTGAACAAGTAGGGTCCTTGTTTTCCAAGGAGGAAGGAATGTCAGTTATTAACATACGTATCGGTTCTGTACCAAAAGATGTGACAAGAGAAGATATAAAGAACAGTGAACGATTAAAGCATACCTTGCTAACAGATACAGATCTTGTCTCATTGTTTCAAGCTGCTATTGCATCAGATATTCCATTTGGAACTTATTACGGTGTGTCGGATAATCTTAATAAACCATGGGATATGGAAAATGCAAAAAAAGAGTTAGGGTATAAATCAGAAGAAAATACAAGCGATATTTTGTAAAAGCCGTAGAACAAGTTAAAAGAATCAATTCCTTAAAACTGTTGAGAGACCTTAACAGTTTTTTTGTATTCTGATCTAATGATTATGCATAAATGTAAGCGTTAGTAGGTTGTGTGAGAACCTAATGTAATGATTATATACGTACTGAAGAACTCCTTTTATAATCTAGAAAAATACCTGCTATGGGAGGTCATATTATAAAATGGTAACGATTTATTTAGCGGGAGATTCAACAGTTTCTAATTATGAGAAGAATAGAGCACCAAGAGCTGGTTGGGGACAAACATTACAAAATTTTATGAAAGACGAAATAATTGTACAAAATGAAGCGGCGTCAGGAAGAAGTTCAAAAAGTTTTATCGATGAAGGTCGATTAGACTTGATTG
This sequence comes from Halalkalibacter okhensis, assembly GCF_000787375.1. Taxonomy (GTDB): domain Bacteria; phylum Bacillota; class Bacilli; order Bacillales; family Bacillaceae_D; genus Halalkalibacter; species Halalkalibacter okhensis. Next base: position 103,452 of record NZ_JRJU01000011.1, on the reverse strand, counting down.
AACGAACCATTACCGAAGGGGATTATTTATTCATTCAATTTGGACATAACGACTCAAAGGTAGATAAAGAAAGGTATACAGAGCCGTATACTTCATTTAAATCTTACTTATCATTATATATTGATGTGGCAAGAAATAACCATGCCTATCCGTTACTTGTTACACCTGTACAAAGAAGAAGCTTTAACGAGTTCGGTGAACTTCAGGAAACACACGGTCGCTACCCTGAAGCAATAAGGGAATTGGCAACAACACTTGCTGTTCCAATGATCGATTTAACGAAAAAAAGCAAAGAATTATTTGATGATTTAGGACCAGAACGAACGAAAGAGCTCTTTTTATGGCTCCAACCAGCCGAGCATCCTCATTATTTAGAAGGTATTCAAGATGATACGCATTTTTCAGAAACAGGAGCTAGAACAATAGCTAAGCTTGTAGTGGAAGGGATTATAGAACTAGATTTGCCTTTAGCAAATTACATTAATATACGAGGAGGAGCATAATGTCATCAACGATCTCTAAGCTTGATATTACCATGCCAATAATTCCGAATGAAATATTCACCATAACCGATTATGGCGCAGTGGGAGATGGGGTGGTTGATAATACCGAATCCATCGCCCAAACGATTAATGCTTGCAAAAATGCAGGAGGCGGAAAAGTCATCATTCCAGCTGGTGTATGGTTAACTGGCCCGATTCAGTTAATTAGCCACTTGAATTTACATATTGAAGCGGGAGCAATCTTACTATTTAAGAAGGATTTCAACTCGTATCCTCTTATCTTATCAAGTTTTGAAGGGGAAGAAACGGTAAGGTGCCAATCTCCAATAGACGGTGAATATATACATGATATTGCGATTACAGGAAAAGGAGTGATAGATGGATCTGGTGGAGCTTGGAGACCGGTTAAGAAATTTAAAATGACTGACGTTCAGTGGAGAAAGTTGATCGAATCAGGAGGAATTGTGGATGAAGAATCAGAGATATGGTGGCCAAGTACGCAAGCTTTAGAAGGACAGAGCTTAATACAGGAACTTCAAAATAGTGGTTCAAAACGTATCAATGATTACAAGCCAATTCGAGATTATCTTCGTCCGAACTTAGTAAGTTTACGAAACTGCGAGTCTATATTAATAGATGGACCGACATTTCAACATTCACCGGCATGGTGTCTTCATCCGTGGATTTGTGAACATATAACAATAAAAAATATTACAGTGCGAAACCCTTGGTATTCGCAAAATGGTGATGGGCTAGATATTGAATCATGCCGGTATGGACTAGTTGAAAATTGTGTGTTTGATGTCGGTGATGATGCAATTTGTATTAAGTCTGGGAAAGATGAGGCAGGCAGGGAACTCGGAAAAATCTGTAGGGATATTCTGATTCGTGGGTGCCAAGTATATAGTGGACATGGTGGTTTTGTAATTGGAAGTGAGATGTCAGGTGGTGTTAAAAATATAACTGTGAGGGACTGTTCTTTTTTCGGAACAGATGTGGGATTACGGTTTAAAAGCAAGCGAGGAAGAGGAGGAGTTGTTGAAAACATTTCAATAGAGAACATTCGAATGACTAATATATCTGGCGAAGCGATTGTTTTTCATATGTATTATGAACATGAAGGGGATGAAGAAAGTTTCAAAGAGGATAAAGTTTCTATAGAAACACCGGTTTTTCGAGATATTGCTATGAAAAACATTACATGCATGGGAGCACAACAAGCAATTGTATTAAAAGGACTTCCGGAACTTCCTCTTGCAAACCTTCTATTCGAAGATGTATCCATTGTCTCCAAATTTGGAGTATTTGGCTCAGAGTGTGAAGATGTTCAATTTACCAACATAACGTTAAATGTGGAAGAGGGAGCCTTATTCAATCTTATAAATATAGTAAATGCTAATCTTAGTAATCTACAAAGCAAAAGTAAAAGCAACAAAGACATACATGTAAAAGTGTCTGGAGAGAAAACGAAAAATGTAAGATGTCTTTTGCAAAACAAGGAAAAAGTTGTTCAGATCTCAGAGGAAGTTGATCAGACGCAGGTTATATTCTAAGTAGGGGGAATAATGATGTCTATAGGTGTATTAGCTCATTTAGTTGGAAAAAAGCCATACCAAGAGCTCGCCAAAGAAGTTGCTGCATATGGATTTGGCCATGTTCAATTAGCATTATGGAAAGCAATTAATGATTACGAGTTTCAGAAAGCAGGGACATTAAATCCTGGTTTAGTTAAAGACATTTATCAAGAGTTTCAAAAGCATAATGTTTCTATTTCTGTTCTGGCTTGTTATCTCCATTTGTTTGATAAAGATGTAGAGAAGCGGAATGCGAATGTAGAAAGGTTTAAGGAACTAATAAAATATGCCTCTTTATTTCATGCACCAATAGTTGCATGTGAGGTAGGGAAAATTCAAGAGGGGGCTGCGACAGAAGAGGATAGGAAAGCATTAAAAGCCTCACTTATAGAGTTAATTGAAGAAGCAGAAAAGTGGGGAGTAATCGTTGGGATTGAACCTGCGAATGAGCATTTAATTGGTACAGCTAAACAGTTAAAAGAGTTTATAGACGAGGTTCCTTCCAATCATATAGGGGTTGTATTAGATCCAGGTAATTTACTTACAAAAGAAAATATTCATAATCAAGATACTATAATAGAAGAAGCATTTGAACTACTTGGAGATCGAATTGTTGCATGTCATGCAAAAGATCGAATTATAGACGATGCCGGAGAGATTAAGACGGTCACTCCAGGAAGAGGTTTACTAAATTATCCGCTGTTTTTTTCATTACTCCATGATGCTAAGCCAAATTGTGAGATTATTTTGGAGGCAACAAATCCAGATGAAATGATTGAAACGCGGGAATTTCTTGAACAAATAAGAGAGCAGGTTTCTACTATAAAATAATGCAACCAAGTCTATTTTCCTAATGATGCAACCTTGGAAAATAGACTTTTTGGATATTTGAACTTTACTTTAGTTTTTATGAACAAAGTATGTGCTATTATGGTATAATGCTTACATATTCTTTGAGATTTTGACAATTGTATGTCGTTTACATTCATGATTTGATTTTTTTTGATTAGTTTTTTGTAAGCCTTTACAAAAAAGGTGTTTTTAGATGGATGTAAAGCTTGGAGAAGCGTTACTAGATTAGATTCAAATGTTCGGTCTACTAAAGGGGAGGTTTCAAATGAAAAGTCAAAGTTTGCTAACGAAATTAATTGTATTTGCCAGCATTATAAGCATTATCCCCGTAGTAATAGTTGGCGTGTTCTCCTATGTGCAATCCTCTAAACATATCCAAGAAAAAGTCAATCATGAAAAGGTTCAAATTATAAGGCAGGTGCACTCAAATATTGAACAAGTGTTGATGACGATTCATCACAGTGCCACAAACACAATTGAATCTCCTCTTATGGAGGATGTTATTAGGAGACCGTTGATTGCCGAGGACTTTTCTATTTATAGAGAACTAAGACAAAACTTAAGTAATCTTAGGTCATTTGATACGAAAGTAGAAGAAGTGATTCTATTAAATTTTCAAGAGAATTGGATTGTAAACAACTCTGGGTTATCTCGATTAAGCGAACATGATGATCATGAGGCATATCTATCATATTTAAATTCTGATCATGATTCGACATGGCTATTATTGAACAACCGAGAATTTGTAGAGCCGTTTGCCTATGGGAGCTGTGAAAATACGATTAGTTTAGTAAAGAAGCTTCCAGCAAAATATAGTGAGAAATTTGGGTTAGCTTTTACCAATATACCTACATGCAGTCTAGCTGACATGATCAATGTTAATGGGCTTTCTGACGAGGTCGTCATTACAGATGAGAACTACCGCATAATTGTACATCGCAATGAGGAATTGATTGGTCAATCACTTGTTGACGCTGGGTATATAAACTCTTTAGAAAAATTTACAGAAAAGTCAGGACAGTTTAATACAGACTCTAGTGAGAATTCTTTTACGGTAACATATTACAAGTCAGATTTTAATAACTGGAATTATATTTCATTTAATTCAATAGACATGCTTACAGCTGAAAGCAAAAAAATTGGCTGGTTTACTTTTTTTATGATTACATTTATTGTTTTAACTTGTATTCTCTATATTTGGATCATTAGTAAGAAACTCTATTCACCTGTAAATAAATTAGTGAATTACATTGAAAACAATTGGCCCGATCAAGATCGAAAGAAGAAAAATGAGATAGAAATTATTGAGGAGCATATTAATGATCTTTTTTCTTCAAAGGCGAATTTAGAAAATGAGCTACGAGAACATACTCAACAAGTGAAATCGCTCTTTATTCATAATCTATTTACCGGTAATTATAAGTCCACTGAAATTGAAGAAAAACTGAATTATTTTCAACTTCAATCTGTAGTGAATAAGTGGAATGAGATGGTTATTTTTACGTTGCATATCGATTCTTTAGATAAGTCTAATTATGAATCAACGGATATTGAAAAAGTAGCTTTTGCAGTGAAAAGTATAGTAGAAGACACGATTAAAAAAGAAAATAAATTACAGTCTGTTTGGGTAGAAAAAACACTGGTCACATTGATTGGATTCCCTGGCAAAACACCGGATGATATTTCCGATACGATGTATGAATTAACCGAAACCATTCAAAGCAAAATTAAAAAAGCCTTGAATGTGTCAGTTAGCATCGGCATAAGCTTATCATTCCATGAATTGAAAGAAGCCAAAAGAGGATACAAGGAAGGCATGGAGGCATTAAAGCACCGGATGAAGCTTGGAAAAGGAGTAATTATCCATTTTAGCAGTATTAATTCAGGCAAACATACAGTTATCTTTGATTATCCGAAGCGAACAGAAGAGGAATTACTTGTCGCTGTGAAATTAGCAGATAAGGAAAAAGCAGTAGAGCAGCTGAAAATTTGGATGGAAAAAGCCTTTAAAAACACGCAATCACCTAGAGAGTATCAAATATCGATGATGCGGTTATTAAATAATTTATTAATGCTTAAACAAGAAGGTGGAGTTAGCTTTCAGCAAATAGAGGTGTTTCACGCATCCCTTTACGAAGAGTTGTTGAAATTACAAATGAAAGAAGAGATAGAACAATGGTTTCAGGATCGTTTAATCATCCCGTTAATAACGGTATTTAGTGATCGACGTGATTCCCAGTTCCAAAATTTATCGGAGAAAATCATTGACCTTATTCATCACAACTTTGACAAAGATATTACATTAGAGGAGTGTGCTGAAAAGCTTCATTATAACGCAAATTATTTAAGTAGTGTCTTTAAACAAGAAACAAATTATACTTTTAGTGAGTACTTAGCGATGTATCGCTTTAAAAAAGCAAAAGAATGGTTAACAGGCACGAATATGACAGTAAAAGAAATCGCTGATCATTTAAGATACAAAAACTCACAGAATTTTATTCGATCGTTTAAAAAACAAGAGGAAATGACACCTGGACAATATCGAGAAAAATACAAAAAAACATCATAGGCTAAATAGGAGACATCACTATAAAAGGGTGAGCAGGATAGCGCCATTTTATAGGGTGTCTCCATTTTTTAATCGTTCTAATATGTATAATCATTATATCAGGTATACGTGGATCCCTTGGTATACCTTCGTTGTAAGTGCTTACATTATGATCTTTTGATTATATACTTAACTTACTACTTAATTTAATATCAATCGTAACAACTTAATTTCATTCAATGAATTACAACGTTGTTACTTGAATTAAGTAGTGGGGGTGATTCATGGTAGTCGTAAAGAAACCGATTAAGAGAGAATTGAGCCAACTAGAATGTAGTTTTTCTTTAAAGGTTTTTTGAAAAAAGTCAGCAAATTCTTTTATTACACGGTATTATTAAAATGAAGAAGAAATTGGGGGTTTGTACATGGGTAAGTCTAATAAGTTATTTATTTTAGGTTGTATGTTTGCTTTCATACTAGTACTGCTTTCTGCTTGCAATAAAAATGAAAGCGCTTCAAGTGATGAGCCTTCTCCTGCAGAAGGAACGGATTCAGTAGAAACAGAAGAGCCTTTTGAGTTTTCAATTATGACTAATTTGCACACACCAGAAACGCCAGCTCCAAAAATTCAAGAGTTAATTGAAGAAAAAACAAATTACAAATTAGACATCCAATGGGTTCCAGACAGTAGTTATGAGGAAAGGTTAAATACTGCTTTTGCAACAGGTTCGTTTCCGGATGCGGTTCGAGTAAGTTTTGCGCAATTGAATCAGTTCAAGGATGCAATTAGAAACGATCAGTTTTGGGAAATTGGTCCTTATTTAGATCAATTTGAGTATTTAAGCAATTTAAATGAAGAAATTTTAGCGAACTCTGCTGTTGACGGTAAGCTTTATGGGGTATATCAAGGAAGACCATTATCTCGTCAAGGGATTATTTATCGTAAAGACTGGGCTGATAATCTAGGGCTTGAAGCTCCGACTACGACGGAAGAATTCATGGAAATGGTTAGAGCATTTACAGAGGATGATCCAAATGGAACAGGAAGAAACGATACGATTGGCCTTGCTGACCGTAGCGATTTAATCTATGGTGGATTTAAAACAATTGCTTCTTGGTTTGGTACTCCAAATGAATGGGGGTTAAAAGACGGTGAACTTCTTCCTGAATTTATGTTCCCTGAGTATATGGAATCATTAAAATTTTATCGTGAAATGCACTCAAACGGTTATATTAACCAAGATTTCCCTGTAACAAGTAAAGGGGATCAAACAGCGCTATTAACAAATGGGACAGCTGGTGTCTACGTTGGTTCGATGGAAGATGTAACTAGTTTAAACAATGATGCAGTCGCTCTAAATCCGGATCTAGAATTTGATGTTCAAAATTACGTTGAAGGACCTCATGGGGAATTTGGTGTATGGGCAATTCCTGGTTTTGGTGAATTAATGATGTTCCCTAAATCGTCTGTTGAATCAGAAGAGAAGCTTCTTAAAATTTTAGGTTTCTATGATCAACTAATGAATCCTGAGATTGCAAACATTTTGTACTGGGGTATTGAAGGTGAGCACTACGAAGTAAAAGATGGAAGAGCTGCAGCTATTACTGATGATCAACAAAAGATCGATAGAGAAATTCGACCTTATTTAACAATGGAAGTTGGAGAACCAGCTACGAGTGGCCGTTACTCTATTTACACAGATTATGAAGTGAGACAAAAAGCAGATCAAATGGTGTTAGAAAACAACGACTATCTTATTAATAATTTAGCACTAACATTGGATTCACCAACCTATATTCGTGATGGTGATAGACTGAAACAGATGATTGATGATGCAACTGTTCGTTATATTCTTGGCCAAACAGATGAAGCAGGTTTCGAAGCTGCGGTTGAGAACTGGAAATCACAAGGAGGAGATGCAATCATTGAGGAGTTTAATGCATCTTACGAAGAGTTAAACTAAAAACATAAAAGTGGAGGTTGTCTTGGGGATGCTAATCCTGTTAAGACAATCTCTTTTTTTTGTATGTTGGTCTGGTGCAATGTCTGGATAAAACAGCTGTGATTGAAGAGGAGAAATTAGCACATGAAATTCTCAAAGAGAGATTGAGGAATTTAAACGAGATCAATGGTATTTAACAAACGATTTAACAAACGAATACCTAATATTTGTTTCCATCTTCTATTATCATTTTTTTTGCAAGCACCTATGACTAAGTTAATGATTTTCCTACTCTTTGTTCATGAATAATCAAAATCTCCGGTTATTAGAAAAAGCTTGATAAATCCAGTGTTTTCAGTCACTTATAACGTGATGATTATAGCTGTAATTCCATATTTACATGTAGGATAAGAGTTAGAAAGCGGTTACAAAAAAACAACAATTAACAAGTGAGAAAGGAAGTTGAGTATGGAAAATAACGTCGCGTTGGAAAAATCAAATACGCCGTTACCAAAGCCTGACAAACGGGCTGAACTAATGAGACGGATTAAGAAGAATAAGTGGATTTATTTAATGATTGCACCGGGGATCTTGTATTTTTTCATTTACAAATACATTCCGATGTATGGATTGATTATTGCCTTCCAGGATTATAAGCCGTATTTAGGTATTACGGGAAGCGAGTGGGTTGGATTTCAGCATTTTGAGCGGTTGTTTACGAGTCCTGACTTTTGGATGATTTTTAGGAATACATTGGCATTATTCGGTTTACAAATACTTGTCTTTTTCCCAATCCCTATTATTATCGCTTTAATGTTAAATGAAGTGAGGAACCAAATGTTTAAACGTAGTGTTCAAACATTGATCTATATCCCACACTTTATGTCTTGGGTTGTAATTGTTTCCATTAGCTTTGTTATGTTGACGTTAGACGGTGGTATTATTAATAGCTTGTTAGAGATGATGGGGTTCCAGAAAATTAATTTCTTGATGAATCCAGACACGTTTAGACCGATGTACATTCTCCAAGTTATTTGGCGAGAAGCTGGATGGGGAACCATTATCTTCTTAGCAGCAATTGCTGCAGTTGATCCTCAACTCTATGAAGCAGCAAAAATGGATGGAGCGAATCGTTTACGTCAAGCTTGGCACATCACGCTTCCAGCAATTAGAAGTGTGATCGTCGTTCTATTAATCTTAAAAATTGGAGATGTTTTAGAGCTTGGATTTGAACACGTTTACTTATTATTAAATGCTTCAAACCGTGAAGTAGGGGAAATTTTTGACACGTATGTGTATACGGCCGGTTTAAAACAAGGTCAATTTAGTTATGCAACGGCGGTAGGATTTTTCAAGGGAATCGTCGGGTTAATCCTTGTAGTCTTTGCTAACTGGTTAGCGAAGAGGGCTGGTGAGGAAGGTGTTTATTAAATAATTTATATCATATAGTCAGTTACTTCAGATTGAAGGAGATCACTATACACGAATGTGACATTTGAGGAGGAACAATCATGGTTGGAGACAAGTCATTAGGCAGCCGCTTATTTAACATTACAAATATTACACTTCTTGCGATTATTGCATTGCTTTGTGTTTTACCATTTATTCATGTTTTAGCAGCATCATTTACAACAAGTGCTGAATTGGCTGAAAAAAGGTTCGTTTTAATTCCGACAGTATGGAGTTTAGATGCGTATCGTTACATCTTTTCAACAGATACGGTTATGCGAGCCATGATGATTTCTATTGGGGTTACCGTAGGAGGAACGGTCTTTAGTATGCTCCTCTCCACTTTAACAGCTTACGGTCTTTCACGTAAAGATTTAGTAGGAAGACGATTTATCATGTTTTTTATCGTATTTACAATGTTATTTAATGGGGGAATGATCCCAACATTCTTAGTAGTACAACAAACCGGTTTATTGAATTCACTTGCAGCCTTAGTTGTTCCAGTTGCAATTAATGCTTTTAATATGATTATCTTAAAAAGTTTCTTCCAAAACCTCCCTGACGGATTAGAAGAGTCAGCTAAGATTGATGGGTGTAGTGATTTTGGGATCTTATTCCGAATTGTCATTCCATGTTCAATGCCTGCCATTGCGACGATTTCTTTGTTCTATGCTGTAACCTATTGGAACACATATATGCACGCAATCTTGTATTTAAGTGACTCATCGAAATGGCCAGTTCAAGTACTTTTGCGACAAATCGTTGTACTTGCAAGTGGACTTAATTATGACGGGGCAGAATTTACAGATGTTCCGCCGCCGGAGATCACAATAAAAATGGCTGTTATCGTAGTCGCAACTATTCCAGTCTTAATGGTTTATCCTTTCTTACAAAAATACTTTGCAAAAGGTGCATTAATCGGTTCGATGAAAGGGTAAGATCTGTCATGTGAAAATATTCATAGAGTAGGTGAATGAATGGTTCAAAATACAAAGGACTTTGCTAGTGTCTTAGAAAAGTTGGACGATCAATATGATGGGTTCTTCCGTTGGCTTGCTGGTCAATATGATCCTTCGACAGGAGGATTTTATTACGCTAGAAGTTCGATCAATGATCATTATTTTAGTCCTGATATTGAATCAACTGCACAAGCGTTAAACATTTTAATACGGAATAACCTCATAGATGACATGCCAAAACAGATGAGAACACAAATGATCCGCTTTTTTCAATCAAAGCAAAAGGAAGACTCAGGTTTTTTTTACGATGATCATCCATCTATGAAGAAAGATGAAGTTATGGTTCATCGTGCGATCAATTATTCAGTAAATTCGTTAGAAAGATTAGGTGGTAACGCACTTTTTCCTTTACCACTTGAAGCAAAAAGTGCACCTGATTATGTAAAGTCACCTGAGGAGTATTTAAAAAAATGGCGCAGTATTGACTTGAGCAATAGTTGGAGAGGCTGTGATTTGCTTGCAACATCTTGCGTGTATTTGGGAGAAATGACAGAAGAGGAGTGCGCCCCTTTTTTACAGGAGGCTGAAAATTATTTAGCTTCCATTCAAGATCCAGAAACAGGACTATGGGGCGGAGGAAGTCTATACGTTCGCATTTCGGGAACATTTAAACTTCATACTTTTTATAGTAAGTTCCAAATTCCAATGCCAAATCCAGATCGAATCTATCAAAGTATTCTTACATGCTTGAAAACGGAAGAAGCTATCGATATGTGCTATATTCGAAATCCTATTGATCTGCTCTCCTATATCGATATCTCGATTCCAAAGCATGAATTGCTCGATATATTAGAAATAACAGCGGCCAATATTAGTAAATTAAAGAGAGAAGATGGCGGATTTTCAAGGGAAATGGAGCATTCGCCACCTGCTCCCAATGTGGCCCAAGTAAAAAAGGGAGAATACTATCCAAACATGCCTGAGCCCGTTTGTTTAGGTAAGGGATTGTATGAGGGAGATATGAATGCAAGTACACAAGCAACGTTGATTCGACTGAAATGTTATAGCCTTGCAGGACTAAAAAGCAAACCAATTAAAGGTTTTCAGGAATTTTATAAACTTCTATAAGTGAGAGAAGTGTTGCAAGAAAATGAGATTACTAAAAATGCCTAAAGAAAAACGGCTGTCGGAGCAAGCGGTTATAACGCTTGTGAACCATACAATTTTTCAGTTTGGCAATTCGTTATCACTTATTTTTATCAACCTGTATTTATGGCGGTTAACCGAAAGCCTACTGATTAATGGACTGTTTAATTTAACAGCTATTCTCTCTCAAGCAGTAGCAACGATACTTATTGGTAAGATGGCCAAACAAAAAGGACATTTAGCGATCTATCGTTATGGGATTTTCTTAACGGCTTTCTTTTACCTCTGTATCGTTGTTACACAAGAAAACATGGTTCAGTATTTTTACTTATTTGCCTTAGTTAGAGGGATTTCTCAGGCCGCTTATTGGCTAAGTTATTTTACATTAGCGCATGAAGTATCACACAATTTAAATCGGCATCGATATCTTGGTTGGAACCAAATGTTAATGGGTCTAGCTAATCTGGTAGGTCCGGCGGCGGCTGGCTTTGTCATCACTTTGTATACAGAGCTAACCGGCTATATCATTGTTTTTTCCATTGCTTTTTTAATGTTTATCATTGCCACGATTGGAAGCTTTCGAATTAAGAAAGTGCATTCTCACCATAAAGAGTATTACATGAAGTATTTAAAGTTAGTAGTAAAGAAAAAGCCGAACTTTCAAAAGGCTCTATTTGGCTGGTTTATTATTGGATTCCCACAAGGGATTCTCATGTATATTCCACCGATTTTACTTTTTACGATTTTTCCAGATGAGAGCTTTGTAGGGTACATGAATGTTTTGTTTTTAAGCTTGTCAATTGTAGCTAGTTATGCAATTTCTCGTTTTGCAAATATTGATTCTACGAAAATATATTTATTAGTTGCAGCAATAGGGATGCTTATTTCAGCTACTTTCTTAATTTGGGAGATTTCTATTTGGACCGTTGTTTTATTTATGGCAATTAGTTCTATTTTTAAGCCGCTTCAAGGAAACACATATGCTGCGTACTATTTTACATGGCTAGATAAAATACCTTTAAAGGAAAATTTCCGTGTGGAATCAGTCGTGTTGAGGGAAGCCATTATTAATATTGGTAGGGGACTAGGGATTGTAATCTTTATGGTTTTTTCAACCGAGATTAATCCGGCTACAATACCTTGGATACTAGTCTTTGTTATGGCTATTCAATTAATCATTCCTCTATTAGCAAAAGATCAATAGAAAGGGGCGTTTCAGGTGGCAGAAATTGGAGAGTGGGAAGTAGTCGATGCGAAGATTAAGAGAAAGATTCATCAACCAGGAAAACAAATCATGATGATGGAAGTAGAATTTGAATTAGGAGGGGTAGGTGCTGAGCATAGTCATCCGCATGAGCAATTTACGTATGTTTTAGCAGGAACATTTGATTTTCATGTTGATGGGAAAAGAGTGTTAGTGAAAGAGGGAGAAACACTTTATATACCGAGTAATGCTGTTCATGGTGTAACCGCACTTGAGGCAGGGACTTTGTTAGATACATTTACTCCACTGAGGGAAGATCTATTGAAATAATCGTTAGTGAAGGAGGCTATGTTTGCATGAGAGACATTACAGAATTTGGCGCCAAAGGTGATGGTGTCACGGATAATACGAAGGCAATTGCTGCAACGATCGCAGCTTGCTCTGAAGATGGGGGAGGGACAGTCAGAATTCCAGCTGGAACATACCTTACAGGGCCGATTGTACTAAAAAGCAATATGACCTTATTTATAGAAGCAGGTGCCCTCGTATTATTTCGGAATGATTTTGATGCGTATTATCCGGTAGAAACAAGGTGGTCTGGCTATGAATGCTACGGGTTTTCACCGCTTATCTATGGAAATGGACTTGAAAATGTATCAATAAAAGGAGAAGGTTGTTTTGACGGGCAAGGATCAGCTTGGTGGGACATTTATCACTTAATTAAAAAAGGAAAATCGTTTGAAACAGCTGTAACGAAAAAGCTCGCTAAGTTAAATGAAGAAAAGCTACGCATGAAAACAAATTTAGTTGAGTGGAACACACAATTTTTACGACCACCATTGTTGCAGCTCTTCAATTGCCATGGTGTAACAATTGAAGGTATAACGTTCCAAAATTCGCCATTTTGGAACACACATCTCGTTTATTGTGATCATGTAAACGTACGAGGGGTAACGTTTAAAAACCCTTCTGATACACCAAATGGTGATGGCTTTGATCTTGATTCTTGTTCCAATGTTCGTGTGTCGGATTGTCATTTTGATGTTGGGGATGATTGCTTATGTTTGAAATCTGGAATTAATGAAGATGGCAGAAGAGTGGGAAGACCGACAGAGAATGTAACTGTAACAAACTGTACGATGTCCCGAGGTCATGGAGGTGTTGTTTTCGGAAGTGAAAACTCTGGTGGAATACGGAACATAACGGTTTCTAACTGTGTATTTATCGGAACAGACCGTGGCATTAGGATTAAAACGAATCGGGCTAGAGGTGCTTACATTGAGAACATTTTAATTAATAACATATATATGCAAGATGTCTTTTGTCCACTAGCTATAAATTCTTTTTATCGATATGGAATTGATGAGGATGATCCACTAATGACTTGCGCTAAGGCAATCCCTGTAACAGAAAAAACACCAAGAGTAAAAAATATTCAAATTAGTAATGTAACAGCAAAAAACTGTTTGGCTGCTGCCGGTTTCATTTACGGCCTACCTGAATTGCCAATTGAAGATGTTTCAATACGACATATGAAAGTTGAAATGACAATGGATGCAAACGAGGTAGGTGGTGAACCGGACATGGTGAAAGAAGAAGTAATCATGGCTGGGGAAGGGATTTTTTGCAAACATGTTCGTGGAATTGAATTTCATCAAGTACAAGTTGAGACACGTCAAGGACCTGCTGTGATTGTTGAGCAAGGAGAAGATGTTGAGCTTAATCATGTTGGGATGAAAAAGTCGCATGTTAACACACCTGTAGTCAAATTGACTAAGGTGGATGATGTATATATTTTCGGACGTCAAGCAGCAAAGATGAAAGAAGCTTATGCAGACTTTGTAGATAGCAACAGTGAAGAAGTGACGTTTGCAGGTAACTAATATTCATAGCTTACTTTGTTGGAGGTAGTGGTGATGTGGTCTCCTAATCCATTTTTACAGAAGCTATACGAAGATACGGTACAAACACATGTTGTAGATACGAGAAGAAATAGAGAACATATAAAGGACTTTTTGATAGAGGCGTTAGGTGATTTTACGAGCCTTGAAGGAGAGTTGCAACCACAGATCATTGAGAGGGTTGAATACGATACCTATGAGAGAATACGTCTTGAAATGCAAACTTGTCAATCTCTCAAAATGCCTGTATATGTGCTAATACCTAAAATGAGATCGGCATCTCCACTTCCCGCCGTTCTTGCTATTCATGGTCATGGCTATGGAAGCAAGGAAGTTGTAGGACTCTATCCAGGCGGGCTTCCTAATTTAGGGGTTCCAGGTATTCATAAAAATTTTGCAATTGAGTTAGTCCAAAGAGGAGTGATTGTCGTTGCTCCAGAGCTATTAGGATTTGGTGATAGAAAGCTTGCCGCCACGGATTCGACTACTGATAACTCATGCTTTGAACTAGCAAGCCAACTCCTATTACATGGGAAAACACTCGCTGGACTTAGAGTATATGAGTGTACGAGAGTATTAGATTACTTAAATGGATTGCCCGACATTGATAACGATAAAATTGGATGCATGGGGTTTTCCGGTGGGGGACTGATTGCAGCATTTACTTCTGCAATCGATGAGAGGATCAAAGCTACGGTGATTAGTGGATATGCAAACACGTTTAAAGACAGCATTATGGCTAGGAGACATTGTCTTGATAATTATTTACCTGGCATATTACAAAACGCCGAACTGCCAGATTTAATTGGCTTAATTGCACCAAGGTCGTTATGTATTGAGTCAGGGATCAATGATCACCTCTTCCCGTTTCATGGAGTACAGGAAGCCGTACACAAACTTAAAAAAATCTATAAATCACAAAATGCAAAAGATGCTTTTACTTATGATGTTTTTGAAGGTGGGCATGAAGTAAGTGGCAGCAAATCATTTAATTGGTTAGTAAGTGCTCTCATACAAAATGAAGATTGAAACAGTTAAGGGGGAAAAGAATGGATGTTTTTAGAAACCCGATTTTACCAGGATGTTATCCTGATCCTTCTATTTGTAGAGCAGGGAATGATTTTTATTTAGTAACATCGAGCTTTGAGTATTTTCCTGGTGTACCGATTTTTCACAGCAAAGATTTAGTTAACTGGCGACAAATTGGTCATGTGCTGGATCGGCCTTCCCAGTTAAATTTGGATGATACGCCTTGTTCTAAGGGCATATACGCACCAACCATTCGCTATCATGATGGGGTGTTTTATATGATCACAACCTTCGTCGTTAGTAAAACAGGTGCAAGAAGAAATTTCTATGTAACCGCAACAGATCCATCGGGACCTTGGTCCGACCCAAATTGGCTTGAAGGTGCACCTGGTATTGATCCATCTTTATTCTTTGATGATGATGGCAAAGTTTATTTTACGGCTAATCGTGTTCCACCAAGCGGACAGGAATATGCAAAACATATGGAAATCTACCTACAAGAGTTGGATTTAGAGATGAAACAATTGGTTGGACCGAGAGTGAGTTTATGGGATGGAGCCTTAAAGCAAATTCATGCCCAAGAAGCTCCACACTTGTATAAAATACGTGGCATGTACTACCTCATAATTGCAGAAGGTGGAACCGGATTCACTCACTCTGTCACGATTGCTAGAAGTGAAAAGGTAACGGGTCCATATGAAGTATGTAAAACCAATCCGATACTAACGCATCGACATTTGGGAAAAAACGCTTCGATTATCAATGTTGGCCATGCAGATATTGTGCAAACCCAAACAGGAGAGTGGTGGATGGTTTGCCTCGGATCACGACCATATGGAGGAGACTTTAGCAACTTAGGTAGAGAGACCTTTCTTGTTCCATTCATTTGGGAAGATGATTGGCCTGTTGTGAACCCTGGAAAAGGCGTGATTGAAAAAGAGATGAAAAGACCGAATTTAGCTCTGCATCGATGGTCAACGACACCGGCATGCGATCATTTCGATTCAAACCAATTAAGTGATCAATGGAACCTCATCCGGACACCTAGGGGGGAAATTTATTCTCTTACGGAAAGACCAGGGTATTTACGACTTAAGGTTAGACCTCAAGTAATTACGGAAGAAGTGAATCCTAGCTTTATTGGCAGACGTCAGCAACATGCTGATTTTGCTGTAAGAACCGTTATGGATTTCTATCCTGAAGCAGATAGTGAATCAGCTGGTCTTGTTTTGCTACAAAATAGCGATTTTCAAATTAGGATGGAATATACACAAATGAATGACCACTCTGTTATTCGTTTGCTAAAACGAGTAGCAGGTGAGGATGAGACTTGGTCAGTTCAAGAAGTAGAGACCAAACGATTGTTTTTGAAGGTTGAGGCGTATAACCAGAGTTACCACTTTTATTATGCTATAGAGCCGGAAAAGTGGCATGTACTATATGAAGACGTTGATGGGCGAATTTTAAGTACGGAAGTTGCAGGCGGATTTACAGGTTCGTACATTGGGATGTATGCAAGCAGCAACGGAACAGAGAGCCAAAACGTTGCTGACTTTGATTATTTTGAATATGTAGGTCTTTCTTAAATAATAAACAAAATTTTAGGAGGAATGAACAATGGCAAATCAAGTAGCGGTTAATGGAAAGAGCGCATTAGAATGGGCACAAAGAGCAAGTGAAAGTTTAATGAGTCAATATGAACCAATCAAGCTTCCACCAGCAGATAGATGGCATTATCATCAAGGCGTTTTCTTGTGTGGTGTTCATAGTGTTTGGCAAGAAACAAGGAATGAAGATTACTTCTATTATTTCAAGGAATATGTTGATAAGCTTGTTGATGAACAAGGGAACTTTTACTTTGCTAGAGATGAGCTAGATGCCATTCAACCGGGGTTACTACTTCTACCATTATATAATCAAACGGGAGAAGAACGTTATAAAATAGCAGCTACTAAGCTTCGTAATCTTCTAAATACAATTAACAAAACAAAAGAAGGCGGGTTTTGGCATAAAGATAAGTACCCTTATCAAATGTGGCTTGATGGGCTCTATATGGCAGGACCTTTTACATTGCAGTATGGTCAGCAGTTTAATGAGCCAGAATTAGTAGATTTAGTTTTATATCAAGAACAGTTAATGAGAAAGAACACAAGGGATGAAAAAACAGGTCTTTATTTCCATGGATGGGATGAAAGTGGTCAGACACCCTGGCATGTTCCAGGTTCTAATACAGCACCTGAAATTTGGGGACGTTCATTAGGTTGGTATGGGTTAGCGGTAGTAGACATGATTGGTATGCTCCCTGATGACCATCCGAAGAAAGCAGAGTTGATCGAAGTCATTCAAAATCTGGTTGAAAACTTGGTTCGTTATCAAGATGAGAAGACAGGGTTATGGTATCAAATCATTGATAAAGGCCATCTTGAAGATAACTGGTTAGAAAGCTCTTGCTCAAGCTTGTTTGTTTATACGATTGCTAAGGCTGTTAACCAGGGCTACATCGATGCTAAGTATTTTCAAAATGCCCAAAAAGGCTATGAAGGAATTATTCAACATTCAATTCGTGTAGATGAGGAAGATCAAGTTACTTTAACTGGGATTTGCATTGGAACATCAATCGGAGTGTATGATTATTATGTTGGGCGCGAAACGAGTGAAAATGACTTGCACGGGGTAGGGGCATTTATCTTAGCAAGTATGCAAATGTATCAACATGAATCAAAGTAGAAAATCAGCACCTTTCTTCTAATTAATTACTAGTAGAGAGCACAAAAAATAGCTCTCTACTAGTAGATGACTAATGATATAGTTAAGATAGCTCATTAAAGGAAGGAAGGGAAATATAAATGAAGGTTTTAGGAAAGATTATTTTTCTATTTACATGTTTAATGATGATCATTGGTTGCAATAGCAATGAAGAAAACTATAAAGTACTTTTTTTCTCTGATATGCCGGAATCAGTTCATGAAAATATAGAGACACTCGTCAATGAGGCTATTGATATTGAAAGGGCTGATTTAGAATTATTGATGTTTCCGGTAACATATGAAAGATTAGTTGTTGAAATTGCAGGACATAACGGTGATCTTCTATTTTTGAAGGAAGAGCTTATGTCAGCGGCGTATGATCCAGTTGGACTCATTCCATTAGATGAAGTAATTGATCAAGCTACGTTTGATCAGATTCCAAATGATTATAAAAATGTTCATGAAGAAACAGGGAAAACGCATGTTCATGCATTACCAATTAATAATGAATCTCCGTTTTTAAAGAGATTAGGAGTAACACTAGACGAGCCTTTGGTGGCTATTATACCTATTTACAGTGAAAATAAAGCGTTTTCAAAAGAGCTGCTTCGATATATAATAGAGACAAACTAGTTTGCTAGAAAGAAAGGAGGAAACATGATGGAAATGAACGGATTTATGGGCAGCTTTTATCGAGCGAGCGTATTTATTTCGAGGCTGGCCTATATTAATATACTCTGGATCATGTTTACCTTAATGGGATTAGTTATTTTTGGATTTATGCCAGCAACAGTTGCGATGTTTGCTGTTACGAGAAAATGGATCAATGGTTCAGGAGATTTTCCGCTTTTTAGAACGTTTTGGGGCTATTATAAATCAGAAATCGTTAAGTCGAACGTATTTGGAGTTTTCTTTGTTTTTATTGGTTATATTCTCTATATGAATTTTATCCTAGTGCCGGAACAAGTGCTTTGGATGACGGTATTAAGATATATTTTCCTTGTTATTAGCATAGTATATCTTATTACATTGCTCACTTTTTTCCCAACGTATGTTCAACTCAATTTAAAAGGAACTAATTACCTAAAGACATCGTTATTGCTAGGTCTAGCTTATCCTCAATATGTTGTTTTAATGGTTGCTGGAATTGTAGGAATACAGTGGGTAATGATGTTCCTTCCAGGGTTAATTCCATTTTTTGCAGCTAGTTTAATTTGCTATGTATTGACGTGGGTTATGAATATTGTCTTTAAAAATGTTGAGAAAAAGAATCAACAGTATGAAGAGGAACAAGCTGCAAGAGAAGTAGAGGTTATATAGTTTGATAAGGGTGATTCATGTAATAGAATTCACCCTTTATAAAAAATAATAATAACAACGTTGTTAAGGGGTGAGAAAATGAATAGAATTGTTGTTTGTGGACTAAGCAATCGAGCGATGCAAATGTTTATTAAACCCATATTAACGAAATATTCACAAGAAAATGAGATCGTTGGCTTATTAGATTTAGATGAAAAACGAGTAGAACTCCTCTATGAGATGTTTCCAGAATTAGCGAGTGTTCCTAGCTACAGACCTGAGCAATTTCCTGAAATGATTGCTCAAACAGAAGCAACTACAGTAATTGTTACGAGTCGCGATGATACACATGTTGATTATATTTTACAAGGTCTCAAATTTGATTTAGATATTATATGTGAAAAGCCAATGGTTATTACTAGTCATGATGCGAGACGAGTTATGGAAGCTGAAAAGACCAGTCAGGGGAAGGTAACTGTAGCTTTTAATTATCGTTATAATCCATTTCACCGAAAAATAAAAGAGCTAATTCTAGAAGGGAAAATTGGAAAGGTTACATCTATTGATTTGAATTGGTATATCGATACGTATCATGGAGCGAGTTATTTTAAAAGGTGGAATAGAATGAGGAAGCATTCGGGAGGGTTATCTGTTCATAAATCTACTCATCATTTTGATTTAGTGAATTGGTGGATTGATCAAAAGCCGGTCGAGGTCTTTGCATACGGCGATTTACATTACTATGGAAAAAATGGAGAAGAAAACCCAAGTCAAATTGATAACCGCTACTGTGGTACATGTAAAGAGAAGTTAATATGTAATTACTATAATCGCTGGAACAACCGCACGAATTCAGTAAAAGTGAAAGACAACCATATAAAAGCAGGTGTGGAAGAAAAGTATACGAACTATCGGCCTGATGCATGTATTTTCGATCATGAAATTGAAATTGAAGATACATATGTGGCCACAGTGAAATACGATCAAGGTGCTTTGTTAAGCTACTCAATTAACTTTTCATTGCCTTATGAAGGATATCGACTAGCTGTAAATGGAACAAAGGGAAGGATTGAAACACAGGAATTTCACGAACTTAGTCGGATCCCCTTCCCAGTTCCAGAGCAAACGATTGATTACTTTCCTTTGTTCGGGTCAAAGGAAAGCATCCATGTTGTCCAAAATGAGGGCGGTCATGGTGGGGGGGATCCATTGATCCAAGAAGATCTCTTTCTAGGAATAGATCCTCATAGATCATATGAAATCTTAGCAGGCTCTGAAGCTGGAGCTTATTCCATTGCTGTTGGTGAAGGAGTATGGAAATCTAGCAAGCAGAATCAACCGATTCGAATTGATCAATTACTAGAAAACTATATATATGAATAAGTTTAGAATTCATACAGGAGGAATTTAGGATGGATGTTATAACAATTGGAGAGTCAATGGCGGTGTTTAGTCCTGAGTCATCGCCTTTAATGAGATATGCAGCAACCTACTCGAGAAAGTTTGGTGGGGCTGAATCAAATGTAGCGATTGGTCTAACAAGGCTTGGTCATGAAGTAGGGTGGATAAGCAAAGTTGGTAACGATGAATTAGGGAAGGGGTTGCTTTCGTTTATTCGAGGAGAAGGAATTGATGTTAGCCAGGTTAAGGTTGATGAGATAGCGCAAACAGGCCTTTATTTTAAGGAAGTAAGAAATGCCAGCAATGTAAAGGTAGAATATTATCGTAAAGGTTCAGCACCAAGTCAATTGCAAGTTACCGATTTAGATGAACAGTATATCGCACAAGCAAAATATATTCACATAACTGGCATTACGCCAGCTCTAAGCGAAAGCTGTTATGAGACCGTGATGAAAATGATTCAGATTGCAAAAGACAACGACATTAAGGTTGTATTTGATCCTAATTTACGAAAAAAACTGTGGTCTGAAGAACGTGCAAGAGAAGTCCTACTTGAAATAGCTTCAAAATCAGATATTGTCTTGCCTGGTATTTCAGAAGGTGAGTTTATGTTTGGAGAAAGAGATATAGAATCTTTAGGACAGAAGTTTTTAGAACATGGTGCTTCACTTGTAGTGATGAAAGTCGGTGAAAAGGGAGCGTATTATTTTACAAAAGAACAAAGTGAGCTAGTACCTGGCTTCCATGTTGATCAAGTGGTTGATCCTGTTGGAGCAGGAGATGGCTTTGCGGCTGGGGTCATCTCTGGCTTATTGGATCATTTACCAATGTATCAAGCGGTTGAACGTGGAAACGCAGTTGGAGCAATGGCGGTACAAATTCCGGGAGATTTTGAAGGATTGCCAAGTAGAACGGAAATCCATCAGTTTCTTTCCTCAACCGAACTAGAAGATATTAGCAGATAAGGGGGTGTCTCAAAAGGTCTGATTTTGACCTTTTGAGACACCCCTGAAGCAATGAGCTTAGTTGCTGCATCTTTTAATAGAGAGCAGGAGTGAGTCATTTTCAAGGCGAGCAGTGAACGAAGCCATTGTCAATAATGTTCTAGACTTTGCAGGATTTAGTCATACCACCCAAAGGGGGCACAAGAGGTACCAATATTTAGCTCAGGGTCTAAAATAATAGAGTCTTGAATGTTGTGTCCTTCAATAATCGAAAGAAGGGTCTCGTTAATGTGCTTAGCAATTCTGGTGACTGGGACACCTACCGTTGATAAAGTTACTCCTAAATTTTCCGACTGTGGAATATTGTCGTAGCTAATAATGGAAAGATCTTTCGGCACGTCAAGAGAAAGCTCATTTGCTGCTCGAAGAACCCCACGTGTTAGATCGTAACTTCCAGTAATAATGGCTGTAATGTCTTTGTTATTGGCAAGAACCACTTTGGCAGCGTGATATCCATCATGTACCTCCAGACCGTTGGTGGGTATGGCTAATTCTGGTAAATCAGAAGCTTTTTTAACATTCATGGCTTCAAAAAAACCGATTGCTTTTTCTTTTTGTAGTGGGTCTTTATCAGTTAAGTCACCGATAAAAGCAATTTTTTTATGACCAATTTCTTCTAAATAATTCACAGCTAGTTTGATTGCTTTTCTTCGGTTAACATCAATTGTTGGATACGTTGAGTTTTCTTTTAGCCCGTAATAAAGAATTGGAACGGTAGTGTGGATAGATGTGTCGCTCAGTACACTGTTATTTTCACCAAAAACTAAAATGGCATCTACTTGAAATCGGTTGAATGTCGCAATGGCTGATTCCACTTTGTTAATAGACAAAAGTGTCGTATAGGATTTTTCTTCTAAAAAATCATTTATTTTTGTGATCAATATAGAAGGAGCCACTCTTTCTACACTTGGCCAAACGACTCCGATTGTAAACGATTTTTTTTGCACAAGGCTTCTTGCTGCTACATTTGGTTGATAGCCTAGTTCCTCTGCTATTTTGATAATTTTTGTTTTCGTCGGTTTTTTCACTAATGGACTGTCTCTTAAAGCCTTTGATACCGTTGAATAGCTTACACCTGCATGTCTAGCTATATCCTTTATTGTTACCCCCATAGTCTTCCTCCATTTACAACGTTGTTAATCTATTTACTTATTATACCAAAGTAAAGTAAGATTTATAAGAGATACGTAATTGTGTTGTAGAGTAAGGAGTATGAAAATGATCCAGACGATAAATAAACATTTAGAAAAAGCTATGCCTTTTATTACACCAAGTAGTGTTGTGTTAGGATTGATTTTAGCTCAATATATTCAGTCTTGGGTTATATTAGTCCCGTGGATCTTTGCCTTTATAACATTTGCGAGCAGCGTTGGGGTGCAAATAGAAAAGATAAAAACGGCAATATTACACCCTAAACCGATTTTTCTTTCACTAGGTATCATTCAAATTCTCATGCCATGTATGGCCTTTTTGTTAGGAAACGCATTTTTTCCAAACGATTATTTAACCATTGTAGGCTTAATTATTGCCTTTATCATTCCTACAGGGGTCATCAGTTTGATGTGGGTTTCTATTTATAAAGGGAATTCTTCAGTTTCTTTATTAATTGTATTAGTGAACACACTTTTAGCTCCAATTGTAATCCCGCTTTCTTTGCAGCTGTTTGTTGGAGCGAGTATTGAGGTTCATACATGGAGTTTGATGTTGAACTTGTTTTTAATGATTGTCATTCCGTCATTGTTAGGAATTGCGTTAAATTATATTCCAATGCTAAAGAAAAAAGATGTTAAAGGGACACTTGCGCCATTTTCAAAAGTTGGCCTGTTTTTTGTTATCGCCATCAATAGTTCCGTTGCAGCACCTGTTTTAAGCTTAAATTGGAAGCTCGTTGCTATTGCCGTGGTTGTCTTCTTCCTTGCCTCTTTAGGATATATACTCGGGGTTATTTTAGGGAAGCTCTCAAAATTTGAAAACGATGTAATCATAAGTTTATTGTTTAATAGCGGAATGAGGAATATAAGTGTTGGGGCAACGATTGCGATTTTATATTTTCCGGCTCCTGCTTCTGTACCCATTGTCCTTGGAACGCTTTTTCAACAAACATTGGCAGCATTTTATGGTAAAATCCTTTCAAATTACTTACGTAAGAAAGAGAAAGGTCAAAATGAGTATAAGTTAGTAAATTAATTTTTTCTTAATTGACTTTTATCCTACTCTTTTATAAAATTAAAATAACAACGTTGTTATTTTTCTTGAACCCTATGAAAATAATAAAGAGGAGGTCAAAAATGAGCTCAAATTATCTTTTAGTTAACAAGGCTGATAATGTAGTTGTCACACTTAAAAATTATGAAGCTGGGGAGACCTTGCAATTTGACGATAAAAATATTTCTTTAAAGGTGGCTGTTCCGACCGGGCACAAAGTAGCGATTGCACCAATAAAAAAGTATCAAGATGTAATGAAGTATGGGTTTCCAATTGGGCATGCAACAGAAGCAATTGAAGTAGGAGATTGGGTCCATACTCATAACACAAAAACAAATTTATCGGGAACATTAGATTATACGTTTGCTCCTAATGAAGCCTCTCTTTCAAATAATCAGATAAGCGAAAGAACGTTTAAAGGGTATGTTCGTGCAAATGGTGAAGTTGGAATTCGGAATGAAATTTGGATCATAAACACAGTAGGTTGTATTAATAAAACCGCAGAACTATTAGCGAAGACAGCGGATAGTCAATATAGAGGGGAGGGCATTGATGGAGTATATCATTACCCGCATTTGTTTGGCTGTTCCCAACTTGGCGATGACCTTTACAATACTCAGAAAATTTTAAGTGACCTCGTACATCATCCTAATGCAGCAGGAATTCTAGTACTGGGATTAGGTTGCGAGAATAATCATATTGCTGAATTCAAAAAAGTGATTGGTGACTTTGATGAGAGTAAAGTGAGATTTTTAAGCGTACAAGAAGCGGATGATGAGCTAGAGGAAGGGTTAGAGTTACTTGATGAAGTTGTATCCTATGCAAAAACTTTCACACGTGAAGAAGTTCCTGTATCAAAATTAAAAGTAGGGTTAAAGTGTGGAGGCTCTGATGGCTTTTCAGGCATTACAGCGAATCCCCTTGTTGGGTCCTTTTCGGATAAATTAATTGAACATGGAGGTACATCAATTTTAACAGAAGTACCAGAAATGTTTGGAGCAGAAACACTTCTCATGAACCGGGCAAAAAATGAAAGGGTTTTCGGGATGATTGTTGATTTGGTCAATGACTTTAAAGACTACTTTATTAAGCACGACCAAGTAGTCTATGAAAACCCGTCACCAGGTAATAAAAAAGGCGGCATTACCACATTAGAAGAAAAGTCACTAGGCTGTGTTCAAAAAGGCGGATTCTCACCTGTAAACGATGTGTTGCCATACGGAGGACGCGTAACCGAACCTGGGCTAAATTTAGTTCAAGGGCCTGGGAATGATCTTGTATCGGTTACAGCGTTAGCCGCTTCCGGAGCGCATATTGTCATTTTTACAACTGGAAGAGGAACTCCGTTTGGTGGACCTGTCCCAACAGTAAAAATGTCAACAAACAGCGATCTATTTAAGAAGAAGAAAAACTGGATTGACTTTAATGCTGGTGAACTGATTTATGGAAAGGAAATGGATGAACTGACAGATGAATTGTTTGATTACATTATTGAATTAGCCTCAGGAAACGTTCGTACTAATAATGAAAAGAACGGATTTAAAGAGATTTCTATCTTTAAAGATGGTGTTATTTTATAATTCTTTTTCGCAAACTCAACTAAGGAGTGATTTTTAGATGGAACAATTAAGCCGTTCATTAAAATTAAAAAACCTTCCTGCTCAAGTTACGTATGAATATCAAGACCATTGGCCAGAAAAAGTTGTTCAATTTGGTGAGGGGAACTTTTTAAGAGGATTCGTGGATTGGATGATTCATGAATTAAATAAACAAGGGTTGTTTAATGGGAAAGTAGTCGCAATCCAGCCTACACCACACGGGAAAGTTGTACCAAAGCTTAATGCCCAGGATGGGTTATACACTCTAGCTTTACGAGGGATTGAAAATGGACAGATCGTTGAACGGAACGAAATTATTTCATCGATCTCTAGAGGAATTAATCCATATAGCAATTGGGCCGAGGTTTTAAAGGTAGCGGAATCACCTGATATTCAGTTTGTTTTTTCTAATACCACAGAAGCTGGTCTTACCTACTTAGAAGAAGCATATGATGAGCAAAAATCGCCTTTATCTTTTCCAGGAAAGGTTACAGCCTTTTTGTATCATCGTTATAAGGTGATGAACGCAAAACCTGATGCAGGTTTAGTCTTAATCCCTTGCGAATTAGTAGAAGGAAATGGTGATTTATTAAAAGAGCTTGTTCTACGATATGCAAAAGAATGGAAAATGCCTGAGGACTTTATTACTTGGATCAACAATGATAATCAGTTTTGCAATACATTAGTCGACCGGATTGTGACAGGATATCCTAAAGATAATATTGGTGAATATAGAAACCTTCTTGGGTATGAAGATGTTCTTTTAACAGCTGGAGAACCGTATCATTTATTTGCTATTGAGGCAGGGGACGATGTCACAAAGCGCTTGCCGTTTCACCAAGCTGGCCTAAATGTGAAGTGGGGACCGGTAACGCCATATCGTGAGCTTAAAGTTCGATTATTAAATGGACCACATACAATGATGTTTTCGGTTTGTTATTTAGCTGGTGTTGATACGGTTTTAGAAGCGATACAAGATCCTGAATTAGGTGAATTTGTGAAAACTGGTATGATTGAGGAGATCTTTCCTACAGTGAAGATGGAGGAGGAAGAAAAGAGAGCATTTGTTGAATCAGTCATAGAAAGATTTGAAAATCCATATAACAAGCACTTTTTAGCTGATATTGGCATGAATGCCATTTATAAATACAAATCAAGACTGATACCTTCTTTGTTGGATTATATTCGGCATACGAATAAGCTGCCACAATCAATTTTGTTTTCACTAGCGGCTCTAATTGTTTATTATCGACCTACCAGAAAGGAAGGAGATTTTCTCATTGGACGACGAGGAAATGATGAATATACGATTCGTGATAATAAAGTAGCTCTAGAGGTGTTAGCAAATGCGTGGGAGCAATTTGAGAATGGTGGAGAAGATGTCACCCGTTTAACCAGGTCAATACTAGAAGATAATGAGCTTTGGGGTATAAAATTAAATGAAATAGAAGGACTTACTGAATTGGTAGCAGGTAATGTATCTAGGATATTGCAGGATGGTATGAAAGAAAGTGTAAAAAAATTTACAAAAGCAAACGTTTAACGAAACATAACAACGTTGGCGTAAGGTAGTAGCGATAGGAGGAAGCAATGAATTTATTAGAACAAATTACAGAAAGTGGTATTGTTGCAGTTATCCGTGGCTCAAAGCCAGAAAATATCGTAGAAATCGGAAAGGCCTTAAGCGAAGGAGGAGTTAAGGCTCTTGAAATTACAGTAGAAACACCAAGAGCCATGTCGATTATTGAAAAGGTGGCAACAGAACTTGATAATGAAGATGTGATCGTAGGGGCAGGAACGGTATTAGATCCAGAAACGGCACGCGCAGCTATTTTATCTGGAGCAAGATTTGTTTTTTCTCCA
The DNA here is from genome assembly GCF_000787375.1 of Halalkalibacter okhensis. Lineage (GTDB taxonomy): Bacteria > Bacillota > Bacilli > Bacillales > Bacillaceae_D > Halalkalibacter > Halalkalibacter okhensis. The sequence goes on along the minus strand of NZ_JRJU01000011.1, from coordinate 76,227 downwards.
ACGGTTAATGTAGAAACAATAAAGATGTCTAAACGATATGGCGTGCTTAGTATTCCTGGCGCATTGACACCGACAGAAATTTTAACTGCCTATGAACATGGTGCTGACCTCATTAAAGTGTTCCCAGCAAATGCGGTTGGTCCATCATATATTAAAAATATTAAAGGTCCATTGCCTCATATTCCTTTAATGGTGACAGGAGGCATTGATGTAACGAATGCTGCTGAATTCATTAAAGCGGGAGCTGTAGGTCTTGGAGTTGGAAGTACACTTGTACCAACTACAATTAATGAAGAGTCCCTTCTCTCGATAACAGATAAGGCAAGAGAATTTGTAACAATGGTTAAACAAGCAAGAGAATAAGAATGAAAGCTGTTGAAAGAACTTTTCAACAGCTTTTTTTAATAGAGTCGGAAACTGACCAAGAAATTAATTGTTATCGCTAATCATTTCAATTTCACATTGGAATCTGAATCGTGTACAATAAAGTGAATCTAAATCAAATTGGAGGCTATACATATGAAAAAAGGTTCTATTTCATTTGAAAACGGTGAAAAGCTTGTTATTGAATTTTACCCAGAAGCTGCACCAGGTCACGTTGAAAATTTCGAAAAACTAGCGAATGAAGGGTTCTATAACGGATTAACTTTCCATCGTGTCATTCCAGGGTTTGTTGCTCAAGGTGGCTGCCCAGTTGGAAATGGTACAGGAGGTCCTGGTTACTCAATTAAATGTGAAACTGCTGGAAATCCACATAAGCATGTGGCAGGTACTCTTTCAATGGCGCATGCAGGAAAAGATACGGGTGGTAGCCAATTCTTCATCGTACATGAGCCGCAACCTCACTTAGATGGTGTTCATACAGTATTTGGACAAGTTGTAGAAGGACTTGATTCTGTCTACCGTATTAAACAAGGTGATACAATGCAAGAAGTAAAAGTTTGGGATGAAGAGTAATATGCAAGAAAAAGGGGCAGACTAGGTCTGCCTTTTTTATTGCTCTTTTTCAAGAAAAAAAGGCAGAAGGGAGAATAGCGATGGAGCATCAAACGGTTGATGTCACAATTGTCGGTGGTGGTCCTGGTGGATTAAGCGCAGCATTGGTACTTGGTAGATCATGTAGAAGTGTTGTACTGATTGACTCAGGTCATCCAAGAAATGAAGTAACATATGAATCGCATGGGTTTTTAACGCGTGATGGAATCAAGCCATTTGAGCTACGTGAGATTGCACTCAAGCAGATGATGAAGTATGAAAACGTCACGATTGTTAATGACCTAGTTGAAGACGTTGAAAATGAGAAGACTCATTTTACTACAACGACTCAAATAGGAAGGATCATCTCTAGTCGAAAAATTATATTCGCTACTGGATTGAAAGAGCACTTACCAAGTATTCCTGGATTAGAAAAAACGTATGGTAAATCCATTTTTTCATGTCCTTATTGTGACGGGTGGGAGCATCGTGATTTACCTCTTGCTGTTATTGGAAATCAAAAAGACCTCATTCACTATATCCGTTTGATCTATAATTGGAGTAAAGATTTAGTCGTCGCTACTAATGGACCTGCTAAGCTTAAAGAAAAGGAAAAAGAAGAGATCGCTCAACATGGCATTCGTCTGGTGCAAACGGAAATAGAAAAATTAAATTCTACGAATGGCTTTTTAAAAGAAATTATGTTTACAGACGGAGAAACGCTCAACAGGAAAGCGGCTTTTATTGTAAATACTGGTGCTGAACAAGCGACAATGCTCCCAAGAAAACTGGGTGTATCTTTAGGAGATAATGGAGCATTTGAAACAAAAGATCACGGCAAGACAAGTGTGGATGGGCTCTATATTATTGGGGATGCAGCGAAACGATTTACAGGTTTAATGGGGGCTGCGGCTGAAGGTTATGAAACCGGCGTGAATATGAATCATGAATTTGTTGAAGAAGATTGGTTGAGAAAATAAATTGTGATCTTGCCTGCAGGGTGTTTTGCAGGCTTTTTAGTATAAGGATGAAACATTGTAATAAATATTTGTTATATCCCCTTATAAGAAACTTCTATTGGATTAACCTATTATTCTGCGTTACCTTAGTGAAACAAAGCTGAAGGAGTTGGTACAAAATGAGGCCATTGATAGGAATCTCCACATCAGAAAATAATAATGAAAGTATGTTGTCTCACCAGTATGTAAAAGCTGTTACACGAGCAGGCGGAATCCCAATTGTCCTTCCTAATATTGTTGAACATAATGAACTAGATCCACTTGTAGAACGACTTGATGGACTTCTGCTTTCAGGTGGTGGTGATATTGATCCGACTTTGTTTGGGGAAGAACCTCATCCTAAGCTTGGTTTAATACGTCCTGATCGTGATCAATTTGAAATGTGTATGATTAAGAAGTTCTTAGAAAGAGATAAACCAATATTAGCAATATGCAGAGGGTGTCAAATATTAAATATTGCTGCTGGTGGTGATATGTACCAAGATATTTATAGTCAAAAGGATAAGGAGCTTTTACAACATACACAAGTCGCACCGATGACACATGGGTCTCATTTTGTCAGAGTTCTAGATGGAAGTTTGTTGCATCGAGTTACAGATGAATTGAAGTTTAAAGTAAACAGTTATCATCATCAAGCAAATCGTCAGGTTGCAACCAATTTTCAAGTAAGTGCAATTGCTAGTGATGGGGTTATAGAGGCAATTGAAAGTACAGTTCATTCGTTTGTGTTAGGACTTCAATGGCACCCTGAAGGCATGTTACCAAATGGGGACTATTATGCAAAGTCAGTCTTTGAATCTTTTTTACGAGCTTGTAAGAATGATGACGTTTAAAGATGATTATTTAGTATAGGAAGATAGACTATAACAAAATAAATTGCTTATTGTAGAGGGGAATGAGCGTTGATATAATGAATAAAACATGACTAACTACATTCCTCTTCCTTTTCCAAAGAGATCATCAAATAAAAATTAAATGTGGTTGTATAAAATGTCTTATTTTGTTAATCATATAAATATATCAGTTTATACGACAACGTTGGACAGTCCTAGTTAAGTAGAAGGACTGTCTTTTTTAGTATCATTTTTAAGAAGGTAGGTGCAAGATGAGTAAATACCGTTATGCTGAATACTGGAAAGAAAAGGCGAAACATAGTGATAAATGGTTATCCCCATCTACGCAAGTTTATAAACAAAATGATTTAATTTTCATAGGACAAATCTTAAATATTCATTCAGGACAACATGAATCCATTCGTTTGCTTTTTCCAAACATTAAAGCTGTAACAGGGTTTTTACAATATATTTTTTTACCAACGGCCTTTATTGGTTATTTTTCGATTCATGAAATGGATCCGAAGACAATTAAGCTAGGGGATGGTACGTTTTCCTCATTAATTGACCAACTACCGCTACGGAAACAGTTTGATCCAACTACAAAAGAAACGATGCAAAATGTTCTAACTCTCATACAAACGACCTGGTCGAAAGAGGATGAAGGAACCTTTTTTCAATTAGAAAGAGCCTTACGATTACTTGAATCTATAAATGTAGAAGAGGTTGTTACGTCATTTAATATCCTTCGATCTCCAAGCGGACTTGCTAGCTGGCTAGTTCATGAATATGAAAACGAGCCGGTACTTGGAATTAACTCACTTGAAGAAGAAGTGAACATGAATGTTAAAGAGTTTCTTCAATTAAGTCGTGATGCTGAATCACAACCGTTTCAATCAAAGCGTTTTTTTCACACTTTGGATAATGTCATGATTCTGTAGAGGTTAAATTTTGCTAAATGGAAAAAAATACACATATACCCAGTCATTTCGTGTCATTTCTCCATATGGTAATACCATATCGAAAAACTTTGGAGGAGATTAGAAAATGACAGAAAAGCAAAAGCCTTTAGAGCAATTAGAGCCGTTAGCTGAGCGTAGGAGCCCTGTCGCACTACAGCCTCTACAGGACAGAAAAGGACCTAAACCTACGAAGCCGATTGAGGATGTAAAAAAGCCAATTGATGATTGTAAGCCTGAGGACAAGAAACCAATGCCGGACAAAAAGCCAGAAACGCCAGTTGATGACAAGAAAGAACCGCCCAAGAAAAAAGAAGTTGTTGACCCGTGGGCAAGACTATTATTTGGTCCTCCTAGAAAAGTGGAATCTAACCCTGATGAGGACGGTAAAGCCCATAGAGGATTTTCATGGATATAGTTGAGAGATGTTACGAATTACTTTTTTTATCCTACAAATAAACGACTAATAAAAAAGAAATAGTGCTGAGTTATGCACTATTTCTTTTTGTTTTTGCTGAGTATTGTTAGACTCATAACATTATAGATATTTCTAAAAAACCTGCATTCACCCAAACAAGTTGAAAATCATTTGCATATAGTACCAAGAATAGTAGTTAATTTCTGCTATTTGACCTAACGTGAAGGAGGTGTTAAGCATGTCAGGATATGCACACGGAGGTGGCTTTGCGTTAATCGTCGTATTGTTCATCTTGTTAATTATTATCGGCGCGTCATATGTAGGTTACGGTTACTAATATGACGTTTTAACAAATGGTGAAAAACTGCTCCAAATCGTTAGATGGTTTGGGGCAGTTGTTTAAAATACATAAGAAAACATTCGTGATGGAAGGAAATAGGGTTGTAAAACGAACAAGGTTAAGTCGCGAAAAAGGTTGTTACATATGTTTACGAACTAGATGAAGGATCAATAAAATGAACAGTACAATAAGAGATAATACTTGGAAAGGGTATTTGAAAATGTAAAAAGGAGCGGATACGATGCAAACACAGAAGTTGTTGGTGAATGGTGAGAGGTTAAAACAAGAGCTAGAAACATTTGCAGACTTTGGTAGGACAACTAATAATGGTGTAACACGTTTAGCTCTTTCAGAAGAAGATCGTTTAGCGCGTAATTATTTTTGTTCTTGTTGTGAAAAACTTGGGATGACAATAACAGTCGATGACATGGGCTCCATATATGCGACTCTTCCAGGACTAGAGAATAAGCCTCCCATTGTTATGGGGTCTCATTTAGATACAGTTAAAAAAGGTGGGCGTTTTGATGGTGTTTTAGGGGTCCTAGCTGGCCTTGAAGTCGTTCGCACATTAGTGGAGCATAACATTACTCCAAGGATCCCAATTACGATTATTAATGTTACGAATGAAGAAGGAGCACGATTTGAGCCTTCTATGATGGCTTCTGGTGTGTTATCAGGAAAATTCAATAAGGAGGAAATGCTTAAAAAGGTAGATATAGCAGGAATTACGTTTGAGGAAGCATTGAAAAAAAGTGGCTATGAGGGCTCAATTGAAAATCGCTTAGAGGAAGCAGCTGCATTTATAGAACTTCATATTGAACAAGGGCCGGTTTTAGAGAGTGAAGGTCTTTCTATAGGGGTGGTGGAGGCAGTAATGGGTATGGTTTGTTATGAAATTGAAATCACAGGTGAGTCCGACCATGCAGGGACAACTCCAATGTCAATGAGAAAAGATGCCCTATTTGCAATGAATGATTTCATTCATAATGTTCGACAGAAGCTGGACTTATTAAATGGAGAACTTGTGTACACAATTGGCAGGGTAAATGTGAAGCCAAATATACATACAGTGATCCCAAATAAAGTGGTGTTTTCATTTGAGGCACGGCATAAGGATGAAATGGTGATCGCAGACGTAGAACGACATTTATTGGAGCAAGTTGAGTTCATGACAGAGCAAGGGGGGTGTCAGGTTGAACTTTCAAAAATGTGGTCACGAGATACAGTTTGGTTTGATGAAAATCTTGTCCAATTGCTAGAGAAGTCAACGAAGTCATTAGGCTACTCTTATAAGAGAATGATTAGTGGGGCAGGACACGATGCTCAATTTATTCATACAATAGCTCCTTCCGTCATGCTCTTTTCACCTAGCAAAAATGGTAAGAGTCATTGTGAAGAGGAAGAAACTTCATGGAAAGAGTGTGAACAAGGGGCTAATGTTTTATTAGAGGCGGTATTAACAATATTGAGAGACAAATAATTTGAAAATGAACATACACAAATCCATTAAAGGAGATGTGTATGTTTTTGTTCTAGTTGCATTCATTTTTATCACATGATTTATTTCTTCTTCTTCTTTTTCTTATCCTTATCTTTCTTCTTCTTTTTCTTTTTGTCTGTTAAAGCTAATTCTTCGGCAGTTCCTTCTTCATTAGAAGCATTAGGTTGATCTTGAGGCTCATTCACTTCTAATGTTGCTGGGTCTTGTAGTTCAGATTGCTCACTAGGAGTGGTGTTTGCTGCTCTCTTTAGTTGTTTTTTTTGCAATCTTTGAAGACAAAGCTCCATGAACTTCTGATTAAAATCACTAACTAATTCAACATCTTGATTAAGTTTGTCTAGGTCAATTCCTAGATCGTATTCGAATTCAAATTTTTCATTTTTATTCCTCCCTATTTCCTTTCCGCTATTAGTCTATGCAAATTGACTAATAGAGGCAGGGTGTTTGCCTTTATACCAAACACCCAATTTAAAATTAGCAAGAGAGCTGAATTAGGAGCACATAAAAGAGAAACCATTCTTTTTCAGAGTCCTTATTGACTCAGTCTATTTCATAAACAATTGTACGTAGAAAGTGAAATAATTCGTCTCTATTAGGAGGATGCATGAGATGGATATAGAGTATAATTAGTAAAGCTATTATGTTTTGGTCACTGAAGTCATTTAACAATATAGGAGAAATAATTATGTGGGAACTAATTTTAGTCATGCTTGAGAGGTTAGGAATCATTGTAACTGTCGCTTTTGTGATGACGCGGTTTAAATTCATTCGTCATTTAATCGAACGCCGTGAAATTTCTAAACGGTCCAGGATCAGCGTCATTGTTATTTTTGGGTTGTTTGGAATCATTGGTACATATACAGGACTAAAGATTAACCCTGAACAAGCTACATATTTTCGCTGGGTGATTAATTTAGGAGAAGGCGAAGCCATTGCCAACTCTCGCGTGATAGGAGTGGTTGTAGCAGGATTATTAGGCGGATGGAAAGTTGGAGTTGGTGCAGGGCTAATAGCGGGAGTTCACCGCTATTTACTTGGTGGCTTTACAGGCTTTGCGTGTGGTTTATCGACAATTATTGCCGGGGGAATGGCAGGCTATTTTTATAAACGAAATAAAAACAGTCGCATCATTTCTTTGCAAACAGCGTTAGTTGTAGGAATGCTTGCAGAATCTGTCCAGATGGGTGTCATTTTGCTACTCGCACGCCCATTTGACCAAGCATTGCTGCTCGTCCAAGATATAGGTATTCCTATGATCATAGCAAATGGCATCGGGACGGCCCTTTTTATATTAATCATACGTAATGTTATTCAAGAAGAAGAAAAAATGGGCTCAATTCAAGCACAAAAGGCATTAAAGCTAGCTGATTTAACTTTAAAGTATTTAAGAAAAGGATTAACAGAACAATCAGCTTCTCCTACTTGTCAAATTCTATTGAAAGAAGTGCGAGTTGATGCAGTTTCCATAACTGACCATGAGAAAATCCTCGCATTTGCAGGCGTAGGTGAGGATCATCATTTACCGAATACAGAAGTACAGACGATCGCTACTAAGCGTGTGTTAAAAGAAGGGAATCTCGTCATAGCCAATAAAGAGGAAATTGACTGTGGAGTTGATCGTTGCTTGTTACAGGCAGCCATTATTGCCCCTTTAAAAGTCAAGGAACAAACGATTGGTACGTTGAAGTTTTATTTTAAAAATGAAAAAGGTCCTTCACCAACGACGATTGAATTAAGCAAAGGACTCTCGACGTTATTAAGTCATCAGCTTGAGCTTTCTGAAGTAGATCGCCACTTAGAACTCGCTAAGCAAGCTGAGATTAAAGCTCTACAAGCTCAGGTGAGTCCACACTTTTTATTTAATGCTTTAAATACCATTGTTGCTTTGGTGAGAACGGATCCGATGAAAGCGCGAAAGTTGTTGATTTCCCTTTCACACTTTTTCAGACAAAATTTAGCTGGAACGACTGCAACTGAAACATCTTTAGAGGAAGAAATAAAGCATGTGAAAGCTTATCTTGAAATTGAACAAACTCGTTTCTCTGATAAATTGTCTGTGCAGTATAGAATTGATGAAGAGGCACTCCTTGTAAGGTTGCCGCCTATGACATTGCAACCGATTGTAGAAAATGCTATTAAGCATGGGTTGAAACAACTTCAGCAGGATAGTCTTTTATCAATAACGATCGAGAAACAAAAAGAAGTTGTCCATATTTCAATTTATGATAACGGAAAAGGAATCGAAAAGGAGCGCTTACCAGTATTGGGTACAAAAAAGGTACAGTCCAAAACAGGGACAGGGATTGGACTAGTTAATATTAATAGGAGGCTGGAGATGATGTTTGGATTGGAATCAACATTACGCATGAAAAGTGAAATTGGAAAAGGGACAACCGTTACATTTTCATTGCCTGTAAACAGAAAAGAGGTGAGCAAGTGAAAAAAACTATCAAGGCTGTCATTATTGATGATGAACATTATAGTCGTGATGAATTAACCTTTCTTTTGAAGCGTTATGAGGAAATAGACATTGTCGGCGAAGCGGATTCAGGCGAAAAGGGATTAGAGGTTATCATGCGGAAAGATCCGGATGTTGTGTTTTTAGATATCGAAATGCCACAAATGTCTGGATTGGATTTAGCAAAAGCTCTTCAAAATATGAAACACATCCCATTGATTGTTTTTGCAACTGCTTATGCAGATTACGCTGTAAAAGCATTCCGTGTTCAAGCTTTAGATTATCTAGTGAAACCTTTTGATGAAGAACAAATAGATGAAGTGATAAAAAGGATTAATGAACGAATGTCTCCGTCCTCACACGAGATAGAATCTATTACAGGGATTGGAAAATTAGCAGTAGAGGATGAAGGGAGGATTGTTTATCTTTCTCCAAAAGACATAACATACCTATTTCGAGAAGATCGTGAAACGATTATATGCGTGAATGAACGAAAATACAGCTCGAGAACACCAATAAAGGAACTAGAGGAAAAATTAAAAGAATTTCCCTTTTTTAGGACCCATAAAAGTTACTTAGTCAATTTAGACAAGGTTGAGCAATTAATTCCATGGTTTAATGGGGCTTATCAACTAAAAGTAGTCGGACAAAAAGAAGAAATTCCAGTTAGTAGAAACTATGTTAAAGCACTAAGGGAACGACTAGAGTTATAAAAGTTTAGAAGGGAGAATACATAAGGGGACCGTATACTCCTTTCTGGATTTTGTTGGATTGAAACACTCATCTAACAAACTATGCACGTGAGACATGATTTTAAACATGTTAGCTGCTACTTTATACACGTCATCACAATTTTGACACAAACGTGCGGCGAAAAGTTATAATGAAAGCGTATTCAAAAAAAGAGAGGTGTTATTCAATGATTACATTTCTATTATCAATTGCACTATTAATTATAGCTTATTTCACGTATGGTAAAGTCATTGAAAAAATGTTTGGAGTTAAGGAAGCTAGACCAACTCCTGCCTATAGTATGAAAGACGGAGTCGATTACATTCCAATGGGAACGAATCGAAATTCTTTAATTCAATTGTTGAATATTGCAGGTGTAGGACCAATTTTCGGACCAATTATGGGAGCGCTTTATGGTCCAGTAGCCTTTATCTGGATTGTTGTTGGTTGTATCTTTGCAGGGGCAGTTCATGATTATTTAACAGGCATGATTTCGATTCGCAACAAAGGGGCACATCTGCCACAATTGGCTGGTAAGTTTTTAGGGAAATCAATGAAGCATATTGTCAATGCCATTGCTGTTCTTTTGTTATTACTTGTTGGAACCGTTTTCGTAACGGCGCCGGCTGGACTTTTATTTAACTTAATGGATGGTGTAGTTGCACTTGGAATTATTACGGCTGTTATTTTTGCATATTATATTTTAGCTACGATGCTTCCTGTTGATAAAATCATTGGAAAAGTCTATCCCATCTTAGGGGCACTATTAGTTATTAGTGCGATTGGTATTGGAGGGATGTTAATCTTTACTGGTGCACCTATTCCAGAATTAACGCTTGAGAATATGCACCCAGCAGGGACGGCCGTATTTCCAATTCTAATGATTACCATTGCATGTGGTGCGATTTCAGGGTTCCATGCAACACAATCGCCAATTATTTCAAGAACACTTCAAAATGAACAAAATGGTCGTAAAGTGTTTTACGGCATGATGATTGTGGAAGGGATTATCGCAATGATTTGGGCAGCTGCTGCAATGAGTCTGTTTTACGGGACGGATTTAGCTGCATTAATTGATTCAGGTGGTGCTGGTCTTGTTGTTAGTGAAGTTGCTTTCACTTTGCTAGGAGCAATTGGGGGGACGTTGGCTGTTCTTGGTGTTATTGTACTACCAATTACATCTGGTGACACGGCCTTTCGTTCGGCTCGTATGATTATTGCTGATTATATTAAAGTTCCACAGTTGAAAATAACTAGTCGTCTATGGATTGCGTTACCATTATTCGTGATTTCGTTCATCCTTACGACAATGGACTTCACCCTATTATGGAGATACTTTGGTGTAACCAATGCGGCTATAAGTGCAATTGCTTTATTTGTAGGAGCTATGTATTTAGCCATTCAATATAAATTTCATTGGGTTGCAACAATCCCTGCAACATTTATGACGATGGTTTCGTTAACATTTATTTTTAATGCCCCAATCGGATTTGGACTTCCAATGGGCACATCTTATGTGGCAGCGACGATTGGAACAGTTATTATTCTAGCTTTATTTGCTTACAAAATTAAATTAAATCGCGCCGAAGCCAATTTTGAATTAGACGAAGACGAGAGCAAGGCAGCGTAACAAATGAAAGGACCTGTATCTACTTGAGGATGCAGGTTTTTTCTATAATTCAAAAACAAATTATGTAAAATGATCTAGTTTGATCAAATATTTTACATAATTTTGTCGTTCAAATGAAATCAAACTGACATGGGGAAACAAACAATATTTGTTATAATAGTTGAAATATTGTTTGAAGTAATTTCATAGTATTGATTAGACATATCTACAGCCGGGAAGGATGCGACATATGAAAAAAGAGAGTGAACTGATCAAAAAGCATTACTATAAACATTTTGTAGAACATAGAAAGAATCATCCGATCGCCGTTCTTGCTGATGCAATGCTAGAAGATAATGATGAGGAAAAGAACTCGTCGATTCGGTATGCCCAAGGTGAAGTTTATTATCATAATAAAGACTACGAAGCAGCGATTTTTAAATGGGAAAAAGTCCAAAATGATTTAAAACCATGGGCTATGAAAAACATTGCTGATAGTTATTATGAATTAGGTGCAACCTCACAAGCTGAAGAAGGGTTTTTAGCCATACATACAGAGAACTTGATTTTAAGAACTGAAATAGAATTACAACTATTTTCACTTTATATGGATCAACAACAATTAGATCAAGCGGCTAAAGTGATTAAGAATGTTGTTTCTTTAAATCCAGATTATTTAGATGTTACTCACGTTGCTCGTTCCTTTTTTGAAGAATATCGAGATTGGGATAGTGCCATTGATTTAGCAATAAATGAAGCCATCCGAACAGAGTCTCTTGATTGGTTTGAAATTGTTCGAAAATATATTGAACAAGGGTTAACGAGAACGATTGAGCCACCGTATTTTTTACAGGCTCTAAAGACGTTATACTTCATGGATGGCAAGAAGTTTGAACAACTAGCAGGAGCCCTGTGGATAAGCTATCGTAATGAAGAATTGTATTTTCAATGGTTGACTGAGTTTAACGAACTCTTATTACAATTTCAGATAGATAAATCGATCTCTTGGGATACTCTTTCCAATTTATATGCACAGACGTATTTTGATTTAACTACTGGTAAACACTTCATTAAAGATATTAACCATATAGTCCCTAATCTCCTATCTAACTGGATAAAGATTGTAACTATATCTCAAGCCGAAGTTGCCGCAAGTGCAGTTCTTTCATGGCATCAATTTCTAACCAATCTTGATACAAATGTTGTAGATGAGGCAGAATCAATCATTCTTGCTGATTCTCAGACAAAAACTGGTGGAATTATACAAAGTCTTGAGCTATATGAATCTATCATTCGTTGGGCAAAGGAGCATGATTTAGAAGTAGGAGATCGTATTCAATGGAAGATTCAACAACTGCTTGATTATGATAATAATTATTTAGTTGTTGCAGGATCAGATACTAAAGGCAAATCAACGATAATCAATCATTTACTTGGACATGAAGTCGTAAGTGAAGAGCTTCCTGCAACGTTTTTGTTCAAACACTCGACTGAAACACTACTTCAAGAAATTACCGAAGAAGGCCACATGCAATCTGTAAATGAAGAATTAAGTGATTTAGAACTTCAGAGTAAGATGTTTGAATATGGTTTATCTGCTCCATTCTTAGAGAAGAATAGGCTTTCTATTCTATCGCTTGAGCGGATTGAAGAATTAAATGATCATGTAGATATGGCTGATGCATTATTGTTTATCATTGATGCAAATACAGGAATAACAAACTCTGATTACGATGTTCTTGGTCGTATCCAAGAAGAGTTTTCTAACCTAACTATTCACTTTGTTATTAATAAGATGAATGTAATTTATAATGAACAAGAGGTTCAACGAATTATTGATGAAACAAAAGCAACAATAGGCGAAAGTTTTCCAACTGCACAAGTATACACAACAGAGTCACGATTAAATGACTTTAGTCAGAAAATAAGTGGCTTATTTCAAAGGAAAGTAGTAGAAAGCAAACGCCACGAAAGACTATTAAAGGTGATTCATAGAACAATAAGCCATCTTCTTGGGAAACGAGTAAGTATGGAAAGGTCCTTAATGGATTCCGTTACATGGAATGAAGAAGCGGTTATAAAATTGACGGGTGCTAATAATCAATTAGTTGATATAGAAAAAGAAAAAACACAAGAAATTAAACAATCCTACCTCGTCATGACGGATGAAATGAAACAGAATTTACGAGTAAATATACCAGAAATATTGAAAGAGTGCTCTACCTTTATTAAAGAAGATAGTGATTTCAGAAATATCCATGTTGAACTCAATAGGAAAATGAACGAACAAATTTCTACGTATTTAGAACAGACATTTATTCCGAAATTTTCAAATGTATTGCAAGAATGGCTAGAGGTTTGTAATGTAGAATTTATTCAAAGTCAGTCTTATTTAAAGGAAATGACTGATGGATTCAATCGATTATATGAGAGGGAACGCTTTAAATTGCAATGTGATTTCCGTGTGCTCGACGATTGGTACCGAGATATTGATCGAATGACAAATGGAGTTCATTTAGAAAACATCAATATTTTGTTACGATTAACTCCTTCACAATTGCTATTAAAAAGCTCTGGGAAATTTTTTGGTGTGCTTCCGACAAATAAAGCCCTTGTTTTTAAAATGTATAGAAAATTTATAGAGAATGAAGATTATAAGCAGGTTACTGAAACGATTATGAATCAGTACATGCTCCAGTTTGATTTATTTGGAAAGTCAATAGAAAGAGACATGAACTTATTTTACAGGAGTCCGTTTAGCGTATTAAGTGAAGCTATTCAAGAAGCTCAATCAGAAATTGAAGGACATAATGATGCGTTAGAGTCGTTAAGAGCCAATCCAGAAATTTATAAAGACCCGTTAACGTTATTTAAGGTCCGAGTTCATCAATACGAGTTAATGGAGCAGATGGGTTTAAGCAGAAACCAAGAAAGTGTGGCTTTAAATTAAGTTTTATAAAAGAAAAGCAGGAGCTTGGAGCTCCTGCTTATTTGGGTTTATTAAAATCCATCGTTTCCTGGTGTGTATGGGATATTAAGATTGTTTTCGACTGTACGTAAACGTTGGTTTAGTCGGGTCATACGATCAAAATGACGCTCATCATTTTGGTTTAAACGAATGATCTCTTCATTGATTCGCCCAATTTCGGTATTTAGTCTTTGAATTTCTTCGTTTTGACGTGATAATTCTGTTACTTGCTGTTGAATTTGGTTTTCTAATTGGCCCACTCTTGATTCAAGTGTTGGTTGCCTGTAATGAGAAAGTGGTTGTTGGCGAGTTTGGTGATAGGCATAAGATGATGACTCGTTTGGTTGCTGAACATATCGAGAGTTATAGTGATATGGATTCATACGGCAGCTCTCCTCTGTAGTTTAGTAGTCTAGATAACACTTTTACAGCCTATGTAGAAACCCTTTAATTGACAGGGCTTATGCCTAATTTGATCATGGTTTAAAATAAGTTGTAAATTATTTTTGAAAAATTAAATATTTGTGATAAAGATCACTTTCATTGTAAATGTTTAGGAGTATGATTATTTTAGAAAGAGAAACGATTTGTAAAAGATAGGAGATGAGGAGGAAATGATTTTATGTGAATGGAAAGACTTCCAAACTGATACCGAAACATATTCTCAGGCTGACTTTGAGGAGTTGGTCAATGATGAATTTGATGCAATGATGTTTGAGGATGACGAAGAGATCCCTGCTTATATTTGGACAGTCAATTATGTATGTATTATAAAGAAGAATACAAGAATGATTGCTGATATTTCTATTACAAAGATTCCTCGAAATCCAGTTTGTTCATAATTTTTTTAAAAATATATATGTGAAATACTTCACAAATGGAGGGTTTTAACATGGTTGTAGATCAAAAAAAATTAGTTGAAAAGTCGGATGTATTAAAAGCAGTTGATCAGTTAGTTGGAGATGGACAAAAGGCACTAAAAGAATTTTTAACGTTTGATCAAAATCAGGTGGATGAAATTGTTAAAAGAATGGCTTTGGCTGGACTTGAACATCATATGGAATTAGCGAAGTTAGCTTTTGAGGAAACAAATCGTGGGGTATATGAAGATAAGATTATTAAGAATTTGTTCTCTACAGAATATGTGTACCACAACATTAAATATGACAAAACGGTCGGTATTATTCATGAAAATGAGCATGATGGTTTAATTGAAATTGCTGAACCTGTTGGAGTCGTAGCCGGCGTTACACCTGTCACCAATCCAACATCTACGACGATGTTTAAAGCACTCATAGCAATTAAAACAAGAAACCCCATTATTTTCGCCTTTCACCCTTCTGCACAAAATTGTAGTAGTGAAGCCGCGAGAGTGTTACGTGATGCAGCAATTTTAGCTGGTGCACCTGAGCATTGTATTCAATGGGTTGAAACACCTTCTATTGAAGCGACGAAAGCATTAATGAATCATGATGGCATAGCATTAGTTCTAGCGACAGGAGGCGCTGGAATGGTGAAATCAGCTTATAGTACTGGGAAGCCTGCGCTAGGAGTTGGTCCAGGTAATGTTCCTTGCTATATAGAAAAAACAGCAAATGTCAAACGAGCAGTGAATGATTTGATCCTATCTAAAACATTTGACAATGGAATGATTTGTGCATCTGAGCAAGCGGTTATCATTGATGACGCCATCTATCAAGAGGCAAAACGAGAATTAACGAATAATAATTGTTACTTCTTAAATGAAGAGGAGCGTGCCAAAGTAGAGAAGCTGGTAATTAATGAAACAACATGCGCTGTAAATCCTGATATCGTTGGAAAGCCAGCTGCCTTTATTGCCAATTTAGCAGGAGTCACTGTTCCTAATGAAACGAAAATATTACTTGCCGAATTAAAAGGAGTTGGACCAAAATATCCATTATCTAGAGAAAAGTTGAGTCCAGTTCTTGCTTGCTACCGTGTTCGATCTACTGAAGAAGGGATGAGACGAGCAGAAGAAATGCTTGAATTTGGTGGTCTTGGACACTCTGCGGTCATTCACACAAACAATGAAGATGTTATTAGACAGTTTGGACTGAGAATGAAAGCTTGCCGGATTATCGCAAATGCTCCTTCTTCACAAGGGGCGATTGGCGACATTTATAACGCCTTTTTGCCATCACTGACACTTGGTTGTGGTTCTTATGGGAAGAACTCTGTATCTTCAAATGTTGGGACAGTTAACTTAGTAAATGTAAAAAAAGTCGCTCGGAGGAATGCAAATATGCAATGGTTTAAAATTCCACCGAAAGTGTATTTTGAGAAACATTCAACACAATATTTAGCAGTCATGCCTAATATTACGAAAGCATTCATTGTCACTGATCCTGGCATGGTGAAGCTTGGGTACGTCGATAGAATCTTGCATTATTTACGTCAAAGAACAGACTACGTCCATTGCGAGATCTTTTCTGAAGTTGAGCCTGATCCATCTATCGAAACGGTAGAAAAAGGGGCAGCCATGATGAGAAGTTTTGAGCCGGATTGCATTATCGCTCTTGGTGGAGGATCAGCAATGGATGCGGCAAAAGGAATGTGGTTATTTTACGAACACCCAGATACTGATTTTCTTGGTTTGAAACAAAAGTTTCTTGACATTCGAAAGCGTGTTTTTAAATATCCAAAGTTAGGAAATCTTGCTCAATTTGTTGCGATTCCTACAACGTCTGGAACCGGTTCTGAAGTGACATCATTTTCTGTTATTACGGATAAAAATCAAAACATCAAGTATCCGTTAGCTGATTATGAGTTAACTCCTGATGTGGCCATCATCGATCCGCAATTTGTTATGACAGTTCCAAAACATGTAACGGCTGATACTGGAATGGACGTGTTAACACATGCAATAGAAGCATATGTGTCTATTATGGCTAATGATTATACAGATGGTCTTGCAATTAAAGCCATTCAGCTAGTGTTTGAATATTTACCTCGTGCTTATCGTAATGGAAGTGACGAGGTAGCGCGTGAAAAAATGCACAATGCATCAACCATTGCAGG
Source organism: Halalkalibacter okhensis (assembly GCF_000787375.1). Taxonomy (GTDB): domain Bacteria; phylum Bacillota; class Bacilli; order Bacillales; family Bacillaceae_D; genus Halalkalibacter; species Halalkalibacter okhensis. The sequence continues at coordinate 59,376 of NZ_JRJU01000011.1, read as the reverse complement.
AATGGCCTTTGCGAATGCGTTCCTTGGCATTAATCATAGTTTGGCTCATAAATTAGGAGCTGAGTTCCATATTGCTCATGGCCGTTCAAATACAATCTTAATGCCTCATGTTATTCGTTACAATGCGAAAAAGCCAACCAAATTTGCTGCATTTCCAAAGTACGAATCTTTTGTTGCAGATAAGCGCTATGCCGAGATTGCTAGAATACTAGGCTTACCAGCTACTACGACAGAAGAGGGGGTAGAGAGTCTCGTTCAAGCCATTATTAAGCTAGCAAAAGAAATGGATATACCAATGAGCATAAAAGAAAATGGAGTAAATGAGAAAGAGTTCGAGAGCAAAGTCGATTACCTTGCCGAGCGTGCTTTTGAAGATCAATGTACAACTGCGAATCCGAAGCTTCCTTTAGTAAGTGAATTAGCAGAAGTTTATCGTTTGGCATATAAAGGTGTGTAAATTCAATAGGAAACTAGGTGTTCCAAAGGTCTCTCTAGACTAATGGAACGCCTTTTTGGTTGTATAGATACTAGCATATTTTAGTAGAAAGAGAGACAGGTACCAAATCAAAGTTTCTTTCCCCTTCATAGATTAGTAGGATCTTAATCTAAGGAGGTTTTCAATGTGTTTGGTTTTCAAATGGTAAAGATGGTGAGAACGTATTCACACAAACTCGATAAAACATTACGTGATAAAGTTTTACATTTGTATAAGCCGTTAAAATGGACACCTTGCTTTTTGCATCCTATATTTGAAGGTTTTTTAAAAAGAACGAGAAAAATGAGAGTGATCATAGAATTTGATGAAGGTTGTTACAAAGAAGGGTGCCTGAATATGAATCAAGTATTCAACCATCATTATGGGTGTAAATTGAGAAGTGAGTTTACAGGCATTTCTTGCTGTAGTGCCGATCTTACACCTGCAGTTTTAGAGGAGTTACTCATGAACTGTCCTCAAATTAAAAAGGTGTCCTTAAATTATGAGGTTCATGCTCTACTCGACACAGCAGTTGTTTCTGCAAATGCTAGAAACGTGATTCGAAATGATGCAGAATTGACGGGGCAAGGGGTTACCGTAGCGGTCATTGACACAGGTGTTTATCCTCACAATGATCTTTCTGGAAGAATCGTTGATTTTGTAGACTTTATTAATCAAAGAAGTGAACCATATGACGATAATGGTCATGGTACTCATTGTGCTGGAGACGCTGTTGGTAATGGGGCTTCCTCTGGCGGAGTTTATATGGCGCCAGCACCAGGAGCGCATGTAATAGGGGTGAAAGTTTTAGATAGGCAAGGTTCAGGGTCATTGGAAACCGTCATGCAAGGAGTTCAGTGGTGTATTGATTATAATGATCGAAATCCAGATCGCCCCATTCATATTTTAAATTTGTCATTAGGAGCGCCTGCTCAGCGTTATGGAAACGAAAGTGAGGATCCAATGGTACGTATCGTTGAGAGGGCTTGGCAAAGTGGAATAGTTGTTTGCGTTGCAGCCGGCAATGAGGGGCCAGAAGCACAAACGATAGCAAGTCCAGGGGTAAGTCAACAAGTAATAACGGTCGGAGCACTTGATGACCGTAATACGGTCGATCGTAGCGATGATGATGTAGCTAGCTTTTCGAGTCGCGGGCCAACTATCTATGGAGCACAAAAGCCGGATGTGCTTGCTCCTGGAGTAAATATCGTTTCACTACGAGCACCAAGCTCCTATATAGATAAGTTACAGAAAAGAAGCAGAGTTGATTCTGAATATTTTGTTATGTCGGGGACTTCGATGGCAACACCAATTTGTGCAGGAATTGTTGCGCTAATGTTGGAGCATGATCCAACATTAACACCGGAGGAAGTAAAAGAACGATTGAAAAACGGGGCTGATTTATGGCAGGATAAAGACCCGAATGTATATGGAGCAGGATATATTCATGCGGAAAATTCGATCTGACACCTACCTATAGGGGGATTTTGCATAGCATCGTACGTTCGAGGGCATTGAAAAGGAAAACCACCCTTTTTCAGTGCCCTTGGTTCGTTGCAGTGCTCTTTTTGTTTAGTTTATTTTAAATAAATGGAAGAAGTGAATAAAAAGAATAGAAATATCCCTATCCTGAAGTAAAAAGTATTTTCTGTGTTACAAAAAAGAAGGGGGATTTATGCAAGCTCTTAATGATATTGACGTCGTGATTGTAGGAGCTGGATTAGCAGGTTTAACTGCAGCTCATGAATTAAAAAAAAGTGATGTATCTTTCATTATTTTGGAAGCCCGAAGTCGGGCGGGCGGGAGAATTTTTAGCACAATGACTGAAGACAATCTTCCTATAGATTTAGGAGCACAATGGATTGGCTCAGGTCAAAAAAGAATGATGCGGCTTGCTTCTGAGTATAAACTTCAATTAACCCCAACTTTTCAAATAGGAAATACCCTTTTTAACTTGAGAAGGAAACAGAAAAAAACGAAAGGGAGCGTGCCTAGCTTATCTCCTGTTGCGATGCTCGAAGTAAAGAAGTTAAAAAAGAAGTTAAACAAAGTGAGTAAGCAAATTCCAGCTAATGCCCCTTGGGATTCAAAGGTTGCTAAACAGTTAGATAAAATGACTTTAGAGGAATTTATACTAAAGCATTCACACTCAAACGTAGCTTCGGCCTATATTAGGCTGATTATAGAAGAACTGCTCTGTGCAAAATTATATGAAATATCTGCTCTTGACTTCTGCTGGTGTATCAAATCTGCGGGCACTCTAGAGCAGTTGTTATCCGCAGAGAGTTATTGGTTTAAAGACGGTGCTGAGAAGGTGGTCGATCAACTCATAGAGCCTCTTAAGACAATGATTTATTTTGAACATCCTGTCCATCATATTATTTATGAAGAGAAGGGGGCGGTTGTATTTGCAGGCAAGCAGTCATGGAAAACTTCCAAAGTAATTATTACAGTCCCACCTAATTTAGTTACCAAAATAGACTTTGATCCTCCTCTTCCGTCAGATCGAATACAACTGTGTGAACGATCCGGTTTTCCTTCTGTTATCAAATTAATTTATGTTTATGATCGACCTTTTTGGAGGGAGTTAGGATTAAATGGAACGGCTTATAGTGATGAACCACCAGTTAATTTGACCATTGATAGTTCACCTGTAGATAAATACAAGGGGATTTTAACGGTACTAATTGGGAGTAATTCCGCTAGAGAGATAGCTAGGCTGGAGCACGGATTACGGCATGATTTAGTGAAGGGTGCGTTAGTTCGGCTCTTTGGCAAGGAAGCAGCATTCCCTCTTGAGGTGTTTGAGAAAGATTGGACTGCGGACATCTGGACTCGTGGAGGATATGGGACTCATTTTTCAACAGGAGTGATTAGTCAATTCGGTCCTTCTCTTATCCAGCCAGTTGGACCCATTCATTGGGCGGGAACGGAAACAGCTTCTGAGTGGAGAATGTATATGGAAGGCGCTGTTCAGTCGGGAGAAAGAGTAAGTAATGAGGTCGTTCGTAGTTTGAAAAAATAGTGGTATGACTGGGCATTGTAATAGAAAATTCATCTTTTACAGTGCCCTTGTATGAGTTGAATATAATGTTGACATACTGTAGTAAGTAAAACATTTATATCAAGATGGAAGTCTAGAAAAGGCAAAAGGAGAAGCAAATGACTATACTTGCAGGATCGAAATATGAAATATCGAAGAACATTCAACCGAACTTTAATTCAGCTGAGTATCTAACAGTTTTACGCCAAGGCGATAGTAGCGTGCAGTTTACCTTAGGTGAGGGAAAAGGTCATGGATCTATGCCACTTGATCATATGAAACTTTTACTAAAAAAGAATGAATTACGGTACATTCCTACTAAGCAAACCTTTTTAAAAGAAGAAAATGGGAAAGCGCAAATAAGTTAAATAATTCAAAAAAGGAGTTATCCCGGGTGAAAGCAGCTCTTGGGGATGACTCCTATATTAATAGGTCATCAATGATAAAAAAATGTTCTTTATGACGAAGCTTAAAAGTGTACTCGAAAGAAAACCAAGGTTCTTTATACCTTTTGAAATAATCCTGTCGACAGCAATGCTTCAATAGCTTCTTCTGATTCGTTGCTGTTATGAACTTCTAGCTCAATTTCTTGGTTTGGCTTTAAGGCAATAGCGAGCAAACCTAATAAGCTTTTTGCATCAACCTCCCAGTGATCTTTTTTAATGAGAATGGTTTCAGGAAACTCACTGGCTTTGTTCACAATCTGACTAGCCGTCTCCGCCAAAATAGGTTGTAATATCTTTACTCGCATGGTGCCCACTCCCTTTTTTATCAGATGAAAAAAGTAACAATTAACTATTGATAATATATTATTAAACTAATAAAAAATGCCAAAAAGCGTTTAAACATCGTGAGAGAAAAAATGACGTGGCGTATGAGATAGGAATATCTTTAAAAAGAAATGATAAATGAATACAAAAGGTTCCACCCTTTTGCTTTTGAATTTTGGTAAAATAAAATTAATTTTAATTTTAAATAGGGGGAACCAATGGAGAATCAAGAACGCAAATCAATAAAGTTAATCGCAATTGATATGGACGGCACTTTATTAAATGATCGTCACGAAATTTCTTCTGAAAACCGGAAAGCGATAAAAGAAGCTGAGGAAAAAGGAGTACATGTCGTTATCAGTACAGGCAGAACAAGAATGACATGTGATGACTTAGTCAATTCTCTGTCTCTTCAATCGTATTTAATTACGGTAAATGGAAGTGAAATTTGGGATGAGAATGGCGAACTAGTTGAAAGAAAATTACTCGAAACATCTTACATAGATCAAATGTGGAATTTAAAACAAACACATCAAACATTTTGTTGGGCCGCAACTGTTGATCATGTATGGAGAGATTCTTTTCCAGAGGATTTTTCTCAACATGAATGGATGAAATTTGGGTTTGATATTAAAGATGATCAAGTAAGAAAGATCATTCTTGATGAACTCTCAAGTAATCCTAATCTAGAAATTACAAATTCGAGTCCTACAAATTTGGAAATTAACGCAGCAGGTGTCAATAAAGCTAGAGCAATAGAGAAGGTTTGTAACCGAATCGGGATTACCATGGAGAATGTTCTAGCATTGGGTGATAGCTTAAACGACTTAGCAATGATTAAGCAAGCTGGAATAGGTGTAGCCATGGGAAATGCGCAACCAACTGTCAAAGAATCTGCTGATTGGATCACGGCGACTAATGTAGAAGATGGTGTAGCACAAGCAATAAGAAAATGGGTGTTATAAAAGAGGAGCTGTAATTTAGGCACTGAACAAGGGGTTGTGCCTTTATGGTACCTTCATAATAGGTTTGCTCTTTTCATTTCGCTGTATTTATAAAGATTGTTGCTGTGAAGGAATGGTCTTTCTGGTAGTGAAATGGAGCATAATGGAACGAACATGTGGAGAACTTGTACCAAAAAACAATTAAGTACGCGAAAACAGCAAACCGAGCAAGAATAGTAGATTACGATGCGTATAAATAAACGAAAATCTTTAAGAATAAGTAGCCCCAATGGCTAGATCACACTATTGGGGCTTGAGCATTATTTATAAACTTTTACATTAACTTCTTGTACACCCCAGTTAATAGCATCTTGCTTATTTGGGATAAATAGATCAATCTTGTTTCCTTTTATAGCCCCGCCAGTATCACCAGCTACAGCATGTCCATAACCTTCAACATAGACTTCTGAACCTAACGGGATGACAGATGGATCAACAGAAATCACTTTTTTATCTGGATTATCCAGTAAGTTTAATCCTGTTGCCGTAATTCCAGAGCAACCGTTGCATGATGCCGTGTAAGCTGTTGCAGTCACAGTTAGCTCTTTAGCGATATCTTCGTTAGAATCTGATTGTTCAGATTCAGCAGGTGCTTCAGTCTTCTCTGTTTGTTCCTTTACTGGAGTTGCTTCAGCCTCGTTTGAACCACTTGATGATCCATTTACATTAAGGACATCACCAGCAACGATCAGATTAGGGTCAGCTATCTGATTCCACTCTTGTAACTTTGTTGTGGTTACTCCGTCAAATTTTCGAGCAATTGAAAAAAGTGTGTCTCCTTTTTGAATGGTGTATTGCCCTTTATCGTTAGAGGACGTTGACTCTTTTTCCTTCTTCTCTGGACGAGAAACGTCTAGTCGGTCTCCTGGAAAGATGAGATTACTAGAAAGGTTATTCCATTCTTTTAGTTCTTCTAATTGAATATTATTGTTATTGGCAATTGACCAGAGCGTATCTCCCTTATTAACGGTTACCTCTTGCGCAGAAGCGTTTATCCCAAAACCTAAAGTACCAACAAGTGCAGCGGCTGTTACTAATGAAACGATGTTTTTTCGCATAAATAGAATACCTCCAAAATTCATTATGTAACTTACTGAACTGATTCTATCATGAATTTGCTAGAGACAAAGAACAGGCTAATAACAATTAGATTACGATTGTAACAGAGGTGTGGGAAAGTATGGACAAGTTTGGTGATTTGGTGAGTCAGCTGAATGAAGAAGAGAGAGGAGAGAGCTATGGCAATTTAGAAATGACAAGTCATTTACCTTTGAACCCTCTTTAGAGCGAAAATACCTTTTCTTTCCTAAGATTGTGGTAAAATAAATCTGCAATTGATGGTAAAAAACTTCTCTATGAGAGGGAATGATTATGGAACAAGCAAAAATACTGATTGTTGAGGATGAAGTGAATATTGCTCGAGTCATTCAGCTTGAACTTGAACATGAAGGGTATCAAACAGTCATTGTGGAAAATGGAGGAGCTGCCATAGAAAAGATGGAGGATGCTTCATAGTCACTAGTGTTACTTGATGTTATGCTTCCTGTTCTAAGTGGAATAGAAGTGTTACGTAGAATGCGAGCAGGTGGAAATCAAACACCTGTCATTTTACTTACTGCCCGTGACACGATAGTCGATAAGGTAATGGGACTAGATCAAGGAGCAAATGATTATATAACGAAACCGTTTGAAATTGAGGAGTTATTAGCTCGAATTCGAGCATGCTTACGAGTTCATTTTGCTGGTTCAGCACAGCATTCAACGGGACTTACGTTAGCAGATTTGTCTATAAATGAACAAACTCGAGAAGTGAGCAGGGGAAGTTTAGGCATCGAATTGACTCCACGTGAATTTGAGCTTCTGATTTATTTGATAAAGCACAAGAAGCAAGTGTTAAATCGTGAACAAATTTTAGAGCATGTGTGGGGATTTGATTACTTTGGTGATACAAATGTTGTGGATGTATATATTCGATATCTACGGCAAAAGGTTGATAAGCCATTTGCTAAATCGCTTATCCATACTGTTCGTGGTGTAGGGTATGTCATGAAAGAACCGAAATCATGAGTATATCACATAGAATCACATGGTTTTCAACTGTATGGTTATTTTTGTTATTGCTCATTGTAAACGGAGGAATCTACCTTTTATTTGAGCATTTAACAAGAGAAGCCGAATTAACACGTGTATCAGTCCAGGCAGAATCGATCGCGGAAGTAATCAGGCCAGATCGTGGCTTAACAGCAGGGCAAACAGAGTTACTTGCTGCTTACGTACCTGGTGATGGGATGATTAGAATTATTAGAGAAGATGGCAGTGAAGCAACAACCATAACGAAAGACCCTACGCTACGTGCTATACCAAGAATGTTTTCAAAGGCGCAAGAAAAGGAGCAAATCATTCATAATGGCGAGCGTTTGGCGATCGCTCGTTTTCCTTTAATTTGGAATGATGGATCCGTTGTTACGTTAGAATATACTGAGCGGATGGATACATTTGAATCGACGTTGACCATTCTCCGAATCGTACTAATCGTAGCATCATTGCTTGTTATTATCCCTGCTTTTCTTGCTGGTCGTTCATTAAGTCGGGTATTAGTCAGGCCGATTCAATCGTTAATTAACACGATGGAGGGGATTCAAAAAAGCGGAACTTTTCAACGGATCGATGTGTCAGAAAAGTCCAAAGATGAACTCGATCAAATGGGACGGACGTTCAATCGGATGATTGAGTTACTAGAGTCTAATTATGAAAAGCAACAAAAGTTTGTCTCAGATGCCTCTCATGAATTAAAAACGCCATTAACGGTTATTGAAAGTTACGCTCGCTTATTGAAACGATGGGGGATGTCTGATCCAGATCGGTTGAAGGAGGCCGTGGAGGCTATTTATGATGAATCACAACGAATGAAGAGTTTAACAAAGCAAATGCTGTCTTTAGCAACTGGGGAACCAGATAAAACAGTTGAATTAGAAAAAGTTGACCTTACAAAAGCAACGACTGAAACAGCCAGAAAGCTCGCGCAAGCCTATGAGAGAGAGATTCTTGTTGATGCACAAGCCAGCTACACGGTTTTAGCGGATGATACAAGAATGAAACAACTGTTATTTATTTTGCTAGAAAATGGACTGAAATATAGTAGTGATTCCTTGAAGATTGTTCTTTCGCATATTCCTAGTTATGTGAAGCTTGAAGTTAGTGATAAAGGAATAGGTATACCTGAAGAGAGCTTGCCCCATGTATTTGAACGTTTCTTTCGAGTGGATCAAGCGCGGAGTCGCCAAACAGGCGGAACTGGTCTTGGGTTAGCTATAGCGAAGTCGATAGTGGAAGCTCATGGGGGTGAAATCTCTGTGATGAGCAAAGAAAATGTTGGTTCAACGTTTGTTGTATTGCTACCAGATATGCACTTTGACAAAAGGCGGGGGGAAGATTCTTGACGAAGACATGGATAAGTCGTTTTCTCATTGGTTTTGCCATTGTGATTGCGATGATTGTTGCCATTTCATTTCTGCAACCTGCACAAGCTACTTTAGGTGAAGATGAAATAAGAGAAGGAATTATTGAACAGTATGGTGGATCAATCCACTCCTTTAACAAAGCAGAACAATTTGGTCAATCGGTTTATAAGATCGAATTGGTAAATGATGGTCGGCTCTATGAGGTCATTGTCGATCCATATAATGGAGATATTCTATCTCTTGTTCTTCAGTCTGGAAATATTGAATATGAGGAAACGGATTTAGAAGAGATAACAGAAAAAACGCTGCTCACTCAACGTGAAATAAAAGAGGTAATTGACTTTGAGCTTGATGATGATGTGGTTATCCTAGAAGTAGAACAACAGATACTAGATGGAGTTGCTGTATATGCCGTGGAAGTAAGGCAACAAAACGGAACCGGTGAGGTGGTCCTTAATGCATATAGTGGTGAAGTGCTTTTCTATGCTTTGGAGGATGAAGCGATAGAACATCCAAATCAAGAGCAGCAGCTAATCGGAGAGGAAGAGGCGATACGAATTGCACTTTCACATATTGATGGTACGGTAGATGATGTAGATCTTGAAGAGGAAAATGGAAAACTTATCTATGAAATCGAGATGGAACTAAAGGATGAAGACGTTGAAGTTGATGTGATTATTGATGCTATCACTGGTGAACTTATCACTATTATCTGGGAAGACTAGCGAGGGTGTCTCTAGAGGTCAAAAACAGACCTTATGAGACACCCCTGTTTTTGGTTAGATCGTCTTGGAGATTCTCATCAAATTCTCATTTTCCTCACCATGTACTTTCAGAAAGGATGGGTATCATGATAATTGAATAAGAAAGGAAGGAATGATAAACATGAAAAAGTGGCCAATTATTGTAACGAGTTTAGTTGTAGCCGGGGCAGCTACAATGGGGGTTGCTGCAGCAGATAAAGATCCGTCTGTTGCAAATGAATCAGAAATCGTCCTGGAGAAGGGAGTTGCTGAAGAAGCGAGTGAGCAGAGCCAAAAAAATGATAAACGGGCAAAGTTGACGAAAGAGCAAGCTATTTCAAAGGTGAAAGAGGTTCTTCCAGGTCAAATAAAAGAAATAGAACTGGATTCAGATGATGGGGAAGTAATTTATGAGGTTGAATTAAAATATGAAGGAAATGATTATGATTTTGAAGTAGATGCTTTTACAGGTGAGATTATTGAAATAGATGATGATTTATTAAAGACACCAATAGCTGAGGATATGAAGATTGATGTCGCTGAGGCTAAGAAAAGGGCGATAGAATCCGTCGGAGAAGGTAGCGTAAAAGAAATAGAGCTTGAAAAAAAATGGGGACAGTACGTATATGAAATAGAAGCAAAAATCAAAGGTGAAGATGGAGATATTTACGTAGATGCAATGTCAGGTGAGGTTCTATATATAGAGGATGATTTGCTTAAAATGATTTCAGCTAAGCAAGATTCAGTAACAGAGGTTGCAAAAAGGGATGGAGAGCGTCTGACTGCCCAAGAGGCAAGTAATATTGCGCTTAATTATGTTAAAGGTGGAACAGTTGAAGATTTAGATCTCGAATTTGAAAAGGGAAGACTTATTTATGAAATTGAGATTGAGAGAGAAAATGGAGAAGATGTGGATGTTGATATAGACGCGTATACAGGAGAAATTTTAGCTGTAGACTGGGATTAGTAAATAGATGAATGCTGTATAAAAGGTCAAATACGACCGTTTATACAGCATTTTTCGTTGTGCTAGAAGCAAGACAGTTCATCTAATTTTTGTTATAATCAGAGAAAGAAATTCCTTACAAAAAAGATTCATACGCCTTTACATCTATGAATATAGTGAATATAACTAGAAGTAAGTGCATAAATAATGGTGAAGTATTATTTAGATATATGTGCTAAGGAGGGTGAACAATGGACTATATTATATTTTGTGATCATTGTGGAATGCCCAAGCCGATTGTAGAGCACATCATGAGAGAATACTTTTGGATAGCTCAACAAGTATATTGCAATAATTGTGAAAAGCCTAATCAAATCCCTAAATACTTGCAGGAGTTATCACTAGAAATGCACAAAGAGCGCAATGATAAAAGCGATTAATCGGAAAAAATCTAGGACAAGCGCCTAGCCTGGGATGGGTAAGAGTCATTTGCTAGAAGGTGCCTTCGAAAAAGGAACTCAATCATTTACGATTGAGTTCCTTTTTTAATTAACTGGTTTCGATCAACTGATTGTGGAGGCTCCTCTAGCCAGTTGTTTTTTAACAAGATATCGAATCCATCTTTTGCATATAAGGCCACTTCAATAGATAGCTTCTGATAATGGCCGATTAAATCATATCGCATACTTGCAGTCGAAGCCGTTGAGTAATTTCCTTGACCAGTTGCGCTTAAAACACTTTTTAGAAACAGCATTAATTTGTCAGAGAATACACGAGTCGTAGAGTCCGTAACACCCACATCAGACGGAACTGGAGCTGGGACATTTGACTCTGTTAATAGCTTATGGAAGAGCTGTGCATGTTTTTCGCTTGTCTCTTTTCCTTTAAGAAAATAGTTTTTAATTTCTTTATTGTCCGTTGTTTGGGCAAAGCCCGTGCAAATCACTTTTCCAATGGAGTTTGTTTTTAGATTTTCAAATAGGTGCAGTATTTCAACTGCATTTAACGATCTTTTGTGAAATGGATTCAAACCACTTGAAAAATAGGCTTTTCCTTCAATAAATTCAACTTCATCTGGTTTTGTAATAGAAGGTGGTCTAACATATAAGCCTTTCTCTAAACTAACCTCAATTGTTTTGTTTAATAGTGTTGAGTATTCAACTAATACGGTTGAGAAAAGTCCCCTAATATCGCTTCTTGTAGAGGTTGCTTGTGCCAAACTGTATGCTGTTGTTCCAGCTTTTCCCATTGTTTCAATGAATAATAAAATCAAATCGTCTGTAAATAACTTTGGTGCATGTAAGTTAATATCAGCATCAGAGAATGCATAAGGAATTGGGAGAAGTTCGGAACGGAAAACGGATTGTATGTTACTTTTTACGTTTTCAATGAGAGTTAAACTTTTTTCAACGAGAAACTTGATGTCGTTGTCCTCGACGGTTAACTTGAAATATTTTAGGATCTGATTTGTCATACTGTTTTGTATGTACTGTGTCCAAAGCATCCCAATTTCTGAAGCTGTTAATATAGGTTTGTCCATAACGGCACCTCTTTATTTGAGTTTTCTAATTAATACCTTTCCCAAGAATAAGCAATAGTATGAGAATCGACGCAATGTCGATTTGAAAAGCAGCAAAGCCTTAAAGGGGAGTGTTGAACCTAATAAGGCTTTTCCTAAATATATTATCTTGCTTGGGAATTCTATCGGTTGAAATTAGTAAAGTCTGCATAATTGTTTATAAATATTTTTTCGGCGATCCAAAGATACTTGCTTTTTTTGGTTGCCTTCTATCATTGAAAGGATAATGTTCTGTTCGTTGCCAATAAAATATATTTTTCTTTCGTGGTCGTCTACTAATTCAAAAGCTTGTAAGCAATGAGTGGGATTTGACTTTGTAAGAGGTTTACGATGACAAAGTCCGCTGTTAACCGTATGGCGAAACCCATTGTACATAAAATAATGTAATATTTCATCAATAAAAGGGTCAAAAACTACGAAATCATGTTCGTCAACGGGGTGGTTAAGAAAATTAATCTTTAACTCAGTGTGTATGTGAATTTTTTGATTTCGAAAAGTAATAGGTGTATAGTGAGGCAACGCAAAAGAAAATGGAACGACTTTTTCTTCATTTGGTTTAATGAAGAGGGGGGCGGTGATTTTTCTTTCAAGAATGGACTCGGTCATTTCGTGTATTTCAGTCATATCATCATGGTTTCGTTGAAATTCAGTATCGACATGGATATACACCTCTGAAATCCGTTGTGGAACCTTTCCGCCTATTATATGGACCTCTCCATTTACTTCCTTCCCACGCTCAACTTCATTATTAAATAATATGGTATTTACTTTTGCAGAACCTATCCCCAATGATGATAGCCATTTCATTAGCATGATCAATCACTCCTTACCTTCCTTATTAATCCATTAAGTAGAACCATTGGCTCTATAATATATGCAAAAAGAAATAGAAGTTCTTGTGCTCAGGCGATGTAAAACCTGGCCTGTATTCTTAAGGATTCGACTACAAATTCATTGAAAGCTGCGCATTAGACGCTTGTTTTTATCATAGTTATCAAGACAAGCATGAAAAGGAAGGAGGAAGAAAGTGTTATATATACATGAAAATGGATGGTTGTTATTTGTTGTGTCTGAGGGGCTTACATGGGTATTAGTGTTTTTTTTCTTGCTTAGTCGTTATTGGTTACGCTTTGATCGATTAAGTCAAATGTGGTTGTTTTTTATAGTGGGTATTAATATTTTCCAAATATTATTAGGAGGAATCGATTTTTACTTTACAGGAGAGATTTCTTTCTTTCAAATCGTGATCGTCCTTTTTATTACATACGCTTGTACGTTAGGAAGCTCCGATTTTGCTCGGTTAGATCGTTTTATTAAGAGAAAGTTCGACAGGAGGAGTAAGAGACACAATCGCTCGGATACTCAAGTCGAATTAAAGGAAGAATTAACGTACCGGTGCTTGTTGTTACTGCTTCATACAAGCGCATTTGGAGTTATGCATATGATTTGGTTTGTGATTGATCGTTTTCATTATGAAAATTTTACCGATTTTACCTATTCGATTATAGGTAGCTGGTTTGGTCCAATTAATTATGATCTATTAGCTAGTCCACTTTATTTCATGCTTTCATATACATGGAGTATCGTTTTACTATTTGATCTTATGATTGTTTTTGGTTATATAGCATCCGTTTCTTTAGCAAACGGATGTAAAAGAGCTTTATAGTTTCATTGACAGTGATTGAACTTTTCTACTATAATAAGTCAGGTATGAATTTGCGAGATTCGTAGATAGCTTTTGACCAATGTTTACATGAACAAGGGTAAGAGAAATCAATAGTAATTTGCAAAGAATGATTATTAGACTAAATATAGATATGTGGTAGCTTAAGTAAGCACAATGTGAGTACAAAAGAGACTAACGATGAGATTTAATCACCGTTGGTCTCTTTAGTTTTGTTTTCAAACTATTCTAATAATGAGAAGTGAAAAAAGCATGGGGAGGACATCACAGTGAATAGATGGTTAGTCGTATTAGGAGCAGTGATTATTCAAATTAATTTAGGAGCCGTGTATGCATGGAGCTTATTTAATCAGCCATTAATGAGTAAGTTTGGTTGGGTGAGAGAAGATGTAGTTGTGACGTTTTCCATTACAATTGCAACCTTTGCGTTAGCAACCATTTTTGCTGGAAGACTTCAGGATAGGATTGGTCCAAGATGGGTTGCAACAATTGGAGGATGCTTGCTCGGTCTTGGGTTAATTCTAGCTAGCCAAGCAACAACGTTACTTCAATTGTATTTCTTTTATGGTGTCATTGGTGGAATTGGAATTGGGATGACATATGTATGCCCATTATCAGCATGTGTAAAGTGGTTTCCTGACAAAAGAGGTTTAATTAGTGGGGTAGCTGTTGCTGGTTTTGGACTAGGTGGATTAATTTTTAAACCTGTTATTGAGTGGCTAATTGTCGGTACAGGCGTTTCGTCAACATTTTTATATTTAGGATTTATATATATAATCTTAGTTGTAGGTGGAGCACAATTACTGAAAAATCCACCAGCAGAAAAAGGATCAAGAACTTCTTCTCATGCAATACCAGAATTAAGTAATAATTTTTCATCTAAACAAATGCTAGGAACATATCAATTTTATTTATTATGGTTTATGTTCTTGTTTGGGAGTATGTCTGGATTGATGGTTATTAGCTTTGCGGTTGATATTGGTGTTGATATTGTGAATTTAAATATGGAAAAAGCAGCTAATGCTGTTATGGTCATCGCGTTATTTAATGCAGCTGGACGAATTGTGTTAGGAAGAGTTTCAGACACGCTTGGTCGGATGAATACGTTAATGATCATTTATGGTCTTACAGCACTTATTATGTTTTATATGAGTACAGGGGCGATGAACTATACAACCTTTTTGATTTCTGTTTCATTAATAGGTTTTTGTTTCGGGGGCTTCTTGGCATTGTTTCCTTCGATTACAGCCGATTACTATGGTACGAGAAATATGGGAAGCAACTATGGTTTTATGTATCAAGCATACGGAATTTCTGCCTTTGCAGGTCCGATGATCGTAAAAGCGATTCCTTTAACCCAAGCGTTTTTGCTTTCCTCCTTATTTTGTGCGTTGGCTCTTGTCATGGCGAAATTAGTATCGGTTCCGAAAAAGAGAGTGGTTAGTGAAGTCGTTAAACAAGCGTCTTAATTTAGTAAGGCAAGGGAGGTTCTTCTCCCTTGCCTTTTATTATCTTTAATAGACGTAAGCAGAACCTACAATAACTAATAAAATGAAAAGCACCACGATTAATGTGAAGCTGTTTCCTGTAACGTGACTCATAAGTGAATTCCTCCTTTTGAGTTGGTACACTCATACCTTATGTCTAAAGACGTAATATGGGTGGGCTGGTGTCACGGATTTGAAAAGATTAGGTAAGTGCCTAGGTAGAGGTTTAACAATGTTTGAGGTTCGTTGTGGTATTCTGTAAAATCAAAGGCATATAGAAAAAAACAGAAAAAGGTGTATGTAATAGATGAAAACATTTATTGTAGTTGGTGCGGGTATTTTAGGTTCTGCAACTGCCTACCATCTTGTCAAGGCAGGAGCAAATGTAATGATAATCGATAGGGAGGATAATGGCAAAGGTACGGATGCTGCAGCTGGAATCGTTTGTCCATGGTTATCGCAGCGTCGTAATCAAGCGTGGTACCAATTAGCCAAAGGTGGTGCAAAATATTATCCAGACTTAATCAATCAATTAGAAGCAGATGGACAAACAGAGACAGGTTATGCAAAAGTTGGAGCGGTCAGCCTTCATACAGATGAAGCTAAATTAGATAAGATGGAAGAAAGAGTAAGAAAACGTCGTGAAGATGCACCTGAAATTGGAGAGATTACACGCTTGACTCCTGCTGAAACCAAAGCGCTCTTCCCGCCATTAGCTGATGAATATGGATCAGTTCATGTAAGTGGTGCCGCTCGTGTAAATGGGAGGGCATTATGTAATGCTCTAATAAATGCAGCCAAAAAACGTGGGGCTACCTATATTAAAGGGGATGCAAAGCTAATACATAAGGGAAGTCATGTGATAGGTGTTGAGGTTAACGACAAGAGCTATTATGCCGATCAAGTCATCGTTACAACGGGTGCTTGGGCAAATGAACTATGTAAACCATTAGGAATAGATTTTTTAATTGAGCCGCAAAAAGCGCAAATTGTTCACTTAGAATTACCTGAAACGAATACGGATAAATGGCCCGTTGTGATGCCGCCTACGAATCAGTACTTATTAGCGTTTGAAGGAAGCCGTGTTGTTGTCGGAGCAACGCATGAAGATAATGTTGGTTACGATACGCGTGTGACAGTTAGAGGTATGCATGAAATTTTTGATAAGGCGCTAATGGTCGCGCCAGGACTAGCAAATAGTACGGTGCTTGAAACAAAGGTAGGTTTCAGACCAGTTGCACCTGGTTTCCTCCCTGTTATTGGAGCTATTCCAAACTTTCAAGGGATATTGGTTGCGAATGGCTTAGGTGCATCTGGGTTAACAGTCGGCCCGTATGTCGGTGCTGAACTTGCGAAACTTGCTCTTGGGGAAGAAACCAATATTGACCTTAAACTGTATGATGTTGGCGGGGCAATCCATATTAATGAAGATGTTTGAAATAAGGAAAGTTGGTCTGAGTAAGAGAGCTCTCTGCTACCCGAAAAGCGGGGTAAAAGGAAAAGTAGGTAACCAGAAGGGCGATCTGCTGCCCGAAAGACGAAGGAAAAGGAAAAGTAGGTAACCAGAAGGGCGATCTGCTGCCCGAAAGACGAAGGAAAAGGAAAAGTAGGTAACCAGAAGGGCGATCTGCTGCCCGAAAGACGAAGGAAAAGGAAAAGTAGGTAACCAGAAGGGCAATCTGCTGCCCAAAAAGGTAAAAAAATAGGTAATCAGACTGCAAATAGAGGGCACTAAAACGGGGAAATCCAGCTTAGTGTCCTTCTTCTTTATCTGCTTTGTTATTGTTCTAGCCACTGCTCAGCTGTTGTACTTATTAAACTTTAAATATGGTACTCACTAAAACAATCACAAAATCATATGCGAAAATCACTAAATACAACCGGAGAAATATCTAGTGTTCTCGCAAAAATTGTAAAAATGTTTTTAAGAAATGAAAAAGCAGTGGATTGGCTATACAGATCGTTGCAAAGCGATTAATATGAGCATTGTAACAAAAAACAAGTAATTTGCAGGAGGTTTTCAAACATGAAAAAAAAGGTATTCCTTACAGCAGCTTCAGCGATCTTAACAGTAGGTATGTTAGCAGCTTGCGGTGATGCAGAGGTTGATGAACCTACTTTAGGGGAAGATTCAGAATTCGAAACGGAAACTGAAACAGATATGGATGGCTTTGATGATGCTCCAGCAGATGAGGGTGTAGAGGAGCTTCCAGAAGCTGAGGAAGAAACTGAGGAATTTGATACAGAGTTTGAAACAGAAGACGGTGAAGCCGACGAGTTCGATACAGAATCAGAAATGGAATTTGATGAGTCAGAAGATAGCGATTTTTAATAACTAGGAATTTAGTACCTTGTATATAGATTCATTTATGTTCCCCTACGTTTTGAAGTCCTTATGACTACAAATCGTAGGGGTTCTTTATTTAGGTAGTACGAATATAACGTGTCATCCGCATCTTGATGGATTTTTCAGGCTTTCTTTATAATTAGAGAAGAAAAAAGGAAGTAAACGGAGGAATTATGAATAAGGTTGCATATATGTTTGTTGGAGCAATTTTCACAGTTATTATTTCAATCGGTTATTTAACATTTGCAGATACAAAAGAGCCCAGTCAATCAGAGCAAATCACTCAAGAAGCATTGACCGTGAAAAAGACTGTTACTGAAGTAGAAGAAGTAGATACAGTAGAGGAGATTCCAACGTCAATATCTGAGGAAAATCCAATATTATTATCTTCAAGCCCTGAAGATGAATCGAAAGTTGCCATGAGTGACATGGAGCAAACGGAGGAAAGTAGCCAAAGTAACGGCTTTACGCAAGCAGCAAAAGGTCTTGCACGAGCAGAAGGTCTCGCTAAGGCAAAAGGTCTCACTCAAGAAAAAGGCACACAAGCAAAGGGGAAGCAAACAGCTGTCTCATTTTTAGAGCAACTTGAAAAATTAGAGATAGAACTAGAAAATGAAAAAATAGAAATAGAGATCAAACAGGAACGTAAAAAGAATCGTGTGAAATCAGAAGTAGAAATTGAGTGGGAAGACGAAAAAATAAAATTGAAAAATAAACAAGCAGATGTTTTCATAGACGATCTCTTTGCGTTAACCCCAATTCAGTCTGCTGAGGAATTACCTACTCTGGCTCAAGAAATCCTTGCACAATACGGTGTGGAAGCTGAATCAGTTGAAGTTAAGATAAAAGCTGAAAAAGCCGACGGGAAAAAATATGAATATGAAAACAATTAAAAATTAGGAGGCGTTCAAAGTTCACTTTGAACACCTCCTTTTTCAATTAATCTTCGTTACGTACAATTAAAACATCACATTTTGCACGTCGAGCAATGCTCTCAGAGACACTTCCAATCAGAAACCGTTCTACCGCATTGACTCCAGTTGCCCCAGCAATAATGAGATCAACATGAAATTTCTCAGCTACATCTTTTGGAATACGGACTTTGGGGGAACCATAGCCAAGGTCTGTTGTCACGTTAGCTACCCCAGCTTCAAGTGCAATGCTTTTATACCCTTCAAGGAGGTCGACACCGTAACCCTCTGCCTGCTGTGCATACGTGCGATCATAATGTTCAATCGTTCCAGTTGTACGGTTATCAATAACATAAGAGATGACAAGTTTGGCTTCATCTTTTTTTGACAAATCGATTGCTTTTCCTAAGGCCCGCTTTGCTGCCTTTGATCCATCCACAGCGACAAGAATGGTATTATACTTTTCTGTCATCACGAATCACGCTCCTTTTATACTTATCATGTTTCTTTCTTAACCAAAGCATACTCTAAATTCATGTTATCTTAAGTGATGTTCGTCACATTTTAAAAAGAAGTCAACCAAGGTAATGAATTCTTGTGCCGATAATTCGGTATAATTTACTGAGTAAAATAAAAATACATGAAGGGAATGAATGAGAATGTTTGATCCGACCATTTTTGAAAATTTAAAAGTTGGGATAGAAAATTACATATATGACCTAGAAACCATTGAACAAGTTGTACAAATTACAAACCGAAAAGATCAAGTAGATATGTCGATCATGTCAAGGCATTTTGGTCTTGAGTTTCATTTGGCAAATAAAAATAAGGTGACAGCAGAAATTATACTAGATGCATCGATCAAAGATTTAGCTGAAGAAATATTAGAGGCTCCTGCGGGAAATCCAGGATGTAGGTTACTTCTTCAATTTACACTTCAAATTGAAGAGATTCAGACTCAATGTGAGCAAATTGAAACGATCCTATTATCGATATGGGCCCCGATCTTGCCCCCTGAACAAACAATAAGTTTTGTTTATGGAAAAAAAGAGAATAAGTACATGAATTCCTCTAAAGTAATGTTTGACCATAAGATTAATGAAGAACATATGGAAGACATTCCTGAATTTGTAGATCATGTATTAGAAACATTACGAGCACTAAATAATGTAAATTAAATATTTTCCATTAGAAAACTCCCTTAACTGTCCTTTGTATGAAAATAACAACTAAAGTGAAAGCTAGAAACCAGGAGGAAACTCAAATGGAAAATCTTGAATTTTTTTATATAAAAACAAATGGTGTAACATTACATACAGCTGTAGCAGGTCCATGTGATGGTCCTCTTGTTATTCTCTTACATGGGTTTCCGGAGTTTTGGTATGGATGGAGAAATCAAATAGCACCTTTAGTAGAAGCAGGATACCGGGTCGTCGTTCCTGATCAACGAGGCTATAATTTAAGTGACAAACCAAATGGAATAAAACAATACACCTTAGATATACTACGTGATGATGTTATTGGACTGATTAAGCATTTCAAAAGGGAGAAGGTTCGCTTAGTTGGGCATGATTGGGGAGGTGCCGTAGCATGGCATCTTGCAGCTAGTAGACCGACTTATGTTCAGACGCTCATACCAATGAATATGCCTCATCCCGCGGTGTTTGGAAAAACAATCACTCGTTGTCCTTTGCAATTAGTAAAAAGTTTATATATATTATTTTTTCAAATTCCTAGAATTCCGGAAGAGATGTTGCTAGCGGATGAATGGAAATTAATGAAAAGAATCCTTCTTCATTCGTGCAAATCTAATACATTTAGACTGGATGATCTTAAAAATTATCAAACAGCGTGGGCACAGACTGGCGCACTTACAGCTATGCTCGAATGGTATAGAGCGATCAGACTGGGTAGTCTAAATATGGTTCCTGATGAGAAGATAACTATCCCTGTACGAATGATTTGGGGGAAGAATGACTCCTTTCTATCTTTGCCTTTAGCAAAGGAAAGTATGACTATGTGTGATGATGGCCAATTAATTTTGGTAGATGAGGCAACTCATTGGGTTCAACATGAGCAGAATGAGATTGTTAATCGTTTACTTTTGCAGTTTTTGAAAGATTAAAAAGGGAACCTCCCTTTTTAATTTTACCTATTGAAAGCGTTGTCATTTTGATGTACTATATTTAGTAGAAGCTGCATTGTACGCAAATAATGGTTTCAACCTGTATACTTAATTAGGGAGTTTTAATCGAAATAAGAATGTCAAGCCTTCAATGTGTAGAGGACGACTGAATTATTTTGCGCAAACACCCACTTCGAGAAGTGGTGGTTTGAAACTCGATTAGAAGCGGCAGTTGCGGCACACCCATACACACAAAGAACCAGTTCCGATAAGGAGCTGGTTTTTTTTTCGTATGATGACATTACATGATACAATGATTATGTAATAGCTAGAGATTATAAGAAAAACAAAAGGAGAGACCACATGCCAAGTCATAAAATTTTGTTTCTGGATATTGATGGGACTATCTTGAAGCCAGATGATTCAATTGAACAATCGACAAAGGAAGCCGTTTTGCAAGTCCAAAAAAATGGCCTAGTAGTCTTTCTTTCAACTGGTCGACCATTACATGAAATTAAAGAAATCGGCGAAGAGTTAAACATCGATTCTTTTATTGGCTACAACGGTGCTTATGCCGTACATCAAGGCTCAGATATTATGTTAGAAAAAATGGCTGCTAACACAATTCAATCTTTTTTAGACATTGCAAAAGAAAAAGGCCATGAAGCCATCATGTATACAAATGAGAAAAATGTTCTAACTTCGTTTGATTCTCCGGTGCTTAAGGAGTTTATTCAACATTTTCATTTGAAACAGAATGTTCTTTATGATCATGAATTTTTGAATGATATTTTAGGTGTATCACTGATTAACTTAGGTCATAATGACCCCCATCTGTATGAAGAAGTGGGTAACGTTCATTTAGCTCCTGTTAATGTGGAAGGTTTCAAAGATCATGCATACGATGTCATCCGCGATCAAGTGAATAAAGGAATTGCTGTACAAAAGGTGTTGGAAACTCTTAATATCAGTAAAGAAGAAGCAATCGCTTTTGGAGATGGTATGAATGATAAAGAAATGCTCTCAACAGTAGGTGACGGATTTGCAATGGGAAATGCTCATCCAGAGTTATTTCCATATGCTAAACATAAAACAACTGAAGTAACCAATTCGGGTATTTATAACGGCCTGAAACAATTAGGATTGATACAATAAATAATAATTTGGATGCATTTGTTTTCTATGAAAACAGATGCATATTTAAGTTGTTTTTGAAGAAAGTAAAGTGAAGAAGGTGTTGACATGAAACTAAATGGTTTTGTATTCTTTAAATAGAACCAAATGGTTACATATTTGTTAATGGAGGAATGAAATTGAAATCAAGCACACCAGAAATTCGTAAAAATACCGTGTTTCAAGCAAAGATAGACAAAGTATGGCAAGCGGTAGCTACGGCAGAAGGAATTGAAACATGGTTTATGCCAAATGATTTTAAGCAAGAATTAGGTTATGAATTTACGATTCAGTCTCCTTTTGGACCCACATCTTGTAAAGTCCTAGAGCTTGAACCACCAAATCGCTTAGTTTTTTCTTGGGGAGAAGATGGGTGGATGATTACGTTTGAATTAGCTGATTTAGGAGATGAGACTGAATTTACACTGACTCATTCAGGATGGGGAGATGCTCGGGAAATTGTACCAGGTCCAGGTCCAAATCAGTCAAATACTGAAATAAGAAATCGAATGAATAATGGTTGGGATTCAATCGTTAATAATGATCTAAGAAAAGTAGTTGAGGGCTAATGGCTACTGCAAAAAAACAGGATGTATTCCAAGCTATAGCTGATCCAACAAGGAGAAAGATGTTACGATTGTTAGCAGATGATGAGATGCCAATTACGGGAATTAGTGAACATTTTCCGATGAGTCGAACGGCTGTTTCGAAACATTTACGGGTGCTCGCAGAGGCCAACCTAGTAAGTGTCGAAAAAATAGGAAGAGAGAAGAGATATAAATTACAAGCTAGTGCTCTCTTTGAATTAAAACAATGGCTTTCGTTTTTTGAACAATTTTGGGATAATAAAATAGCCATGCTTAAGTATGTGGTTGAAAATGAAAAAACGGAATCCATTGAAGAGTTGAATAAGAAGAACTAAGAAAGTATAGAGTGATTGATGGGGAATGCCTCCTTTTCAATCACTTTTTTTGATGTTTAAAATAGGAGATCTAAAATGCAATGATAAAGCATCCTTTTTTAATGAGGCTACGTCTAATGAAATGATCATGTCAAAGTAAGTAGGTGATAAATTTGAAAGATGAAACATTGGTCAAACAAATAGTCGAGGGAAATGACCATGCGATGCGTATTTTATATGACCGTTATTTTCAGTCATTGTTCCAATATGCCTATGTGCAAATGGGAGATTATCATATAGCTGAAGAAGTGACTCAGGATATCTTCTGTAAAATGGCAAGAAACCTGCATGCCTTCAAAGGGAAATCGAGTTTTAAAACGTGGCTCTACTCAATAGGGAGAAATGTCGTGATAGATCATCATCGTACACTGAAGAGACACAGAAGGTCCATTGTTATGCCAGAAGTAAAGGAAGAATTATTAGGTATGACAATTCCATTTCTCCAACAAGCTGAAAGTGAACTACACGAAAATGTAGTAACCTGCCTAAATCAATTACCTGGTGATTATAAAATGGTCATTCATTTACGATTTATAGAGGAGTTTTCAGTTAGGGAGACTGCAAAAGTGATGTCTAAAACCGTATTATCGGTTAAATCGTTACAACATCGAGCAAAAAAAAGATTGTTAGAGTTATTTGAAAGCGAGGTGGGTGGAAATGAAACGTAGAAATGAAGAAAAGAGCTCTTTTACTAAAAGGATGGTTGGAGAGGAGGATGAAACAGTAAAGAAGCTCGTGAAGAATATAAAGGTGAACCCTTCAGAAGAAAGCAAAGAGAAAATCTTCCAAAGAACAATGGTGGAATTAGAGTATACAAGAAAAAAACACACAAGAATTCAAAGGTTTGCCCGTATTTTTAAATCAATGGGAGCTCTTACAAGTATAGGGATAGCAGCTATTTTATTAATCTCTTTTATTGTTCATGATACGAATTTAGACCCTACAGTCGTAGAATTTGAACACGGTGAGGAAATGAATGCTGGAGATGAAAACTTAGTATTGCCAGAGGATCAAGCATCCAGTTCAGAAGAGAAAAGGAACATTGATGACTACGGAGAGTCAAGACGCCAAGAATATAAAGACATTATTACGTATCCTGAAGGAATGGAAAGAGTTGCTTCGTATCAATTATTAGATTCTAATCTTCTTCCATTTTCAACGTACTACCCTGCAGATTGGGAAGAAGAGTCAATGGTGAAAAATGGAGTCAGAGGAATCAGACTGTCTCCTCCACAAGGGCCCATGAATCAAATTGAAATCGTGTTTTTTCCAAAAGATACAACGAGTGACGAGGTTATACAAGAATTTGACCGGATTGTCTTAAATGAACTTGGAGAAGAAACGGAGGAAGAAAGTCAGGAGGAATTAGCTCAATGGGCTATAACTTCTACCATTTTTCGTGGAGATATGATTGGAACCATTACTTTAGGCCATGCTAATGACTTTTATTTCTATATAAAAAATCAACATGAACCCGAGTGGGGAGACGGTTGGTACCCAATTAAACAAGTTCTACTAGATGAGTGGCAGTGGAAAGATAATGGAAGGACGTTAGAGTGATCAATATAGAAAAAGGCGGAGTGATGTAGAATGACATCATTTCGCTTTTTTGATCGTATCAAAATAAATGTACTCTCCCCTTGATTTATCGAAATATTTTCAATTTGACTTATAACATGTATAATATCAAAAACATGAATAAAAAAAATTTAGTGAAAGATAGTTTTAATAAAATGAGCAGGGAGGGTTACAGGTGAGTAATACAGTGAAGGTAAAAGGTGTGACAATTGGAGAAGGCATGCCGAAAATTTGTGTGCCGATGGTAGGAAAAACTTTATCCGATTTACTAGAAGAAGCTGCTTATTTAAACACATTGGATGTTGATGTGGTGGAGTGGAGAGTGGATTTCTTTGAAGATGTGTTAGAACTTGAAAAAGTTAAAGAAGCACTCAATCAATTACATACGATATTAATGAGACATCCTCTTGTGTTTACATTTCGAAGTGCGAAAGAAGGAGGCGAGAGGGAAGTTAGTTCTGAATTTTATCTGTCGCTTAACAGAGAAGTGGCAAAAACAGGGTTAGTCGATATCGTTGATGTTGAGTTATTTAGTGACGCTGATGTGGTCAAAACCATAGTTGAAGAAGCGCATCAACAGGGAGTCTTTGTAATTATCTCTAATCATGACTTTGACCAAACACCTTCAAAAGAAGAAATTGTCTCACGTTTGAAAAAGGCACAAGAACTTGGTGGTGATTTACCTAAAATAGCTGTCATGCCAAGAGATACAAAAGATGTACTAACGTTACTTGAGGCAACAAATACGATGAAAGAGCAATATGCAACAAAACCAATAATCACGATGTCAATGGCGGGTGAAGGTGTGATTAGTCGTCTAGCAGGAGAAGTATTCGGTTCAGCTTTAACGTTTGGAGCGGCTAAACAAGCCTCTGCTCCTGGTCAAATTGCTGTAGCTGATTTGCGGTATGTGTTGAATCTGTTACATAAGGGCCTCTAACGAATAGGGGATAAACATATTGAGGCAACGATTCTATGGGCACTGAAAAAGGAAAAAAACGTCCTTTTTCAGTGGCAATATGCAGCATCTTCTTACTGATCTCCAGCCTGCGGACGTACGTCTTTCTCCTCCTGTCCAATTCCTTCCATGCCAATTTCCTCTTGAACATTCAATTGAACTTTCTTATTAGTAAGCTCCTCACTTTTTAAGCTTAAATCGGGTTGAATGTTATTGTTTGGACTTGCTTGCTTATTCCAATCGCTCAAAATAATCACCTCCGTAAATAGTATGTGATACATTAGTTATTATAATAAGGGTCTTTCGTTTAGCAGGTGGGAGTATAGTCAAAGCTTAACCAATATAAAAGAAATGGTTTCCACGCTTTTGAAAATCTCTAGTTGAACTTTAGAGCGTAATTTGAAACAAGGAGGAGGGGAATATGTGGAAAGAATCATAGCGTTAAAGGCATTAGTAGGTTCAGAAAATTATAATCTATCCACGTCAGAGTCCGATAAAGACTTTAAGGTGTTTGTTATACCAACCTTTGATGATCTATATAATAATAAGCTATTTACTTCAAGTAAAGTAGGGGAACAAGTTGACGAAGAGTACCATGATATTAGGAAAGTCATGAATCTTTGGTGGAAGTCGAACGTTAATTTTTTGGAGGTTCTATTTTCGGTTGATTTTAACGTAAATGATCAGGACTGGATTAAAGGGAAAATAGACCGTCTATTTTTAATGAAAAATGAGATTGTCAGAATGAATCTTCCTTATTTATACAAAGCCTGTATGGGGATGTACAGGAGCAAGTCAAAGGATATTGAAATCGGGAATAGGAATACGAAACAACTTGTTCAACAATTTGGGTATGACTCTAAATCGGCGATGCATGCTTATCGAATTCTTGATTTTATTGAGAGATTCGCTGATCAACATTTCTCTAACTTTAAAAATGCAATACAATACAATGACTCAGAGAGGGAATTTATGCTTTCTATCAAGTATGGAGGCTTTTCAAAAGGTCAATTTATCGAACGATTAGATGAAAAGTTTGCCACTTTTAAGAAGTTAGAGCATGTTTACTTGTCCCAACAAGTCCGAAAAGAAGTGAAAGGTGAAGTAGAAAAGATCATTTATCAACTCGTACAAGACAGTACATTTTATGAACTGAAATCTAGGTCAGAGGAATCTTTTTACTAAATAAAAGCTGTTTAACGAAGAGATCCTTTGTTAAACAGCTTTACATCTTTTGTAAATGTTACCGACTAGTCAGTTTGTGTTACGTAAAGGTAAAAAGGTTTTTATGAAACAGCGTGTTCCTGTTGAAGCGCTTCTTTTTCACTCTTCTTAATATCTAGGCGAAGCAAGATAGAAATGACAAAAGCAAAAAGGATCAAAGCAGCAAATACATAGAAGACAGGAATATAACTGTCCGTTCTTTCTCTAATTTGAGTCACAAGAATTGGTCCAAATACCCCGCCTAATGACCAAGTTGTTAATAAGTAGCCATGAATGGAGCCGAGTTGCTTAGTACCGAAAAGGTCACCAATGAAAGCCGGTAGATTAGAGAATCCTCCACCATAACAACTAACAACTAACAAAATCATGGTTACAAATAATAAGGCATTAGTTGTGAATGGAAGTGTAAAAAAGGCAACAACCTGGATTGTAAAGAAAATAATGAACACAGTTGGCCGACCTATATAATCAGAAGCTGCCGCCCAACCAAGCCGTCCTCCACCATTAAAGATCCCCATAATCCCTACCATTGTTGCTGCCGCTGCTGCACTTAATCCAACAACTTCTTGCGACATCGGAGAAGCGACTGAAATGATCATAATCCCAGCAGTAGTATTAATAAGCATCATTGACCAAAGCATCCAAAAACGTTTTGTTTTAACGGCTTCTCTAGATGTTAATTGTGCTAAATCCTTTTTAATAATTTTCTTTCCAGTAGCCATGTTCTTTTTCATGGATTCTGGCATCCAGCCTTCTGGAGGAGGAGCAATATATGAGGCACCTAGGATCATAAATGTAAAGTAACAAATACCTAAGACGTAAAAAGTCGTCGAGATCCCGATTGATTCAATTAAGCTTGCTGCTACAGGTGCTGTAATGAGAGCCCCCGTTCCAAATCCAAGAACTGCCATGCCGGTTGCTAAACCTCTTCGGTCTGGAAACCATTTAATTAATGTAGAAACTGGAGAGATGTATCCTATACCAAGTCCTAGCCCGCTAAAGAAACCATAAGTAAGTAGGAATAGCGGAAGTGATTCAAGTGCAATGGCGACCCCAGAGCCAGCTTGACCAATCCCAAATAAGACGGCAGCAATGATGGCTGATTTTCTAGGGCCACTTCGTTCAACAAATCTTCCAAAAAAGGCAGCTGATGTTCCGGCAAGTGCCATCATAATCGTAAAGGCAATAGCCACTTGTGAACCAGCCCAACCAAGTTGGGAGCTAATTGGGTTCTGGTAGACACTATAAGCGTACGCAGCCCCAATCGAGAGGTGGATGGCAATAGCGGATAAGGCAATCAGCCATCTGTTTTTCGTTGTCTTCATATTTTACAACTCCTCCTATCCATTTTTGTAAACCCTTACATATACAGTATAGTGCATTGTAGAAAAAAATCAAACAAATTGGAAAATTAATAAGATTTTGGAAGAATTATTTTTTTGTAAAAAGCCAAAAGTTGGCTACCTTCTGCTAGATATTTAGCATTAAGTTCTATATGATTGTTAATGAATTGATGTAATAGTAGAAGATACGGGGGAAGACATATGTATCATGCAAAGACCTGGAAGGAAAAGGTCACCTTATTTTTGGCTATCTTATGGCCAATTATGGTAACACAAATTAGTTTTTATGCAATGAACCTTGTTGATACAATGATGGCAGGAAGAGTAGGAACAAATGATTTGGCAGGTGTCGCAATTGGCTCTAGCTTATGGATGCCGATTTTTACAGGAATTAATGGAATTCTTCTTGCTGTTACTCCTATAGTTGCCCAGTATATGGGCAGTGGCCGACGTGAAAAAATTACAGAATCGGTTATACAGGCGCTTTATTTATCGGTTATCCTTGCTATTATTGTTGTAATTGCTGGTGCCATTTTTCTTGAACCGGTGTTAGTATTAATGAATTTAGATTCGGCTGTTTATCACATTTCGTTTCATTACTTAGTAGGTTTATCAATTGGCATTATTCCATTATTTGCTGCGAATGTTCTTCGTAATTTTTTTGATGCTCAAGGATTTACACGAATCACAATGATCATTACAGTCCTTGCCGTTCCATTTAATGTTTTGCTCAATTACGGATTTATCTTTGGAAAATTAGGATTGCCGGCACTTGGTGGAATTGGAGCAGGATATGCTACAGCCATCACGTATTGGATTATTTTCTTTTTTAGTATTTGGATGACTTTTAAGGTTGAGGTAGTAAGACATTATCGGCTCTTTATTAAATGGGCAGTACCTTCATGGAAAGCTTGGAAGGAGCAGCTTGCGATTGGAATTCCTATTGGGTTATCCATCTTTTTTGAGGCAAGTATTTTTGCAGTTGTCACACTGTTGATCGGGATGATGTTTACGACCATAACGGTAGCTGCACATCAAATTGCACTAAGTTTTACTTCGCTTATCTTTATGATTCCGTTAAGCATTTCAATGGCATTAACGATAGTTGTTGGTTTTTCCGTTGGAGGGAACAAATATCAATCAGCTAAACAGTACAGCCATCTAGGTGTATGGGGAGGAATTGGGTTTCTCGCTATAGGGGCTATCTTCCTCTACTTTTTCAGGGAGCAAATTGCCTATTTGTATACAACGGATGCACAAGTTGTACAAATGGCAGGACAGTTTTTCTTAATCGCGATTGTTTATCAGATATCCGATGCTGCTCAATCTAGTTTACAAGGTGTCTTGCGAGGTTATAAAGATGTGAAAATTCCATTTATAACGGCATTTGTTTCGTATTGGGTGATAGGGATTCCAGCAGGGTATACTCTTGCATCCTTTACGTATCTAGGACCTTTTGGATTTTGGGTTGGAATTACTTTAGGTTTAACTTGTGCTGCAATTGGATTTCTCGTGCGTTTACGTATCGTTGTAGGAAGGATTTCAAGAGAGTCTCTTTCATTGAAAGGTTAACAAATACAAATTTGTTTGGATTGCAGGATTGAAAAACAACAGAAGACACACTTCATTTTAGAGATTGAAAATCGCACTGATTTTCGTCTCTTTTTTGTATAAAGAGAGTATTTGTCTTTTAGCCCGAAGAGGAAAGAGAACATATGAGAAGGTTGCCTCATAGGGAGAATACGAGAATTCCACTAATGTTTTTGTGACTAGCTTTGTCTGCAAATAATAGGCACTTATTAACATGGGACATCATAGACTACGCATAACACGGTTACAAAGGAGTGGAAAGGTTGAATTATTCAAACGAGCGGACTAAGCCTAAGCTTTTTCTGAGAAGGCCGACTGTAAAATTTAATCAAAAAATATATTACTCTAATAAAGTGATGGAAAATATTCATTCCCAGTTTGGAAAGCTAGAGCATATCATTGGAACTCATGACCTTGTACATGAAAACTTAACGAAACAGCTAGATGAACAGGAGAAGAAGACGAAACAAGTACATGAGAGCATAACTATACAGTTCAATGAACAGATTGTGATGAACGAACAATTTCAAAAAATGCATACTCGTTTAAAGGATAGTATGGAAGAAAAGGGAGATGTCCAGAGCCGTCTACTGCTTACAATGGAAGAATATGAAGTTGAGAGAGTGAAGCTAGAAGAGAAATTAGATGAGATTGCTGAGACAAAAGCAAATTTATTAGACCATTTGCACACCTTAGAAAAAACGGAAAGTGATTTGCGTGCGGAAGTTACTGACCAAAGCAGCCGTATAAGTGAACAAGAGGCTCGGTATGATACAATGCAAAAGGAGCAAGCTGATCAAGTGCAAAAGCAGGATGAAATGTTCCAGCAACTTAATTTACAGAAACTTGATCACGAAGAACTAACGAAAATTGTTAAAAATAGTCAACAGGATCAAAAACAAATGCAAGCAAAAATTCAAGAACTGTTTGAACAAATGAATTTTCTATCAACACAACAGTATGAACAGGAAAATATGCATTTAGATTTATACACGCAGCTGATCCAATTGAAAACGATTCAAACAGAAATGTCAAATTTCATGAAGCAATCCATTGACAAATTAAACTTAGAAATCGAGAAATTAGAAATAAAAGAAGGGCCAAAACTCAGGGAAGCCTCTACTTCAGATAGTTAGGTAAATAAGGAAGAGACACAGTAAAATGTGTCTCTTCCAATAAGTTGATATGGGCTACTCTAAATTGGCGTGTTTTCCATACATTTTTTGAGAAGTAAGGTTATTCTTCTCCATCACTCTAAGTATGACTGCATCATATAATAGGAGGAGACTTTGTTCAAATAAAGACCCCATTGGTTGGATAGTGTGATTTCCAGTGATTTCTCCGGATTTGGCTTGGGCAGGGATTTGTATCGTTATATCCGCTAAGCGGCCAATCGTTGAATCAGGGGAAATGGTGACCGCAGCAACTGTTGCTCGGAGGCTTCTAGCTTTTTCTGCCATAGAGACTAGACTTTGGGTTTCCCCAGAACCAGAACCGACAATAAATATATCACCTTCTTCAAGGTTAGGAGTGACGGTTTCCCCAACGACATAAGGATCAAGTCCAACATGCATCATCCTCATCGCAAAAGATTTGGCCATAAATCCAGATCTCCCAGCCCCAGCTACGAAAATTTTATTAGCTTCAAGAATACCGTTTACAAGCTTTTCGACTTCTGTATCAACTATTTGATCGGCTGTACGTTGCAATTCTTTTAAAATTTCTTGAGTGTATTCAGATGTCTTCATAAAAGTGTCACCTATGCTGTGACTTCTTCTTTAATTAGCTTTTGCATCTGTTCAGCAGCAGATTTTTTGTTCTCTTTTCCAGTAATACCTCCACCAACAATAATTAAGTCTGGTTGTGCTTTAATGACTTCTGGTAAAGACTCAAGTTTAATCCCACCAGCGATAGCTGTTTTTGCATTTTTTACAACACTTTTAATCGTGCGTAAATCTTCAAAAGAATTTTGACCGACAGCTTGTAGGTCGTAACCAGTGTGGACGCAAATATAATCAACACCTAATTCATCTAACTCAATGGCACGGGCCTTTTTATCTTTTACGGCAATCATATCAACTAGAATTTGTTTGCCGTGCTTTTTCGCTTCAAGAACAGCTCCTTTAATTGACTCATCTTCTGCTGCACCAAGGATGGTAATAATGTCTGCACCTGCTTCAGATGCTTTCATCACTTCGTACCCCGCTGCATCCATAATCTTCAAATCAGCTAAGACAGTTAGTTGAGGAAACGCCTCTTTTACTTCTTTTACTGCTTTTAACCCTTCATTAATCACAACTGGTGTCCCGATTTCAACAACATCTACGAAATCTTGAACCTCATTTATTAGTTCAATTGCTTCAGGGATATTTACTAAATCTAACGCTAATTGTAATTTCATATTTATCCGCTCCTCTTCTTTTTTGTTACAGCTTCATTTTAATCACTAGTTAATAGAAAAAGAAGTACGCACTTTTATTTCATATAGTAACAAAAAGGATACTATGGATGGTTTTCTAGTTAACAAAAAACGATGTACGAGGTAGTCTCGTACATCGTTTTATATTAATCAAATGAACCGGTTTGTTCTTCGTAATCATTCACATTTTCTTGGAGAAACTGCTTGTAGTCTTTCCCCCAGGCATACATCGTTTCAAGAATTGGCATGAGTGTTTTTCCTTGTTCAGTTAAGGAATATTCTACTTTTGGAGGAACAACTGGATATACTTCACGATGAATAATGAAGTCTGATTCTAATTCACGTAATTGGTTTACAAGTATTCGCTGGGTAATGCCAGGCATGAGTGATTTTAGTTCACTAAACCGTTTTGTCCCTTCTTTTCCAAGATGCCATAATATTAACATCTTCCATTTTCCGCCTATCACTGCAAGGGTTAACTCCTTTTCGCAATTAAACTCCTTATTGCAAACATGCCCCATCGTAATCCCTCCATTCCATTTAGTTAGCACTGTATTCATCAAATATATAAAGGTGCTTTTGTAGGTTAGAGCTATTATAAGCGCTATCGTAATCGATATACAAATCATTTATCTTTTGAGATGTTTTGATGTATATGAAAAGATTTAGTTTTCCGAAGTTTTGAAATTTGCTAAAAATAGTTGGCTGAGTTATGGTAAATAAAAGGTATCAAAAGAGGGCTTTGCTATTGCAATTTAAGTAGAAAACGAAGATTAGGAGATGTTTAAAGTGACAAAGGTAACAACGAAAGCGCCATTTAAAGCAGATCATGTTGGAAGCTTCTTACGACCTGAGCGGTTAAAAGAAGCTCGTTTGAAAGAACAAAAAGGCGAAATTACGAAAGAAGAGTTACGTTCTATTGAAGATGAAGAGATTACTCGTTTAGTAGAGAAGCAAAAGGAAGTAGGACTGCAAGCTGTTACGGATGGTGAGTTTAGACGAGCGTGGTGGCATTTTGACTTCTTAGCTGGTCTTGAAGGAGTAGAATTGTATGAAGCGGAATCCGGAATTCAATTTAATGGAGTAAAAACGAAAGCAGATGGCATAAAGGTGACTGGTCCGGTTAATTTCACAAATCATCCTATGATAGAAGACTATAAGTTCTTACATAGTATTGCAGGTGATCATGTGGCCAAATTTACGATTCCCAGTCCCAATATGTTGTTTTTTAGAGGGGAGATCGATAAATCAGTTTATGCCAATCAAGAAGCGTTATTCATTGATCTAATTGCCGCGTATCAAAAAGCTATTCAGGCTTTTTATGATGCGGGATGCAGGTACTTGCAGTTGGATGATACCTCTTGGTCTATCTTTTTCTCTGAACAAGGGCAGAAGTTAATTACGGACCAGGGTCTTGATATTGAACAAACGGCAGATCTTTTTGCTAAAGCCATCAATGAGTCTATTGCTAAAAAACCCGAAGATATGATTATTACCATGCACATTTGCCGAGGCAACTTTAAATCTACCTATGCAGCGAGTGGGGGATACGAGAATGCATCAGAAATTATATTTGGAGGTTTAAAGGTTGACGGGCTATTTTTAGAATTTGACGACGAGCGATCAGGAGGATTTGAACCATTACGCCACGTGAATAGAAAGGATCTTCAACTTGTTTTAGGATTGATTACGTCTAAGTTTGGAGATTTAGAGAATCCAGAGAATGTTAAAGCGAGAATAAAAGAAGCTAGTGAATATGTTGGCTTGGATCAAATTTGTTTAAGTCCGCAATGTGGGTTTGCTTCAACGGAAGAAGGAAATTTATTAACCGAAGAACAACAATGGAACAAAGTTCGTCATATTGTTCAAATTGCTGAAGATGTGTGGAAGTAAGTTAGGTTAGAAATGAATGATTACGCAAATGCATCTCCCATTCCAATTTAGGGAGATGCATTTTTGTAAAGATTATCTATCCCACTTGAGGGACATAGTAAAAGGAATGTATTTATTGAAAGATCTAGGATTAGGTTATTTTTTGAGCTGAGCATTCTTCTAGAGGGCACTGAAAAAAGTGAAAATCGTACCTTTTTCAATGCCCTCATTCTTCTTCAGTCTAGAGACCGAAGATTTTCTATGAAAAGTCATATACAGTTAAATGGTGCATATAAAATTACGATGAGAAAGGGTGATTGGGATGGAAAAGAATGAACTTGCGATTGAAGCGTCTGGGTTAGTAAAACAGTTTGGGCAGCATCGTGCTGTAGATGGTGTCGATTTAGCTGTTCCTGCTGGTACTGTTTATGGCTTTTTAGGTCCAAATGGGGCGGGTAAAACGACTACGATCCGTATGCTGGCAACTTTACTAAAGCCTGATAAGGGGAGTGCCAAAATACTTGGTCATGATCTAGTTGAAGATGCAGATGAAGTTCGCATGAGAGTGAGTTTAACAGGGCAATTTGCTTCCATTGATGAAGATTTATCGGGGATGGAAAATTTAATTTTTATAGCGAGGTTGTTGGGTTTTTCAAGACGGGCGGCCAAAGAAAGGGCAACGGAGCTTCTCGATGCATTTGGTCTTTTGGATGCTGCTAAACGCCAAGTGAAGAAATATTCCGGGGGAATGAGACGTAGAATTGATATTGCTGCAAGTATCGTCGTTACTCCAGATCTGTTGTTTTTAGATGAGCCGACAACAGGATTAGACCCTAGAAGTAGAAATCAAGTATGGGACATCGTTCGAGCTCTTGTCAGTTCCGGTACAACTGTCCTTTTAACAACTCAGTATCTTGAAGAGGCAGATCAATTGGCTGATCGGATCGCTGTTATTGACCAAGGGAAGATTATTGCAGAAGGAACAAGTGGAGAGCTAAAGGCTTCCGTAGGAACAGGGGCGTTGCACGTACGTTTATTAGAAGAAGATAAACGAGAAAAAGCTGCGGAAATTTTATCACATCATCTTGAAACTACAATTCATTTGGAGTCGGATCCACTAGCTCTAACAGCAAGGGTAACCAAGACAGAACGAGTGGTTAATGCGCTTAATGCTTTAAGTAATGCAGGAATTAAAGTTAGTGATTTTTCATTAGGGCAACCGAGTCTAGATGAAGTTTTTCTAACTTTAACAGGACGTCCAACCGAGGATGAGGAAACAAGTAAGGAGGGGCGATCATGACAGGAGATGGTCAAAATGAAGAAAAGTTACGGATTGCACTAACAAGTCGAGCTCGACCCGAAAAGCCAAATGGTATCACAAATACATTTACCTTTGCTTGGCGCGCACTATTGAAATTAAAATATGTTCCAGAACAACTTTTAGATGTTACCGTTTTTCCGATTATGTTCCTCTTAATGTTCACGTATTTATTTGGTGGAGCGATTGCTGGTTCCACTGGAGACTATCTTCAGTTTCTATTGCCAGGGATATTGGCGATGACAGTGGTGACAATTACGATGTATACCGGAATGGAACTGAATAATGATATTACAAAAGGAATCTTTGATCGTTTTCGTTCATTACCGATTTGGCGTCCCTCTGTTTTAGTTGGAGCGCTCCTGATGGATGCGGTTCGTTACACTATTGCTTCGACCATTATGATCGTGCTCGGATTAATTATGGGTTTTCGGCCTGAAGGTGGCGCTGTTGGAGTGATATTAGCTGTTGTATTGTTAGTTATTTTCTCATTTAGCTTATCGTGGATTTGGACCACTCTCGGACTAATTCTACGGACAGAGAAGTCACTAATGGGTGTTAGTATGATGGTGCTCTTTCCATTGACATTTGTCAGCAATGTATTTGTTGATCCAAGCACACTCCCAAGGTGGCTTGAAGCATTTGTTGATATAAACCCAATTTCCCTCTTAGTTACAGCGGTAAGAGGATTGATGCATGGAACAGTTACTTTTGAACAAGTGGGATGGGTTCTTTTAGCATCTTTTGTTATTACGGCGATTTTTGCT
Organism: Halalkalibacter okhensis; assembly: GCF_000787375.1. Lineage (GTDB taxonomy): Bacteria > Bacillota > Bacilli > Bacillales > Bacillaceae_D > Halalkalibacter > Halalkalibacter okhensis. Next base: position 23,598 of record NZ_JRJU01000011.1, on the reverse strand, counting down.
CCATTAACGATGTATCTTTATCGAAATAAAAAGTAAAAGATTGGAACCATGAAGATTTTAGAAAATAACTGAATCCGCGGGCACTAATAAATCCCTCCAACTTACTAAGTTGGAGGATTCTTTATGACATCGATTTTACATAAAATTAGTAAGTTTGCACAATGGAATAATAACTCTAAATCGTGTACTCTGTATAAGTACTTGTTGCAACAACAATCTTGTAATTAAATTTAACCATACTATATTTATAGTTTAGAGATGAGGGGACAGAATGGGAGTACCTAGTTATAAGAGATCCACGATTGTTGCATTGTTACTTGCTGGATCTTTTATTGCGATATTAAATCAAACACTGATGATTACGGCAATTCCACCAATTATGAAGGAAATGGGTGTCACAGCAAACAGTGCCCAATGGCTGACAACTGTATTTATGCTAGTGAATGGAATTATGATTCCTGTTAGTGCTTTTTTATTAGAGCGGTTTACAACAAGACAGCTCTTTATCTCAGCAATGAGTGTTTTTGCATTTGGGACATTGGTCGCTGGGATTGCACCAAATTTTGAGGTGTTGTTAGTTGGAAGAATGATTCAATCAGCAGGAGCTGGAGTGATGCTTCCTTTAATGACAACTGTATTCTTAATGATATTTCCAATAAATAAACGTGGAGCCGCAATGGGCTTAATAGGTCTGGTCATTTCTTTTGCACCAGCAATAGGACCTGCTTTATCTGGTTGGGTAACATCTAATTATTCATGGAGATTATTGTTTTTTATTATCTTGCCAATAGCTTTGATTGATATTGTTATTGCGGTATTTGTTCTGAAGAATGTGACTGAAGTAACAAAGCCTAAAATTGATGTTATTTCAATTATGTTTTCTTCATTTGGTTTTGGGGGTCTTCTTTATGGCTTTACAGCTGCAGGAAACTACGGCTGGTTAGACCCGATTACCGTCATTTCTTTAGTTGTAGGGGCATTTTCACTACTTCTTTTTATAACAAGACAATTACGATTAAAACATCCGATGCTTGAATTTCGTGTATTCACTTTTTCGATTTTCCCTTTTGCAGTGATAATCGGAATGGTTGCTTTTATGGGGTTAATTGGAGTAGAAACCTTGGTTCCATTGTATATGCAAAATATGCGGGAGTTCACAGCTTTTGAAGCGGGTCTTGCTCTGTTGCCAGGAGCGTTAGTGAGTGGAATTATGTCGCCAATTATCGGGCGTATCTTTGATAAAATAGGGGCACGTTTTCTTGTAATGATTGGATTAACGATTATGACCGCTGCTTCGTTTGCATTTATTAATTTAGGTCCTGAAACATCATTTGCCTTTCTTACGATTATGTATGCAGTACGAATGTTAGGGCTAGTAATGGTACTGATGCCCATTCAAACAGCAGCATTAAATCAATTGCCTAAACGACTAATTCCACATGGAGCTGCGATGGACAATACGATGCGAATGATTGCGGCATCTGTTGGTACCGCTATACTTGTAACTGTTATGACGACGACAACTATGAATGCAGAAGCGCGTCCGAACATTGCCTATCCTGATATTCATGGAGCAAATGTGGCTTTTATCGTCGTTGCCGTTCTTTCTTTTATTGCCTTACTTGCTTCATTCTTTGTTAAGTACTCCAAACAAGAAGAGGTTCAAGAGGAGCCGTTTGAAAAAGTGACCAATAACTAGTTAGTAAGTATGTATGTATTAGAATGATCTAACAACCTTTGAAATCCTCACAAGAATAAAGCACTGGATTAGGAAGAATAATCCTTTCAGTACTGTTGATTCGTGGGGATTTTTAATTTCCATTAAGGCCGGGGGGACTGCATATTGAAAGTTGGATTAATACGTCATTTTAAAGTTGAACGAGGATATCCGAACAAGTGGGTAACATCCAAAGACTTAATCAACTGGATAAGAGAGTATGATCAGTCAGAAGTAGTAGAAAATGAAATTCATTTAGGTGATGTGAAATGGCAGCGATGTTATTCTAGTGATTTAAGCCGAGCTGTCAAAACGGCCCAAAAAGCGTATAAGGATGACATTATCTATTTAGAGGAACTACGGGAAGTGCAGCTGAACCCTGTCATTCGTGGGAATGTTCGTCTGCCCTTATTCGTACATCTTCTTTTCATAAGGGGAGCTTGGCTTTTAGAACATAAATCACAAATAGACCCAAAAAAAGATGTGATAAAGCGAATTAACAAAACATTAGATGAAATTTTACGATCAAACGAAGAAGTACTTATTGTAGGTCACGGTGGGATTATGATGTTTATGAGTCGTGAGTTGAAAAGACGCGGGTTTAAGGGACCTACATTAAGAAGACCAGCTAATGGGAAGCTTTATATTTATGATAATATGGTATAGTTTTTTAGGTAGGTATATATTGGAATTTTTATACATTGTGAGGCGATAAAAATGGCAAAGGTAATTTTATTTGATTTAGATGGTACATTACTTCCGATGGATACACATCAATTTATTAATCATTACATCAAAGAATTAGCTCCTCGTGTAGGTCATATTGTTGAACCAAAAAAATTCGTTCAAGCTTTAATGGCGGGGACAGAAGCAATGATTAAAAACGTAGAACCAGCAAAAACAAATGAGCAAGTATTTGAAGAAACGTTTCTAGCAATGACTTCTTTAAAGCGTGACGAAATTTGGCCGACATTGGACGAATTTTATGATACCGTTTTTCCAACATTTTCTCATATGACTACTCCTTCAAAAAAAGCAAAGGAAGTAGTTGAAGAAGCTGTAAAACAAGGTTTTCGTGTAGCAATTGCTACAAATCCAGTATTTCCTAAAGTGGCAATTGATCATCGCTTAAACTGGGCAGGGATTGATGATCTGCCTTTTGAGTTAGTTACGGTGTATGAAGAACTTTCATTTACGAAACCAAATGTAGAATATTATCTAGATATTTGTGAGCGTCTGCGTGTAGAGCCAACCGATTGCATAATGATTGGCAATGATGTTCAAGAAGACATGGTTACAAGTACGCTTGGGATGAACACTTTCTTAGTAGAAGGAAATGTGATCGATCGAGGAGAGCCCCATTATCATATTGACGATAGAGGGACATTAGACGACTTGTACGAAAAGTTAGCGAACAGACAAGGGATTTTTAAATGACGATGAGGTTTGCTGTAGAACGGACACTGGAATTGACCATGTCCGTTTTTTTATGGAAACCCTCTATCAAGGGGAGGAACAAGCACGAAGTCATATTTGAACAACAGAAAAAGGCTCTCATCCGAGGAATGCATGAAGCCCTATAAAAAAAATGCCATCTTCTTTTCAATCATACTCTAATAGTTCTGATATGGTTGTAAAGCGGTAGCCACGCTCTTTTAATTCTGTAATGATCTTTTCTACTGAATGTAGAGATTCAATTCTACTTTCATACATCACATGCAATAATATAATTGATCCTGGTTCTATGTTTTCTACCACATATTCAGCAATTTTAGTAGAATCATTCGCTATGTCTGGATAGGATTCTGGCTCTATATTCCATAATATCGTTTTTCGTTGTTCTTTATGTAAGTAGTATGGTAAGAAAATGAACCTCTTCCCATAAGGAGGTCGAAATTGGATCTCTCCTGTATAACCAATTTGCCGTATTAACTCGTCGGTCAGTTCAATCTCTTCTTTTATAAAGGAGGGAGATTGAAAAATCATACGCGGATGGGAGTATGAATGATTTCCGATTTCATGTCCGTCTTGGGCGATGTTTATTGCTTCGTCTGAAAACTGTTCGATTTCAGAACCAGTAAGAAAGAAAGTTCCTTTTACCTCTTCTTCCTTTAGAATAGAAAGGATTTGATCCGTATAAATACCCGGACCATCATCAAATGTCAATGCCACGACCTTTTCGTCTGTTTCTACGTCCACAATAAGCTCACCAAAAAATTGAAAACTTCTTGATTTGGAAATTTCATTGATTGAATAAAGAATAGCTGCAAAAGCAAAAACGGATAGAATGAGTGTAACGATAATCTTTTTCATAAGGCTCCTAACTTGTATAGATATAAAATTTGTAAAGGGGTCTGACCCCCTTTAGTATGTTTTTTCCAACACTTTGATCATATTATATAGCATGTCGTTAATGGGTGTTGGTATTTGATAGGTTTTTCCAAGCTTACTAACGGTACCTGCTAAGTATTCAACTTCTGTTTTTCTTCCTGCCTCAACATCTTGGAGCATGGAGGTTTTACCCTCGGGTGCAAGCCCCTTTTTTAAGATTTGATCAAATTTCAAAAAATCATCTTCGGTCAATTGTATTCCGCGGGCTTTAGCCAATGTGATTACTTCTTGCATGGCTGATTTCATGAAGGCATGAGCTTCAGGAATTTCTTGAAATACTCGATAGGGTGCTTTTAATACAGCTGAAGTTTGATTAATTCCTACATTAATCATAAACTTCCACCACATAGTATGTAGCATGTCTTCTGGGACTTCATAAGGAATGCCTGCTTGGTCAAATAATTGGCTTACTTTTTTTACATTGGTAGATAGTGTTTGGTTAGTATTTTCACCAAAACAGATTCTACCAATATTGGAAAAGGTGACAGAAGTTCCTTCTCGTATAGCATCAATGGCAACACACATAGCAGGAAGAATGACGTTATCTGGATAGGCCTTAGCTATCATTTCTTCACTAGTAATACCGTTCATAAGCGAGATGATAATCGTATCTGGTCCAATATGTTGTTGTACATCCTTAATAGCTTGATTGAGTCCATCATATTTTACAGCAATCAATACAAGTTCTGCTGGTTTGGTAAGTTCTTCTGGCTGAATGTATTGAAAATCATAACGATTTGAATTAATGGTTACCCCTTCTTTTTGAAAACGGCTCATCCGTTCATGATTTACAATTATTTTCAAATTTTCAGGTGCGAGATCATGCAATTTACTGGCATAAGCAGCACCGATTCCACCGAGACCGATCAGTGATACATTTGTCATCATTGAACCCCTCCTATGAATGAACGATCACTAACTTAATAGGATCATATTCTATTTTAATCGCTTCAATACATACTATACATCGCAAGTTCATTTTGAGCCAGAATGAAACCCGAAGAAGTAACAAATGTTGGAATTGTTAGAATAATTAATTTATGTTACGTATAAAAGAACGGTGGTCTTGTATAGGAATTGAAGTTCTTTTATGATGAGAACAAATAAATAATTAACTATGTACCTATCATCTTTATCGGCTTTAGTTACATGTTTTAGAACAACTATAAGGGAGAGATTACGATGGCAAAATATACGATTGTAGACAAAGATACTTGCATTGCGTGTGGTGCATGTGGAGCTGCAGCACCAGACATTTATGATTATGACGATGAGGGAATTGCTTTTGTTTTGTTAGATAACAACAATGGAACAACCGAGGTACCAGAAGAGTTGTTAGAAGATATGGAAGATGCCCATGAGGGGTGCCCAACAGAATCTATTAAACTTGCAGATGAACCATTTGACGGAGATCCTTTGAAGTTTGAATAAATCCGAAGTGTTGAAAACGCTTTTATGTTGAGTAGAAAATCTCTAAAGGAGTGAATCGCATGAGAGAGCAATTATCGTGGAAAGTAGGAGGGCAACAAGGGGAAGGAATTGAAAGTACGGGTGAGATTTTTGCAACTGCTCTCAATCGTCTTGGTTACTATTTGTATGGATATCGTCATTTCTCCTCAAGGATTAAGGGTGGTCATACAAATAATAAAATAAGAGTTAGTACAAAACCTCTTAATTCAATTTCCGATGATTTAAACATTCTTGTCGCTTTTGACCAAGAAACTATCGATGTGAACTTTCATGAACTACAGGAAGACGGAATAATTCTTGCTGATGCTAAGTTCAACCCGACGATTCCAGATGGCTGCAAGGCAAACCTATATATTGTCCCATTTACAGAAATAGCTAATGAACTTGGAACGTCTCTAATGAAAAACATGGTAGCTGTTGGGGCAACGAGTACCATCTTAGATCTATCTCCTGAAACGTTTAGAGCTGTAGTAGAGGATATATTTATGAAAAAAGGAGAAAAAATTGTAGAGAATAATATGAAAGCAATATGTGCCGGGGCAGATTATTTGAAAGAAGATCCTAGTATTAAACTTTCTAATCTAAAGTTAGCCCAAGCAGATGGAAAGCATAGAATGTTTCTGATTGGTAATGATGCGATTGGGATGGGGGCAGTAGCTGCGGGAAGTCGATTTATGGCAGCCTATCCGATAACACCTGCATCCGAAATTATGGAGTATATGATTAAAAAACTTCCTGAACTCGGTGGGACGGTGATTCAAACGGAGGATGAGATTGCAGCATGTACAATGGCCATTGGGGCGAATTATGCAGGAGTCCGTTCATTTACGGCTTCAGCAGGTCCTGGTTTGTCCTTAATGGCTGAAGCGATTGGTTTATCAGGTATGACGGAAACTCCCCTTGTTGTTATTGATACACAGCGAGGAGGGCCTAGTACTGGATTACCAACCAAACAAGAGCAATCAGATCTAATGGCGATGATTTATAGTACGCATGGAGACATCCCTAAAATTGTTATGGCACCAAGTACGGTAGAGGAGGCTTTTTATGATACGGTTGAAGCGTTTAATTTAGCAGAAGAGTATCAATGTCCGGTCGTTATGGTCACGGACTTAGCCCTTTCGCTTGGAAAACAAACGGTTGAACCGCTTGATTTTTCAAAAGTCGAAATTAGACGTGGAACGTTAGATACGAATGCCCAATTGCCTGAACGAGTGGATGGTGCTTATTATAAACGCTATGAAGTTACGAATAACGGTGTCTCAAATCGCGTAATTCCAGGAATGAAAAATGGAATACACCACGTAACTGGGGTGGAGCATGATGAAACAGGTAAACCGTCAGAAAGTCCTGCCAATCGACAGAACCAAATGGATAAACGGATGAGAAAGCTAGACAATTTATGCAATTGTTTTAGAAGGCCTGTTCATATTCAGGCTAATCATGAGGAAGCTGATTTATTAATTATTGGTGTGAATTCAACTCGAGGGACCATTGAAGAGGCGATGCCGAGGTTAGAAGCGGAAGGAATTAAAGTTAATCACGCTCACATTCGCCTACTGCACCCATTTCCAACTGATTCATTAAAACGGCTTATGGCCAAGGCAAAAAGAGTCGTAGTGGTTGAAAACAATGCTACCGCACAGCTTGCAAATATTATTAAAATGAATGTTGGACAAAACAACATCGAGAGTGTTTTAAAGTATGATGGAAACCCATTTTTACCAACAGAAATTCATAATCGATGTTCAGCACTTATTCAAAAAAGCAAGGAGATGGCCTAAATGGCAACATTTAAAGATTTTCGTAATAAAGTAAAGCCGAATTGGTGCCCTGGATGTGGAGACTTTTCTGTTCAAGCTGCCATTCAACGTGCTGCTGCAAATGTAGGGGTAGAACCAGATAACCTGGCTGTTGTTTCAGGAATAGGCTGTTCTGGGCGTATTTCAGGGTATATTAATTCCTATGGTTTACATGGAATTCATGGACGTGCGCTCCCGATCGCTCAAGGGGTAAAGATGGCAAACAAAGATTTGACGGTTATTGCTTCAGGTGGAGATGGGGATGGATTTGCAATTGGGATGGGACACACCATTCATGCCATCAGACGAAACATTGATGTGACGTATATTGTTATGGATAACCAGATTTATGGATTAACAAAAGGACAAACATCGCCGCGTAGTGACGTAGGTTTTAAAACCAAAAGTACTCCAAATGGTTCTGTTGAGTCTGCATTAAATGTAATGGAAATGGCGTTAACGGCTGGTGCAACATTTGTAGCTCAAAGTTTCTCAACTGACTTAAAGGAGTTAACAACATTAATTGAGAAAGGAATTAACCACAAAGGGTTCTCACTAATTAATGTATTTAGTCCGTGTGTGACTTTTAATAAAGTTAATACGTACGATTGGTTTAAGAAGAATCTGACCAAATTAACAGATGTTCCAGATTATCATGAAGAAAACCGGATGCAGGCAATGCAAACATTAATGGAACATAATGGCCTAGTAACGGGACTGATTTATCAAAACAAACAACAACCATCGTATCAAGAAATGCTTACTGGTTATTCAGAAAAACCTCTTGCTCATGAAAACTTGCATTTAGATGAAGAACAGTTTAATAAGATGATGGTTGAATTTATGTAATTCCTAAAGTAATAACCCCAAAGTAATCAGCTTAGGGGTTATTACTAATTAACAAATTACGAAATGATAGTACATAGAGGGATTAATTAGTAGAACAAAGAAGTAATGTAGGAAATTATTTGATTTTATAAAATAGTTCCTTTATTTCAAAAAAAAATAAATTAGTTGCTCATAAAAGAACAGACTAGTTGTTCTGTTTTTAAAAGGGTTTTAAAATGAAGATAACAACAAGTCAATAACAAATAGTATATTAAGTAATTAAAAATATATAGTAGATTTATTTAAGGAGGGAATTTATAAAGTTATTTATGTAAGCGATTAAAGTGGGGAGTTGCTTAATTGTATGTAATAAAACAAATTTGGGGGTAGATTTTTATGAAAAGGTTTACAAATAAAATCTCATTTGTTAGTTTGATGCTTGCTTTAGTGCTTTTGATTTCAGCTTGTGGTTCTAGTGATAGCAGCGGTTCAACAGATTCAGGTAGTGACCCTGATAGTTCAGAGCCAGAAGCTAGTCAATCAGGTGGTGATGGAATTACTTTTAGCATGGGACATATGAACTCTACTGAGCATGTTCAAGATTCAATGGCAATGAGACCATTTGCTGAGGAAGTAGCAGAGGCAACAGAGGGACGTATAAATTTCCAACTTTACCCTGGTGGAGCATTAGGATCACCAGCTGAAACATATGACAATATTGTAACCGGTATCATGGATTCGGGTTGGGGACTTCAAGGCTATAATGCAGGGAAGTTTGAAGTTCATTCTGTTATGCTATTGCCATTTTTAGCGGACGGAGATGGAGAGAAACTAAGTGTCATTGCACAAAAACTATATGATCAGTTCCCTGAAATTCAAGCAGAATATGATGATGCCAAATTATTATGGGCACATGCAGCTGATCCGTATGCAATTGTAACGGCTGGAAAACAAGTAACTAGTTTAGAAGACTTACGTGGCTTAAGGTTAAGAACTCCATCTGTTGAGGGTGGTAAGATGATTGAATCATGGGGGGCAACACCGGTTTCAATGCCTGCTCCAGAAATATATGATTCTATGCAACGCGGAGTAATTGATGGAGGAATCCTTCCCGTAGCAGCCTTAGCTGATTTTAATTTGTTTGATGTTGTTGATTATGTAACAATCGGTAACTTTAGTACTGGTTTATTCTATGTCATGATGAATAATAATAGCTGGGATAAAATTTCTGCTGATGATCAAGCAATTATTGAAGAGATGATTGGCGAACCAATGGCTCGTACTTCTGGAGAGGCGTTTGATGCTCAAGAGGAAAAAGCGAGAGCGAAAGCAGAAGAAGAAGGAATTGAGTTCTTTGAGCTAGATGATGCGGAACTTGAAAGATTTAAGGAAGCAGCTCAAATTGTAACAGATGAGTGGCTTACAAATATGGAATCTAAGGGAATTGACGGTCAAGCGATTTTAGATGAAGCTTTACGATTAATGGAAGAAAATTAAAAGCAAGTTATCTTACTGAGGTGATTTTATGAGCTCGAACGCAAAGGAAGTTCAAAAGGAAATGTTGGGATCTGAGGGTCCCAACCAATCCTCTTTGCCAGAACAAACGACAAAATTTGAGAAATTTGTCTATTCTCTTAATAATGCTACACATCGAGTGTCGATGCTCGTCCTCTTTTTAATGATGTTTTTGACTACAGGAGATGTTATTGGGCGTTATTTTTTTTATAAACCAATAACAGGTACGTATGAATTAACTGGATTGGCAATGGTCATCGTTATTTTCTTGAGCTTGGGTGTAACACAATTAAAGAAAGAGCACATTTCCATTGATTTTATCACTTGTAAATTACCTGTAAAAGTTCGTGAATCATTAAATGTTTTCACATCTATGATTATGCTAGCTTTACTAGCAACAACATCGTGGCAGTTGTTTGCCTACGCTCAAAGGTTTGGAGCACAAACTAGTGGAGATCTAGGAATTCCAATGAAATTTTTTGCTATTTTAGCTGCTATTGGGGTACTGTTTTATGCTCTAACAATCGTTCTCAATATCTGGCAATCTATTCGCAAGGTGGTGCAAAAGAATGAGTCCTGAAATGATTGGTGTGTTAGGTATAGCATTATTGTTAGTTCTTATTCTTTTGAATGTATCCGTAGGACTTTCGTTGTTTCTAGTAGGGTTTTTAGGGGTGTCATTGCTAACAGACTGGAGCGTTGGGTTGGCACAGTTGGGAACAGCTGCATTTGGAACGGCAAATGCTTATAGCTTAAGTGTTATTCCTTTATTCATATTGATGGGAATGTTTATGTCCAATACAGGTCTAGGGCAAGATCTATTCAAGGCTGTTGATAAATGGTTAGGTCATACAAGAGGTGGTTTGGCCATTGCAACAATTGGAGCTAGCTCCATTTTTGCTGCTATTTCGGGATCAACCAATGCAACAACGGCAACGATGGCAAGAATTGCAATCCCTGAAATGAATAAATATAAATACTTGCCATCGATGTCAACCGCAGCGGTTGCGGCTGGTGGAACATTAGGAATCTTGATCCCGCCAAGCGTGATATTGATCTTGTATGGAGCTCTTACTCAAGTTCCGATTGGCCCTTTATTAATAGGTGGGATCGTTCCTGGTCTTTTATTAGCAATCATTTTTATGATTACAATTAATATCCAAGTGCGCTTAAAGCCTGAATTAGCACCAAGGTCATTAGAATCTTCATCGTTGAATGACAAACTGCGTTCGCTTTCAACGGTTTGGCCGTTTCTAATTATCTTCATGGTCAGTATTGGAGGAATTTATTTTGGTGTATTTACTCCAACGGAAGCTGGTGGAATAGGTGCAATTGGAGCGTTTTTAGTCACTCTTATTACCAAAAAGTTAACTTGGGAGAAATTGAAATCTTCTTTAGATGATACGATTCGATTATCTGTTATGATTTTCTTAATTTTAATTGGTGCAAGTATTTTTGGCCGATTTTTAGCACTAAGTCAAATTCCAATGAAATTAACGTCAATGGTTGGTTCAGCAGATGTATCACCTTATGTCATCTTACTATTAATTTTACTAGTATACTTAATCTTAGGTATGTTTATGGAAGGGATTGCAATTATGGTTTTAACTCTTCCTATTGTTTATCCTATGGTTACGCAGCTAGGATTTGATGGACTATGGTTTGGGATTATAATGGTAATGGTTCTTAATATTGGTGTATTAACGCCTCCACTTGGATTAAGTGTTTATATTATAAGTGGTGTTGTAAAAGATGTACCAATCACCAAAATTTTCCGTGGTGTAACACCGATGGTACTTGTTATGGTTGCCTTTACCATATTATTAATCATTTTCCCGGAAATCGTGACCTTCTTACCAGAGATATCCAGATCCTGACGATTCAATAAACCTTCTTATTATTTAGTGGGCTTGGAAAGCTCTCTAATAGTAAGAAGGTTTTTTTAAAAGTTTGAATTATTGTTCGGTAGGTGTTTAAATGATAATAACAATTACTAGAGAAACTGGGGATTTTTAATGAGAGAACTTAATTTAGAACCAATTCAATCAGTTGAGCGCGCGATTCAAATATTAAATTGTTTCAGTTACGAAAAGTCAGAACTTACAATAGAAGATATTATGAGTAAGACGAATCTAGCAAAAACAACGACATATCGTCTGCTTTGGACACTAGAGCGTAATTATTTAATCGAATATAACCAAGTGACAAATCGTTATCGATTAGGCACTGGTATACTAGAATATAGTGGAGTTGTCCTTGAGAACTTAGATATTCGGAGGGAAGCAGATCCTTATTTGGTAAAACTTCATGAAGACACAGGGCATTCGGTTATCCTTGCTCAACCTCAATCTGAATCAATTCAATATTTAGTTAGGTATGATAGTGAAGATGGTCTGCAGCCTAATAATTTTGTAGGAAGAAGGCGTATCCTCCATAATGGAGCATTTGGAATTGTATTGTTAGCGTTTATGGAGATGAGTTTTGTAGAGAAGCTTCTTGAAACATTTCCTCTAGAAGCAAGAACACCAAAGACATTAACGGATAGAACAAAATTTATTAAACGACTTCAGGATATTCGTGAATATGGGTATTTTGTTGATGTGGATGAAACCTTTATAGGATATACAGCTATTTCTGCACCCATTTTTAATGGTCAAAAGCAAGTGATTGCCTCTGTTGGAATATCTGGTCCAAGTTTTAAAATGGAGGGAGGAAAGAGAGAGGAATTAATAGACTCGATTATGAATGTAGCATCAACTATTTCGTTAAAAATGGGACAAGGTAAACATGAATATAGTAACAAATAATACATAAGTAATTCTGGATAGATAAAGTTGTTCTTTTTTTGGAGGTGAGAATTTGGATTTATTTTTTTATATTACAATCATTGTTGGATTTTCTCTTATCTATTACGGGTATGTAAAGAAAAAAGATAATGAATTAAAAGAGAAAGAATTAAGATTAGAAGAGAAAAAAGTGGAGTTAGAAATGAAAAAGTTAGAACTGAATCTACAAACGCAAGAGAAAACGGAAAAGGAATGATAGGTTATTACAGGGGTGTCTCTATGGTCAAAACAGACTTTGGGAACACCTTTTTTTGAGTAAAGTAAGGTTCTTGTTTTGAGATGACCGTTAAGGCAAGAATCCCAACTCTAAATGAGCGAATCGGATCTAATTCCGCAAAAATGTTGAACAGATGCTCTAAGTGGACTAAATGGTCCCTGGTTCAAACCTAGATTTTGTGAAAAATAGCGGAATGAGGTTCCATGTTTCCTTACATATTGAAAATAGAGGTTACCTTAACGGAAGAACACGAGCTCTTGTAAAGGTAGCTCCTTTGGTTTCTCGCACTCAAAAAAGCTTAACACAACATTTTTAGGCGGTTACTCTCATTACTTCGAGAACCAAGAAAAAGCCCTAATTCATGGCCTTTTTCTTGGTTCTCTTTTTTATTAAATCTAAAAGTGAGTGATTTTATTAGAAAATTCTTTTTATATTGACATTTCGTTATTTTTTGGGGTATATTTGACCTATAATTCATTATAGCAATTGTTAGTTCACATTGTGAATTGAAAGCGCTTTATAAAATAACCTTTACAAGGAGGAAGTTTCAATGATTAAAAGAGAACTAGATGAGAAACTTATTCAGCAGTTAAAGGAGAAAATGGATGAAGGCTTGTTACCACAGTGGGTTATCACTGACCCGGATATTTATGAACTAGAAAAAGAAAAGGTTTTTGGGAAGACATGGCAATTTTTAGCACATGAAACGGAGTTAAAGGAACCAGGAAACTATGTAACAAGATGGATGGTTAATGATCCAATTTTGCTTGTGAGAGATAGTAAAGATGAAATTAAAGCGTATTTAAATTCCTGTACTCATCGTGGCACTCAATTATGTACAGCAGATCGCGGTAAAAAGAAAACGTTTTCTTGTCCGTATCATGGCTGGAGCTACAATCTAGATGGGAAATTAATAGGAATTGTTGCTGGGAATAAAGTGTACGGGGAAGAAATGTGTAAAGACGAATGGGGGCTTCGTAAGGTTCCAAGAGTAGAAAGCTATCAAGGAATGATTTTTGGCTGTCTTGATCCTGAAGCAGAACCACTAGAAGATTATTTAGGAGAGATGAAGTGGTATTTTGATATGATGTTAGGTCGAAGCGATGGGGGCATGGAAGTCATCGGCCTTCCGCAACGTTGGGTAGCAAAGGCAAACTGGAAATCAACAGCAGAAAATTTTGCTGCAGACCCTTATCACGTTCAAACGACTCATAGGTCAACCGTAGAAATGGGTATTAGCCCAGAGGATCCTCTTTATGCTGGATATGGACACCAAGTCGTTATGAAAAATGCACATGGAATTAATGTCATTACATCAAAAACAGGTCGTTCTCGAACCGAATTTCAAGGAATGCCAAAAGAAATGTGGCCAATGTTCCAACGAAATTTATCCGCCGAACAAGCCGATATACTTGAAAGAGTGACTGTTTTTGTTGGAGGAGTGTATCCAAATCTTTCGTTTGTAAGTCCAGTTCATGGAACAGAAGGACATTTGCATAATTACTTAAATTTCCGCGTTTGGAGACCACTTGGCCCCGATAAAGTAGAAGTGTGGTGTTGGTTTATGATTGATAAGACTGCTCCAGAAGAATATAAGGCTGATGCCTATAGAGGATATCTTGGTTCGTTTGGACCAACTGGAACATTGGAACAAGATGATACGGAAACTTGGGCACGAATTGTTGAGGTCAGTGGTGCGTCGATGATGCGTGATAAAGAGTTAAATTATAACAATTTAAGCAACTATTTAATGGGATTTAGTCATGTAAAGCAAGATGAATCTTTCCCGGGTCCAGGAGTTGCATATCCGACAACGTATTGTGATGCATTAGCTAGAAGAATGCACGAGCATTGGTTAGATTTACTTATTGCCGATACGTCTGTAAAGGAGGAAATAAAATGAGTAATGAGGTAAAAGCGCATGTATCATTAGAGATTAAAGACCAAATTGCGAATTTACTTTATCAAGAGGCTTATTACCTGGACAATCGAAAGTACAAAGAATGGCTAGAGTTATTAACGGATGATATAACTTATAAAATGCCCCTACGCGAAACGGTCGAAGGAGTCAATATTGATAATATCTCTGTCGACTCAGCCTTTTACGAAGAAACGAAGGCTTCTCTTCGAACAAGGGTAAATAGATTGTATACGAAATCTGCCTGGGTTGAAAATCCTGCGACAAGACAACGCCATTTTATCTCAAATGTAGTTATTGAAGCAGGAGAACAACAAGATGAGTATAAAGTACGTAGCTATTTTTTATATAAGCGGAGCCGTGGCTCAACAACAGACCTTGAAGAGATGTTTGGTGAAAGAAATGATATAGTTAGAAAAGTAGATGGCGAGTGGAGAGTATGTTCGCGGACGATCATTCCAGATCAAACGGTCATTACGACGATGAATATGAGTATGTTCTTGTAAGAGAAAAAGTGGCAAATAATGAACGATGTTGCAGCTATAAGTACCCCACTCTTTCATAAGAAATCTTTTATTTATATAATGGATGAAAGCGTTCGCTTATAGAAAGTAACAGCTTAATAAAAAGTGAAAATCATAGAGTGCTTATAGGGGTTTCTAAAAGCACTCTCTCTTTCTGTCCTAAGTTGATGGATACTCGTCAGTAAACAATTCAATGAATCGCTTTGCAGCTTTAGATAAATATCTTTCTTTTTGCCAAATGATTGATGTCGTTGTTTCAGCTGAGCTATCTATTATTTCAAACACTCTAAGGTTTTCTTTTGAGAAATTAAATAAAACCGATTTAGGCAACAATACTCCACCTATCCCTGCTTTAACCATAGATAATAGGATAGTGGCGTCAGGAGATTCACATACATAATTGGGTTCTAAACCATGTCTATTAAATTCTTCTAGGACAACTTCATAGACGCCAACTCCATTAACACGATGTAATGCAATTAAGGGAAGTTCGGAAATGTCTCTCATGGCTATTTTAGAGCCCGAAGGCAATTGTTCCCATGCTTTTGGTGCGATGAAAACAAACGGGTCAATATCTAATTCGATGGTATTAAAATTTTCAGTATTAAGTGGAGAGCGAACGATAGCAGCTTCAATGCTTCTCTCATAAATATAATCCGTTAATCGATAAGGGTCACCTGCTAGTATCTTTACTTTAACTTGAGGGTATGTGTCGTTAAAAGCCCGGATTCGCTCGGGGAGGTAGTGTATACACGACATGACACAACCAATTGATAATGTACCACTTAGCCCTTCACCAGTTTCTTTTACAGCAGTAATCGTTTCATCAAAACGATCAAGTAGATGAAGTCCTTTTTGATAGAGAAGGTGTCCAGCTTCTGTTAATTCGAGCTTGCGTCCATTTCTAGAGAGAAGTTTCGCCCCAATCTCTGTCTCCATATTTTTTAGTTGTTGACTTAAAGGTGGTTGTGCCATATTCAACTTTTTTGCAGCAAGTGTAATTTGACCTTCCTGTACAACGGTAATAAAATACCGGAGTTGCCGGATATCCAATCAAAGACCTCCTCTTGGTATTCATATGATAAAAGTATATAAAACAGACTTTATTAATATTATTCATATAATATAGCATGTGCTACACTATAAAAAAAGCAATTATTAAAAATAAACAAAACATTCAGTTTTATTTATTTTACATTTGTAAACGCTTAATATCGATGAGGAAAAGGATACGATAAATTTGGGGGGATATTGGTGAAGTTACAAGACGCAAAAAGCAACGTCTCTGTGGAGAAAAGGATGTATACGACGGCAGATCAAATGGTAGAAGCATTTCAGGATTTAGGTGTATCCTATATATTTGCGAATTTAGGGAGCGACCATCCAGCTTTGCTTGAGAGTTTTGCACGGTTTAAAAAAGAAGGTAGAGAGATGCCAGAAGTGATTATCTGTCAACATGAAATGGTAGCATTAAGCGCAGCTCATGGCTATGCTCAAATCACTGGAGAGCCACAAGTAGTCATTGTTCATGTTGATTGTGGTACTCAAAATCTTGGAGGGGCTGTACATAATGCGGCGAAAGGAAGAATTCCTGTATTAATCTTTGCAGGTACTTCACCTACGACTCAAGATGGTGAAATGCTAGGAAGCCGAAATGAATTTATTCATTGGATTCAAGATGTGTATGATCAGCCTGGAATTGTAAGAGAGTATGCTAAATATTCAAATGAAATCCGAACAGGAAAAAACGTAAAACAGTTGCTTCATAGAGCGATGCAAGTTGCACAAAGTGATCCAAAAGGGCCAGCATATTTGATTGCTGCACGTGAAGTGTTGGAAGAAAAAGTAGAGGAAGTTTCCCTTGACCTAAAAAAGTGGGGACCCTTGTCGCCAGCTGCCATTCCTCCACAAAAAATTGAAGAGATAAAAGATGCGTTGCTTAAGGCGGAACATCCTTTAATTGTCACGTCTTACCTAGGACGTAATCATGAAAGTGTCGAAGAACTAATTCATTTATCAAATAAGCTTGCGATTCCAGTTCTTGAATCGGTTCCGAGTTATTTTAACTTTCCTTCAGATCACCCGCTACATGTGGGGTATAGATGGAATGAACCAATTCAGCATGAACAGTTAGCTAACGCTGATTTGGTTCTTGTCTTAGACAGTGATGTTCCGTGGATTCCATTACACAATAAACCTGCTGCAGACTGCAAGATTTATTATGTCGACGCTGATCCTTTAAAAGAAAAAACACCCCTGTGGTATATTCCATCAGAGAGTTTCTTTAAAGCGGATACACATGTTGTCCTGCAGCAATTGAATGCTTGTATTGATCAAGCAGAATTAACCAAGGATAAAATTTCAAAGCGCTTTAAAGAAATCTCCCAATTTCATGAAGAACAGCAGGTGCAGTTATCCTTACTTGAGAGACCGAGTGACGAAGGAAGAATCACTCCGGAATTATTAACATCTTGCATTAGAGAAGTCATTGAAGACGAAACCATTGTTATGAGTGAGACAATTACGAATTTTTCCACTGTGAATAATCATTTACCTAGGACTATGCCAGGTACGTATTTTACAATGGGAGGTGGTTCTCTCGGATGGAACGGGGGAGCTGCTGTTGGCGCCAAGTTAGCTTCACCAGACAAAGTGGTTGTTAGCTTATGCGGCGATGGTTGTTTCGTTTTCAGTAATCCTACTCCTGTTCACTGGATGTCGAGAAAGTATGAGGCTCCATTCCTGACTGTTATTTACAATAATGAACAATGGAATGCACCGAAATTCTCTGCCTTAGGTGTTCACCCAGATGGATTAGCAAAACAAACAGATGAATTTTACACGAACTTCGGACCGTCTTCGGATCTGGCAAATGTTGCCTGGGCTGCTGGAGGAGCATATGCGAGGACGGTAGAAGATCCAAAAGAATTAAAAGAAGCATTACAAACTGCTTATGAAATTGTAAAAAGTGGTAGGTCAGCTGTGGTAGATGTTCGGATTACTGGCAAGTAAATTGTGTTCCTAAACAGGTGGAGGATACTCCACCACTAAATATACCTATTGTATTTATTAATCTAAAGGGGTGTAACCATGAAAAAACAACAAAAATGGAAGCGTTTTCTATGGTCTGGGGTTATGAGTGCAATGCTTATTAGTCTAGCTGCTTGTGGGGGGGCAGAATCAACAGGTGGTGAGGAAACGAGTGGAGAAGCAGAAAGTCCTGCTCCATCAGGAGATGTAGTAGATTTAACGTTTTCTACCTTCATGCCAGGTCCCCACCCACAACATACAGAGCTCATCGAACCTTTTATTGCAGATATGGAAGAGGCGACAGATGGCAGAGTGACTGGAACATTATATCCAGCCAATGCGTTAGGAGAGGCCAATGCACAGTACGATCTAGTTGTAAATGGAGTAGCGGATATGTCAATGTCCCTTCATGGTTATACTCCTGGAAGGTTCCCTCTTACAGGTGTAACAGAGTTGCCATTTATGGGGGAGAATGCAACAGATGCGACTAGGATCTTCTGGGGACTTCATGAAACGTTTCCTGATATTGCAGAGGAGCATGAAGGTACGAAGGTTGGTTGGTTGTTTAAAAATGATCCAGCCCAACTTTTAACGGTCGATAAACCTATCCATTCACCTGAAGATCTACAAGGTTTAAGAATTCGAACACCTTCGCCATCAGCTAATGGAATTTTAGAATCATATGGAGCTATTCCTGTTTCAATGCCAATGGGAGATGTATATGAAGCGATGCAAAGAGGAGTCGTTGATGGGGCGCTTGCTCCAGCTTCTGTTATTACGAACTTCCAACTCGCGGATGTAACGAACTATATTACAAAAGGGAACTTCTATACAAGTAGTATCTTTGTAGTCATTAACCCAGCTACTTGGTCAAAAATTTCTGAAGAAGATCAAGCCGTGATTGAAGAACTTATAGGTGAAAACATGGCAAACAAAGCAGCTGAGCTTTATAACGTAGATGCGGACGGTGGCTGGGAATCAGCTACTCAAGCAGGAATTGAAGTCTATGAAATTCCTGAAGAAGACCTTTCTAATTGGAAAGCGCCACTTGAGCACCTATATGAAAAATGGGTAAATGAAATGGATGCAGAGGGATTGCCAGGATCAGAAATTTATGAGGAAGCGGTTCGCCTCCGCGATCTAGGAGAATAGCATATGTTTATGAGATTCATAACGAATTTCGAGAAATTTGTAGGGTTCTTAAATAACATTTCATCTAAAGTTTCAGCACTCCTCTTATTTTTGATGATGGTATTAACATTTAGTGATGTAGCAGGCCGCTTCTTATGGCGTCCTGTTACAGGTACGTATGAGCTAACCTATTTATGGCTAGCGTTAATTGTCTTTTTAAGTCTAGGGTATACCCAACAGAAAAAGGGGCATATTTCAGTTGGGGTTTTCATTGATAAGCTGTCTGTTAGAGCGCAGGCTGTGTTTGATGTGATCACATACTTAATTATGATGGTTTTATTAGGATTAATGGCTAGACAAACAGTGTCTTATGCCAATCAAGTTTCCAATAGTGTAACAGGGGATTTAAAGTTACCGGTTAGTGCTTTTGTACTTGTTTGTGCAGTGGGGATTTTATTTTTTACCTTAACGGTGCTCGTTGATTTCTTAAAAGCGATACGAAAGGTGGTGCATCCAAATGAGTCCTGAAGTAGTAGGAATAATCGGAATTATTGCTTTGTTTGTTCTGATCTTGCTTCGTGTTCAAGTTGGAATTGCTCTCCTTTTAGTTGGATTTACAGGTTATATGTACTTATCGGGAACGAATGTTGCTTTGGCTCAGCTTGGTATGAGTGCTTTTGGTACAGCAAGTAAATATAGTTTAAGTGTTATGCCAATGTTTATTTTGATGGGGATGTTTCTTTCTTATAGTGGATTAGCAAAAGACTTATTTAAAGCAGTTGACCACTGGGTTGGACACGTTCGCGGAGGAATTGGAATGGCAACGATTGGTGCATCAGCAATTTTCTCTTCTATTTCAGGGAGTGTTAATGCTACGACAGCAACGTTAGCAAAAGTGGCCTTACCTGAAATGAAAGATTATAAATATCACCCTGGGTTATCTTCTTCTTGTGTGGCCGCAGGTGGAACGCTAGGTGTGTTAATTCCCCCAAGTGTGATTTTAATTCTTTACGGGGTGTTGACGATGGAGCCGGTGGGGGCATTATTAATTGCTGGACTAGTGCCAGGAATCTTATTAGCCTTTTTTTTCATGCTCACTGTATATATTCAAGTGAGAAGGAAGCCGTCACTTGCACCGAACCAGCAAAGTCCGTCTTCGTTTCAAGATCGAATGAAATCGATCAGTAAAATTTGGCCCTTTGGATTGATCTTCTTACTAAGTATTGGTGGAATTTATTTTGGCTTTTTCACACCAACCGAAGCAGGGGGAGTAGGGGCACTTGGTGCATTGTTATTTTCTGTTTTAACGAGACGCTTGGGATGGAAAGGTTTTTTTGCCTCTTTAGAGGAGACAATCCGATTAACATCGATGATTTTTATTATCTTAATTGGAGCGACACTATTTGGGCAATTTTTAGCTATGAGTCGAGTTCCGACTGCGGTTACATCGATGGTGGTCGGTTTAGATGTATCGCCATTTGTCATCGTGGCAATCATCTTAATTATCTATTTTTTGTTAGGATTATTTTTGGAAGGGATTGCAATCTTAGTTTTAACACTTCCGATCGTCTATCCACTCATTATTCAGCTTGGATTTGATGGGATTTGGTTTGGGATTATTATGGTTATGGTGTTCAACATGGGGGTTATTACACCACCTCTTGGAATTAGTGTGTATGTAATAAATGGGGTTGCAAAAGATATTCCGATTCAAACGATATTTAAAGGGGTTACGCCCATGCTAGTAACCATGATTCTTTTTACTATTCTACTAGTTATTTTTCCTGAAATTGTCATGACCTTGCCTAACTTTATGAGAGGTGGAGGTTAATGCAGATTTAGGTTGAAGTATACAATTTATTAATAAAACGAATAAAGAGGAGTGTTTTGTATGCAAAACTTTGAACAATTAAACAAAAGTTTCATTAACGGTGAGTGGGTAGTTGGGGGCAGTGATCGGTCGTATGATATTACTAATCCATATGACGGTTCTCTTATTACTTCTATTCAATTGGCTACGTCCAAACAAGTAGAAGAAGCATTTACGGTCGCAAAAGCAGCGCAAAAACAATGGGCAAAAAGCACAGTGGATGAGCGCAGAGACGTCTTGCATAAGGCAGCCGATTATTTGAAGGCAAATCGTGAGGAAATTGTGAGTATCATTGGTCGTGAAACAGGTGGCAGTGTGTTAAAAGCAAATGTTGAATTACACTTAACACTTGAATTTCTAGAGGAGGCACTTAAATATGCTGATGAGGTCAATCAAGTACGAGAAGTACCTGGGCATGTTGAAGGCAAACTAAATCACATTCACCGAGTGCCGTTAGGGGTTATTGCGTCAATTTCGCCGTTTAACTTTCCTATGAATCTATCGATGAGGACGATCGCCCCTGCTATTGCGCTAGGAAATAGCGTTGTTCATAAGCCAGATATTCAAGTAGGGTTAAGTGGTGGAGCGATTTTAGCGAAGGCATTTGAAGAAGCTGGTCTTCCTAAAGGGGTCTTAAATGTGATTCAAACTGATGTCGAGGAAATTGGTGATGACATGTTGACGAACCCGAATTATCAATTGGTGAGTTTCACGGGATCAACAGCGGTAGGACGACATATTGGCGAAATTGCAGGAAGAAATTTAAAGCGTGTCGCTCTTGAACTTGGTGGGAACAGTCCATTGATAGTTTTATCCGATGCCGATGTAGACCGTGCGGTGGAGGCTGCGATATTCGGTAAATTTATTCACCAAGGGCAAATTTGTATGATCATTAATCGGATCATAGTTCATCAAGATAAGCATGATGAATTCGTTCAGAAATTTGTGGACAAAGCAGCTGCTCTTCCATATGGGGATACGAGTGATCCAAAAACCGTCATTGGTCCTTTAGTAAATGCTAGACAAATGGAGAAGGCCTTGAATTTTATTGAAAAAGCGAAGCAAGAAGGTGCAACGCTAGCTTTAGAGGGGGAGCGTTTTGGCAATGTATTAACACCATTTGTCTTTACAAATGTTGATAATTCAAGCCAGCTTGCGCAAAGTGAATTATTTGCCCCAATTGCGACCATCATTAAAGCAGAGTCTGATGAGCAGGCGATTGAATTTGCAAATGAGACCGAGCACGGATTAAGTTCGGCAATCTTTACAAGTGACCTAGAACGTGGGGAAGAGCTTGCGCTACAAGTTGAAGCAGGGATGACGCATATTAACGATCAAACAGTCAATGACGCCCCGCATATTCCATTTGG
Organism: Halalkalibacter okhensis; assembly: GCF_000787375.1. GTDB lineage: Bacteria > Bacillota > Bacilli > Bacillales > Bacillaceae_D > Halalkalibacter > Halalkalibacter okhensis. Next base: position 969 of record NZ_JRJU01000011.1, on the reverse strand, counting down.
TGGTAACAAAGCAAGCGGACTAGGGCGCTTTGGTAATCCGTGGGTTGTCGAAGAGTTTACGACAACAAAGTGGGTATCAGTGCAAACTAAGTATCGTCAGTTTGCGTTTTAAATAAGGAAAAAGGGTCTGTTCTTCCCAAATGGGAATGAACTAGACCCTTTTTTATGCTCTTAATTTCTCTGGTTCTGATTGGAACAGAACTTGATCGCGTCCAGCTTGTACACCAAAGACCCCCATCGCTAGAATCATCGCAAAAAATAGGAAAAAAGATGGTGACCAAGAATGGAAGAGATCAAAGAAAAGACCCATTAAAAGGGGACCTAATGCTGCAAGTAAATAACCAGCCGATTGTGCCATACCTGATAGATTTGCTGCATCATAGGCATTTTGAGATCGTAAGCCAAACAAACTCAGGGATAGACTTATACCTGCACCTTGTGCCACCCCTAAGCACATCATATATACGGATATAAAGCCTAAAGATCCACCAACATAAATCCCTAGAAAGCCAGCAGCATATAGGAAGGCAATGCCTAATACAATCCCTTTTTGATTTGAAAGTCGCCCAGCTAGAATAGGTACAAGTAATGTTGCCGGAAGCCCAACAACTTGTGTCAATGTTAATAACCATCCGGCCATTGGAACATCTATTCCTCGAGTAACTAAGATTTCAGGTATCCAAGCAATTATGCAGTAAAAAATACAAGACTGAAACCCCATAAAAAGCGTTACTTGCCATGCTAGTTTAGAAGACCAAATGGAACTGCTAGGTGAATGTGAAACTTGAGCTATTCTTTTGGGCTTTCGAAGCTGGGGTATCCAAGCAAGAACAGCCCCTCCTGATAAAATCGCCCAAAGCGCTAATGATTTCTCCCAGCCGAGGTTTAACCCTTGAGCCAAAGGAATACTCACACCAGATGCGAGAGCTGCCATTAAAGCCATAGACATGGTATAGATCCCTGTCATAA
>NZ_JRJU01000010.1 GCF_000787375.1 Halalkalibacter okhensis | reverse complement strand
TGCAGATCAAAGGGTAGATTTTCACCTTTTTTCAGTGCCTTTTTTAATTTATCAAAAATTGTGTATTTGTCTGGAATGAATCGTATATCTACACATATATTGGTAAATGTGTTTGAGTATTAAGGAGGCTGTAAGATGAAAAAAAAGTGGCTTGTTGTACTTTTGCTATTAGCTGGGTATAGTCAGGATGTTTCGGCTGAGGGACCAATGCCGGTAGCCCTTCATTCTACCTCATTCCAATCTGAATGGACCTTTAAGCAACCTGTATATTGGAAGTTGAATTTAATCGATGAATGGAATGACCAACAACATGATCTTATACTAAATGACTATGGATATATGACTTCTCATACACTTGATGAAGACGCCCTCCATCAATTAGCAAGAGAGTTAGCTATGCAAATAGATACACCGATGGAAAATCCGCGAATTCTCCCAAATGGAGAATTTACTCCAGGGAAAGAACGAGTGATTTTATCTGAACAGGAGCTTGTTGACCAATTACAAGAGTTGAAGGCGGGAACAAAGGAGTTTGTCATGCCTATTACAGTAACAGCACCTTCTGTTAAAGAAGAAGACCTTGTTGGAATTGACCAAAGGACAATTGGTGAGTTTAAAACAAATTTTAACCCCTCGGTATCAGGGAGAGCAGAAAATGTTAAATTATCAGCAGAGGCGATTTCGGGAATAATACTTGGACCAGGTGATTCATTTTCCTTTAATCAAACCGTTGGGGAGCGTACGAGAGAACGCGGGTATCAAGAAGCAAAAGAGATTGTTAATAAAGAGTTTGTTATGGGGATAGGTGGGGGGATTTGTCAAACGTCTTCCACGTTGTTTAATGCTGTGGATAAAGCAGGTTTAGAGATGATTGAAAGATACACGCATTCAAGGGAAATTGGGTATGTAGCACCTGGCAGAGATGCTACGGTTTCCTGGGGAGGACCAGATTTTAGGTTTAAAAATCCACATCCATACCCTGTTTTAATAAAATCGGAAGTTAATCTAGATCGTGGAGAAATACTAGTGAGTGTTCATTCGCATTGAATGTAAGCTAAAGTGGCTTACGTTCTTTTTTTTGTGAAAAATGATAATGATGGTTGTTTCAGATTTAGAAAGTATGATGAATGTGCATAATTGCTTTAATTCCATTTCATACTAAAAGCGAGAATGTATGGGTACATGTAAGGAAGGATGATTGGAGTGCTTGGAAAGTGGCTGTTGAAACAAATTCAAAGTAAGAAAAAAGAATCACTGCAAGATGTATTGCAACAGTTACAACAATCAAGTGATTTTGTTGTGCATGATGTATCGATTGCATCTAAAGTATTTCAAGTTGCCTTTTTCCAGACGCTTATTGATAGCGACCGTTTGAATAAAGATGTTTTTCCGTACATGACGAAGTCGGACAGTCTATCATTAGAAGATTTAATAAGGGATATTCCCATACAGGCTAAGGAAGTCACACAATCACCAAATAGCTTACGTGAGAAGGTATTACAAGGGTTTATTGTTATTTATGAAGGGAGAAACCCCTCTAAAATTGCTGTAATTGAAGTAGCTTTGGATTCTGGACGAGAAGTATCTCCACCAGAGAATGAATTTACAGTAGCCGGGCCGCAGGAATCATTTATTGAATCGATTGATACCAATATAAATTTAATTCGTAAAAGAATGCCTTTGCCCCAATTAAAAGTGAAAGAAATGAAAATAGGAAAATTGACCCAGACTCGAGTGTCTCTATTATATATAGAAGGCATCGTGGACAAGGATAACCTAAAAACGGTAGAGCAAAGGTTGCACGATATTGAATTTGATCAAGTGATTGATTCAAATAGCTTAGCGCAGATGATTAGTGATAACCAAATGAGTCCATTTCCCCAACTAATTAATACAGAAAGACCAGAGCGTGTCGCAGCGGCCATCGCTGAAGGAAAGGTGGCTTTTTTGGCGGACGGTTCACCAGAAGCTATCTTTGGCCCGACAACTTTGGTGGAGTTCTTTTCATCGTTAGAAGACTATTATATGCCTTGGCATATTTCTACTAGTGTTCGTTTATTACGTTTCTTTGCTGTTGCTTTTTCTGTTCTTGCTACTCCTGTTTATGTAGCTGTCCTAACATTTCATTATGAATTAATTCCTCGAGATTTGCTTTCGACGATTATTGCTTCTAGGAGTAATATTCCGTTTCCTCCTATTCTTGAAGCGGTTTTTCTTGAATTAACCATTGAGTTATTACGAGAAGCTGGAGCTAGATTGCCAACGAAGGTTGGACAGACAATTGGGATCGTTGGTGGAATTGTTATTGGACAAGCTTCGGTGGAGGCAGGACTTACGAGTAATATTCTACTTATAATCGTTGCTTTAGCGGCCCTTGCATCTTTTACAACTCCAGTTTATCAAATGGGCAACACGATACGATTAATTCGCTTTCCGTTTTTATTAGCTGCTGCTTTTATTGGAGGGGTCGGTGTCGCTTTTTGTGCATTATTAACGATGGTTCACCTTCTTCATTTGACGTCGCTAGGAAGACCTTACTTTGAACCAATCTTTCCACCTAGATTTAAAGATTGGAAAGACGCTTTTGTCAGATTGCCGTTTAACTGGATGTCATCTCGACCAGTCTATTTAAGACCTAATGATAAAGGGAGATTTAATTTTTCAAGAGCAAGTAAGAAACGAGACATAGACGAATAGAGAGGTGATACGATGGAGCAGCCCATCAAAGAGAAATACCTCGTTTCAGGGTTTTTAACGTTGTTTCTAATTAATGGCATGCAAGTTGGAATGGGAGTATTAAGCTATCAGCGTACGATTGTTAAATCCGCTGGTTACGATGCTTGGATTTCTGTTTTGATGGCAGGGATATTTGTTCATTTCATTATTGCCTGCATGTATATATTGTTAAAGCGTGCCAATGGCGATTTAGTGACTATCCATCAACAGATTTTCGGGAAATGGTTAGGGAATGCTATAAGTTTGTTTGCATGTCTTTATTTTGTTGTATTAGCAACAACTGTGCTGAGAGGATATATCGAAATTGTTCAAGTGTGGATGTTTCCAGACCTTCCTACTTGGGCAATGGCTCTTGTAGCGGTTGGATTTTTTTATTATGTCGTGGCGGGAGGATTTCGGTCAGTTGTTGGCCTGACATTTTTAGGCGTCATTATCCCAATTGTGTTAGTGCCTATGTTGTTAATGCCTTTAGAATATGCCAATTTTATTAATATGTTGCCTGTTTGGAAGCATTCTATTTTAGAGCTTGCATTAGGAGCCAAGGATACTACTTTAAGTTTTCTTGGGTTTGAATTGTTGTTGTTATACTATCCATTTCTTAAAAAGAAGGAGCTCACACAAAAATGGGCTCACTTTGGAGCTGTCCTTACGACTATTTCCTATACGGTTCTTATGGTAGTCAGCCTAGCGTTCTATAGTGAAGAACAGTTGAATCAAACAATTTGGGCGACACTAACCCTTTATAAGGTAGTTCAACTGCCGTTTTTAGAGCGGTTTGAATACATAGGAATCTCATTATGGATGTTTTTAATTGCTCCAAATATTGCACTTGCTCTTTGGGGAGCAAGCCGGTGTGCAAAGCGAATATTTCAGATGAATCAAAGAATCGCTTTAGTTATATCTTTAGTAATAATGGCTATAATCGTAGTATTCATTCCTACAAGACAAGAAGTAAGTTTACTTAATGAGTGGGTTGGAGAAATTGGGTTTTATCTTGTTTTTGTTTATATACCTATGCTCGTTGTTTTGCAAGCGATTGTGTTGAAGTTCAGGAGGGACAACCATGAACATACGTCTTCTATGTAGCTTGTTTTTTGTGCTTTTTGTATTATCAGGGTGCTTAGAGACAAGGATCGTCGATGAAGTGTCCATGGTTCGTGCTGCTGCTTTTGATTTAGATGAGGAAAAGGGGTTTAAATTTACTGTTAGTTTTCCGACTTTTCCTGAGCAAGGACAAGAAGAGGAATTGCAACAGGGAATTATTTCGGCTACTGGAGAAACAACGAAAGGTACAAGGATTAGTTTAAACAAACAATCACAAAAGCCAATAAGATTTGGACAAATGCGACTTTTGCTATTTAGTCAGGAGCTCGCAGAAGATGGGGTTGAAAATGCGGTTGATGCGATGTATCGTGATCCATCAGTTGGAAATCGGATCTTTTTAGCGGTTGTCGAAGGGAATGATGCAGGCTCTGTCATTGATTCTGACTTGGGAATAGGAGAATTAGCCGGAGTATATTTACCAGATTTAATTGAACAAAATCAAGATACAAGTATATTGCCACCAACAAATATGCATGAATTTCTCTTTAGTCTTTACAATGACGGACGCGATCCTTATTTGCCTATGCTTGGACAGACGGAAGAAGATCGAGTATCCGTTATAGGAACAGCTTTATTTGATAGAGATAAGTATCATAGCCATCTTGATCTTAATGATTCATTTATCTTGAAGATGTTGATTGACTCAACAAGACAAGCCGTTCAGCAATTCGAAGTAGAATATAAAGGGGAAAAAAGCTTTGTGGTATTACAGCAATTACATAGTGATGTAAAGGTGAATTTAGATAAGACAAAAGATGTGCCTGTGTTTTCCATTGACATCTCAATACAAGGGGCAATTGAAGATTATGATGGAAAGATGAATTTAGATGAAGCTAATATTATCACAGATATGGAAAAGTCTATTGAGGATCAAATAGAAATGCGTGGTGAAGAATTATTAGTACTATTTCAGGAAGCAGGTATAGATCCAGTTGGAATGGGAGAGAAATATCGGAGCACGACTCGAAACTGGGATTCAGAAGAATGGGAAACGACCCTATACCCAAGTGCTGAATTTCGAGTACAAGTAAATGCTGAGATTATTCAATCGGGAGCGATTGAATAAATTATGGAATAATATGAACTTGGCATCCATAGGATAACTATGTGAAACAACTCGAGAACTGTTAAAGAATGAGGAGGACAGTATGGTTGATTTTATTAAGAGGGTATGTATTGCCCTTGCCTTAGCAACATTTATCGGTCTGTTATTCATAAGTACAACAACGTCTTTTGCCGAGACGAAAGAAACGGTGCCGGAAGAGCTCTTTGAAGCGCTCATCTGGCCTACCGTTGGTGAAATAACTGATACGTATGGAACAAGGTGGGGAAAACATTTTGGAATCGATATTGCAGCTCCAGAAGGAACTGTCGTTGTAACAATCGCAGATGGGACGGTAAGTAGGTCTTATTATTCTGATACATATGGAAATGTTGTGTTTGTAAATCACCCTAATGGACTTGAAACCGTATATGCTCATCTTCATGAAAGGCTGGTAGAAGAGGGACAAGCCCTACTAGAAGGTGAGAAAGTAGGCACAGTTGGTACAACAGGAAGATCGTCAGGAAACCACCTACATTTTGAAGTGCATAATGGAGAGTGGAATATTGAAAAAACGGATTCAATTGACCCGTTTCTCGTTCTATCAAAAGAACCAGAGTATATGTTTGCTTCGCTAGGGAGAGATTCCCCTTATGGACAAGACTGGAAGCAACGCGAAATTGTTTCGGTTATGAGTCCAAGCCAATTGGAAGAAAGAGATAAAAGCACGGAATCTATACATAATTTAGTTGAAATAACTGTAAGTGATGGAGATACATTATGGAGTCTTTCACAAAAGTTTGGCGTAACCGTCGATGAGTTAATGGAGTGGAACGACCTTTCCAATGACGTGATTACAGTAGATGAAGTCATCGTCGTCTCACTGCCCGAGCAGGTTCACGTAATCCAAGCAGGGGAAACGTTAACGTCGATTGCTGGCACATATGGTGTGTCAGCAGCAAATTTAATGGAACAAAATGATTTACATACTGATGTGATTCTGCCAGGACAGACGATCATCATTAATTAACAGAATCCGCCTGTGAAAATCATGTCGAATATGGTAAAATTAAGTCAAGAGATGATTGATAGGGATGAAGATTTCAATGGGATTGCGACAAGTAAGGGTGAAAACGGAGTTATTTCATTGGCTCAACAAACAGACAGACTTGAATAGCTATCAAGTTGATTTAGTGGATGGATTTATCTTTATGCTCAAAAAGATTAATCAGCATGGAATGATCCGTATGATTAATGAAAAGGAGCTGCATCCCCGTTTTTGGCGTTCTCATGATCGTACGTTTGGCTATGAATTGATGAGTCAAAAGACGAAGCAAAAAGGGGCGCATTTATATCAATTTTATGTGGATGTTGCTTTCTCCGAGCAACTTGTGTCCCGAGCTGGAGATCGGTTAACAATAACAGAACGAGGACAAGCCTATTTAGAAAAAGATGCGGAAGAACAATTGGATCTTTTATTCACCTATATTTGGTAAGAGAAAATAATCAGTTAGAAATGTAGGTGTAAGACACTGACAAAGCTGGTAACTAACCTTTGTCAATGTCTTATTTAAGATGAATCATAGAGGGGGGCCTAAAAGGTGAATGTTCACCCCCTCATGAGCTGCTCCTTATGTTAGCACTCAATTGTATCGGCAAAATAAATACCTTCGATTAGTTTCAATTCGTTGATGACTTTTTCTTCTACCAATTTATCGACAGCGACCATCATAATGGCTTCTCCACCTTCTTCTTTTCGACCAACTTGCATCGTAGCAATATTAACCTGGTAATCAGCCAAAAGCTGTCCCATTCGACCGATAACCCCTGGTCTGTCATTGTGTTGAATGTAAATTAAGTGCCCGCTAGGAGTAAAGTCAACATTGAATCCATTAATATTAACAATTCTAGGACCATATTCCTTTACATACGTCCCTTTTATTTCAAAAATACGATCTTCTCCACGTACTATAGCATGGATGATGTTTGAATAACCATAAGTTTGATTCATTTGCTTTTCTCCAAAATTAATACCTCGTTCTTTTGCGATTAAGCTCGCATTGACGTCATTCACGGCGGCATCCACACGGGGTTGTAAAAAACCAGCCATCAGACTTCGTGTAGTAATAGATGTTTCCAAATTTGTTACGGTTCCTCCATAATACACATCTATTTCTTGTACAGGTGTACGCATTACTTGTGAGAGTATATTCCCCATACTTCTTGTAAGCTCATAAAATGGCTTTACTTTCTCATAAATTTCTTTTGAAAGGGTAGGTAAGTTAATAGAATTGCTTGCTGGTTCTCCTTCAAGGAAACGTAATACCTCTTCAGATACTTGAGCAGCTACATTAAGTTGAGCTTCTTTCGTTGAAGCAGCAATGTGCGGGGTTCCAATAACATTTGGAAACGCAAGCAACTCCTTATCTGTAGCGGGTTCTTCTTCAAAAACATCTAGTGCTGCCCCTGCAATGTGCCCGTTCGATAAAAAATGCTTTAGCGCCTGTTCATCAATAATCCCACCACGAGCACAGTTAATTAAAAATGTACCAGGTTTTGTCTTCGCAATATTTTCCATTCCGAGTAGACCTTTTGTTTCTTTTGTTAATGGTGTATGAACGGTAATAATATCAGATCCTGTAAGGACTTCTTCAAGAGTAGCTGTGGTTACACCAAGCTTTTCAGCACGAGCTTTCGTTAAAAAGGGGTCAAAAACGAGCAGGGACATTTCAAAGGCTTTGGCACGTTGAGCGAGCTGAGTACCAATTCGTCCAAACCCAACAATTCCCAAGGTTTTCCCACGTAATTCATATCCTTGGAATGCTTTTCTGTTCCATTCGCCAGCTTTAATAGAAGCAACTGCTTGAGGGATATTTCTTAGTAAAGACATCATCATAGCAAATGTATGTTCAGCGGTGGAAATCGTATTCCCGTCTGGAGCATTCACGACGACTACCCCTCGCTTAGTAGCAGCGTCAAGGTCAATATTATCTACTCCTACTCCTGCTCTGGCTACAATTTTAAGTTTGGGCATTTTGGCTAATAGTTCATCTGTGACTGTGGTAGCACTACGAACAAGCAGGGCGTCAAATTGAGATAGATCGTCGACATCGTTTACGTTTTTTTCTAAACATTCTACTTGATTGCTCTCGAGTAAAGGGAGCAATCCTTCTTTGCTCATACGATCGGACACTAAAATTTGATATTTGGCTTGGGTTTGGTTTCCTGTAGGACGAGCGACAACGGCTTGATGGTTCATTTTTCTTCACTCCTTTTTTTCTACATTTGAATTAGGATTGCTACAGCAAAAAACCTTCTGCCCACACGACCGCTGTCGTGAGGGGCGGAAGGTTGTAACCGCGGTGCCACCCTCATTCATGCGCAGGTTGCGCATCTTAAGGAGATATGTCTCCAAGATAACGGATTAACCGAATGTACCTACTGTCGTATTTCAGCACATGAACTCCGAAGGGCTCTCAAGAATGGACCAAACTAGTTCGCAGCAACCACTAGTTCTCTGAATTGGTTTATCATTCTTTCAATCTTCATCATCGTTTTTCCATTTAGAATTGTCATTAAAAACAAATAGTACTAATTGTTTGATAATTTATCATAATGTATTTAAACTGTCAATCTAAAGCGTGAACAAAAAAAGTAAATATAATCTTTATTCCTGTATGTAACACAGCTACCGTTCATATAAATGAAGCGAGGAGGGATGATATGAAGCATATCGTTCAAAAAGGAGAAACGGTCAAAAAGATAGCCTATAAGTATAACGTTCGCCCTTTTGACATATTGTTATTCAACCCACATATTTATGCTGAAAATAGTTATGTACAACCAGAGATGGAAATGCATATTCCTGTTATTCAAGGTGAACAAAACGTAATTTCAGATTGGGAGAGTCAAACAGAATTTTCTCAAAGTGATTTAGAAAAGCTACTTCCAGATTTAAAAAAGTTAGGAATTCGAGTTGATATTATAGGGTACTCAGTCCTGAACCAACCAATTTATGCTCTGGCGATAGGAAAGGGGAAAAAAGAGGTATTTTACTCAGGGGGCTGGCATGCAAACGAATGGCATACAAGTAAGTTTTTAACTCGTTACATACAGGAACTAGCCAGCTGCTATAGAAGTGGAGAACAGTGGCATGGATATGATGTAACAAAGCTACTAACAGAGGCAACTCTTTATATGGTTCCGTTAGTCAATCCCGATGGAGTTGATTTAGTCCTTCAAGGAAATTACCCAAATCATCCTCATTATGAAAATATACGAACAATTAATAAAGGCATGGCTCGATTTGAACATTGGTCAAGTAACATAAGAGGAGTGGATCTGAATCATCAATGGCCAGCTAAATGGGAAGAAGAAGCAAAAGGATCACCGCAAATCCCTTGGGCGAGGCACTATAGTGGAAATGGACCATTGACGGAACCTGAAGCTCAGGCTATCTATCGATATACACTGAATCATTCATTTGCATATGTTTTGGCGTTTCATTCTCAAGGCCAAGTAATTTATTGGGGATATCGTGGATTAGAACCAAAAGAGAGCAAGGAGATGGTTCACCGTTTATCACTAGTAAGCTCCTATACACCTGTGCATACAGCGGAGAGTGATGGTGGGTATAAAGATTGGTTCATTCAAGAAACAAAAAGAGCAGGGTTTACAATTGAAGTAGGCGTTGGTACAAATCCATTACCTTCTGAATCCTTTGCAGAGATATGGTCCAATAATTGTCTGCTCGCACTTGAAGGACTTGCTTTATGAAATGATTTAATTAACAAGAAAAAAGGGTATCTCAAAAGTTAAATTAACTTTAGAGATACCCCTTCATTTCTTCATTCACTATTCAAATTTTAGTGCGTCCCCATCAAATGACTCGTCTGCTACTTTAATGGAATCTGTAGGACACCCTTCTTGAGCGTCGATCATATCTTCCTCTAACTCTTCAGGAATTTTTGCCGTTCCTTGGTTATCATCAAGAATTACAAAAGCAATCCCTTCATCATCATAATCATAAATATCTGGGGCAGCAGCGCCACAAGCTCCGCATGCTATACAGGTATCTTTATCAACAATTGTATACTTTGCCATCTTAAACCCTCCATTAACATCCTAATCACATATATTACAGTTTTGATCAAAACCATATGAGTTCTACTGACTAATTGTAAAACGGATTGGCGAACTTTTCAACCAATTTTGCTTCGTAAACAGATAAATTAAACGTTTCTTCTTTATTTATTTGCTCATTGTATACTTTTCAGCCGCTTTGTTTGCTGGAATTTGTTACAATAAAAGCAGAGTTTTTATAGGTGGTGAACAAGTGTGTGGAGACAATAAGACAAGCAATTGTTGCAGCCATTATTCAAGTTATAGGGGCGGAGAGGTCTATATATGGAATATTCCATTTGCTTAAGGGGAAAAAATCAGCGCAGACTATCCAAGATGGAGCTTTCTTTGGGGTGTTGACATTTTTTGGATTGTTTCCAGCATTAACTCGTGAACTGATTGAAGAGGATATACGTTGTCTCATAAATGGTGGTTATGTCGAGAAAGTAGAAAAAGATCGAGTTCGCTTAACAAATAAAGGTATTGAGAAAACAAAAAATTTTAAAATGAATCATGCATTTATAAACGACTTGCAAGGATGGGACTATCATCGCTACGCAGAACAAGTCTGGTTACGCTTAGCATTGTATGTTCAGTCGATAACAAACCTTTCTGTGGGACAGAATCGTTTTTTTCCCATTACTCATAAAATTGAAGTTCAAGATTGGGTGAAAAAGCATCTTCCAAAGGAGCAACAGAAGAGGGAAGAGATATCTCAACTCGTCCGCATTGAATTAGAAAGCTTTCTTGAAGGTTGTTTAGATGTACAAGCATTAATTATGGTATTACAGTTTAGTGGTAGGAAGAAAATGGGGTTAACGAAACAGCAGATAGCTGATCAATTGAATTTCGACGTTGAAAAGGTTCATGTCATTCACTTATCCACTATGCATCGCTTGATCAAGAAAGTTCAACAGGATAATCAGTTCTCTTATTTACCTCACTTCTTAAGTGGGTTTAACACTCCTTTTGTTTTAACTGAGTCAGCAAGAGTAACGAATGACCTTCTTGAAAAGGGACACTCGATTGATCAGATTAGTCAGATCCGGAAGTTAAAACGAAATACGATAGAAGATCATATTGTCGAAATCGCCATTCAAAATCCTCATTTTTCTATTCGTCCATATGTTCCATTGGAAGTGGAAGAATGGGTTACGACAATCTCTGATACACTTCAAACGACTCGGTTACGGGATCTCAAAGAAAAGATCCCATTTGAAGTAGATTATTTTGTCATTCGATTGGCGTTAGCAAGAAAGAAGGTGAAACATGGAGCTTGAGAATAAATTACAGCAATATTTTGGATATACAAGTTTTCGGCCTGGACAAAGGGAAGTAATAGAGTCGTTATTAGTTGGGGAAGACGTTGTTGCAATGCTTCCAACAGGAACAGGTAAATCAATCTGTTATCAGCTTCCATCGTTGCTTTCGTCAGGGATTACATTAATTGTTTCACCACTTCTTTCACTTATGGAAGATCAAGTACAGCAGCTTCGTAGCCAAGGAGTTAAGTATGTTGCTGCTATCAATAGCTTCTTATCTAAAGAAGAGCGCCAGCATGTATTTTCAAAATTAGATAAATACAAAATGATTTATGTATCACCAGAAATGCTGCAAAGTCCATATGTTCAAAAACAATTAGCAAAAGTTCATATTTCATTTTTTGTCGTTGATGAGGCTCATTGTATTTCGCAATGGGGTCATGATTTTCGACCTGATTATTTACGTTTAGGACAAGTTAGAAGTGAACTAGGAAATCCTCCTTGTCTTGCTATTACTGCGACAGCAACTGAAGAAGTTCAACAAGATATAAGTGCACGACTTAACATGGAGAAACCTCGTTTTTTAATCTATTCCGTTGACCGCCCTTCCATTACGTACGTAGTTGAAAGGTGTGAAACGACACAGGAAAAAATGGACCGAGTAGTGCAACTTGTTGAATGTGTACAAGGGCCAGGAATGATTTATTTTTCTAGCCGACTTTGGGCACAAAATGTAGCTGCGATGCTAACAAGTAAAGGTATGGGACGGGTTGCTTATTATCATGGAGGATTGTCTTCAGAAGATCGGCTTTTAATTCAGCAGCAATTTATGAATGGACAGCTTGATGTTATATGCTGTACAAGTGCTTTTGGAATGGGGATTAATAAAAGCAATATTCGCTACGTTCTACATTTTCATTATCCTATTGATATGGAATCATATGTTCAAGAAATTGGCCGAGCGGCTAGAGATGGCAAGCAAAGTGTGGCAATCCTCCTATTTTGTGAGGAGGATCGGCGTTTAAATTCGCTTTTACTTGAAGGAGAGCGTTCAACGGATGAACAGCTTACTGACATGTTAAACTATGTCAGAAGTGCATCTTCATGGACAAAGGAACAAGAAAGAATGTTAGTAGAAAGACTCAATGGTAATGAGGTCGTATGGCGAGGTGTGCGTTACCAATTAGAGGAAAGAGGAATCTTACAAAGCGAGCAAGTGCGACCGTTTTCTGTCGATACCCTTCGTTCTCGCATTCGTGAAGTGGAAGAGGAGAGAATCCATCGTAAAAGAAGGAAACTCGATACTTTTTTAAGGTGGATCCGAACGTCTTCATGCCGTAGAGAAGAACTCCTTCTCTATTTTTCTGAACAACTAGATGATAGTCCAAAAAATTGCTGTGATAACTGCGGGGCAAGCGTACCGATGTATAAAAATAGAAAAGAGCAAGAAATGGTGGAAAAAAGGAAATCATGGAGAGATTTATTAGGGGATCTATTTGGACAGGATGTAAGTGTAAATGAAAAAACAAAGTGACGTTGTGGCAGAATTAACAGATCGCGAACTTAAGTTAAATGTATATGCAACTCAAGCGATTATGCTCATTATTGCTGGGATATTTGGATGGTTTGTCTTTGATAGCTGGCATGAATTTATTGCCTTGTTTCAAGTAGATATTGGGCTTATTATAGGAGTAGGCGGTACAGTTGCTGTTGTCATTGTTTTGCTAGATATTATACTCGACCGGTATTTACCCAAATCATGGATGGATGACGGGGGAATTAATGAGCGTGTTTTTAGGGATTTAACTTTCTTTGAACTAACAATTCTTTGTCTCATTATAGCCATATGTGAAGAGTTATTATTTCGGGCTGTTTTACAAACTGCTTTTGGTCTAGTGATCGCTAGTACCATCTTTGCTTTGATTCATTTTCGATATTTGTATAAACCAGTGCTTTTTATCAATGTTTGGTTAGTTAGCTTTTTATTAGGGGCTTTGTTTCACTGGACAGGAAATGTTGTGGTAACCATCTTTGCGCATTTTATAATTGATTTCTTATTAGGGCTATTTATACGATATCAATACCGGTATAAAAAGGAGAGTGAGGGGAATGGCTGAGGACTGGAAAGAGCACGATCAAGCAGATCCATTACGCGAGCAAATGGAATCCTTACAACGCATGTCCGAAAAGGAAGAGTCATATCCACCGAGAAGAGAAATACATCGAAGGTCACGAAAAAGGAAAAAAAAGGCTACACTTTCATTTCCGTTAATTAGAGTGCTATTGGTTTTGTTTTTTATCCTAATTATTGCTGCAGTGACTTCCCCATATTGGTTTTTTAAAGAGGGATGAGGTTTAGATTTACTTTCATTTTTTATCATTCTAAAACATGTCCAACCTTCATATAGTGGCAGTGGGGAGGTGAGGATGAGTGAAGCTGTTAAAAGAATGGAATGTATCAAAATATTACGGACCGGAAATTGTAAAGGTGATGCTTGAAGAGCTTGTAGCTCGGAAAGAGAAGCTTGAGAAGCTTGAGAAGGCTAAAATGTATTGGTCTTTGTTTGCTTTGGGGTGTGCAGCGTTATTTTGTCTGTTCGGGTCTACAATTTTAAGTGATCAACAAATATCTGTAAATACCAACATTTTAAGCGCAATGGTTGGTCATCCTCTTATCTTACTATTGATGCTCCTTCTTTCTGTTGGTTTCATACAATTGCGTTTATTTGTGAAAAAAGTCAAAAAAGCAGAAAAAGAATTTGATGAATTACGAGAGGAAATGATCGATCGAAGCTCAGAGCTTTGGGAAAGCGATTCAGATTGGAAGTCTCGCGAAGCGCTTTATTCCTATATAAAAAAAGAACATGACATTAATCTTTATCATAAATAAGAAGAGGTTCTAACAATTGGTCTTTTTCAAACCGATCGTTAGAACCTCTATAAATATGGTCACATGAACGGCTGCCTAGAGTCATTCGCTATAAATCCAGAACTCTTTAGATAAAGAACAATCATACGATGGTTTTTCTAAAGAAGGCTTTCCAAAAAAGAGGTAGGTGGATCGACAAAAATTATGGTCACGTATGAAAATGGTTTGATCGTCGAAGCCTTTTATTGGTCCAAAAGCTAGTGTTTTCCCTTGTTTAGAGCAAAAAACTTCAACAGGAAGCCCTAAACGGTGATTCAATTCAAGGTCTTGGTTTGTTACGAGCGACTTGTTCGTCAATTTTGTTAATATCAAGCCTATCACTCCTTGGTGAAAGAAATTATATCACACGATGAAAGCGTTTCCTTTTTACTCTTTCTTTAAGTATAGAATAAGTTTCCTTAATTTTCAATTTATTTGTTGGTTTTTCTTACATTTAATTCGCGTCATTATTGGACAACCTATTAAATACTTCCCTTATGAATTGTCAACTTATTTCTATCGTGAAGTTGAAAATTCTTTAATTTGTCACATTGTGGTTTTTAAAGGTTTTTATATTTATGCTACTATTTATATAGTGTAAATGTGAGAAAAGACATGAGTTACTTTTAACAGGGGAGTGAAGCAAAATGACAGCAGTACAACTTGTTGCAATTCTGAGCATTGGTCTATTGGCTATGGCTTCGGCTGTTGCTATGGCAATTTATATGATGAAAGTATCTGAGCACTCTGAATAAGTTGATTAAGCTTGTGGGACTCCTTTTTAGGGAGTCTTTTTTTATTCGGAATTTCAAAAAAGAAAAGGTGATTTATAAAAATTGCCAACATTCTGGGTTTTCTTTTCGAGAGGCGAAGAGTACAATAGAATGATAAGGAGGGGTGTTCGTTGATAGATAAGTTGTTAACAAGATTAGAAGAGTTGTATCCAGAGATGGTTGATTTACGACGAATGCTGCATGCGGAACCGGAGTTATCTTTTCAAGAGGAGAAAACACCTGAAATGATTGCTGACTATCTTGAACGATTAGGTGTAGTCGTTAAGAGAAATGTTGGTGGTAGAGGGGTCTTAGGTTACATACAAGGAGGAAAACCAGGGAAAACCGTTGCGTTACGAGCAGATTTTGATGCATTACCAATCCAAGAGGAGACGGGGTTGCCATTTGCTTCGAGACAGCCTGGTGTCATGCATGCATGCGGTCATGATGGACACACAGCCACTTTACTTGTACTAGCAAAAGTACTAATGGAGCAACGTGAACAAATAGAAGGTACGGTTGTTCTGATCCACCAATTTGCAGAAGAGCTTGCCCCAGGAGGCGCAATTGAAATGATTAAGGACGGTTGCTTAAATGGGGTTGATGCGATATTTGGAACGCACCTTTGGTCTACGATGCCGCTCGGACAAATTGGGTATCGACAAGGTCCTATAATGGCTGCTGCTGATCGATTTGATCTCGTAATTAAAGGGCGTGGAGGTCATGGTGCAAGTCCACATGAAACAGTTGATTCTATTGCCGTAGCATCGAGTATCGTTAGTGCGCTGCAGCACATTGTTAGTCGAAATGTAGATCCATTAAAATCAGCTGTCGTTAGTATTGGTTCGTTTCACGCAGGTGGAGCCTTCAATGTCATTGCAGATTCGGCAACCATTGTTGGAACGGTTCGAACATTTGATGAAGCGGTTCAAGAGCTAATTATTACTCGTATTGAACAAATAACAAAAGGTATTTGTGATGCCATGGGGGCAGATTATACATTAGATTACAAAAAAGGGTATCCAGCTGTTATAAATGATCGAGAAGAGACAACTCATTTTGTTCATACGGCAACTGGAATTGTCCAAAATCTCGTCGTACAAGAAATGGATCCTGTTATGGGTGGTGAGGATTTTGCTTATTATCTTCAACACGTGCCGGGAACCTTCTTTTTCACGGGGGCAGGTAATGTACAAGAAGGAATCATTTATCCTCATCATCATCCGAAATTTGATTTTGATGAAGAAGCTATGCTTATTGCTGCCAAATGCTTAGGGAAAGTAGCACTTAATTATTTAAATCGCAAGGAATCGCAAAAAGAAACGCAAGAGTTATCTTCTTAGAAATGAATTTACGATACAAGACTCATGGGTATTTTCCTGATGAGTCTTTTTTAATTGGCTTCTTATTGGTTTGGATTTATTTCATTTTGAACTCATTAAGTCGTCTCATTAGAAGCTTTGTGCATATAGTGTAAGACAGGGGGTGAATGGATGCTTGCGATATGGATTTATAAGAGAGTACTGCTGCTTCTTATAGCATATGGTGGGGTGTTGGTTTCGTTAAGTTTATTTCCAAATGTTCCAATATGGGCCGTATCATCCTTTCTTGGAGAAATATTGTTCTCACCATTCAAACTTTTGGTTGCAATTATCCTATTTATTTCTGGGTTTCTTGCATATTCTTTATTTGTTAGAGATGTCGTTATTATATGGAAGACAAGTTATTCTGTTCCTTTTCATATGCCGAGGATGTTCTTTGTGATTGCTGCTTGTCTTTCTTGGATTCATTTGTTTTTATATAATGGCATCGGAGCCTTTATCGTCTTAGGCTTGGCTTTATGGTATGGTATTATGGATGTTGGGATTAGGTAACAGAAATTTTAATGAGAAAGTAAAGAATCTTTTTAAGAAAAGAGAGGATTTCCATGATTTATGTTGGAGGGGGACTACTATTTATTTTCTTGCTTTATATGGCAATTGAAGCAAAGAGAAATAGAGTAATAGAGGAAACCATTGTTTTTAAAACGTTACCAAAAGCGTTTGACGGTTATCGTCTTTTCTTTATTAGTGATATTCATAGAAGGGTTATTCCGGAATCTCTTTTACAAAAGATAGAAAAAGAAACAGATATGATTATTATTGGGGGAGACTTATGTGAAAAGGGAGTTCCACTTAAACGAATAGAGAAGAATCTTCAGAGTTTATCCAAGGTTGCCCCTTGTCTATTTATTTGGGGAAATAATGATGAAGAAGTCGGCATTGACAATTTGCGAAAGATATTTGAGGCGCATGGCATCATGGAGTTAAGTAATAACAAGAAATTCATACAAAAGATGGATGGTGAATTGATTATTGCTAGTGTTGATGACGTCGAACAAGATATACCGTTAACTCTTTATGACATTCCTAAAGATAAATTTTCCATCTTAATTTGTCACTTTCCAGAGGTGAGCGAAATGTTGAAACCTGATCATCCATATTCGTTAATATTGAGCGGTCATACTCATGGTGGACAGATTCGTATTTTTGGATGGGGGATTGCTCAAAAAGGGCAATGGATTGAAAGGGCATCTTGTAAACAGTTAATAAGCAACGGGTACGGCACAACAGGTCTGCCATTAAGACTGGGAGCACCTTGTGAAACTCATCTACTTACGTTAAAGAGTGAGTGAGCAAGTACGTATGCTTATAAAGAGAAAGGATGTACAAGTAGGTAGCAATTTCCTTTTGTACATCCTATTTTTGTTTTACACAAAAGTATGTTTTCGCTATACTAAATGGATAATTAGGACGAATGTGGTGCTTATTATAGAACGTAATGTGTTTGTGGATCTAGGAGGAAAGAATATGGCTTCGAAAGAAGGGAAATATAACATCAAGGCGATCTCAAAAATGCTTGGAATCCAAGCAGGGACGTTACGTGCGTGGGAAAGGCGCTATCACATAATTGAGCCGGTTCGAAATACAGCAGGGCATAGGCTTTATTCAGATGAACATGTCGCTATTTTAAAATGGTTATTAGACAAAGTTAATAATGGCTTTACAATTGGACAAGCTGTTGATCTTTTTGAAAAAAATTACGCTACGATGGAACCTGTTGACACGATGTATGAAAAAGATTATTCAATGCGGCTAAGTGATGACATTTTACGGTCCCTTTTAACTTTTCAGGAAAACAAGGCGAATCAATTATTAAATCAAGCATTTAGTTTATTTAGTATCGATAAAGTAACAATTGACATTCTAGGTGCATTACTTGTTAAAGTAGGGAGCATGTGGGAAAATAATGAAATTACAGTAGCGCATGAACATTTTGTCACTTCTTTTTTACGCACGCGAATTGGGATGATCTTTCATGGAATGCCAATTGATGCATTTAAACCAAACGTCGTTTGTGTTTGTGGTCCAAATGAGCACCATGAGTTAGGCCTACTTATATATACGCTATTCTTAAGACGTAAAGGTTTTGAAGTGGTGTATTTAGGGGCAGGAATTCCGGAATCTGACCTTGAAATAGTTATTCGTGAGGTAGGAGCTGATTTGTTTTTTACTTCGTGTACTATGGTTCAAAACCTTGAGTCTACATTAATGGTGATTGATGAGCTACAAACACGGTTCCCTCATTTAAAAATTGGAGCTGGTGGGGCGGCTTTTGATCAGCTTGGAATAGAGCAAAGATCTACATACGGAAATACTCTCATTGGGAATACACAAGAGGACTGGGAAAATTGGTTGAAAAATAACTTGTAAAATCATAAATAATAGTCATGTGTATCGAACCTTCTTTTCTGTTTTCTCATATTGTGTAGTAAGACGATTTTGACGAATGAACAATGGGGATAGGTGTTCGTAAAAAGGAGGGTTTCAAATGCGTCTTGAGCGTTTAAATACAAACAAATTCAAAGCATTCCTTACTTTTGATGATATGCGTGAAAGAGGATTAACGAAAGAAGACTTATGGCAAGATTTGCCGAAAGTTCATGATTTGTTTCGTGACATGATTTTAGAGGCGGATGATGAACTGGGTTTTAAAGTAGATGGACCTATTGCTGTTGAAGTATATGCTATGCCTGCGCAAGGAATGGTCATAATCGTCTCGAAAAGTACATCAGATGAAGATTTTGATGAAGAGGGATTTGAAGAAGGATATATAGAAATGCAAGTAACTCTTGATGAGACGGAAGATATCTTTTATGAATTTGCTGATATTGAGGATGTGATCGCTCTATCTTCAAGACTTTTCCCTTTTGGTATACAGGGAGGATCACTTTATTCATATAAGAATCAATATTTCATTAAATTTGAAGAGTTTGATGTCGATTTTGTTGATGAAGAAACGTTTGTTGCCTTACTTTCTGAGTTTGGAAACCCGTCAACGGTTTCTTCATATGTTGTTAATGAATATGGAAAACGACTCATTAAATATGACTCTATTAAGGAACTTTACGGAACATTTATTAATACAAAGAACTGATAAAATTCGTTGTCAGTTCTTTTTTTATGAAAAGGAAACAAATTATGAAATCTTTCAAGAAAAGTTGCATTTTAGCTGGAAAAGTTAAGGCTGTTTCATTATAGTAAGAAGTGGTCGAAGCTTTAATTCCATTATTGAGGTGAAAAAGGAATGACAGAAAATAAAAAGCAAGCAGAACAATTAGACGTGCTTGCATCGACACAAAGTGTCATAAAAAAAGCGTTGGACAAGCTTGGTTATCCAGAAGAAATGTATGAATTGATGAAAGAACCAATTCGTATGCTAACCGTTAGAATTCCTGTTCGAATGGATGATGGGTCAACGAAAATCTTCACAGGTTTCAGAGCTCAGCACAATGATTCAGTGGGTCCAACGAAAGGTGGGGTTAGATTTCATCCAAGTGTAACAGAAAAAGAGGTGAAAGCTCTTTCTATTTGGATGAGTTTAAAAGCCGGGATTGTCGATCTTCCATATGGTGGTGGAAAGGGCGGAATTATTTGTGACCCACGAGAAATGTCCTTTCGCGAACTAGAACGCATTAGTCGTGGATATGTACGGGCAATTAGTCAAATCGTTGGCCCTACCAAGGATATTCCTGCACCTGATGTCTTTACTAACTCTCAAATTATGGCTTGGATGTTGGATGAATATAGTCGCATTCGCGAGTTTGACTCACCTGGTTTTATTACAGGGAAGCCACTTGTACTTGGAGGCTCACATGGCAGGGAGTCGGCAACAGCTAAAGGAGTTACAATCTGTATTCGTGAAGCGGCTAAGAAAAAAGGAATTGAATTAGAAGGAGCACGTGTTGTCATTCAAGGCTTTGGAAATGCGGGAAGCTTTCTTGCAAAATTTATGCATGATGCAGGTGCATTAGTTGTAGGGATCTCAGATGCTTATGGAGGTCTTTATGATGCTGATGGTTTAGATATTGATTATTTATTGGATCGTCGTGACAGTTTTGGTACGGTCACAAAACTTTTTAAAGATACCATTTCCAACCAGGAATTACTTGAATTGGATTGTGATATATTAGTACCGGCTGCCATTGAAAATCAAATTACAGAAGCAAATGCAGACCGAATTAAAGCAGCGATTGTTGTAGAAGCTGCAAATGGTCCAACGACAATGGAAGCGACACGTATTCTATCAGAAAGAGATGTACTGCTTGTTCCAGATGTGCTTGCTAGTGCTGGTGGTGTAACGGTTTCTTATTTTGAATGGGTACAAAATAATCAAGGTTATTATTGGACAGAAGAAGAAGTAGAAGGAAAATTAGAGGCCGTTATGGTTGGCTCTTTTAACAATATTTATAACTTAGCTAGGACTCGGAAGGTAGATATGCGGTTAGCAGCTTACATGATCGGCGTACGTAAAATGGCTGAAGCATCAAGATTCCGTGGATGGGTCTAATTAAATAAAAGGTGAAAGGGAGACTCAGAAAGGTCATGCGTTCTTTAGAGAAAGGACTTTTTGAGAGTTTCCCTATTTGATTTATAAAGAGAAGGTGATCGTATGGAAAGAGAAGAAATCGTTATTGTAGGTGGTGGACCTTGTGGACTTGCAGCAGCTATTGCTTGCATGGACCAAGGGTTCAATCCACTTGTGATTGAGAAAGATAATGTCGTTAGTGCTATTTCCAGGTACCCGACTCACCAAACGTTTTTTAGTACGAGTGAAAAGCTTGAAATAGGTGAAGTGCCGTTTGTGATTGAAGAACGTAAACCGAGACGAAATCAAGCACTCGTTTATTATCGTGAAGTAGTTAAGAGAAAAGAGGTACGGGTCCGAGCATATGAACAAGTGGAAACCGTTCAAAAGCAAAAAGAAGGGCATTTTTACATAAAAACATCAAAGAAAGAATATGTAGCGGAGCATGTCATAATTGCTACAGGTTATTATGATTCTCCGAATATGATGAACATACCAGGTGAAGAGCAAAGTCACGTTCTTCATTATTTCAAGGAAGCCCATCCTTACTTTGATATGGACGTTGTTGTAATCGGAGGAAAGAACTCTGCTGTAGATGCAGCACTAGAGTTAGAGAAAGCAGGAGCTAGAGTAACGAATTTATATCGTGGAAGTGAATATTCTACTAGCGTAAAGCCTTGGATTTTACCAGAATTTGATGCACTTGTCCGCCATGAAAAAATAAATTTGGTGTTTAATGCGGAAGTTATCGAAATTACCCGAGATGAAGTTATTTATCAAGTGGGAGAATACGTTAAAAGAGTACCTGCTCAATTTGTCTTTGCCATGACTGGTTACCATCCAGATCATTCATTTTTAAGAGCAATGGGTGTTCTTGTTGATCCGACAAGCGGACGGCCACATTTTGACCCTGAATCTATGGAAACAAATGTAGAAGGGTTATATATTGCTGGAGTCATCGCTGCTGGAAATAATGCCAATGAAATCTTCATTGAAAATGGTCGTTTTCACGGGGGACAAATAGCTAATTCAATCAAGAGAAAGAAAAAGCTGGACTCTTAAAGCTACGTTAGAGTCCAGCTTTTTTTTATGGTTCTTTAAAAGGTATCAGATTTAAAAAAGTAAGATTATTTATAAAAAAGTTCTTGGATTATGGAGTGATCGGCCGATTGTTCTAGAACAGCCATAAGTTTTAGTCTTGCCTTTTGACCGTTTAGACCATTTGTAAAAATAACACCGATTTCTTTTAATGTACGACCGCCACCTTCGTATGCATAAGTGTCTTGGACGACACCATTAAAACAACGAGACACAAGTACCACTGGAATGTTGCGGGCGATCAATGTCTTAAGTGCAGGCATAATTGTTGGAGGGACATTTCCTTGTCCGAATGCTTCAATAACTAAACCGTCGATATGGGTAGCGGCGACAGCTTCTATGATCGTATCATCCATCCCTGCATACGTTTTTAATAGAGCTACTTTTTTTGTTAGTTGTGTAACGGGATGGCAATCGCGTTTTGATAACGTATGGTGGAAGAATACCCCACGTTTAGTAACAATGCCAATTGGTCCGTATTGTGGACTTTGAAAAGTAGCGATATTACTTGAATGCGTTTTTGTGACATTTTTTGCTGTGTGAATTTCGTCATTTAAGACAACTAGAACTCCTTTGCCTTTTGCATCGTCGCTTGCTGCTACTCTAACTGAGGCAATTAAATTATGTGGTCCATCAGCCCCAAGCTCATTACTAGAACGCATCGCCCCTGTAATAATCACGGGAATGTCCCAATCAAGAATGAGGTCGAGTAAATACGCTGTTTCTTCAAGTGTGTCTGTCCCATGTGTGACAACAATTCCATCTAATTGATCTTCTTTAACTCGCTCTTTTAACCGTCTGGCTAAATCAATCATCAAAGAAGGCGTCATGTGAGGAGAAGGTAAATTTAAGTAATCATCTACAATCACTGAGGCAATGGTTGATAGCGATTCAATAGTGGAATATAATGGATTTATTACGTTTGGTTGGACTGCACCATGTTCATTTTCTTGCATGGCGATAGTGCCACCAGTATGTAAAACAAGAATCTTTTTCAAAAAGGTCACCCCGATTTCACAATGTATTGCATAATTATATAATATTATCATATAAGCTTTGGTTTGAGTATTAATTCGTAACGCAAGGGGAAAGGATTGGCAAATTGTTTGCACTTATTACAGCAGCAATCGCTCCAGGAATGGCATTATTATCTTATTTTTATTTACGTAATCATTACAGTACAAATACAATTGCACTTGTTTTTCGTACGTTTTTAATTGGTGTATTACTTGTGTTTCCTGTCATGGTATTGCAATATGCATTTACAGCGGAAGGATACTTTACTCATCCGTTTACGCAAGCCTTTTTTTTGTATGGGTTTGTTGAGGAATTTTTTAAATGGTTTCTACTTTGGATTTTTGCGTATCAACATGCTACCTTTGCGAGACGCTATGATGGAATCGTTTATGGAGCCTCACTTTCACTAGGTTTTGCGACGCTAGAAAATGTTTTTTATTTAGTTGCTAATGGACTAGAAACTGCTTTTGGCCGAGCTTTATTACCGGTATCTAGTCACGCATTATATGGGGTTATTATGGGCTATTACCTTGGAAGGGCTAAAGTAGAAGAAGAAAATAGGGTAAAGCATTTGACGATGTCGTTAAGTTTGCCTATTATCTTACACGGCGTCTATGATTTTATTTTGCTTTCTTTCGGAATTTATTTCTTAGTAGCGTTAATTCCGTTTATGTTTTTCCTTTGGTGGGTAGCGTTAAAAAAGGTGAAGCGAGCTCATCAATTGGACGTATAGCACGTCGAATTAAATTAAGTAAAGGGTGATCAATATGGCTGAAGGACGTTATCGGATTGTGATTCGTTGTCCGGTTTGTAGTGAAAAATATATTTTACGCGGAAGTAGAAATGAAAAAGGTGAATATGAAACAGGCTTCAAGCGCTGTGTATGCGGAAATGAAGAAAATCTGAACATTGATGCATCATTAGAATAAATTAAGGACATTATCGTTTGTTGCAATTTTCGAAAACATTACAACATATATTCGAAAAAATCTCTTGCAAAAGTTCGAAATATGTTGTAATTTTGATTAAATGAATTATATGAATAATTGATTTTCTTATCAAGAGAGACGGAGGGAATGGCCCGACGATGTCTCAGCAACCAGCCGAAGTAGGTCAGGTGCTAATTCCAACAAGTCAATGACTTGGAAGATAAGAAGAGGCGATTGATAACACAACCACCTTCTTCTTATTTATTTGAAGGTGGTTTTTTAGATTTTAGATAGAATAATGGAGGGCTTTTAAATGAACCGTGAGAAACTTGAGACAATCTTAGTACAAATTGGAAATCGTTCCGATAATCCAACAGGAACTATAAATACACCTGTGTATTTTTCAACTGCTTATAGGCACACGGGAATTGGGGAGTCTACAGGCTATGATTATGCAAGAACAGGCAATCCAACAAGGGAAGTGGTAGAAAAAGCGATAGCGGAGTTGGAAGAAGGGGATCGAGGCTTTGCTTGTAGTTCGGGGATGGCAGCTATTCAAACCGTCCTGTCTCTATTTGAGCAGGGAGATGAAATCTTAGCCTCACAAGACTTATACGGTGGAACCTATCGCTTATTTGAACAAGGGTGGAATCGTTGGGGTTTGACTTTTTCTTTTGCTGACCCGCGTAACCTTGAGTATTTTGAAAGTTGTATTACGGATCGAACAAAAGCTTTATTTATTGAGACACCTACGAATCCGTTAATGCAGGAAGCTTCGATTGTTGAACTAGCTAAAATAGCCAAAAAATACGGAATTTTATTAATTGTTGATAATACATTTTATACTCCACTCTTGCAACAGCCACTTGTAGATGGTGCTGATATTGTCATACATAGCGCGTCCAAATATTTAGGTGGTCATAACGATGTAATTGCTGGTCTCATCGCGGCAAAAGGAGCAGAGCTTTGTGACCGAATTAGTTATTACCATAATGGGATCGGAGCCATTTTGTCTGCTTTCGATTCATATCAATTAATTAGAGGGATGAAAACACTCGCTTTACGCATGGATAAACATCAAGAAAACGCAAAAGCAATTGTAAATTATTTAGAAAGCCAGGAAGGAGTATTAGAAGTACTTTATCCTGGTAAGGGTGGAATGATTTCGTTTCGAATCCTTAAGGAAGAGTGGGTTAATCCATTTCTACAACAACTAAAGCTGGTCTCTTTTGCTGAGAGTTTGGGCGGTGTTGAGAGTTTGATGACGTACCCCGCTACGCAAACACATATGGACATTCCTGAAGATATTCGAATCGCAAATGGCGTTTGCAATCGTTTATTGCGTTTTTCTGTTGGTATTGAAAGGGCAGAAGATTTAATTGCAGATCTTGACCAAGCTTTTCGCTATGTGAAAGAGAGGGAGAGTGAATGAGCTTTTTAGACCAACTTGCAAAAAAAGTATTGATTGGGGACGGCGCAATGGGGACGTTGCTATATGAGCAAGGGATTGATCAGTGCTTTGAAGAGGTAAATGTAAAAAATCCAGAGGTCATACGTAAAGCCCATCATCAATACGTCCTAGCTGGTGCTGATGTAATACAATCCAATACATACGCAGCAAACAGACTAAAGCTAGAAAAGTACGGACTTGATAAAGAGGTCCGGTCGATCAATCGTTCGGGCGTCCGTCTAGCGAAAGAAGCTGCTAGTGGGAATACATTTGTGTTAGGGACAGTCGGCGGAATTAGGAGGTTTCAATTAGAGGAGTGGAGCCTTAGTGAAATTGAAGCGGCCTTCACAGAGCAAATGGATGAGCTGTTAGCTGAAGGAGTAGATGGACTATTATTAGAGACATTTTATGATTTGGAAGAGGCCAAAATGGCTGCTAATCTTGCAAGAAAATTAACCAATTTGCCGATCGTTGCAAATTTGTCTCTTGGAGAAGTAGGTGTTATGAATGGGGGCATCCCTGTTTATAAAGCGTTTGAACAATTGACCGAAGTAGGAGCAGATGTAGTTGGACTCAATTGTCGAACAGGACCATTTCATATGCTCCGTTCTTTTGAAACGATACAGTTACCGAAAAAGGGGTTTTTATCTGCGTATCCGAATGCAAGCTTGCCGGATTATCGTGACGGACGTGTGTTTTATCAATCGAACGCTGATTATTTTCAAGATATGGGAGAAAAATTTATTAAGCAGGGTGTTCGCTTATTAGGTGGGTGTTGTGGTACGACTCCTGCGCATATCAGTGCATTTGTCAAAGTGAGAGATTATACGGAGCCAATTACAAGTAAAACAGTAAAACCTTTAGTTGGATTCATGCGGGAATCAATTGAAATACCTCGAAAAGAAAAACCGCTTCCGGAAATGGTTAAAGAGCGAAAGTCTGTAATAGTTGAATTAGATCCGCCTAAAAAGTTAAATACAAACCGTTTTATGAAAGGGGCAAAAGCACTTAAGGAAGCTGGAGTGGATGCTGTTACAATGGCCGATAACTCGCTTGCCTCCCCGCGTGTTGATAACTTAGCTCTTGGTGCGATGATCAAGGAGCAGATCGGTGCAAGACCCCTGGTTCATATTACTTGCCGAGATAGAAACTTGATTGGATTGCAGTCCCATTTAATGGGGCTAAATGCATTAGGTATTGATGATGTATTGGCGATAACTGGAGATCCGACGAAAATAGGTGATTTTCCAGGGGCAACATCCGTTTATGATGTAAGTTCTTTTCAACTTATTTCATTTATCAAGCAGCTAAATGAAGGGATCTCTTTTTCTGGAAAAGAACTAGGTCAGAAAGCAAACTTTTCTGTCGGAGCAGCGTTTAATCCAAATGTGAGACATTTAGATAAAGCTGTAAAGCGAATGGAAAAGAAGATTGAAAGTGGCGCGGATTACTTCATGACTCAACCGATCTACAGTATAGAACAAATCGAATCATTAGCAAATGAGACGAAACATATAAAAGAACCTATCTATATCGGAATAATGCCATTAACAGGTACAAGAAACGCTGAATTCCTTCATAATGAGGTGCCAGGTATTAAATTGACCGATGACATTCGAGCTGCGATGGCTGCGTGCGGTGAAGATAAAATAGCCTCTGCAACTGAAGGGATCCAAATTGCGAGATCTCTTATTGACGCAGCTTTGCAATATTTTAATGGAATTTATTTAATTACACCGTTTATGCGATATGAGATGACAGTTGAGTTAACGAAATATATTGAAGCACGGAAACCAATTACTCAAGGAAGTAAGTGAACTGAAGAAGTATGCGGAAATAGAAAGGACGGACATATGGTTAAGTCTTTGTTTGAACAACAGCTAGAAAAGAAAATTCTAATCCTAGATGGTGCAATGGGGACGATGTTGCAACAAGCTGATTTAACAGCTGAGGATTTCGGTGGTGAAGAATACGAAGGGTGTAATGAATATTTAAATGAAACAGCTCCACATGTTATAGAAAACATTCATCGTGCTTATTTAGAAGCTGGAGCCGACATCATTGAAACGAACACATTTGGCTCATCGGATATCGTTTTAGATGATTATGATCTTGGTTATAAAGCAGAGGAATTAAGTCGGTTGGCAACATCCATTGCAAAAAAAGTAGCAAATGAATTTTCAACACCTGAGTGGCCGCGATTTGTTGCGGGTGCAATGGGCCCAACGACGAAATCTCTCTCTGTAACTGGTGGTGTGACGTTTGACAAACTCGTTGAGTCATATCATGAGCAAGCACGTGGGATTATCCGTGGTGGAGCAGATATTATGCTGCTTGAAACAAGCCAAGATATGCGAAATGTTAAAGCAGGTTATTTAGGAATTGAACGTGCGTTTGAAGAACTGAATAAAAAGTTGCCAATTTTTATCTCGGGTACAATTGAACCAATGGGAACCACATTAGCTGGTCAAAACATTGAAGCATTTTATTTGTCATTAGAGCATATGAATCCAGCTGTTGTTGGCTTGAATTGTGCGACAGGACCTGAATTTATGCGAGATCACATTCGTTCGTTATCTGAACTAGCAACGACGTACGTGAGTTGTTACCCAAATGCTGGCTTACCTGATGAAGAAGGACATTACCATGAGTCTCCTGAATCCCTAGCAACGAAGTTACGTGGGTTTGCAGAAAAAGGTTGGTTAAATGTCGTTGGAGGCTGTTGCGGTACAACACCAGATCATATACGTGCAATGGTAGAGGCAACAAAAGACTTTGAGCCAAGAACGTTTCATAAATCACATCCACATGCCGTTTCAGGGATTGAACCACTCATTTATGATGATAGTATGCGTCCGTTATTTGTTGGAGAAAGAACCAATGTTATTGGATCTAGAAAGTTCAAGCGTTTAATTGCTGAAGGGAAGTTTGAAGAAGCTTCAGAAATTGCAAGGGCGCAAGTGAAAAAGGGTGCGCACGTTATTGATGCCTGTCTAGCAGACCCGGATCGTGATGAATTAGAAGATATGGAAAACTTCCTTCAATTTCTTGTCAATAAAGTTAAAGTTCCATTAATGATTGACTCCACAGATGAAAAGGTTATTGAAAAGGCATTAACCTATTCACAAGGAAAAGCCATAATTAATTCAATTAACCTAGAAGATGGCGAAGAGCGATTCGAGGCCGTTATTCCGATTGTAAAAAAATACGGTGCGGCTGTTGTTGTTGGAACAATTGATGAGGAAGGTATGGCTGTTACAGCTGAGAAGAAGTTAGAAGTGGCGAAGCGTTCTCATGACTTACTAGTTCATAAATACGGATTAAAACCAGAGGATATTATTTTTGATCCACTTGTTTTCCCTGTTGGTACCGGTGATGAACAGTACATTGGCTCAGCAAATGCTACCGTTGAAGGAATTAGGCTTATAAAAGAAGCTCTTCCTAAGTGTTTGACAATTCTAGGAGTAAGTAATGTTTCTTTTGGGTTACCTCCAGTAGGTCGTGAAGTGTTAAACGCGGTATATTTATATCATTGTACGCAAGCAGGACTTGATTATGCGATTGTAAATACGGAAAAATTAGAGAGGTATGCTTCCATTTCTGAAGAGGAGAAAGAAATGGCTAGCAAGTTATTGTTTGAAACAACTGATGAAACCCTGGCTGAATTTACCGCCTTTTATCGTGGGAAAAAAGCCGAGAAAAAAGTGGATACATCAAATTTAACCCTAGAAGAACGGTTAGCCTCCTATATTGTTGAAGGAACGAAGGAAGGGCTAATAGAAGATTTGGATCAAGCGCTAGCAGCATACGCCGATCCATTAGACATTATAAATGGCCCTCTAATGACTGGAATGGACGAAGTCGGCAGGTTGTTCAACAATAATGAATTGATCGTTGCAGAAGTCCTACAAAGTGCAGAAGTCATGAAAGCATCTGTTGCTCATCTTGAGCCGCATATGGAACAGAAAGAAAATGACAATGGAAAAGGGAAAATACTTCTTGCAACTGTAAAAGGTGATGTTCATGATATTGGTAAGAATTTAGTTGAAATTATCTTAGGGAATAATGGATTTAAAATTGTGAACTTAGGAATTAAAGTAACGTCGAATGAATTAATTGAAGCGATAAAAAAAGAAAGTCCGGATGCTGTTGGCTTATCTGGTCTGTTAGTAAAATCAGCACAGCAAATGGTGTTAACTGCACAAGATTTACGTCAGCAGGATATCTCCATCCCGATCCTTGTAGGGGGGGCGGCACTGACAAGGAAGTTTACGGATACAAAAATTGCAGCAGAATATGATGGTCTCGTTCTCTATGCTAAAGATGCGATGAATGGGCTAGAAATTGCTAATCGATTAGCAAAACCCGATGAACGTGAACGGCTTGCCACTGAATTAGCGGAAGCAAGAGCGAAAAAAGATGCGGTCCGTCCGGTTGAGCGAACACCAGTGCAAGATCGGCCAGTAAATGAGTTTGTTCAATCTAATGTTAAAAGAGACGGACCTATTTTTACACCTACTGATTTGGAGCCACACATTTTACGTGACTATAAGCTCTCTCATTTAGAACCGTATATTAATATGCAAATGCTCTTAGGTCGTCATCTTGGCCTCCAAGGAAAAGTAAGTAGATTGCTCGCAGAAAAAGATGAAAGAGCTGTTGTATTGAAAGAACGAGTGGATGAATTCTTGGATCAAGCAAAGAAAAATCAAGTCATTCAGGCTCATGGGATGTATGAATTTTTCCCTGCTCAATCTGATGGAAATGATATTATCATTTATGATCCAAAAGATCGGAAAACAGAAATTGAACGATTTACATTTCCACGTCAAAGTCATAAGCCATTCCTTTGTTTAGCGGACTATTTACGACCTGTTGCAAGTGGAGAAATGGATTACGTTGGGTTTCTTGCTGTTACTGCAGGGCATGGCGTACGTGAATTAGCTGACCAAGCTAAGCGAGATGGTGATTATCTATATAGTCATCTCATTCAGGCGGCTGCATTAGAGATAGCGGAAGGTTTTGCTGAGAGACTACATCAACAAATGCGAGACAGAATGGGGTTTCCAGATTCAGCTGATATGACGATGGACGAACGTTTTGCTGCGAAGTATCAAGGGGTTCGTGTATCATTTGGTTATCCAGCTTGTCCAAACCTCGAAGATCAAGAAAAGTTATTTAAACTATTACAACCTGAAAAAATAGGGATCCAATTAACAGAAGGTCATATGATGGAGCCAGAAGCTTCCGTTACAGCAATGGTATTTGCCCATCCTGAAGGCCGTTATTTTAATGTATTAGCATAGTGTGATTTTAAGCTGATGAGAGATAATTCTCATCGGCTTTTCTTTTGTTATAAAACTCAAGAAGCCATTTTCTTAGGTTTAGTTAGAGGGGGTTAAGAGGAAGATTGGTAAGAATTTGTTAAGAAATTGTATAAAACTAGGTTGAAAACAAACACTATCCATATCAATCATGACCATGTCATGAAACAGATACCACGAACACAAGGAGGTCTACAACATGAAACGTAATCTGTTTTCATTCAAGATTCCACTAATCATGACATTCATTTGTTTTGGGTTACTTGTGAATACGTCACCTACACATGCATTTACTGATCAAGTAATTCAAAGGGGCGCAACCGGTGATGATGTTGTTGAATTACAAGCAAGACTTCAGTACAACGGATTTTATACGGGAACGATTGATGGTGTGTACGGATGGGGTACTTATTGGGCAGTACGTAATTTTCAGAACGAATTTGGTCTAGAAGTTGATGGATTAGTAGGACCACAAATGAAAGATATGTTAGAGCGAGCAACGAACTACAACGAAGAATTTGTCAAAAAAGCACTAAATGAAGGTCGGAAATTTACTCACTATGGTGGTACACCGAAGGAAATACAAAAAGGACCAAAAGGGAGTAAAGATGGTGCAAAGCAGCAACAAAGAGCTGATGAAGGACAACCGCAACAACCACAACCAGGGGCGGGAGAAGGGCAGCCACAACAACCACAGCCAGGAGCAGGAGAAGGACAACCGCAACAACCACAGCCAGGAGCAGGAGAGGGGCAGCCACAGCAGCCACAGCCAGGAGCAGGGGAAGGGCAACCACAGCAGCCGCAGCCAGGAGCAGGAGAAGGGCAACCACAACCAGAGCCATCTGCACCTGAAGAGCCAGTACCTTATGCTGAAGAGCCAGAAGAACAGGATAATGAAACCAATATCCAAAAAGCAACAAATGTACCAGCTGGGTATTCAGAGAATGATATTCGTATTATGGCCCAAGCAGTATATGGAGAGGCACGTGGTGAACCTTATGTTGGTCAAGTGGCGGTAGCTGCGGTCATTATTAACCGTATCAATAGCCCAACATTCCCTAATACAGCATCAGGTGTCATATTTGAACCGCGTGCGTTTACAGCTGTAGCAGATGGCCAGATTTATATGGAGCCAAATGAGACTGCTCGTCGTGCGGTACTTGATGCCATTAATGGACAGGATCCATCAGGGAATGCAATGTATTATTTTAATCCTGATACTGCAACATCTGGTTGGATTTGGACGAGACCACAAATTAAACGAATTGGAAAGCATATATTCTGTCATTAATTTTTGGAGGTGATTAATTATGGTACGTAATATTGTTATAGGTCTATTAGCCGTCGCTGTTGTGGCAACAGGTATTTGGGGCTTTCAGGAACGTGAAGATAAGCAGATTTTAAAAGTGACTGCTGAGAACAATTACCAGAGGGCATTCCATGAACTTGCCTTTCATATTGACCAAATTGAAGATCAGTTAGGCGCGACACTTGCGATGAACTCAAGGCGACAGCTAACGCCAGCGCTAGCAGATGTGTGGAGAGTAGTAAGTTTAGCTCAAGAGAATATTGGTCAATTACCATTAAGTTCTGTAGATCTCGGAAAAACGGAAGAGTTTTTATTTAAGTTAGGAAGATTTAGTTATCGAACATCGATTCGCGATCTAGAAAAAGAACCGTTAACAGATAAAGAATATGAAACGTTGCAAAAGTTGTATGAATACTCGAAAGAGATACGGGAAGAAGTTCGTAAATCACAAGCAATGATGCTTGATAGTGGCGACCAATGGATTGATATTGAAGAAGAAATGCGCGCAACGCAAGAGCCATTAAGTAACATGGTAGTAAACAATCTAGAAGTGATGAACAAATCGATCCAAAGTTACAGTGAAACAGAGTGGGGAGCAGGATTAGCTTCTATTGATGACCTTAATGGTGAATTAAAAGAAGCGTTAGATGGGGAACCAGTCACGAAAGAAGAAGCGGAAGAAATTGCACGAGATTATTTACAAGTCGATGAAAATACACCCGTGCATGTTGCTGATACAGGGGACGGCTTAGAGTACCCAGCTTATACAATTGTTGCTGATGACCCTGATCATGAAACAAATTATTACATGGATATGAGTATCAATGGTGGAGAACCAATCTGGTTCTTGCAAGACCGACAAATTGAAGAGCAAAACATAAGTTTAAATGAAGCGGTTAACATCGCGGAAGAATACCTTGAAAAACACGGAAAAGACAGCATGCAGCTTGTTGATAGTAGACAATATGATTCTATTGCTATGCTTGAGTTTGTTCATCTTGAGAATAATACGCGTGTTTACACCGATTTGATTCGACTCGAAGTGGCTCTTGATGACGGGGATGTACTTGGATATGAAGCGAAAAGCTATTTAATCCATCACAAAGATCGTGATATACCTGACCCAGAACTAACAAACGAAGAAGCAAGGGAACGCTTGAATCCACGTTTAGATGTTATGGAAGATCATCTAGCTGTTATTGAGAATGACCTTGGACAAGAAGTTCTTTGTTATGAATACTTTGGCGTAATCGAAGACCAAACGTATCGGTTATTTATAAATGCAGAGGATGGCGAAGAAGAGAAAGTGGATCGACTAAATCAATCTGAACCAGTGTATGATTTTTCGTGAAAAAAAGATAGAAGAAGAAAGGAAGGAGCATCTCATGCTTCTTCTTTTTGATTATTCATGAGATAATAGAGAGAGTTTATGTAATTGGGGGGGAGTTAGGAGATTGATAAAAGTTGGTTCTACCATCTTCTTGGAGTTACAAGAGATAAAAAATAATGAAAAGAGAATGCTCCGTTATAAATGTCGCTTAGTTGATCGAAATGAAGGAGTGTTTGTAATTGATTACCCAATTAACGAGGAGACAGGGAAACCTAGTTTCTTTTTTGATGGTACGGAATTCCGAGCGTATTTTAGCGCTGATGATGATTCAGGTTTGTATTCGTTTGATACGGAAATTATTGGGAGGATGAAAGGGAAAATTCCGGTCCTTTTTATTAAAGATCCTGGAAAAGAAAAGTATATGAGAATACAAAGACGAAATTATGTGCGCGTAGAAACGTCAGTTGATACGGCTGTACATTCATTAAATGATGAGTTTTCCCCCTTTACAACGGTAACACTTGATTTAAGCGGGGGAGGTTGTGCGATTAGCATTCCCGAAGGACAAATGTTTCCTGAAAAAGGAGAGACACATATTTATATTATCTTGCATATGCAATCAGGTGAAAGTGTTTATGTAAGAGCATTATGTAAGATTGTCCGCCTGTTTAGGCCAAGAGCGGAAGCGAGGCGACGTGCGTCCTTACAGTTTTTAGATATAGAAGAACGCGATCAACAAATGGTTGTTCGCTACTGTTTCGAAAGACAACTAGTACTGCGAAGAAAAAATGGATAATAACAGAAAGAAGCTAGTTTCGCTAGGGGATCCTACTATTTTTTCTGGTTTATTACTGATAATTCGCAACCTTTAGTTAGACCATGCTAAAAGAATATGATAAGATTATGAAGAGAACAATTGAAAAAAAGCAACATGTAAACACTTTCAATTGTTTGATTGTATATGAGGTGTATTAATTAATGAACAAAAAGATGAATATTGCTATTGATGGACCTGCTGGTGCAGGAAAGAGTACAGTCGCGAAATTAGTCGCAGAACAGCTTGATTATCTCTATATTGATACTGGTGCTATGTATCGTACACTTACATTAGCGGCATTACGAGAAGGGATCGATCTACAAGATGGCGGTGCTTTAACACACATTTTAAGTCAAACAACCATTCACCTTCAACACGAACAAACTGGTGTTCGAGTTTTACTAAATAATGAAGATGTGACAGATGCCATTAGATTGAAAGATGTTACATCAAATGTATCATTGGTTTCCAGTCATGAAGGTGTTCGGATAGAGATGGTTGAACGTCAGAGAAGACTTGCAGAAAAGGGTGAAGCAGTGTTAGATGGAAGGGACATTGGTACGTATGTTCTTCCAGATGCTGAAGTTAAGGTGTTTTTAACTGCTTCGGTTGAAGAGCGAGCACGAAGACGATATGAAGAACAAAAAGAAAAAGGAATGCCTGCTGACCTTGATCAATTAAAAGAAGAGATTGCCCACCGGGATCAATTGGATTCAACACGCGTATTTGCTCCTTTAAAAAAGGCTGATGATGCAGTTGAAATTGATTCAACAACACTATCAATTCCAGAAGTTGCCGAAGTAATTATTGGGCTAGCAAAAGAGAGGGCAAGATAAGATGGGGATTTATCAATTTGGTCAAAGTGTAAGCAGAAATTTTCTTTCAACCTTTTATAAAGTTGAAGTGATCGGAAAAGAAAACATTCCTGATGCGGGTGCAACCATTCTTTGTTGTAATCATATTCATAATTTTGATCCACCTCTATTAGGAGCTTATATTAAAAGGCAGCTACATTATATGGCAAAACAAGAGTTATTTGAAAAGCCAATTTTAAAAGGTTTACTCCCTAAGTTAGGTGCATTTCCTGTTCGAAGAGGAATGAGTGATAAGCAAGCGATTCGTACTGCCATGAAAATATTAAAAGAAGGTAATATGATAGGCTTATTTCCAGAAGGAACGAGAAGCAAAGATGGTAAATTAAGTAAAGGTTTAGCAGGTGCTGGTTTTTTTGCCTTGCGGACAGATGCAGTTGTTGTTCCTTGTGCCATTATTGGTCCTTATCAACGATTCAAGCCATTAAAGTTGGTGTACGGTTCACCAATTGACTTTAGTGGATTACGTGAGAACAAGGCATCTGCTGAAGAAGCAACTGCAGTTATTATGGCTGAAATTAAAAAGTTAATAGAAAAACACGAAATGAATTCATAGTAATCACTTTTCTTTCGCTAGCGTGAAAGATAGTTAAAATAATAGTTAGGTACCGCTACTAGACTGCGGGGATTGAAGGAGGCAAAAGTCAATGGTCGAAGAAATGAACAATGAAGTAACAGAAATGAGATCTTTTTCTGTAGGGGATGTCGTATCAGGAAAAGTGACGAAAGTCGAAGATAAACAAGCGTTTGTCGATGTAGGTTTTAAAGTAGATGGCATTGTGCCAATCAGTGAATTATCAAGTTTGCATGTAGAAAAAGTTAGTGATGTTCTTTCAGTTGACGATGAGCTCGAATTAAAAGTTCTAAAATTAGAGGATGATGAGCTAATCCTTTCCAAGCGAGCGGTACAAGCTGAGAAAGCATGGGACGAGCTTCAACAGGCATATGAGTCTGGTGAAATTCTTGAAGTTGAAGTAGCGGACGTAGTAAAGGGTGGACTTGTTGTTGATGTAGGTGTTCGTGGATTCATTCCTGCTTCTTTAGTAGAACGTCATTTTGTTGAAGATTTTTCAGATTATAAAGGTCGTACATTACGCTTGAAAGTAGCTGAGATTGATCAAGAAAACAACAAGCTAATTTTATCTCAACGTGCTGTTTTAGATGAAGAAATAGAAGAGAAGAAGCGTAATGTTCTTCAAACATTAAAAGCAGGTGATGTTGTCGAAGGGAAAGTTCAACGCCTAACAGACTTTGGAGCTTTTGTTGATGTAGGTGGTGTTGATGGTTTAGTACATATTTCTCAGCTAGCACACCATCGGGTTGAAAAGCCATCAGATGTTGTTAATGAAGGTGACCTAGTCAACGTTAAGGTCTTATCTGTTGATGAAGATAGTGAACGTGTTTCATTATCTATTAAAGATACGCTGCCTGGACCATGGGAAAGCTATTCAGGAAAAGTCTCAGTAGGTGATGTCGTTGAAGGTGTAGTGAGGCGTCTTGTTTCATTTGGTGCATTTATCGAACTTGCTCCTGGAGTAGAAGGGTTAGTTCACATTTCACAAATTGCGAACCGCCACATAGGCACACCTTCGGAAGTATTAACTGAAGGTGAGAAGGTTGAAGTGAAAGTACTAGATGTAAATATTGATGAAAAGCGAATTTCTTTAAGTATTCGCGATTTATTAGAGGAAGAGGAGTCTGCTGACGCGGATTATCAAGCTTATGAAGCCTCAAAAGATGAAGACTCAGCTGGATTCTCTCTTGGGGATATGATTGGAGATCAATTAAAGAAATATAGAAACTAATTTATACCATGAAAATCGGCATCCTTAATAGGTTGCCGATTTTTATTGGATTAAAATGGAGGTGTTACATGTGCCCACTGAAAAAGTGCAGTTAGTAATGGGAGGTAGTAGAGATGGCTCTACAAGTTGCACGCCTGCTACGAGAAACCCACTCATAGCAGGCTTAAAACAAAACAACGGTTCCTTCATAGCTTAAAACTCAATGAAAAAAGTGGAAATCATACTTTTATCATTGGGTTTTTATCGGATTACTTAGGGACGTTGTTTTTGTCTAGCTTGATTTGGACTTTGCATTTTGGCAGAACCTGCGTAATCTAAACTTTGGTCTCGATCGGATTCAACTCGGCCAGATTTTTTGAGTTTCTTTTCTTGGCGATCTCTCCCCATATTTTCCCCCTCCTTTTATGAAGAATCAAAAATCGTTTTTAATGTCCCACAATGTTTTATTTCTATGTATTTTATGGTTAGAACGACTACACTTCGTCGATACTTAAAAGGAAGGAGGTGACAGTATGGAAGGTGTGTTTATTTATTGGTTTGGTTGGTTACTTTGGGTCGTAATCACCTTTTTTTGGTCAAAATCAAAAGCGAGGTTTTGGAGTGCGTTCTCATTACTACTATTTTTTATTTTACTACCGAAAACGTTCGTCTTTGCGAATACAACCGTCTATTTGGTTTATGTTCTATTTTCCGTCTATTTATTTTGGCAACTAAATAAAGCAAAGAAATGTAATTTGATTCATTCATATGTAGCTTCCATTACGATCGCAGCAGCATATGCGGGCTTTCAAATGATGATGATATTCGATCCAATTGTCGTATACATTGATAGTCGCTGGATGATTGGCATCATGACGGCGATTATTTCCTTTTTCTTAGCTGCGACATTTATGCATCGATTATTATTTGCCTTTTCTGGACTGATTCAAGGAGAGCTTTTAACGGGTCTTGTTACGCAACATCACCTTTATATGG
The DNA here is from genome assembly GCF_000787375.1 of Halalkalibacter okhensis. Lineage (GTDB taxonomy): Bacteria > Bacillota > Bacilli > Bacillales > Bacillaceae_D > Halalkalibacter > Halalkalibacter okhensis. The sequence continues at coordinate 93,040 of NZ_JRJU01000010.1, read as the reverse complement.
ACTATAGTATTGGTAGTCTCTACTTCTTTGATATAGTTGCTGTAGTAGGAAGTCTTTATAGTGTTGTTTGGGGATTAAAGCAAGTTTCTGCTTACCTTGGAAAGGTAGTCATTAGAGAACCGAAATCGGGAATGTTGAAGCAAAGTTCATAAAGTAGAAGTCGACAACAATGGAGAAATCAAGTAAAATAAATAAGTTGCAAGAAAAAATGGATGATTTTACATAGTAAATAGAAAGGTTGTGACGTTATGACCAAGCCAGTTGTAGCAATAGTCGGACGTCCTAATGTAGGGAAGTCAACGATTTTTAATCGTATAGTAGGAGAACGAGTAGCAATTGTAGAAGATATGCCTGGAGTAACACGTGATCGTATTTATAGCAAGGGTGAGTGGTTAAACAGGGAATTCAATCTAATTGATACAGGTGGAATTGAACTAGGGGATGAGCCATTATTAGTTCAAATGCGAGCTCAGGCAGAACTAGCTATTAAGGAAGCAGATGTTATTATCTTTATTGTCAATGGCCGAGAAGGGATTACAGGTGCGGACCAAGAAGTGGCGAAACTATTATTTAGATCAGACAAGCCTGTCGTTCTTGGAGTAAATAAAATTGACAATCCGGATATGCAAGAAGAATTATATGAGTTCTATTCATTAGGTATGGATACCCCTTATCCGATTTCAGGATCTCACGGATTAGGATTAGGTGATTTACTCGACGATGTTATTAAACATTTTCCAGATGAAGAAGAAGATCCGTATGATGAGGATACGATTCGCATATCATTAATTGGACGACCTAATGTAGGGAAGTCTTCCATTGTTAATGCAATGCTAGGTGAGGAACGGGTCATCGTAAGTAACATTCCAGGTACAACAAGGGATGCCATTGATACTCCGTTCACTCAAGATGATCAAGACTATGTTCTAATTGATACAGCAGGTATGAGAAAACGAGGGAAGGTGTATGAGGCGACTGAAAAATATAGTGTCCTACGCTCCCTAAAAGCGATTGAACGTTCAAATGTAGTTCTAGTTGTTATCAATGCAGAGGAAGGGTTAATCGAACAAGACAAAAAAATTGCAGGGTATGCTCATGAAGCTGGGCGAGCAGTAGTTATTGTTGTGAATAAATGGGATGCTGTAGCAAAAGATGACAAAACGATGAAGAATTTTGAAACAAAACTTAGAGAAGAGCTTCTGTTTTTAACATATGCACCTATTTTGTTTGTTTCTGCTAAGACAAAACAGCGACTTCACACGGTTTTACCTATGGTCAAAAAAGTATCTGAAAATCATCATCTACGAGTTCCGACAAATGTACTTAACGACATGATTATGGATGCCGTAGCAATGAATCCAACGCCTACAGACAAAGGGAAGCGACTTAAGATTAATTATGTAACTCAAGTGGCTGTAGAACCGCCAACATTTGTCTTCTTCGTAAACGAACCTGAATTAATGCACTTTTCTTATGAACGGTTCCTAGAAAATCGCCTCAGAGCGACATTTGATTTTGAGGGAACCCCAATTAAAATTTTTGCTAGAAAGAAAAATGCGTAACAATTCTTCAAAAAGGGAAAGATCCCTTTTTGAAGCCAACACTGCTTATAGGTGCAAAAGGAAAGTGTAACCTAACCCTTTTATTTATTAGCATCTTTGGTGGTGAAGGAGTGTACGAAACGGGGGATGGAATGATGTTTTTAATTGGACTTATCATTGTTATTCTAATTGGTTATCTTTTAGGATCGTTAAGCTTTAGTTATATTATTGCAAAAAAAATAAAAAAAGTAGACATCAGGCAACACGGTAGTGGAAACGCAGGGGCAACAAATACATTGCGAGTATTGGGACTAGGACCTGCGTTGCTTGTGTTAGCTCTTGATGTATTAAAAGGAATTGTTGCAGTATGGATTGGAGTGACTTTTGCACCTGATGATACCGGTCTATTCCCAGCATTAGCTGGTCTAGCGGCAATTCTAGGTCATAATTGGCCCGTTTATTATGGATTTAAAGGTGGTAAAGGGGTAGCAACAACAATTGGAGTAATAGCAACGGTTGTCTTCTTTCCGGCTTTGTTCGCTGGTATCGTTGCAATCGGAAGTATTGTAGTAACGAGATATGTTTCACTAGGTTCGATTTTATTTGTCATATTAACACCGATCTTTGCATTCTTTCTCCTTGATTATTATGGTTATCCTGTTATTTATGGTTATCTAGCTATTGTTGTGGCGCTTCTATCTGTTTGGAGGCATCGAACGAATATAAAACGATTGCTGGGTGGCACAGAAAGCAAAATCGGACAGAAATCATAAAAGGAGTGAGTCGATTGACTAAGGTTGCTGTAATTGGTGCAGGTAGTTGGGGAACAGCCTTAGCTATGGTATTAGCTGATAATGAATTAGAAGTTAAGATTTGGGCAAGACGTAAGGAACAAATTGAAGAAATAAATCGTCATCATACAAATTCTAAATACTTGCCAAATGTTGTTCTTTCTGACCGAATAGCAGGGCATGAAGAACTGCGGGAGACGTTAAAAGATGTCACAATTGTTCTTTTAGTCGTGCCAACAAAGGCTATTCGCGAGACTATAACAGAGATGAAAAAGGAACTAAAAGCTCCTGTTACTATTATCCATGCTAGTAAGGGAATTGAACCTGGCACCCATAAACGAATTTCTGAAATGATTGAAGAAGAATTTGGAGACTCTGAATTATTAAAAGATGTTGTGGTATTATCTGGACCAAGTCATGCTGAAGAAGTAAGTCAAAGACAGCCTACAACAGTAACTGTATCTTCAAAAAGTTCAGAGGCTTCAGAATTAGCTCAAGACTTGTTTATTAATCAACATTTTCGTGTGTACACAAATCCAGACCTTGTAGGAGTTGAAATTGGTGGCGCGCTTAAAAACACCATTGCACTTGTGTGTGGTTTAACAAATGGGCTTGGAATGGGAGATAACACAAAAGCTGCCATTATGACTCGTGGATTAGCTGAAATTGCTCGTGTTGGTGTGAAACTAGGAGCGAGTCCATTAACATTTGCTGGGCTTTCCGGTCTAGGTGATCTTATTGTTACATGTACCAGTGTACATTCTAGGAATTTTCGGGCAGGTTTTATGATTGGTCAAGGGAAGACGTTAGATGAAGTTTTAAGCTCAATGGGTATGGTTGTGGAAGGAATTAGAACGACAAAGGCAGCTTATGAGTTGTCACAAAAACTCCAAGTTGAAATGCCGATCACATCTGCACTGTATGCTGTTTTATTTGAAGGGCTTAAACCAGAACAGGCAACAGAACGACTTATGGGAAGAGTGAAAAAGCATGAAGTAGAGCAATTGAATATTGATTTATAGTTAGGAAAGGCACTGAAAAAGAAACACCTTTTTCGTGCCTTTTGATTTTGGGTTTTAAAGCCTCTTATGCACCTTCTTCTCTTTCTCGCATATGATATTGTGATATTACGAAAGAGGGAGGGCGCATCATGTTCCAAAATAATGACTCATCTTTCATGGACCAAATTCAAAAAAAGACAAATGTAAGACCTGACGAATTGCTAAAGTTAGCTAATTCTGTTAGTAATACAAATCTTAAAGATGAAGCGGCAGTAAGACAGCTAATTTCACAAGTTGCAAAGCTTGCAAACAAACCAGTATCAAAAGAAAAAGAAGATCAAATTGTCAAAGCTATTACAACGAATAATATGCCAATGGACTTTGCTTCGCTTGCGAAAATGTTCAATAAAAAATAAATACCCTGTGTAGGCAAAAGCCACAAGCAAATGAGTGGTTAATGCATATACTTGTAGTGAACGAACATTACTATAGGGCTGTGTTTTAGACGAAGGGTTTCGTCAAGTTGGAGAAGTGTGCCCCCACTTCTCCAACTTTTTTTACATTAATGGATTCAGTGTTATAACGATAAAAAAATTTTTGCCCTTAGTCTGTCACCGACATTTTGGACAAGCTGTGCTATAATGTGATGGGCAAATAGGATATATGGAGGATGATAGATCGTGTCTCAAGCGATGATGAATATGTGGATATCTTTTTTTGCGCTAGCGCTTATGTTTGTATCCGCAGGAACAGCTATTTTTAGTCGAGCAAAATTAAAAGGGTGGCTTCAAAAACTCGTGTTAGCCTTTTCGTTTATATGTTTGCTTATTTCAGGGTGGATTGTCTTTCTTATTGTAATCGTTGGGCCTACGGCTACTTTATAAATAAGAAAGGAGTTGGAAAGATTGAAAAAATGTTTTTTTGTCATGTTATTGATAAGCTTAGTGCTTCTGAGTGGTTGCTTATTCCCAGAAGATCAAAGAGCTGAGAATCGGATTGCGTATCCGGATCAATTGCAATCGGTACAGCATGCTGTTGAACAATTTCAAACAGATACGGGTGTCTTGCCTATACGTACGTTTGATGAAACAACCTCTCTTTATCAAAGGTATATTATAGATTTTAATCAGTTAGTTCCAAGGTATTTACAACAACCACCTGGTACTGCATTTGAGAATGGAGGCGTATTTCAATATGTCCTTGTAAACGTAGAGGAGGACCCAGGAATAAAAGTAATAGATTTAACATCACAGCGAGAAATACAGCAGTTGCAACAGCGATTAAATGATTATATGAGAAAGCATCGTTTTGCTCCGATAGAGGAAATGCTTGATGTAGGTCTTTTTAAGCTTGATTACGAAGCGTTAAATTACAATGAACCACCACATATTAGAAGCCCTTATCATGATACGTATTTACCTTTATTATTAACAAATGATGGTGAGATCATCATTGATTATCGAATCGATTTAAATATGATGCTTAAAGAGCATGATCATTCATTCGAAGAAGGCGAAGATATTAGGTCGTTATTATACGAGCATACACCATTTGTCCCTTTTCGAAGTGTTCCCTATGTATTAGATGAAAATGGGGAACCGACTTATGCAATGCAGCTTAGATAAAAACAATAGTTTTACAGGGCACTGAAAAGTAAAACAGGGCTATAGTTTTATAATTAATTGGCATAAAGCCCCTTCCAAGCTGATATACATATCAGAGGAAGGGGCATTTTTGTTTTCCCCTTCTCGGTAGCCCAAAAACGAGAATCTTCTTACTTTCTATTAAAGGTTGTCATAAACCTTGGACAACATCATAGATATGATAGTGTCAAAGGTTTACGGAAAGTAGTTGAGACTCAAATTTTTACTCGATCGGGAGGGGATCACGTGGAAAAGGTTGATATTTTCAAGGATATTGCTGAACGCACTGACGGCGATATTTATCTCGGAGTTGTAGGTGCGGTTCGGACAGGGAAGTCGACATTCATTAAGAAATTTATGGAGCTAGTCGTTCTCCCGAATATTGAAAGTGAATCAGAAAAAGCGAGAGCTCAAGATGAGTTGCCGCAAAGTGCAGCTGGAAAGACCATTATGACAACAGAACCTAAATTTGTTCCAAATCAAGCCATCTCTATTCATGTCGACGACGGGTTGGATGTAAATGTTCGTCTTGTGGATTGTGTTGGTTATGCAGTACCAGGTGCAAAAGGATATGAGGATGAGCATGGGCCTCGTATGATTAACACTCCATGGTATGAGGAACCTATTCCTTTTCAAGAAGCAGCTGAAATTGGAACAAGAAAAGTAATCCAGGAGCATTCAACCTTAGGCGTTGTTGTAACAACGGATGGGTCCATTGGTGAGATTCCACGCCAAGATTATTTAGAATCAGAGGCACGTGTCGTAGAGGAATTGAAAGAAGTTGGCAAGCCGTTTATTATGGTTGTGAACAGTGTCAGACCACATCATCCCGACACGGAGCAACTTCGAACGCAACTTGCAGAAAAATATGACATTCCTTGTCTTGCAATGAGTATTGAGAGCATGACAGATCAAGATATTAATAATGTGCTTCGTGAGGTATTGTATGAGTTCCCTGTACATGAGGTGAATGTGAATCTTCCTAGCTGGGTTATGGTATTAAGAGAAGATCACTGGTTACGTCAAAGCTATGAAGAATCTGTCCGCGAGACAGTTAAAGATATTAAAAGGCTTCGTGATGTAGATCGCGTTGTCGGTCAATTTACTGAATATGAGTTTATTGACGATGCTCGTTTAGCTGGAATTGAAATGGGTCAAGGAATTGCTGAAATCGACTTATATGCTCCAGATGATTTATATGACCAAGTATTAAAAGAAGTGGTTGGAGTAGAGATTAGAGGCAAAGATCATCTCTTACAATTAATGCAGGACTTTGCTCATGCGAAAGAAGAGTACGATCAAGTAGCTGATGCTCTTAGAATGGTAAAACAAACGGGGTACGGAATTGCCGCTCCTGCTCTATCCGATATGAGTCTTGATGAACCAGAGATTATTCGCCAAGGTTCAAGGTTTGGAGTTAGGTTAAAAGCGGTTGCTCCATCTATTCATATGATTAAAGTCGATGTTGAGTCGGAGTTCGCTCCAATTATCGGGACAGAAAAGCAAAGTGAGGAGCTCGTACGCTACTTAATGCAGGATTTTGAAGAGAACCCGCTTTCTATTTGGAACTCAGATATATTCGGAAGATCTCTAAATTCGATTGTTCGCGAAGGCATATCAGCAAAATTATCTCTAATGCCGGAAAATGCACGCTATAAATTAAAAGAAACATTAGAGCGCATTATTAATGAGGGTTCTGGTGGTTTGATTGCCATTATCCTATAAAGGTGAAATGCCATGTCATAAAGAACTCCCTAACGAAGCCACTGAAAAAGGTGAAACAAATCTTTCTTTAGTGCCCCCTCAAAAAGGGGGTTCTTTTTGCTTTATTAATCATGTCTATGCTAAGATTTATTAGAAGTGCCTTGATTTGAAATCGTTTAACATCGGCAGTATACCTTATTGAATATAAGCATCTTGGAGGCTTTACTTTTTAGCGCAGCAAGAAGCGAAAATTTCTAATCCATGGTAAGATAGATCATGTTAGAATAGGTAGTATTGAATTACGTGAAAATAGGAGAGTTGAGATGAGTAATCAAAATGAATTTTTTGTCATAAAAGCAAAAGAAAACGGTGTGAATGTGATTGGTTTAACACGCGGATCGGATACTCGGTTTCACCATTCTGAAAAACTGGATAAAGGCGAAGTGATGATCGCTCAATTTACAGAACACACCTCAGCTGTAAAAGTACGAGGCAAGGCTATAATACAAACAAGTCATGGAACAATGGATACGGAAGAATGACACTTTTACATAATAGGTTATTGTAGAACCTATGATATAATGATTGGGGTTTTTAAATAGGCAACTACAACAATGAAGGACGGAATTTGGGGGATTTTTATATGAACAAAAGTAAGTTTAATGAGAAAGTTAAAGAAATCAAAAGGAGCTTTTATAGCTTAACTGAGCATCTATATTTGCAATCGTATGTTCCTGAACCAGAAATAGATGATGATAAGGTTCGATTCTTAATAGCTATGATGAATGAGCGATTGCCAAATACAGAAGCAAAAATGTTCACGATTTCAGCATTATTACTTCAAGCTGCATTCGATATGCATGATGAGGTCTCCCTTCATCCAGTTACTTCTGACGAGTTGCGAAAAAACCGACAGCTAACCGTACTTGCAGGTGACTACTATGTTAGCCTTTTCTATTTTTTGCTAGCGGAAAAAAAGCATGTTCCTATGATTCGGATCTATGGACAATCTATTCAAGAAATTAATGAGTCAAAAATGAATTTATATGATCTAACAAATGTGAAGTATGATGACCTGGAACAAACTACGGCACAAATTGAATCAGCCCTTATGCAAAAAATGGCAAATTATTTTGAACAGCCGTTCTGGAAAGCTGTTATAAGAGATTTCTTTTATTTAAAAAAACTTGTTCGTGAAAAAACTGAATGGTTAAATGGAAAAGAAAGTGTTCTCATAGAAGCGATTCTATCTGAGCGATCACCTGGGGAAGATAAGCTTCAAAGTGTTGAACGAAGGATAGAAGATGTGAAAGACAGGCTATTAACAAATAGCAAAGAGCTTAACACTTTTGAGAACTTTATTATTGAACACGTCGATGATTTATTAGGGCATTCGCGATATCAAGAAATTGCAGCAGAAGAAGGGTGAGCAAGATGACACAAACGAAAGAAGAACGAGTCCATCAAGTTTTTGAATCCATTTATAAAAAATACGATATTATGAACTCAGTTATTAGCTTCCAACGTCATAAAGCTTGGCGTAAGGATACAATGAGAAGGATGAATGTTCAAAAGGGCGATCAAGCACTTGATGTTTGTTGTGGAACAGCAGATTGGGCCATTGCCTTAGGGGAAGAGGTTGGTCCAAAAGGACATGTAGAAGGGCTTGATTTCAGTCAAAATATGTTGAAAATTGGCCAAGAGAAGATAGAGGAAAAGAAGCTGGCTCAAGTAAACTTACGTCATGGCAATGCGATGGACCTTCCGTATGAAGATAATCGCTTTGATTTTGTTACGATTGGCTTCGGTTTAAGAAATGTTCCGAATTACATGAAGGTGTTACGAGAAATGCATCGTGTAGTAAAGCCAGGTGGAACCGTTGTTTGTTTAGAAACGTCTCAACCAACCATTCCCGTATTTAAACAGTTATACTTTTTTTATTTTCGTCAAGTTATGCCGTTATTTGGAAAGCTATTTGCTAAGAGTTATGAAGAGTATTCGTGGCTTCAAGAATCAACTATGTCATTTCCAAATCGCGATAAGTTGGCAGAAATGTTTCGTGAGGCGGGTTTTGTAGATGTAGAAGTGAAACCTTACTCCGGTGGAGTAGCAGCAATGCATTTAGGGAAAAAATCAGTTGGAAACTAGCAGAATTGGAGCAGATATTTCGTGATTAGAAAGTTGAAAATCATCTTAGAAATGATTAAATTTGAGCACACCGTTTTTGCTTTGCCATTTGCTTTTTTTGGTGCAATGTTGGGTGCATATATTGTTGATGGGACAATGCCTACGGTCTCTCAATGGATTTGGATCACAGTAGCAATGGTTGGGGCAAGAAGTGCAGCTATGTCATTGAACAGAGTGATTGATGAGCAGATAGATAAACATAACCCAAGGACGGCAACAAGAGCGATTCCTGCGGGGTTAGTTTCAAAAATAGAAGTGTTATTATTTATCATTATTTCATTCGGATTGTTATTTTATGCAGCCTTTAAGCTAAATATGCTTGCCGTTTATTTACTACCGGTGGCTGTCTTTTTTCTTGTTATTTATTCGTACACAAAACGATTTACTTGGATGTGCCATATTGTTCTAGGGGTTACAATCGGAATTGCTCCATTAGGTGGATGGGTTGGTGCCACAGGAACATTAACGTGGGAGGCTCTTCTTTTGTTTTTAGCGGTTGCCTTATGGACGGCTGGATTCGATGTGATTTACGCGACTCAGGATGCAGAATATGATCGCGAACATGGATTGTTTTCTATTCCTAGCCGCTTTGGCATTGGACGAGCATTAAAGATTGCTCGTTTTCTGCATGTTATTAGTTTTCTAAGCTTTCTCGGCTTATTTTTCTTTACTGAACTTAGTTGGTTGTATTTTATGGGTGTACTTATAGCTGGTGCGATTATGATTTATGAGCATTCTCTTGTTTCAGAGGATGATCTGTCCAAGTTAGATGTAGCCTTTTTCACGATGAACGGAATATTAAGTATTGTTATGTTCGTTTTTGCGATGGGAGATGTACTACTATGAATGAAAGCAGTAGTATGAGAGGAATTTATACGGTCGGGATTACAGGAGCCAGCGGAGCTATTTATGGTGTTCGTTTAGTTCAACAGCTTTTAACTGAATCATATAAAGTACACTTAATATTAACTGAAGCTGCGTGGCGTGTTTTTCAAGAAGAACTTCTTTTAAATATAGATGATCGAGATAGAGTCATTCAAGATTTGTTCGGTAAATATGGTGGTGAACTTCACACACATCATTTGCATGATTATGGAGCGCCAATTGCTAGTGGTTCTTACCAAAATGATGGAATGATCATCATTCCGTGTTCGATGGGGACCCTTTCAGGGATTGCTCATGGTGCTTCGGGGAATCTGCTAGAACGTACGGCTGATGTTATGTTAAAAGAAGGTCGTAAACTTGTATTAGTCCCAAGGGAAACCCCTTTAAATCAGCTTCATTTAGAAAATATGTTACGAGTTTCAAAAGTTGGAGCTAAGATTTTGCCTGCAATGCCTGGGTTTTATCATTTACCAAAGACAATGGATGATCTAGTGAATTTTCTTGTTGGCAAGGCACTAGATAGTTTAGGTGTAGAGCATGAGTTATTTACACGTTGGGGGGAAGAAAGATGAGTGTCGTTATTGGTGAGATTTCCTATACAAATATTCTACCGTTTTTTTATCATTTAGATAAACAGAAGCTTATTGAGCATAATTGTCGATTTGTTCCCCAAGTTCCTGCACAATTAAATAACGAAATGTCTAAGGGACGAATTGATATTGGTGGGATTTCTTCATTTGCTTATGCAGAAAATGCGACAAGATATACGTTGCTTCCCAATTTGTCTGTTACCTCATATGGTGCGGTTAATTCCATCTTTCTATTCTCGAAGGTACCATTACATGAGTTAAATGGGAAGAAAGTGGCTTTAACATGGAGCTCTGCTTCTTCTGTCCATCTTTTAAAAATAGTCTTGGAGCACTTTCATTCGTTGCAAATCTCCTATACTACGATGAATCCAAATGTCAAAAGTATGTTACACGACCATGATGCGTGTCTCTTAATTGGTGACGACGCGATTGTGGCAAGACGTGAGTATACAACGTCTCTTTATCATTATGATTTGGGCGAACTTTGGTATGAGCAAACAGGGTTGCCAATGACGTTCGCTGTATTTGCGGTGAGAAATGAAACATTGCGTGATCATCCTAGCTTAGTAGGACTTATTTATCGGTCGTTTTTGCAAAGCAAATTAGAAAGTGAATCGAAAAACTATCAGCCAATGATAGCTGATATTTTAAAAACACATGGTGGCGATAAGGTGTTTTGGGATCACTATTTTCAAAAGCTTTGTAATGATTTTGGTCAAAAGGAACAAGAAGGATTGTCTTATTACTTTGACCTTCTTTATCAAATGAATTATTTATCTCAGCCCATTAAAAAGTTACATATTTGGGATGAGGTTAAAAGTGAGTAAGAAAGAACACTAAGTGGACGATTTGACATCGTCTTACGATATAAGGTGGACGACATGAAACTAGCAGAAATTTATATGCAATTTCAATCAGATATTAATATTATTGAAAAAGAACTTGAAGAGACCGTTTTAGCAAAGAATGAAGTGTTACAAGAGGCTGCAACACAATTGCTTAGAGCAGGTGGAAAAAGAATTCGTCCTGTTTTTGTCTTGCTAGCAGCTAGATTTGGACAATATGATATCAATAAGTTAAAGCATATTGCTGTCCCGCTTGAATTGATTCATATGGGTTCACTTGTTCATGATGATGTGATAGACGATGCTGAACTTAGGCGTGGGAAAAAAACCATTAAGTCTCAATGGGATAATCGTGTAGCGATGTATACAGGAGATTTTATTTTTGGCAAAGCCTTAGAAACATCAACGTTCTTTGCGAACCCGCAAATCCATCAAATTTTATCGAATGCGATGGTCGAAATGTGTCTAGGCGAAATTGAACAAATTAAAGATCAGTACAATTGGGGACAACATTTTCGGGTATACTTGAGACGAATTAAACGAAAAACAGCGTTATTAATTGCCGTTAGTTGTGAGTTAGGAGCTCTTGCTGCTAATGCAGATAGAGACATTCAAAGAAATCTGTATCAATTTGGCTACAATGTTGGGATGTCTTTTCAAATCACTGATGATATATTAGATTTCGTGGGGACAGAAGAACAATTAGGAAAGCCAGCTGGTGGAGATTTGCGCCAAGGAAATGTAACATTACCTGCTCTTTATGCGATGCATAATGATATAAAAATTAGACAGCTGATTAAAGAGATGCTTGCTACAAATTATCCTGAAGATATTGATGTATCCCCGATCTTAACAGCGATTAAGAAATCAGGGGGAATTGAATATTCAATCTCAATTAGTGATCAATACTTAGAAAAAGCCTACCAAGCTTTAGAAAGATTACCTGATACGGAAGAAAAAACATACTTAAGAGAAATTGCTGCCTATATCGGTAAACGTAAATTTTAATAAAAGGGCACTGTCAAAGGTCGATCAGGATCTTTGGCAGTGCCCTTTTACTAACGATTCTTATCTAGCGGTTTCCTTAATGAATTGGAAATGGAAGTGTTTTCTTTGAAATATTTCACAAGTTATATTGTGAGCGTACTAGATATTTGCTATACTAATAGTGGTTTTATTACATACTCTAAGGAGCGATCAACAAATGGAACGTACATATTTAATGGTTAAGCCAGATGGTGTGCAACGTAATTTAATTGGTGAGATTGTATCGCGTTTTGAAAAGAAAGGTTTTACTTTAGTAGGGGCAAAGTTAATGACGCTTTCAAAAGAATTGGCTGAAACTCACTACGGTGAACATAAGGAACGTCCTTTCTTTGGAGAGTTAGTTAGCTTTATTACATCAGGGCCTGTTTTTGCTATGGTCTGGGAAGGCGAGAATGTGATTTCAACGGCTCGTTCGATGATGGGTCAAACAAATCCTGCTGAAGCTGCGCCTGGAACCATTCGTGGAGATTATGGTGTACAAGTATCGATGAATGTGATCCATGGATCAGATTCACAAGCTAGTGCAGAAAGAGAAATTTCTCTTTTCTTTAATGAACAAGAACTTAATAACTATGAAAAAGAAGTTAATAAGTGGGTATAATGTAAGCGCTGTAGAAAGCTCGTCCTATTGGATGAGCTTTTTTTGTGAATAAAAATAGGTAGTCTTTTTAATTTAAATCATCTGTTTGCTAGTCTTAATTTATAAATTATCATAGCATTTTTCAGTCATACATCGTATGATTAAGCCATTACTTAACGAGAGGTTACATATATGAATCAGGACTATGAGCAATTTATTTTACATGTGAAAAAGAAAACTGCGATCGATTTGTCTTTGTATAAAGAGGCGCAAATGAAACGACGATTGGAATCTTTACGAAACAAAAGAGGGTATCCAGATTTTCAATCATTTTACCAAGCGATGACGGGTGATGAGAATCTATTTAACGAGTTTCTTGACCGCATGACAATTAACGTATCTGAGTTCTATCGTAATGCAAAGAGATGGGAAGTGCTCGAAAAGAAGATCCTTCCACGATTGTTACAAAATCATTCAAGGTTAAAGCTTTGGAGTGCTGCCTGTTCTACAGGGGAAGAGCCGTATACGTTAGCAATGATCATGTCGAAGTTTATGCCGTTAACCAATGTATCCATATTAGCAACGGACTTAGATCGTGCCATTCTTGACCGCGCTAAACTTGGGTTGTATCCAGAACGTTCTTTAAAAGAAGTTCCGGCAGAGATGGTACCAAGGTATTTTGAAAAAGTACCAATGGGCTATCAAGTAAAAGCGGAAATAAAAAAAACAGTTGAATTTAAGCAGCAAAATTTACTTGCTGACCGCTTCGCTAATCAATTTGATTTAATCATTTGTCGTAATGTTATGATTTACTTTACAGAGGAAGCAAAGCATGAACTTTACCATAAATTTAGTCAAGCACTAAGGCCAGGTGGTGTATTATTTGTTGGTAGTACTGAGCAAATCTTTAATCCAACACTGTATCAATTTGAACCTGAAGATACGTTTTTTTATAAAAAAGTATAACTTTTTAAAAATAGAGCTATAAATATTTTCTTAGACGAATGAAGCTTTGTTTGATAAAATGTCTAAATAATAACGAAATTGTCTAAATTTTTTGAGACAGCACTCTATAAACTATGTTATAATTTAACGCATAAAAGCGATAAAGAGAAAAGTGTTTTTGAAATTGGAGGAGTCGAGATGAGATATTTAACAGCTGGTGAGTCACATGGTCCACAACTCACGACGATTATTGAAGGAGTACCAGCTCAACTTGAGTTGGTCGCAAGTGATATTAATGAAGATTTAGCCCGCAGACAAGGAGGATACGGTCGTGGCAGAAGGATGCAAATAGAAAAGGACCAAGTCCAAATTGTAAGTGGAGTTCGTCACGGGAAAACAACAGGTGCACCTATCGCTTTAGTAGTTGAGAATAAAGATTGGACACATTGGACAAAAATTATGGGTGCAGAACCACTTAATGAAGAAGAAGAAAAAGAAGTGAAACGAAAATTAACCCGACCGCGTCCAGGACATGCTGACCTAAATGGAGCGATAAAATATGGCCACAGAGATATGCGGAATGTATTAGAACGCTCGTCTGCTCGAGAAACAACTGTGCGAGTGGCTGCAGGTGCTGTAGCGAAGAAGATCCTTGCTGCTTTTGGGATAAAAGTAGGGGGACATGTTCTTGAAATCGGTGGAGTGAAAGCAGAAAATGTTCACTATGATTCTGTCGAAGATATACAAAATCGTTCAGAAGCCTCACAGGTGCGTTGTTTAGATGAAGAAGCTAGCGTGAAAATGATGGAGGCAATTGATGCAGCCAAAAAAGACGGCGATTCAATCGGTGGGATTGTGGAAGTCGTCGTCGAAAATGTCCCTATTGGATTGGGGAGTCATGTTCATTATGATCGTAAGCTTGATGGAAAGTTAGCGGCTGCAATTATGAGCATTAATGCTTTTAAAGGTGTCGAGATTGGAATTGGTTTTGAAGCAGCACATCTTCCAGGAAGTCAAGTGCATGATGAAATCACCTGGGATGAGGAAAAAGGCTATAGTCGAAAAACAAATCGCTTAGGCGGATTAGAAGGTGGAATGACAACTGGGATGCCAATTGTTGTGCGTGGGGTAATGAAACCAATCCCTACGTTATATAAACCTCTTCAAAGTGTTGACATCGACACAAAAGAACCATTCGAGGCGAGCATTGAGCGCTCTGATAGTTGTGCGGTTCCAGCTGCTTCTGTTGTGGCTGAATCCGTCATCGCTTGGGAAATTGCTAATGCGTTGCTTGAAACGTTCGGACAAGATCAAATGGGCACGATTTTAGAAAATGTAGACCGTCACCAAGCAAAAGCGAGGGAGTTTTAATGAATCACGTTCTAATTGAAGTGAAGTCAAAAACGTATAAAGTGTATATTGATGGCGGATTACGTTCAAAGATTGGCGAAATGATGGAATCCGTTTTGACAAGTCCTATTTCATCTGTACTCATTATTACGGATTCATCTGTTGCTCCGCTTTATTTAGATGATATAGTAGGGAGCTTTCATGAAAAGCTTCCTATTTACACAACGGTTATTAAAAGCGGAGAAGCTTCCAAGTCATTTGAGGTTTACGAACAGGTTATGACAAAAGCGTTGGAAAGTAGACTAGATAGAAAATCGGTTATCGTCGCATTAGGCGGTGGAGTTGTTGGTGATTTAGCAGGCTTTGTAGCTTCTACATATATGCGCGGTATCCGTTTTGTACAAGTTCCGACTACATTGCTTGCTCATGACAGTAGTGTTGGAGGCAAAGTAGCTATTAACCACCCACTGGGAAAAAATATGGTTGGGAGTTTCCATCAACCAGAAGCGGTCTTTTATGATACGGAGGCTCTTTATTCGTTACCAGAGCAAGAATGGCGTTCTGGGTTTGCTGAAGTCATTAAACATGGGTTTATTCGTAATAACTCATTTTTGAACTGGTTACAAGCAGAAGTTACGTCGTTTGAGGAACTTCCACTAGAGTTAGTGAATCAAATGTTAGAGAAGTCTCTTGCTGTTAAAGCTGATATAGTTGCAGAAGATGAATTGGAGTCTGGTGTGCGAGCTTATTTAAATTTTGGCCATACTCTTGGCCACGCGATTGAGGCGGAATCAGGTTACGGAGTTGTAACTCATGGTGAAGCTGTTGCGATCGGTATGATTTTTGCCTTAAAACTTAGTGAAAAGATCTTTGAAATAGACTTAGACGTAAAAAAATATGAAGCATGGTTCAAGCGACTAGGCTATAAAACGCGAATCTCAAACAAACTAAATGTTTCTAGACTCGTGACAAAAATGCAAAATGATAAGAAGGCAGAATCAGGAACGATTCGAATGGTTTTACTACGAGAGATTGAAGAGGCGCTATTAGTCGAGGTTCCACCTAATATCATTGAACAATTACTAGTTGAACAGATGGAGGTGGAAAACAATGGTTAGAGGAATACGTGGAGCTATTACAATTGAAGCAAATACGGAGAGTGAGATTGTTGAAGCTTCAAAGGAGCTTGTTCAAGTATTAATTACAACGAATCACATTGACCCAAATAGTGTAGCTCAAGTCCTTTTTACAGTCACAGAGGATGTGACAGCAGCCTTTCCGGCCAAAGTATTAAGAGAATTTGATGGTTGGTCATATGTACCCGTTGTGTGTGCGCAGGAAATTCCTGTTCCAGGTAGTTTGCCACTTTGTATTCGAGTATTAATGACAGTCAATACCGATATCGCTCAAGAAGAAATCGCACATGCCTATTTGCGTAAAGCAATAAAACTTCGACCTGATTTAGCCTTGACGAACGATTAGGAAAAGGTTAGACTAGGGGCAGATGAGATGAAGAAAATAGAATTTCTTCGAGCCTAGTATAGTTATAATTTAGTTTAAAAAGAATGAATATTTAGATTAGTAGAGAATGAGATTGAGTTGAGGAGAGCTGAGTTTAGTTGAGGGATACGTCTATCTATAAACCTCCTAAACGCTGTTTGTTTAGGAGGTTTTAATATTATAAAAGTAGCCAAATCTAAAGTACCCCTTTAGGTTAGTTGGCTATACCCCATGCCCCTCCCACTCATTTCATTCATTCCCATTAAGGAGTGATTGCAAATGATAACCCCAACTTTTTTAGAGTTTGAAAAAGCAGCAGAAACCTATAATACCATTCCAGTTTTTCAACGATTTTTTGCTGATGGTTTGACGCCTGTACAAATTGTTCATCAATTAGGAGATCAAGTTTCATTTTTATTAGAGAGTAGAGATGAACAGTCATCATGGTCTAGATATTCTTTCATCGGATTAAATCCTATGTTTGAATTAGTTGAGGAACATGGAGTGTATCGAACCTATTCAAAACATCGTGATATCGTTCTTGAAAAGCAATCCTTTCAAGAAGCATTTGAGGAAACAATGACTTTTCTTAATGTGCAGCCATTAGATATTCCCATTCCTTTTCGCGGTGGTGGAGTAGGGTATATGAGTTATGATGCCATCGAGACAATTGAACCGACTCTTGCAACAAGTAGCGAAATCAATCGTTTAGCTCACTATCAATTTTTATTTTGTCAAACGTTGATTGCCTATGACCATCAAAATAAAGAATTATCCGTATTAGTTCACGCAAGGCCAACCCAAGAAGAATCATTAGTTAATACGTATCACGCCGCTAGAACAGAAATTAAGCGGATCTCTTCATTATTAGAACAACCAGTCAATGCATTAATGCTAAAAAACATTCCTAATACGGATGAAGAAGTGTCGTTTGAACATGTTACTTCTAACTATGAAAAAGAAGCATTTTTAGCAGATGTAGAGAAAATAAAAGATTATATTGTAGCTGGGGACGTGTTTCAAACTGTGCTTTCTCAGCGGTTTGAAATGAACGTGTCTGCTTCTGCGCTTGAAGTGTACCGTGTTCTTAGAATGGTTAATCCGTCACCTTATTTGTTCTATTTAAAGTTTGATGAGATGGAAGTGGTCGGGAGTTCACCAGAAAGACTAGTTCAAGTGCAAGATGGTCATGTAGAAATTCATCCTATTGCAGGAACAAGAAAACGAGGTCGAAATGAAGAAGAGGATCAGCAATTAGCTAAAGAGTTATTAGCTGACGAAAAAGAACGCGCAGAACATTATATGTTAGTTGACTTAGCTCGAAATGATGTCGGTCGGATTGCAGAATATGGGACTGTTCAAACGCCTACCATGCTTGCAATTGAACGATTCTCACATGTCATGCATATCGTTTCAAAAGTGACTGGACGACTTAGAGAAGGGACGCAACCGTTGGAAGCATTAATGGCCTCTTTTCCAGCAGGGACCGTTTCAGGAGCCCCAAAAATTCGAGCGATGGAAATTTTGCAGGAGTTAGAACCGACGAAAAGGGGCGTGTATGCAGGGGCAATTGGTTATCTTGGTTACGACGGGAACATCGATTCATGTATTGCGATTAGAACAATGGTTATTAAAAATAAAAAAGCCTATATTCAAGCAGGAGCTGGAATCGTTGCAGATTCTGTTCCAGAAAAAGAGTTCGAGGAAACTCAAAATAAGGCAAAGGCACTGATTCGAGCTGCACAATTAGCCGAAAAAATGTTTGGGGAGAAAGGGGTAACCACTCATGCTTAAAGACATTCTTCGTTCATGTATGAATGGACACACAATGACGGAAGTAGAAGCCGAGCAAACAATGAATGAGATCATGCAAGGTGCTGCAACACCTAGTCAAATTGCGAGCCTTTTAACACTCATGCGTTTCCGCGGTGAAACCGTTGATGAAATGACTGGATTTGCTCGCGCGATGCGTGCTCATGCCCTCCGTTTAGATACCAATGATATCTCTGTAGTTGATACTTGCGGAACAGGCGGAGATGATTTAAGTACGTTTAATATCTCAACAGCTTCTGCGATTGTATTATCTGCCATGGGCGTACCCGTTGCAAAGCATGGAAATCGTGCCGTTTCTTCCAAGAGTGGAAGTGCGGATGTATTAGAAGAACTCTTGATTCCAACACAGCATACAAAAGAAGAAGCTAGAAATGCGCTAATAAATTCTAATCTTTGTTTCTTGTTTGCACCACTTTATCATCAATCCATGAAGCATGCACTTACACCAAGAAAGGAAATAGGATTTCGCACCATTTTTAATTTGCTTGGCCCGATTACGAATCCAGCTGGAGCAAATCACCAACTAATTGGCGTGTACGATCATGAATTTGCGAAAAAATTGCAGAAACATTAGTGAGGCTGGGGACAAAAAAGACGCTCCTTGTTACAGGTGGTGAAGGTCTTGACGAATTATCAATAACTACGACATCAAAAGTGATTGAAATCAATGGAGACGATCAATTAATCTATACAATTTCGCCTGAAGACGTTGGCTTAAAACGTGGTACATTAGAGGAGATTCAAGTACGCTCGCCACATGAAAGTGCGATGTTAATTAAGAAGATCTTAAAGGCAGAAGCAAACGATTCAGCTACAGGTATTGTAACATTCAATGCCGCTGCTGCTTTGTATACAACCAATAAAGTTCAGTCTATCCAACAAGGTGTAGAACAAGTTAAACATGCAATTGAATCAGGTGTTGTATATCGTCATTATCAATCATTGCAAAAGGAGAAACAGCAATATGCTTGAGAAAATATTAGTAACGAAGCGTGAAGAAATTGAGCAATTAATCTTGCCCGAATATGTAGAAGTGCCTCAGTTTTCTTTATATAAAGCATTAAGCAATTCAAATCGATCCACAGGTCTTATTGCCGAAGTGAAAAAGGCGTCTCCTTCTAAAGGGATCATTTGTGAAAATTTCAACCCAGTGGAGGTTGCAAAAGGGTATGAAAAAGGTGGAGCCGATGCGATTTCTGTTTTAACAGATGTTACTTATTTTAAAGGTCACCGCGATTATCTTTCTACGATAAAAAAAGAAATTGCCCTTCCGGTAATGAGAAAAGATTTTATCATTCATAAAAAGCAAGTTGATGAGACGCGGAACATGGGTGCTGATGCTATGCTTTTGATTGTAGGAACGGTACCGATTAAAGAGTTAAAGGCATTATATGATTACGCCTATAGTCTTGGACTTGAATGTTTAGTTGAAGTTCATGCAAAAGAGGAATTAGTTGAACTCCTTTCTTGTTTTGCTCCGGAAATTATCGGAGTTAACAATCGAAATCTAAAAACATTTGAAACATCGCTAACACAAACGGAGGAAATGGCCACACTTATTCCTGATGGTAGTTTATTTGTTAGCGAAAGCGGCATTCATACAAGTGCTGATATTGAACGTGTTAAAAACGTAGGGGCAGCAGGTGTACTAGTAGGAGAATCATTAATGAGAGCGGAAAGTCCTGAAAAAGGAATTCATGCATTGTTTGGAGGAGAAAGCGTTGCAGCCTCTTCTTAAATTATGTGGGAATCATTCCGCACACGATACGATGGTGACACTTTCAAGTAGTGCTGATTATATAGGTTTCGTATTTGCTAAGAGCAAAAGGCAGGTTGTAAGAAAGCAAGTACAAGAGTGGCTTAGTGAACATAGAAATTTCAATGATAAAAAACTTGTTGCTCTTTTTGTTAATGAGTCAATAGAAACGATCATAGCTGCAATTAAGGATCTCCCTATTGACGTGATTCAATGTCATGGCAATGAATCAGTTGAGCAACTAAGCGAGTTAAAGAGTCGAGTTGATTTGCCGATATGGAAAGCGATCCATCATAAGCAAGATGCGATTAAACGAATGGAGAGCTATCAAGGCGTTGTCTCAGGTTATATCGTTGATTGTAAGGTGCAAGGTCAATGGGGAGGAAGTGGAGTCTCATTTGATTGGGACTATATACCTCAATATTTAGATGAAGGGAAGCGTCAAGGTGTACCGGTCTTTATTGCTGGAGGCATTCGTCCGGAGAATGTGGAAGAAGTTTTACAATATTCCCCTGATGGTGTCGACGTATCGAGTGGAATTGAAGAAAATGGACAAAAATCAAGAGACCTAATAAGGCAGCTAGAAGAAAGGGTGAAGCAATATGACAACAACGTACCCAGATAAACGGGGGCGCTTCGGTGATTTCGGTGGGAAGTATGTCCCTGAAACGTTAATGAGTGTCATTGAAGAACTAGAACAGGCATTAGATGAAGCGAGTGCAGATGACTCGTTTGCCAAAGAGTACCTTACTCATTTACAAGAATATGCTGGTAGACCGACGGCTTTGTCTTATGCGGAAAATTTGAGTCAATCTTTAGGAGGAGCCAAAATTTATCTGAAACGAGAAGACCTCTTACATACGGGAGCGCACAAGCTTAATAATGCGATGGGTCAGGCACTGTTAGCCAAAAGAATGGGAAAGACAAAAATCGTGGCAGAAACAGGAGCGGGGCAGCATGGGGTTGCCTCAGCGACGATTGCAGCTAAGTTTGGACTTGAATGTAAAGTGTTTATGGGTGCAGAAGATATGGAGCGACAAGCTCTGAACGTTTTTCGAATGGAATTATTAGGAGCGGAAGTCGTACCGGCAACATCAGGCAGTCAAACATTAAAAGATGCAACAAATGAAGCGATTCGTTATTGGGTGGCCAATGCCGAAGACACGTTTTATTTAATTGGCTCGGTCGTGGGGCCACATCCTTACCCAAAGATGGTTCGAGATTTTCAACGTATTATAGGAGACGAAGCGAAAAAGCAGTTTGTTGAAAGAGTAGGACAACTGCCGTCGGAAATTGTAGCTTGTGTCGGCGGAGGAAGTAACGCAATCGGGATGTTTTATCCGTTCCTAGAGGATCCTGTTAAGCTAATCGGTGTGGAAGCAGCAGGAATGGGGGTTGATACAGATCAACATGCTGCAACAATGACACATGGCCGAAAAGGAGTAATCCACGGCTCCCTAACGTATTTATTACAGGATGAAGCTGGACAGATCACGGAGCCCTATTCGATTTCTGCAGGGCTTGATTATCCAGGTGTAGGTCCAGAACATGCATACTTAGCGAGTAGTGGAAGAGTTTCTTATGAGGCTGTTAGTGATCAACAAGCATTAGATGCATTAAAATTGTTATCGGAGAAAGAGGGGATCATACCAGCGATTGAATCGGCACATGCATTAGCAAAAGCATTTGAGCGTGCAAAAGAGTTAACGCTAGATGATTCACTTCTCGTTTGTTTATCAGGTAGAGGTGACAAAGACGTACACACATTAATGAAGCGTTTTAGAGGTGATATACATGGCGAATAAGCGAATGGAAGCTGCTACAAGTACTAATCAATCATTGTTTATCCCGTTTATTACAGCTGGAGATCCTTCAGCTGAAGCAACAATTGAAATAGCTTTAGCATTAGAAGAAGCTGGTGCTACTATTTTAGAGCTAGGAATCCCGTATTCGGATCCTTTGGCTGACGGACCTACGATTCAAGCTGCATCAAAGCGTGCTTTAAAAGGCGGTATGTCTTTAGAAAAAGCTTTAAAGCTAGTACCGCAAATGAGAAAAAGTGGGTTAACGATCCCGGTCATTATTTTTACGTATTTTAATCCATTATTACAGTATGGGGAAGAAAGATTTGTTAATGAAGCAGCTGAGTTAGGGATCGACGGATTGTTAGTACCTGATCTTCCATATGAAGAAAGTGAGCATTTAGCTCAACTTTGTGAGGATCATCATTTGTCATTCATTTCGCTCGTTGCTCCTACCTCTAAGCAACGAATGTTAAAAATTGCAGAACGGTCAAAAGGATTTTTATATTGTGTTTCATCTTTAGGGGTTACGGGTGTTCGTAATGAACTTGATCCACGCGTATATGATTTTTTAAAGACGGTACGTGAAGCAAGTAAGATTCCTACAGCTGTTGGATTTGGCATATCTTCGAACGAACAAGTGAAGGTGATGAGAGAACATGCTGATGGTGTTGTTGTAGGTAGTGCATTAGTGGCGGTTATTGGAGAGAGGGAAGAAGCATTAAAAAATAAGGAAACAAGGAACTCAGCTCTCTATGAAATAAAAAAGTTTGTCACTTCGCTCATTTCGTCGTAACATAATAGATAGATGCATATTTTTTATTGGATGAGGTGTTATTATGAAAGCAAAATCACAATTACACGGCTTACCTTCTTACAAACCTGGTAAACCAATTGAGGAAGTCAAAAGAGAGTTAGGGCTTGCGAAAGTTGTCAAGCTTGCATCAAATGAAAACCCATATGGTGCATCGCCGAATGCAGCAAAAGCGATTCAAGAAGCAGCAACTCAAACAGCGGTTTATCCAGATGGATATGCAGCAGTAATTAGAGAAAAGGTAGCAGCTAAAATTGGTGTAAATGAGAACCAACTTGTGTTTGGTAATGGGTCAGATGAAGTTATTCAATTTCTTTGCCGAGCATTTTTATGTCCTGAAACAAATACGGTCACTGCCGATCCTACCTTTTCGCAGTACAAGCTAAATGCAACGATAGAAGGTGCTGAAGTTCGGGAAGTACCTTCAGTAAATGGTGTTCATGATTTGGATGCGATGTTAGAGGCGATTGATGACAATACTCGAATTGTTTGGGTGTGTAATCCAAATAATCCTTCTGGTACATATGTTGATGAAAGAGCATTTGTTAGCTTCTTAGAACGTGTTCCTTCACATGTTCTTGTTGTTTCAGATGAAGCTTATTATGAATATGTTACAGTAGAGGACTACCCAGAAACATTACCGTTATTGGAAAAGTACGATAATTTAATGGTCTTACGTACGTTTTCAAAGGCTTATGGTCTAGCTGCACTACGGATTGGGTATGGAGTCGCTAACCCATCGTTAATTTCACTTATTGACCCTGTAAGGCCACCATTTAATAATACGACATTTGCTCATGTGGCAGCAGTTGCAGCACTTGAAGATGATGCCTTTATATCCAGTTGTGTTGAAAAAAATACCGAAGCTTTGAAACAGTTTGAACAGTTTTGCAAGCAGCATGCCTTAAACTATTACCCATCGCAAACGAATTTTATCTTAATTGATTTTAACCGACCGGGTGATGAGATCTTTGACTTTTTACTAAAGAAAGGATTTATTGTTCGATCAGGTCAGGCGCTAGGTTTTCCAACGTGCGTCCGAATTTCAGTTGGAACTGAAGAAGAAAATAAAGAGTTGTTCACTGTGTTAGAAGAGATGTTGACTTCAAAGCCAGTTGGACAATAAGAAG
The DNA here is from genome assembly GCF_000787375.1 of Halalkalibacter okhensis. GTDB lineage: Bacteria > Bacillota > Bacilli > Bacillales > Bacillaceae_D > Halalkalibacter > Halalkalibacter okhensis. Next base: position 69,096 of record NZ_JRJU01000010.1, on the reverse strand, counting down.
TCGAAGGAAAATCGTCTTTCATGATGGGTGAGGGCACTGGAAAAGCGTTTTCTTTTTCAGTGCCCTCGAAGTAATGAACAAAGCCGCTGCTATTGGTATGAAAAGTATTCCACATCCAAAAGCCAGCTATCAGGGGTTACTCATAGAGGATTGCCATTTTTAGTTAATCGCGGCATGGAAAAGGTTTATTTGTACTTTTTTTAGTTGCTTCATTTATAAAGGGCGTTTTTTCTTAACACAGGGAAGGGAGCACAGCATGAAGCGAACGGTATTTGTCGTAGGCCTTGGACTCATTGGTGGATCCATCGCACTTGCTATTCGAAAAGAGCATGATGTACACATTCGAGGCTACGATATTTCAGGTGAACAATTAAAAGTAGCGTTATCATTAAAAGTGATTGATGAAGCGACACCTTCATTAAGAGAAGGAGTTGATGGAGCGGACTTAATTATTTTTGCTACACCCGTTTTAAAAACAGAGCAACTGGTACAAGAGATTGCACAGTTTCCATTAAAAGCTGGAGCGATTGTCACCGATGTTGGGAGCACGAAAGAACGTATTGTTAATAAGGCTAAACATTTACAACAAAAACAAGTCACCTTTATCGGTGGGCACCCAATGGCTGGGTCGCATAAAAGTGGTGTAGAAGCAGCGAGACCCCATTTATTTGAGAACGCCTTTTACATTTTGACCTCAGCAGAAGGGACGGATGTACGAGCCGTTATCCAGTTACAAAATTGGTTAAAAGGAACGAAAGCAACGTTTATCGAACTAACAGCTTCCCAGCATGACCGCTTAGCGGGAGCTATTAGTCATTTTCCACATGTAATTGCGGCTAGCCTTGTTCACCAAATCGCAAAAATAGAGGGAGAAGACCCGCTTGTTTCGAGGTTAGCTGCTGGAGGTTTTAGGGATATTACACGTATTGCTTCATCCAATCCTACGATGTGGAGAGATATCCTATTACATAATAAGGATAGTTTATTGCAACTACTTGAAGGATGGAGTCGTGAAATGGAATGTGTGAAGGCTATGATTGAAGAAGAAAGTGGAGATGCTATATTTACATATTTTCAAGAAGCAAAAGATTTTAGAGATGGATTACCTGTACGGAAAAAAGGGGCAATCCCATCTTTTTATGATTTATTTGTTGATGTACCTGACCATCCTGGTGTGATTTCAGATGTGACAGGTATACTTGCTCAGAATCAAATAAGTTTAACGAATATTCGTATTTTAGAAACGCGTGAAGATATAATGGGGGTTCTTCGGCTTAGTTTTCGTTCTGAAGAAGACCGAGAACGAGCTCAAATACATCTGCATCAAGAGATGTATGATACGTATATTTTATAAAATGGTCGCTTTAGTTTCGGGATTGAAAAGATAGGTAGGAGGAAAAAGATGAGTACTGCAATTGTGAAACATTCACAAGTAGGATTAAATGGAACCATTCAAGTTCCTGGAGATAAGTCAATCTCCCATCGTGCCGTTATGTTTGGGGCGATCGCAGAAGGAACAACAACAGTAGAGGGATTTTTGCCAGGAGAAGATTGTTTAAGTACGATTTCTTGTTTTCGTAAGTTAGGTGTTTCTATTGAACAAACAGAAGATAAAGTGACGATTGAAGGAAAAGGCTGGGATGGCCTTACAGAACCAAGTGAAATACTTGATGTAGGGAACTCTGGGACGACTACGCGCTTAATGCTAGGTATATTAGCAACTAGACCCTTTCACTCTGTTATTATTGGAGACGATTCAATAGCAAAACGGCCGATGGCTCGTGTAACAGAGCCATTACGTTCTATGGGTTCTGATATTGATGGGCGCCAGAACGGGAATTATACTCCTCTTTCTATTCGAGGTGGGGCTACAAAAGGAATCAAGTTTCAATCCAAAGTGGCAAGTGCGCAAGTAAAATCAGCCATTTTGCTCGCTGGGTTGCAAAGTGAAGGTGTTACATCTGTTTCAGAGCCGGCCTTATCTCGAGACCATACAGAAAGAATGCTTGAGGCATATGGTGTTGAAGTAAAGCGTGATGGATTAACGGTTTCTGTTGAAGGAGGCCAATCGTTAAAAGCTCAGCACATCGTTGTACCTGGAGATATTTCGTCTGCGGCTTTTTTCTTAGTTGCTGCTGCGATTGTTCCAAATAGTAACATTACCATTGAAGGCGTTGGTATGAATCCGACACGCTCAGGAATTATTGATGTGTTGCTAAATATGGGGGCGACCATGACTATTCAGAATGAAAGAGTGGTTGGTGGAGAGCCGATTGCAGATATTACCATTTCCACATCGGCATTAAAGGGGATTGAGATAGGTGGAGATCTGATCCCTAGACTGATTGATGAAATCCCTGTAATTGCCGTACTAGCAACTCAAGCAGAAGGGAAAACCGTGATTCGTGATGCTGAGGAATTAAAAGTGAAAGAAACAAATCGGATTGACACGGTTGTAAGTGAACTTTCTAAATTAGGTGCCAAGATTCAAGCAACAGATGATGGAATGATCATCGAGGGTCCGAGCTCATTAAAGGGGACATCAGTGAGTAGTTTCGGAGATCACCGAATCGGAATGGCCTTAGCGATTGCGGGTCTTATCACCGATGGAGATGTTCAAATTGGCCGAAGTGATGCCATTGCCGTATCGTATCCTAACTTCTTTGAGCATATTAAACAGTTACAGCAAGATAAATAGTAGAATTGTAAGGATGACGTATGAATAAGCATGCGTCATCCTTTTCTTTGATTTAGTAGGTTAAGGGGTTCAGGAAATGGGGGTGAAAGCCTAAATGGTAGTTAGGAGGGGAGTGTTTTTCGTAGATCCAAAAGAACAAAAAAAATCCTCATCCGAAAACGAAAGCGTTTTCAAATGAGGCCTTAGCAAAAAGCTAAAAATTGTATGGATAGGAGTGGAGAGAAACCATACGCTTACTTATTATTATAAACAGAATTATCACAATGTCAATACAAATATAAAAAATTCTGATTTTGGATCCTGCAAAAGAAAAAGGGTGTTTCTGTTCTCTTTTTTCATTTTCAGTCATAGCTTGTCTATAACAAGTCATTTTAGGAGGAATGGTGATGTATTTATTAGACAAGGTTATTAAAATTGATGAAGAACGAAATGAAACACGCTCGTATTTAATTGAGAACGGTCAAATTAATTATGTCACAACTTCTTTTGATAAATGGAACAAACAAAGGGTTACGATGTCAGGTATTTTGATGACCAATGGACGCGTTATGTATGATGACAAACTGCTTGAGTCCAAGGACTTTCAAGACTATCAGAATAGACAGAGCTTACTTATTAAAAAAGGCTGCACGGCTGTGGCGGTTGCTCCTAAAATCCAATATGCACGAGAAATTGAGGCGGTCTTTAAACGAGCCAAGCATGAAATGGCAAGTAGTACATTAGATTATGTAGTTGGTATGACGATTCCCATTTCATTATTGCGACCTGCAGTCCTTCGAGTGTGTCAACAGTTCCGTATTCCGTTTGTTAGAGTGGAAATTCAGTCATTTCAGCAGCTAAAAGCCATACCTTGGACACATATATCCCAAACATTATTAACTTATCCAACGGTACTCATTCCGGTCATAGCTCCATCATCGGATCGCTTAGAGATTGCATTGTTAAAGGAATGGATGGCTTATTGCTCGAACTTTCAAATTCACACAACAGACCCATTAGAGGTGCTTACATGTTGGAATAAACCTTTGCTTCAAAAAATGGGGCTGTATCCAAATAAAGGAACAATGCTTGCAGGAAGTGATGCTGATTATCTTTTGTTTCGTGATGAGCGGAAAGACCACATTCAATCCATCGATCAAAAAGTTGCACGAGGAGACAGGATTGTTTATTATGAAAAAGAACCTGATGTGGTCGTTTTAAAAGGTGAAATTGTTAAAACATATGAAACGATATCATTGAAGCCTGGATATGGGCGTCTTATTGACGTGATCCGACCAGGGAGGTTTTTGTCTTTACAAGATGTATCAGCTGAGGCGTATCAACAAGAAAATTACTTGTGATGATCTTAATGATTTATTACCGTCATTCATTTGAGTGATGGTTTCTTCTTTTTTTAAAAGGGTATAAATTAATTAATGTAGAAAGTATGTACGTATGCTGGTAATTAGATGATGGGGGATTTAAAATGAATGTACTTGAAAAGGCAATTAGTGCGATTGAAAGCGGCAGCGTAGAACAAGGACTTGAGCAGTTAGAAAAACTGGAGAAAAACGCTGACCACCAATTAAAGCATGAAATTGCAGAATTGTATCATGAATTAGGGCACGTGGAAAAATCAAAGAAAATAATTGATGAATTGTTAATGCTTTATCCTGATGAAGGTAGTCTTTATGCGTTTGCAGCTGAACTATTAATTGACATGGATCAGGAAGATGAAGCAATTGAATTGCTGTTAGAAATTAAAGAAAATGACCCTGCCTTTTTACAAGCACAGCTTCTATTAGCTGATTTGTATCAAATGCAATCTCTTGATGAAGTGGCTGAACAGAAATTACTTCTTGCTGCAAAGGCTGCGCCTAATGAGACGATTATTTCTTATGGTCTAGGGGAATTTTATTTAGAACGAGGGGACTACATAAAAAGCATTCCTTATTTGAAAAAAGCCGTTCATGCAAGCGATAGATTACCTAATATTCATGTAGAACTATTGTTAGCCGATGCGTATAGTGCTAGTGGCCAATTTGAAGATGCGTTAAAATACTACGAAACAGGATTAAAAAATCACCTCGATCCTAATGCACTTTTTGGCTATGGATTTACGGCTTATCAAGTAGGTGATATGATTTTAGCGATCGAGCAATTAGAAGCACTAATGGCATTAGACCCGGATTATTCAAGCCTTTATCCATATTTGGCGAAAGCGTATGAGGCGGAAGGGAAACTTGAAGATGCATTTGAAACGCTAGAAAAAGGAATGAAGGTTGATGAGTTTAACGAATCTCTTTATATTCATGCAGGGAAATTAAGCTTTAAGAAACAAAACCCAGTTGAAGGTGAAAAGCTCTTGCGAAAAGTGATTGCTCTTAACCCGTCCAATATCGAGGCGGTCCAAACACTCGCTGCCTACTTAAAGCATACAGAATCATATGAAGAATTACTCGAACTTATGGAGCATATGCGTGACTATGGTGAGGAGGACTCACTGTATACTTGGTATGAAGCAACCGCGTTAAAAGAACAGGACGATTATGAAAAGGCATATGAGAGGTATCAAGAAATTAAGGAATCTTTCCAAGACGATGTCGATTTCTTAGAAGAATACGGTTATTTTCTGCTCGAATATGGCTTGAGGGATCAAGCAATCACGAATTTCAAAAAAGTACTTGAGTTTCAACCTGAAAGGGGCGATATTGTTGAACTTCTTGAAAATATATAGGAATTTCGTTTTCGGAAAGGAAAATCAAAAAATTTAGCGAATACTAACATCATACAATCCATCAAATGAATAGTCATGAAATGAGAACGATGTAAGGAGGGGTGAAGCGTGGGCAACATCATTCCAGTTGTAGATAAAAAGGAGTTTCTTAAAACCTTTTTGCAACAGTTTGAATTAAAGAGACGTGAGTGTGCATGGCTACTAAATTATTTAATGAGTGATGATGAGTTAATGGAAAGAGTACATTTTGTTGAACAGGCTGCGCATACTCCAAAAGCTTTAATTATCTCAGCAAAGGGAGTGGACAGCATCCCATTTTCTTTCCATAAAGAAAAGCACATTACAACCGATGCAGAAAAAGCGTTCCACGATATTCGTTTGAATCAGACGGAGGACATTTATATCGAACTTCATTTTACTGGAGCTAGGCAATACCCACCATACTTAGTTGTTTTAGAAGACAACCCACATATTCCTGAGAATATAGAACTTGCAGTCGCTTTTCAAAAAGAGGCAGAGTGGTTATTAGACCGTTCTTTAAAGTCATTTAAAAAAGAACAATTGTTATTAGATATTGATCGTGCACTTGATGAACAAGATCAAAAGCGATTTAATGATTTAGTGCTAGAATTAAAGGAATTAGAAGAAAAATAGAGGCCTGGGGTGATTTTTCCTTTCTCTGCAGTGAGATCGAAACACTGTGGGAGGATGGCTAAAAAGTCACCCTTGAAATTTGTGTTGAATACGGAAGGTGTGTACATATGAAATGGCAAGCAACTGAAATGGATACTTATTTACAAGCGAAAGAATACGTTGATACAGCGATCATTCCGCTTATTCCCCTATCTTGGCAGAGAGAAGTGAAACAAACGGTCGCTATGGGCGAGTTTATTTCAATAATTACCAGTGAAGTTGAAAAACAATTTCATGGGAGGGTTGTCCAATTCCCATCATTTACTTATTTGAAAACAGAAAGCTTTGATAAGCGAATCATTCGACTAAGCGAGTGGAAAGAAGAGCTGCGAGCAGGAGGAATCAATCATATTGTTTACTTGACCTCTGATGGAGAGTGGAAAACGGTTGAAGGAGAATTAGTTGGAATGTTATTATGGATGCCAACGATTCCCCTTGAACATATGGACATGAATTATAAAAAAGACGTCATTAGTGATCAAATGAAACAGCTTATTCCTATATTAACGAACCAGTGGCAAGCGAAGTAATTCGATATTGTTTATGTATTCCAAGCTTTTATTTAACCTCTTTAGGGGTATTTAGAAGCTTGTTTTTTATGGATGAATGAATATGGAAAACTCGATCATTCGTGAGTTTTCAATGAGTTTTGATTATGTATCAGAATCTGTTATGATAGTCAATGATACTTTCCGCATAGTTGTGTTCAAATTTATGCCGAATTTGTGCCAGAATGCGGAAATTGTTGCGAATTCATTCGCGTTGTATTATCATGGGTATGTCCTAGTATAATATGTGCTTATTTTGTGCCCATTATTGGGTTTACCTTATTGTGTAAGGGGGGAAAACGAGTGAGTGAAAAAGACCACAGAGTTTCACGACGACAATTTTTAACGTACACACTTACAGGTGTTGGTGGTTTTATGGCAGCCGGTATGTTAATGCCAATGGCTCGATTTGCACTTGATCCTGCGCTAAAGGCTGGTGCAGAGTCAGACCTAAGGTTAGTATGTGATGTGGACGAGTTAACGGAAGAGCCGCAAAAATTTAGGTTTTCATTTAATCAAGTTGATGCATGGTATGAATCTGAAGTAACTCGTGAAGCGTACATCTACATACGTGATAACACGGTAACAGCTTTATCACCAACATGTACGCATTTAGGTTGTACAGTAGCGTATGGAACACAAGAACCGGATGAGTTCTTTTGTCCATGTCATTTCGGGAGATTTGACAAAGAAGGAATGAACCTTCCGGGTACGCCTCCACAACGTCCACTAGATGTGTATGATGTCGTAGTGGAAGATGGAAAAGTTTACTTAGGTCAAATTAATCAGCGAACATAAGGAGGGGCGTAATCGATGCTTCAAAAAATTTACGACTATGTTGATGAGCGTCTCGATATTACGCCAATGTGGCGCGATATTGCCGATCATGAAGTACCAGAGCATGTTAATCCGGCTCACCACTTCTCTGCGTTCGTGTACTGTTTTGGAGGGTTAACCTTCTTTATTACAGTCATTCAGATTTTATCTGGAATGTTTTTAACGATGTATTACGTACCAGATATCGTCAACGCTTATCAATCAGTGGCATACTTACAAAATGAAGTCGCTTTCGGTGTAATCGTTCGTGGTATGCACCACTGGGGCGCAAGTTTAGTTATTGTTATGATGTTTTTACACACGTTACGTGTCTTCTTTACGGGTTCGTACAAGAAGCCTCGTGAATTAAACTGGGTAGTTGGTGTCCTTATTTTCTTTGTTATGCTTGCATTAGGAGTAACGGGTTACTTATTACCTTGGGATATGAAGGCATACTTCGCAACAGCGGTTGTACTTCAAATTGCTGAAAGTGTACCGATTGTTGGTGGATTTACGAAAACGTTGCTTGCCGGCGGTGAAATAATTGGTGCGGCAACTCTTGCGCGTTTCTTTGCAATCCATGTCTTCTTCTTACCAGCAGCATTGCTTGGTTTACTTGCGGCTCACTTCTATATGATCCGTAAACAAGGTATTTCTGGACCATTGTAAAATTTACACTATGCTAAAAAGCTGACAATTGAAAAGGAGGGAACGAGATGGAACGTGGTAAAGGGATGAAGTTTGTCGGTGATTCTCGTGTCAAGGCAAACAATCGCAAACCCAATATTCCAAAGGATTATTCGGAATATCCAGGTAAGACAGAAGCGTTCTGGCCGAACTTCCTACTTAAAGAGTGGATGGTTGGTGCAGTATTTTTAATGGGTTACCTCCTCATTACGGTTGCTCACCCAGCACCGCTTGAGCGTATGGCTGACCCGACTGACGCTGGATATATTCCGTTACCTGACTGGTATTTCTTATTTTTGTATCAGTTACTAAAATATCAATACGCATCAGGTGACTTTAATGTCATCGGTACGATCGTCATGCCTGGAATTGCTTTTGGTGCACTTTTGCTAGCACCTTGGTTAGATACTGGGAAAGAGCGTCGTCCATTTAGACGCCCGATTGCGACAAGTATGATGATACTTGGTTTTATTTCTGTTTTTTACTTAACTTGGGAGTCAGTTGACCAGCATGACTGGGAAGCTGCTGCTGAGCAAGGTGCAATTGTAGAAGAAGCTGACATTAATACAGACGTAGAAGGATACGCTATTTACTCTTCTCATGACTCATGTATTGGTTGTCATGGTGACACAATGACCGGTGGAGCGGGTGGTCCATCACTTCTAGATACGGAGAAATCTCCTGAAGAAGTAATGGAAGTTATTACTAACGGTATTGGCGCAATGCCTGCTGGTCTATTTGAAGGAACCGATGAAGAGCTTGAAATTCTTGCTGAATACATCTCAGCGCACGGTAATCCTGAAGATGAATAAATGAAAAAGCTGACTGTTACAGTCAGCTTTTTTTGTACAATGTGAGTTACGAATTTTAAAAGGTGGGGAAAAGATGGGGAAACATGCACTCTCACTGTTTGGTCAAAAATGGGTCATTGTGGTCTTATTGCTCATAAACGTACCTGGGACAATAGCGGGTTATCTTTGGTATCAATCTCAACTTGAAATAACCCCGGCCCATTTCCTGCTATTTGTACCAGATAGTCCAACGGCTAGTTTATTTTTTGTGTTTGTGTTAATTGCGTTTTTATTGGGCCGCAATTGGCCTATAGTTGAAGCGTTAGCAGCTGTAACGTTAATTAAATATGGGATTTGGGCTGTAGCCATGAATTTGGCAGGTGGTTGGGCGGGAGATACGTTAACGTTCAATAACTATTTGTTAATCTTCTCACATGCAGGTATGGCCATACAAGCAGTTTTATATGCTCCATACTACCGCATGAAGGCTTGGCATCTAATTGTAGCCGCAGTATGGACTTTACATAATGACATAATCGACTATGTGTTTATGATGCATCCTTGGGTATCAGCTCGACTAATGCCGGACATAAACTTAATAGGTTATTTTACATTTTGGCTGAGTATTTTTTCAATTACAGTTGTTTATCTGTTGGGGGTAAGAAAAAATCGATTCACTCTTGAAATCAAATAATAGTTTGTCTCTCTTTCTTGGTCTACTCTTGTCCATTTGGTCATAGGATGTTATGGAGAAGAAGGAGGGACAAACATGCGTCAAGTAATCATGGCAATGGTTGCCGCACTCGTTTTAAGTTTTCCTATGAGTATTGAAGCGGATGAATCGACATCGCTACATACATGGAAAGAGCTAAATCACACATCAGACCAAATCCTTCAGTTAGTCAAACAAGAACAATTTGAAGAAGCTAAGCAATTGTTGGATTATTTTTCAGTTACATTTTTAGACGTTGATTTTCAGCAAGAAGGAATAACTATGACTTCGTTACGAACGGTTACTGGATCGTTTGAAGAGGCTGTTGAAGCGGTAACAGCTACAGGTATGGCCCTAGACCAACGTATTTATAAAGTAACAGCCTTTCGTCTAGCTGTGGATGCCTTATCAAGTGAGCACCATCCTCTTTGGTTACACACGGAAAAATCAGTCATGCAATCATTAGCACAAATGAAAGAGGCTGTTAAATCAGATGAGAATCAGGCGTATCAACATCGATTTAATGACTTTTTACGTCATTACAAAATGATACGACCGGCGTTGTTAATAAATCTTGAGCCACAGGATTTACAAAAAATTGATTCTCAAGTGACCTTTCTTGAACGTATGAGATCGGAAAGTCTAGATAAAGATAAAGTGGTCCCACACATTGAATTAATGGAAGCAGAGTGGACCAATCTTTATAACCGTGTTAAAGAAGATAGTGCAGACCCATCTCTATGGTGGGTGATGTTTACGATTGGCGGGATGATTACGATGTCTCTTTCATATGTAGGATATAAAAAATACAAAGCAGAAAAACAAAAAGTGCGTGTGAAAGAATAAGGTTGTGACAAAATTGTGAGAAATGCTTGGAAACACTGCTTTAATAGGCATTTTGTTTGACTTTGTTTGATGTTCAATTTAATATATTAGATAAGATCTAACAACAGGGGTGGTACATTCGATGGGTTTTATCGTTTATTTTATTCTTCTTCTCATTATTCCTATTTGGGCACAGATGAGAGTGAAGAGTGCGTACAAAAAGTACTCACAAGTCCAGGCTTCTTCTGGAATGACAGGAGCACAAGTCGCTAGAAAGATATTAGATGATAACGGCTTGTATGATGTACGAGTAGAAGAAACGCGTGGTACGTTAACGGACCATTACGATCCTCGTTCTAAAGTGGTTCGACTTTCAACGGACAACTATTTTGGGACATCGGTTGCGGGCGCTGCTGTTGCCGCTCACGAAGTCGGGCATGCAATCCAAGATGCTGAAAACTATGCATTTTTACGTTTTCGTCATGCTCTTGTTCCGGTAGCAAGTTTTGGGTCAAACGCGTCGTTCTTTTTAATTCTGGCTGGGATTTTAATGCAAGCTTCAGGCTTCATTCTACTTGGTATTGTTGCAATGGCAGCTGCTGTACTGTTTCAAGTTGTAACGTTGCCAGTTGAATTCAACGCAAGTAGCCGTGCAATGGAACAAATTGTATCAACCGGTGTGATTCGTAATGATGAAGAGCGTGAAACACGTAAAGTGTTAAATGCTGCAGCATTAACATATGTTGCTGGGGCACTTGTGGCTCTACTAGAACTCGTTCGATTCATTCTCATGTATATTGGTATGAATAGTGATGACTAAAAAGCTTGGAGCATTTGCTCCAGGCTTTTTTTAATGATGTAGTGGTTTTTTATTTTCATCCAACGTAAATCCTTCTCCGATCACGTCTTGAACGTCGTTGACTGTAACAAATGCATGTGGATCAATTCGTTCGACTAATGTTTTGAGACGAATGAGCTCATTCCGTCCAACTACACAGTAGAGGATTTCTTTGTCTGTTCCTGTAAAACTACCCTTTCCTTTTAGTATTGTAGCGCCACGGTCCATTTCTTGCATAATGGCACCTGCAATCTCAGGAACTTTATCAGAGATAATATGAGAAGCTTTGGCAGAATAAGCACCTTGTTGGATAAGGTCTATTACTTTTGCTGCAACGAAAACAGCTAAGAGTGTATACATCGCTTCACGGTAATTTAAATAAATTAACGACGTTGCAATGACGACTGCATCAAACATAAACATCGTTTTTCCCATACTCCAACCTAAATATTTAAATCCTAATTTGGCGATGATATCAACTCCACCTGTCGTCCCTCCATACTTAAATACGATTCCAAGACCAACTCCGATAAATACACCAGCAAATAGAGCAGCTAGCGTCATATCGTCATGCAAAGGAATGCGAATAAACGTATAACGTTGGAATATCTCTAAAAAGAAAGAAACTCCTACTGTGCCAATGATTGTGTATACGAAGGTAACCTTACCTAAGATTTTCCATCCTATGAAAAAGAGTGGAATGTTTAGGACAAGGTTAGATAAAGCAGGATTAATAAGAAACATAAAATAGAGGATGAGGGTGATTCCTGTAAATCCGCCATCCGCTAAATTGTTTTCCATATTAAAGTAAACAAGACCAAATGAAAGAATAGCTGAGCCAAAAAAAATAAAAAGTATATTTTTGGTATGAACCTTATAAGCCATTTTGCCCTCCTTGTGATAAAATACAATAGTTGGGTTACAAAGACTAATTTCCTGAAAAAGGTAGCTGTTTGCATTGATCAACATGTAAGCACAATACGCTTATTATATAAAAATTGCCATTTATCGGCAAATCTTTCTTTTTTATTTGTCAAAGTGGCAACATTTCGCTAACATGGATTTGATAGGGATGTGAGGTGAAGATTAATTGAATGATAAGTCGATGAAACAAATGCAAGAGGAAGTTGATCAGTACATCGGGCAGTTTAAGGAAGGATACTTTAGTCCTCTAGCCATGCTGGCTAGAATGAGTGAAGAAGTAGGGGAATTAGCAAGAGAGGTGAACCATTATTACGGTGAGAAGCCGAAAAAATTAACGGAAGAAAACCGAACAATGGAACAAGAAATGGGCGACATTCTGTTCGTTTTAATTTGTTTTGCTAATTCATTACATATTGATTTAGAAGAAGCTTTTGCCCTCGTGATGGATAAATTCGAATCACGTGATAAAGATCGTTGGACAAGAATTGAAGAAGAAGGTGTGTCAAATGAGTAAAGTTAAAATTGTCGTGGCTGGCCCGCGTGGAAACATGGGAAAAGAAGCAGTGAAAATGGTTTCAAGTACGGATGAATTTACACTTGTCGCTGCTGTTGATTCAAAACACGCTGGAATGATGCTAAGTGAAATAGAAGGATTTCAAGGTATTGATATACCGATTTATACAGATATGCAACAATGCTTTAAAGAAAATGAAGTTGATGTCCTGATTGATTTGACTGCTCCTGCATTCGGGAAAAAGCATATGCAAACAGCTTTTGAAAATGGGGTTCGTCCAGTTGTAGGCACAACAGGATTTACAGAAGAGGATATTATTGAGCTCAGAGCGACAGCGGAAGAACAGGGGATTGGCGCAATTATTGCACCTAATTTTGCTATTGGTGCAATTTTGATGATGAAGTTTTCACAAATGGCGGCGAAATACTTGCCAGATGTTGAGATCATTGAACGGCATCACGATCGTAAGTTAGATGCTCCATCGGGAACGGCTATCAAAACAGCTCAACTTATTTCTGAAGTGAGAGAGCAAAAGGCTCAAGGGCACCCAAATGAAACAGAAGAATTGGCCGGAGCACGTGGAGCTAATTTTGAGGGGATGAGAATACATAGTGTGCGCTTGCCTGGATTAGTCGCTCACCAGGAGGTGATCTTTGGAGGTGTTGGTCAAACGTTAACCATTCGCCATGACTCTATTGATCGCACGTCATTTATGCCTGGAGTGAAATTAGCTGTTGATGCTGTGCTTCGAATTGATACGTTGGTTTATGGTTTAGAGCATATTATAGAATAATAATAATTACGTAAAAGGGGAGAAGCACGGATGAGAATCGCACTTATAGCCCATGACAAGAAAAAAGAAGAAATGGTTCAATTTGCAACGGCATATGAACACATTTTAGAAAAACATGAATTGTTTGGAACTGGTACAACGGGGACTCGTATAATGGAAGCAACCCAATTGTCTGTAACTAGGTTTAAATCTGGTCCTCTTGGAGGAGATCAGCAAATTGGTGCTCTTGTAGCAGAAAATAAGTTTGATTTGATTTTGTTTTTCCGTGATCCATTAACAGCGCAACCTCATGAGCCTGATGTAACAGCATTAATCCGTTTGTGTGATGTTCGAAATGTTCCGCTTGCAACGAATATTGGTACGGCCGAGGTTTTAATAAAAGGGTTAGATCGCGGTGACTTTGCTTGGAGAAAAGCAGATAAGGATGAATATAATAATGGATAGGTTAGATATCCTTGCCTTTGGTGCCCATCCCGATGATGTTGAAATCGGGATGGGTGCAACTTTAGCTAAATATGCAAGTGAAGGTTTTCGTGTAGGCATCTGTGATTTAACAAAGGCGGAGTACTCATCAAATGGAACAGTTGAACAAAGGCAAAAAGAGGCTAAAACGGCAGGAGAGATCTTAAAACTTACAGCACGTATACAACTTTCTCTTAGCGACCGAGGATTGAAGAACATTACAGAAGACCAACTTTCCGATGTCGTGTCTGTCATTCGGAAATATAAACCTTCAATTGTGTTTACCCCTTACCAAGTGGATCGCCATCCTGACCATGGTGCTTGTTCGGATATTGTAAAAGAGGCTGTGTTTAATGCGGGAATTAAGCGTTATATATGTAGTGAAAAATTAAATGCCTTTCGTCCTGATGATGTGTATTTTTATTTTATTAATGGATATGAGCATCCAGATTTTGTTGTAGATGTCACGAATTTCTTTGAAACAAAAATGCGAGCGTTACAAGCCTATGAAAGTCAATTTATAAAAACGGTAAATACTGTAGATACGCCTTTAACAAATGGATACATAGCTGTTGTTGAGGCGAGAGAGCGTTTATTTGGAAAAGAAGCCGGGGTAACCTATGCAGAAGGATTTAAAACGACTAAACCAATAGTCATAACGAACTTATTTGCAGGAAAGGAACAGCGTTTATGAGTCTTAAAATAGGAATCAGTTGTTACCCTACAGTTGGTGGGTCAGGGGTTATTGCAACTGAACTTGGGAAACTGCTTGCTGAACGTGGGCATGAAGTTCATTTTATTACTTCTAGTGTTCCGTTTCGCTTAGATCGTGTGTATCCAAATATTTATTATCATGAAGTTGAAGTAAATCAATATTCTGTTTTTCAATATCCTCCGTATGATTTAACACTTGCTAGTAAAATGGCTGAGATTGTAAAGCGACAAAAACTCGATATTATCCACGTTCATTATGCAGTTCCTCATGCGATCTGTGCCATTTTAGCCAAGCAAATGGTTGAGCATAATGTGAAGATTATGACAACGTTACATGGGACGGATATTACCGTACTAGGTTATGACCCTTCACTAAAAGATATCATTAAGTTTGGCATAGAGAAATCAGATCTTGTGACGGCAGTTTCTAATGATTTAGTTGAGCAAACTCGTGAACTTGTATCAACCGATATGCCAATAGAGACCGTATATAATTTTATTGATGAACGCGTCTATATGAAACGAGAAGTTACTGATTTAAAGAAGCATTACCAACTGCAAGAGGATGAAAAAGTCTTGATTCATATCTCAAATTTTCGGCCTGTCAAACGAGTGTCTGATGTGATCAAAAGTTTTGCAAGAATTACAGCCAGAGTTAAATCAAAACTACTGTTAATTGGAAATGGACCAGAACTTGCTGTTGCTAGACAGTTAGCAAAGCAGTTACACATCGAAGATCATGTGTTGTTTTTAGGAAATCAAAAGCATATTGCTGAGCTCCTATCGATGAGCGACCTTATGCTTTTGTTAAGTGAGAAGGAAAGCTTTGGACTTGTTGCATTAGAAGCGATGGCTTGTGGTGTCCCAGTTATAGGGACAAAAACGGGAGGAATTCCAGAAGTGATTGTAGACGGTGAAACAGGATATCTTTGTGAAATTGGTGATATCGATTGTATAGCTGATAAAGCTATTTCACTATTACAAGATTCAGCAAGTTATGAGGCCTTCTCTGTTCGTGGAGTAGAAAGAGTGAAAGATATTTTTCATTCTCGAATCATTGTATCGAGGTATGAGAAGCTTTATCAGCAATTATTGCAAAATGAATAGATCGGAAATGAGGAATTCGTTTTGGCAAGTGAATGGAAGAAAGCGAAAGATGTCCTACATAGATTAAATGAAAATGGATTTGACGCCTATATTGTTGGAGGTGCTGTACGTGATTATTTATTAAAACGTAAAGTAGCTGATATCGATATTGTGACGACGGCTACTCCCGATGAGGTGTCTAGATTATTTTCAAAAACATATAGAATGAATAACCTTCACCAAACTGTGATCGTTAAACACGGAGATGAGAAATATGAAGTAACAACAATTAGAGGTGTGACCATTATCGATGATGTGAGTCTCCGTGACTTGACGATTAATAGCTTACTTATGGACTGTAATGGTGAAGTGTTTGATTTTGTAAGGGGGCAGGATGATCTCTTTCAAAACGTGTTAAGGGCGTGTGAACCTTTTGATCGGATGATCGAAGACCCACTCAGAATGCTCCGGGTATTTCGCTTCGTTAGCGAGTTAGGATTTGATATTGATCAAGAACTATTGTCTATTATTTCGACTAATCATGAACGAATACAGGACGTTGCAATTGAGCGAGTTATAAAGGAATGGATTAAGTTATTAAAAGGGAAACACCGCAACCTAGCCCTAGATTTGATCATGAGTACATGTTTATTCAAATCAATTCCAGGACTTGAGTTAACCGAACAGGCGTTAGACGGCTTATCTAATGTTAAGTCTTTAAAGCAGTCTACTGACACCGTTTGTTTAACTGCATTTTGTCTATGTTTGAGTAGAATAAATGAACAATATTTAAAGAATCTGGCGTTGTCTAACGAACAAGTAAAGAAAATTCAAGCTAGACTTTTCTATTATGAACTACGGCATAAAAAACAATGGAATCGCCTGGATCTGTATGACGCATCGATACAAGTAGCGATTGATGTTGAAAATTTAAGAAATTTATATAATAAAGAAAATCAGAATATTGCTCAATTGCTAGAAATGTGGGAATCTCTGCCTATTCATCAAAGGTCGGAACTTGCCATATCTGGACGAGATCTCATTCACGCATTAAAAAAGAATCAAGGACCGTGGGTTAAGGAAGCTCTTATGTTAGCTGAACAGCTCGTTGTTACTGGTCAATGTCAAAATGAGAAAGAAGTTTTATTGAACGCTATTTTAGAGGAGGGATGAGTGATGAAGGAGCAACTTCTCAAAATCTTTGCTGAGCATTCAGGCGAGTTTGTTTCTGGTGAAATGATTAGTCAGCAACTAGGCTGTTCAAGAACGGCCATTTGGAAACACATTGATGAACTGAGAAAAAATGGATATCAACTAGAATCAGCACCAAGAAAAGGGTATCGCCTCGTCAGTAAAGGTGATGGAATCCATCCTCATGAAGTGAAAGTTGGGTTGTCAACAAAACGATTAGGGCAAGAACTAACTTATTTTGATGCAACGGACTCAACACAGTTTACTGCTCATAAATTAGCTCAAGAAGGTGCAACCGAAGGCCATGTCGTTATTGCCAATGAACAAACAGCTGGAAAAGGGAGGCTAGGTCGTGATTGGTATTCAAGGAAGGGCACGAGTGTATCCATCAGTATGATTTTACGGCCAGATTTACCTCCGCAAAAAACTCCACAGCTCACCTTGCTGACCGCGGTTGCCGTTGTTCGAGCAATTAAAAACATAGTGGGAATTGAGTGTGATATAAAGTGGCCGAACGATATCCTTTTAAAAGGAAAGAAGCTTGTTGGGATATTAACAGAAATGCAAGCAGACCCTGATCGGGTGCATTCGATTATCATTGGCATAGGCATCAATGTTAATCAGCGGTCGGATGACTTCGATCCATCGATAAGGGACCTTGCGACTTCATTAGCAATTGAGAAAGGAAAAACAGTGGAAAGGGCACAAGTCATTTCAGCAGTTTTAAATGAATTTGAGCATCTTTATGATTTGTATTTAAACGAGGGATTTACACCAATAAGGTCGCTTTGGGAAGTGTATTCGATCAGTGTAGGAACCTATATTTATGCACGAACAATGCGTGAAGTAATTTATGGTTATGCTAAAGGAATCACAAATGATGGAGTCCTTTTGTTAGAAGATGAAAAAGGTCAAGAGCATAAGATTTATTCAGCGGACATTGAAATTGCTTCCCAAGTTGAAGAGTAATCTGTTATACTTTTTTTGATGGGCGGTATCCAATTTGGAACTGCACCAAGTAAGCACAATGAAAAACGGGTCTGCCTTGATCCATCAGGACTAGGACAGAGGGGTTCATAACATTTCGTCAAAAAACAGTTTGTATTTTGGACAAATTTGTTTTTGAATGCTTTAAAGAAGGGACTGCCCTCCTGTCTGGCACTACATAACTATGTATGTGAGATGAGGAGCAGTCCTTTTTTATTTGACGTCATGAGCTCTCCTCGTAAAAAGGGAGGAAGAAAAGATGAAAACAACAGCCAGCTTTATGAAGATGAAACAAAGGAAAGATAAAATTACCATGATGACTGCCTATGATGCACCAGCTGCCCGCCTTGTTGAACAATCAGGTATGGATATGATCCTTGTAGGCGATTCTCTTGGAATGGTCGTTCTTGGCTATGATTCAACTGTACCAGTAACCATTGACGACATGGTCCTTCACACGAAGGCGGCAAGACGAGGAGCACAAAATACATTCATTGTTACAGATATGCCATTTTTGACGTATCACGCTAGTTTACAGGATACATTTGCCCATGCGAAACGGTTACTTCAAGAAGGTGGTGCGAGTGCGGTTAAACTTGAGGGTGCAGGACCAGTTATTGAAACAGTTGCGAAACTAACAGAAGCAGGCGTTCCTGTAATGGGCCATTTAGGATTGACACCTCAATCGGTAGGTGTATTAGGTGGATATCGAGTGCAAGGGAAAGACCCTGAATCAGCGAGAAAACTGCTAGCAGATGCTAAAGCGTTAGAAGAAGCTGGTGCTTTTGCTATTGTCGTTGAATGTGTCCCGGAGCAAGTAGGAGAGATGTTGTCGGAAAAATGTAATATTCCTATTATTGGTATCGGGGCCGGTGTTGATACGGACGGCCAAGTTCTTGTTTACCATGATATTCTTGGGTATGGGGATGTTCATGTGCCTAAGTTTGTTAAGAGTTATGCGAATGTATCACCAATAATCGAGCAGGCATTAAAGTTATATGTGCAAGAAGTCAAAGAACAGAAATTTCCTGCTAAAGAACATTCCTTTACAATGAGTGAGGAAGCACTGTCAGGTTTGTACGGAGGCGTGAGCAAGTGAAAGTAGTTGAGGCAATTGAAGCTATACGAAATGAAGTGATAGCTGCAAAACAAACTGGTTTATCGATCGGCTTTGTTCCAACTATGGGTTACTTACATGAAGGGCATGTGAGTTTAATTGAAGCAGCAAGGAAAGACCATGATTTTGTTGTTTTGAGTATTTTTGTAAACCCGCTTCAGTTTGGACCAAATGAAGATTTGGATCGGTATCCAAGGGATTTTCAAAGGGATGAACAAATCGCCCAAAAAGCCGGGGTAGATGTTATTTTTTATCCTTCAGTTCCCGAAATGTATCCTACAAATATGCCAATGTCCATTCATGTTACAAGTGGTGTAAATGTTCTTTGTGGCTCTAGTCGACCTGGCCATTTTGACGGTGTCGCAACGGTTGTTATGAAGTTACTACAAATTGTACAACCGAATGAGGCTTATTTTGGGCAAAAGGATGCGCAGCAACTAGCTATTATTATGAACATGGTTGATGCTTTTAATGTGCCTGTAATCATCCATGGTTGTCCGACGGTTCGGGAAGAGGACGGATTAGCAAAAAGTTCTCGAAATGTTTATTTAACGAAAGAGGAAAGAGATGAAGCGCCGTTTCTATATGAGGCTCTAAAGGAAGGAGCCAAGTTGATCAGATCTGGAGAAACGAGTCGAGCGTTCATAAGAGCGGAGTTGGAGAAACGTCTTGAGTCAGGATCTGGGAAGGTTGATTATATAGACGTTTTAAGTTATCCGAGTCTAGAACAATCGGAACGTCTTAGTGGTAAAGTCATCCTTGCAGTTGCCTATGTTTATAAGAATGCTCGGTTAATTGATAATTATATAGTTGATATTCAGGGGGAAAAGTAATGTATCGCACGATGATGAAGTCAAAAATACACCGCGCACGAGTAACAGAATCGAACTTAAATTATGTTGGAAGTATTACCATTGATGAAGACATTATGGATGCTGTTGATATTTTAGAAAATGAAAAAGTGCAAATTGTCAATAATAATAATGGTCAAAGATTTGAAACGTATGTAATTAAAGGTCCACGTGGAAGTAATGTTTTTTGTTTAAATGGGGCTGCTGCAAGACTTGTTCATGAAGGAGATGTGATTATTGTCATTTCTTATGCACAAGTTGCAGAAGAGAATGTGAGGGCTCATGAGCCAAAAGTAGCGATCATGAATGAAAATAACCAAATTGTTGAAATGTTAGACAAAGAGCCAGCTTCTACCGTCTTATAATTCGAATATTCCCGTCCTCTTCGATAAACACTTTAAGTATAGTTATCGAGAGGAGGGGTTTTTTTGAACGATTGGATTACTTCCTGGAATACCATTTATGAAAATATAGAAAAAAAATGGGCTTTCATGTCTGAATCAGAACAAGAAAATCAACTGAAATATTTGGAAGAAACAGCAGGTTCGCTTTTAGACAAATGGACAGAGCTTGATGAAAAAATAAATGAGTTAAAAAATCCAAAAAGAGAGCCGTCCTTTTCTTATCACTCAAAAGGAACAACATTTTATGAACTGGAGATGTTTGAGCAGGCGGCACGTACGTTAAAGAAAGAATCAGGAATGGGACCTAATGATGAATTACGCAGGCTTTATTTAGGCTTTTCTTACCTATTTTCAGAACAACTAGAAGAGGCAAAAGAAACTTTTTTGTATGTTGTACAAGTATGCGAATACCCCGCTCTTTTGCACTTTGCACATGTTGGATTAGGTTGCGTACAAACGAGAGAAGAACGTCTAGATGATGCAATCGTTTCATTTGAGAAGGCAAATGAACTTACTTCATCTTATGATGTCGTGTATAATTTAGGTATCTGTTATTATTTTAATGAAGTATTTCATATGGCAAAACAATATTTCTTATCCTATATTAAACAAGTTCCTGACGACGGAGAAGCATTCTTTTTTTTAGGTTGCTGCCAGTGGCAAAGTGGGAATCTAGATGAAGCCTGGACGTGTTGGACAACAAGCATTTCCCTTTTAGATTCCGAAGAGTCTTTGTTTGCTCTAGCTTACGTTTGTGAATGGCATGGCTATCATCAAGCAGCTATTCATTGTTACAAACGGGTGCAAGAAAAGCATTTAGGTTCAGTACATGTTTTACATGGTCTAGCTTGGAATTATGCGTTATTAGATGACAAAACCAATGCATTAAAATCATTTCATGAAGCCATCCAATTAGACCCAAATAATGAAAACATTACTCACTCACTAAAGTGGTTGCAAAAGAGTTGGCCAGAAATTTCGGAACTACAACTTGTTGAATAGGGTTTTTAGAACGAGGTGTACAATGAACGAACGTTATGTTGTAGTTGATGTTGAAACAACGGGGCACTCGGTTACAAAAGGGGACCGAGTAATTCAAATTGGAGCAGTAGTGATAGAAGAAGGAGAAATTGTTGAAACTTTTGCTTCTTTTATTAACCCTGGAAAAGAAATCCCTCCATTTATAGAAGAGCTAACGGGCATTTCTGATGATCTAGTAAAGAATGCCCCTTCTTTTCGTGAGGTTATCCCTGAATTACTAACCTTATTTAAAAATAGCAATTTTGTTGCTCATAATGTTGATTTTGATCAAGCATTTCTAAAAAATCAAATGGCATTAGAAGGCTATGATCTACCTGGTATGCCTATTTTTGATACTGTTGAATTATCAAGGGTATTACTACCAAAGCAGGATAGTTATAAACTAGGACAACTAGCAGAGCAACTTGGTTTCGCTCATGACAGACCCCATCAAGCAGATAGTGATGCCGAAGTTACAGCTACGCTATTTTTGTCATTATTACATAAATTAAATCAACTGCCATTGTTAACACTACAACAATTGGCACCACTTTCTAGAAGATTTAAAAGTGATTTAGAACCTATGTTGCAATCCATTATTCAACAGAAGTTGTCTCAAGGGTTAATGGATGATGAACAATATGATTGTTATCGCCAAATCGCCTTAAGAAAAATAGAAGGGAAATCTGAATTAGAAGAAAGAAAGGATCAGCCTTCTTTTCATGATTTTTTACAAGGGTTATATAATGAAGATGGTAAGATGCAAACGGCTTTTACGAATTACGAACTTAGACCTGGACAACAAAAAATGATGTTGGAAGTAGTAGAGGCATTTCAACAAAATGGGCATAAAATGATTGAAGCCGGAACAGGTACAGGGAAGTCATTAGCGTATTTACTCCCGGCTGCATTTTTTGCCTATACAAAAAATGAGCCTGTTATTGTAAGCACACAAACGATTCCTCTTCAAGAACAATTACTATCAAGAGATTTGCCATTACTTCATCACCTTCTTCCTTTCCCGGTACGTGTTTCTTTGCTAAAAGGTAGAAGTCATTATTTGTGCTTACGTAAATTTGAACAGTCCTTATTGCATACTAACGAAGACAGTTATGATGTGTTGTTGACCAAAGCCTTAATTCTAATTTGGTTAACAGAAACAGAGCATGGAGATATGGAAGAGTTAAATCTTCCATCTGGCGGCAAAGGTTTTTGGTATGAAGTACAAAGCGATGCAGCTTCAGATCTTGGCCGCTATAGTCCTTGGTTCTCGCGTTGCTTTTATCACAGAGCGAGAAAACGTGCTCAATCATCAGATATCGTGATTACAAATCACGCGCTTTTAAGTACAGATCTTGTTCATGAACAACGATTATTACCAACGTATTCTTATGCGATTTTAGATGAAGCCCACCATTTAGAAGAAACAGCAAGTGATCATTTAGGAGCAAAAGCTGATTTTGTCTCGTTTTCTTACTTATTTCAACGATTAGGGTTAAGTCAAGAAGATGGAATGTTAGAGCAACTAACTCGCTTAATTCAAGAATATCAAATTGCCAATGTATCAAAGTCAAGTACTAGCTTAGATTTTGTCCAAATATTAAAAGATGAAGTCGATGAATTGTTTCGCATGCTTCATGGCTATGTTTTGTCAAAGACAAAAGCAAGCGCAACAGATGTAGGACGATTGCGTTACCGTTATGAGAGCTACTTAGAATCAAGTTCAACGTGGCAAGCGATTCTCGAGTGTGCCATGCGAGTGCACATGCAAACAAAGGATTGCATTGCAGAGCTCCAAAGGTGGATAAAGCCATTTTCTGAAAAGAAGGATGACATGACATACAAAGATCGAAGTTTTATTGCAGATATTGAAGGGTTGATTGATCATGTGTATGAAGAAGAACAAACATTATATGAATTGTTGCTTGAACATGATCCAAACATGGTGTACTGGTTAGAAGTAGAACCAAGAGGTGCTAAAAATGCGACCTTTTTGTACAGCAAGCCAATTGATGTGTCAGAAATCTTAGCAGATCGATTCTTTGCAAAGAAGAAAAGTGTTGTTATGACCTCAGCTACTCTTTCTGTTAATGGTTCATTTCATTACCAAGAAAAGCGCTTAGGTCTAACCGACTTTGGAGTAACACAATGTGTAATTCCCTCACCCTTTTCTTATATGGATCAGGTTAGGTTACTCTTACCTAGCGATATCCCTACAATTAAGGACGTTTCAGATGAAGATTTTGCTATCGAAGTGTCAATTAAACTTTGGAGAATGATGGAAGCATCAAGCGGAAAAATGTTAGTACTTTTTACATCTTATGAGATGCTTAAACAAGTGTATTATCATGTGAAAAAATTTAATGAATTCTCTGCATTTCAGTTAATTGGGCAAGGAGTGACAAGTGGTAGTAGAGCCAAACTCATGAAGATGTTTAAACAAACAAATCAAGCTATTCTATTTGGAACAAGTAGCTTCTGGGAAGGGATCGATTTACCAGGGGACGAACTTCGAAATTTAGTCATTGTTCGATTGCCATTTTCACCGCCAGATCAACCATTGCTGCAGGCCCAGTATGAAAGAGCAAAAGAGGAAGGCAAAAATCCATTTATGGAAATTTCATTGCCACAAGCAATTATTCGCTTTAAACAAGGGTTTGGCAGATTAATTAGAACGACACAAGATCGTGGCTGCGTGTTTATTTTAGACCGACGTATTTCCACGACTCGTTATGGAAAGCAGTTTATTCGCTCCCTGCCAAATGTTCCTGTACATGAAGGGAAGCTAGAAGATCTCCTTGAGGAATTTCAAGATTTCATGTAAAAAATGTCATCGATATCTCGATAATTTGGAGGGTTAATGCAAAATGCGTAACATTCTGATCGGACTCACTTTTATAGTCTTTATGGCTGTAATGTTAGGGTTGGAAGTTCGAATGGTTAGTCCTTCTGATGGACAAGAAGAAATGGAGTTAGATTTGCAGCTAGAGGAACAAGACGTTGGGTTTGTTTTTTTGGACCTACCTAATGGTGAGTCAACCTATATGGAGTTGCCAAATGGAGAATCCATTCTTATTGGTACAGGGGCAAAAAGTTCTGCAGATTCGTTGTTTTTTCGCTTGAAAAAATTAAATGTATCATCCATTGAAACCATTATTTTGCCAAGGTTTGAAAAAGAATACAGCGAGAATGTTGAAGAAGTTGTTACTCTTTTTGGGACGAAAACGTTAATTGTACCGAATGAGGGCATAAATCAAGCTAAGACTCAGTATGAGACACTTGATGTAGAGATTGTCGGCTGGTCCGATGAAAAAAAGGAAGAATTAGCAGATCATGTAACGGTTACAATGTTACCAAGTTCCTATACGATTTTGCCAACACTTTCATTTATCATATCTGTTCATGATAAACATCAATTCCTCTTCTCATCCGAAGCGAATGAAGATATAGAGCGTTTATGGATGGCTGAAGACTTGTCTCCTGTATCGGTACTAAAAGTGGCGGAATTCGGGACCAATGATGGTACAACTCAGCGCTTTTTAAATGAGATTGATCCACAAGTAGCTGTTTTGTTTACGAGAGAAAATGCAGAAGTAAGTGCTGAGTTGTTAGAACGATTACAGGAAACATGGATTGACACATATCGAATGAAACAAAATGGGGCTGTTATTATAAAAGTGAATCAAGCGGATTATGAACTTGTCACCGTTCATTTTAAAGAGTGATATTGATATGTTTTTTAAATTATGTAGCTAATGCTATAATAAATGCATATGAATTTAAGGTGAAATGTTCTGCACGAGGCATTTGTGCAGAACATTTTGAGGTGTGAGTAGGCTATAATTTTGCTTGTAATACTTTAACGAACATTGTGCAGTTTATTCGTGATCCTTCTGAAAAATAGAAGGAAATAACGTTTGTCGAATTGAAATGGGAAAGACTTGATGCCATTTCAATCCTTGGCGGCTAAGCAATGCTATTTCTTCTTTTTCTTTTTGATAACGCATCGCTGTAGATTGATAATGGTTTGACAATAGTTACGCCCCCTTTGTTTGGCGTACTTATAGTATCACCATATCGCTTATTACTATGTTTAGCAAAACTTGTACGACTAGGAAGATCATAATACTGGAGGGGAATACATGGATTCGAATTTAGTTGTTTTATCAACGACCAGAATAAAAAGAGCAGCAGATACCTATAAAATTGTTGATGCATTAAATCGAACCTTGAAAGAAGAGGATTTATTATTTGGCATAGCTCTAGATGATAAAGATAAGAATTCAATGGTATTTACGATTTATCGGTCGTAACTGGAGAGATATATATGAAAAAATGGATTATTATAATTGTTATTATTAGCGCCTCATTGTTAACTGGACTAAGTGTCTATGCGTATCAAACGATTCGAGAACCTCTTTTGCATCATTATGACCAAGCTGAAAACTACGTAGTTGGACAATCATTGCTGCAAACCGTTATGAATGTCACTTACTATCATGGGACAGATGCATATTATGTCTTTAATGGGTTAGATGATGATGGTGAGGAAACGCTTGTATGGGTCTCAGATGATTTTGACTTTCAACACGTACAAAGAGCAAGTGATGGAATCACAAGAGAAGAGGCGATTGCCATTGTTCAGCGTGATGAAGAAGTGTCAAGAATTGAAGCAACCAAGTTAGGTTTTGAAAGAGGGCTGCCTGTATACGAAATTACGTACTTCACTAACGAAAACCGAAAAGGCTATTATTATGTAACGTTTGAAGATGGAACGTTCATGAAAAGGTATTTACTGCGAACGGATTAATGAATTCTACTTGAATGATAGCTCAGGACAATTTATAGTGTATATATATTATTTGGGAGGGACATACATATGAGATTAGCGAAAAGAGTTTCGACATTAACACCTTCATCAACATTAGCGATTACAGCAAAAGCAAAAGAGTTAAAAGAACAAGGACATGATGTAATTGGTCTTGGGGCAGGAGAACCTGATTTTAATACACCACAATACATAATAGATGCTGCTGTTCGTTCGATGGAGGAGGGCCATACTAAATATACTCCTTCGGCTGGACTTCCAAAGTTAAAAGAAGCAATCATTGGTAAATTTAAGAACGATCAAAAAATTTCGTATAAGCCAGCTGAAATCCTTGTTGGTTCAGGTGCAAAACATGTCCTATATACGTTGTTTCAAGCGCTTTTAGATGAGGGGGATGAAGTCATTATCCCAACACCATATTGGGTAAGCTATCCTGAACAAGTAAAACTGGCTGCGGGAAACCCTGTTTATATCGAAGGACTTGAGAGTAATGAATTTAAAGTTACGGCAGAGCAACTTGAGCAAGCTATAACAGAGAAAACAAAAGCTTTCATTTTAAATTCACCAAGTAATCCAACTGGTTCTATGTATTCAGCGGACGAGCTTCGTGAACTTGGTGACGTTTGTATAAAGCATGATGTATTAATTGTTTCTGATGAGATTTATGAGAAGCTTGTATATGGGGGAGCAACTCATACATCGATTGCCGAGCTTTCTGAAGAATTAAAAGAACAGACAATAGTTGTTAATGGAGTATCTAAGTCGCACTCAATGACTGGTTGGAGAATCGGTTATGCAGCAGGGAACGCCGAAATCATTAAAGCAATGACCAACCTTGCTAGTCACAGTACATCAAATCCTACAACGAATGCACAATATGGGACGATTGCTGCATATACAGAGGATGACGGTTCGGTTGAGACAATGAGACAAGCGTTTGAAGAACGTTTAAATGGTGTATTTGACAAGCTTGTGGCGATTCCAGGTGTTTCTTGCGTGAAGCCAAAAGGAGCATTTTACCTTTTTCCAAACGTGAGTGAAGCTGTAAAACTGAACGGGTTTTCTGATGTTGATTCATGGGTTGAGGCCATTTTAGAGGAAGAAAAAGTTGCGTTAGTTCCTGGTTCAGGTTTTGGTGCACCAGATAATGTCCGCCTTTCTTATGCTACTTCATTTGATCTATTAGAGGAAGCCCTAACACGTATCGAACGATTCGTGCGTAATCATACAAAATAAGAAAAAAGCCGCAAAAGCGGCTTTTTTCTTATTGATGGTTCCACTATCATTTATTTTTTTTAGACAGTTCCATTAGAATAGATTGAATATTTGTTTTTCGTGGGTTTCATTCAAGGATCGTTGACTTGAAATTTTGTACAAGGGTATAATGTAGATTGGTATACATAGTAGGAGGTATGAAAGTGAAAACAACAATTGCAAAAATCGGTCAATTTGTCGAGCAAGAAGTCACAATTGGCGCTTGGCTTGCCGGTAAGCGCTCAAGTGGCAAAATTGCTTTTTTACAATTGCGTGATGGTACAGGCTTCATTCAAGGTGTCGTTGTCAAAGCAGACGTAGAGGAAGAAATGTTCCAACAAGCAAAGAATCTAACGCAAGAAAGTTCATTATATGTTACTGGAGTAGTGCGTTCTGATGACCGAGCTCCATCAGGGTATGAATTAACTGTAACAAAAATAGAAGTATTACATGAAGCTAAAGATTATCCCATTACACCCAAAGAGCATGGAACCGAGTTCTTAATGGATCATCGTCATTTATGGTTGCGCTCTAAGCGTCAGCATGCCGTAATGAAAATTAGAAATGAGATCATTCGTTCTACATACAATTTCTTCCATGAGAATGGTTTTGTCAAGATAGATCCTCCGATTTTAACAGGAAGTGCTCCTGAGGGAACATCTGAGTTGTTTGCAACAAAATATTTCGATGAAGATGCTTATCTTTCTCAAAGTGGACAGCTTTATATGGAAGCTGCTGCGATGGCAATGGGACGTGTATTTTCCTTTGGACCAACATTCCGTGCTGAAAAATCAAAAACACGTCGTCACCTGATTGAATTCTGGATGATTGAACCTGAGATGGCATTTGTTGAATTTCATGAAAGCCTAGAAATCCAGGAACAATATGTATCATACGTTGTTCAGTCTGTACTCAAATCATGCCAGTTAGAGTTAAAAACTCTTGGTCGTGATTTATCTAAACTAGAAGCAATTAAAGCTCCATTTCCACGCATTACTTATGATGAAGCCATTACATTTTTACATGAGAAAGGCTTTGATGATATAAAATGGGGAGATGATTTTGGTTCACCACATGAAACGGCGATTGCAGAGCACTACGAGAAGCCCGTTTTCATTACCCATTACCCAACTTCGTTAAAACCATTTTACATGCAGCCTGACCCAAATCGAGATGATGTTGTCCTCTGTGCTGATTTAATTGCACCAGAGGGGTATGGTGAAATTATCGGAGGTTCTGAACGCATTCATGATTATCATTTATTAGAACGTAATCTAAAAGAACATAATTTATCACTTGATGCGTATCAATGGTACCTTGATTTATGTAAATATGGTTCTGTACCACATTCTGGGTTTGGCTTAGGACTTGAGCGAACAGTTGCATGGATTTCAGGAGTAGAGCATGTTCGCGAGACGATTCCATTCCCACGATTGTTAAATCGTTTATATCCGTAATCTACAATATACAAGTACGGGGTTATCTCAAAAGGTCTAAATTATACCTTTAGGGATAACCCCTGATTTTTCTTATCGATGGTTATATCTTAAGTTCTATGTAAGGAAAAGGAAACGACTAGTTCAAATGATCATGTTATAATAGTGGACGAGGTGTTTTTAAATGGATCATAATTTACTTTTGAAATGGACAACCCAAAGACAGCTATCCATTCCAACTTTGCTGCTTAAACATTACTCTGAATTAGGACTAAAAGAAAACGAACTAGTTGCATTGTTACATGTTCAATCATTTATTGAGGATGGGGATGGCTTCCCAACCCCTGAACTTCTTAGTGAACGTATGACACTATCTATGAATGATTGTGCCCAAATGTTAGGACAATTAATTCGAAAAGGTTTTTTAACATTAGATAAAAAATGGGATGAGCAAGGGATCTTGTTTGAATATTATACACTAGAACCATTGTGGATTCGCTTAATCCAATTATTAAAAGGTGAGCAAATTAATTCTGAAGAACAACAAAAGGAAAGTAATGAAGGTCAATTATATAAACGATTTGAAGAGGAATTCTGTAGACCGCTTTCCCCAATTGAAGCTGAAACACTTGGGATGTGGCTAGATCAAGATAAGCATACGACTGAGCTGATTACTGCAGCCTTAAAAGAAGCGGTTGTGTCTGGAAAATTAAACTTTCGATATATCGATCGGATCCTATTTGAATGGAAACGAAATGGAATAAAAACAACAGACCAAGCTCGCGTACATGGCGAAAAATTTCGTAAGTATCAGCATCAGCCTAAACAAGAACAAAAACGAGCAAACGCTGACTCTTATCCTGGTTTTAGCTGGCTCGATCAAACGTAAGTCGATTTAAGGAGAGGATTAGGTTCATGTTATCAAAGAAACAGACAATAGAAGCACTTGATGTCATTGCGGAGATGTATCCGAATGCAGAGTGTGAGTTAACTCATTCTAATCCTTTTGAATTAGTGATTGCTGTTTTACTTTCTGCTCAATGTACAGATGCACTCGTAAATAAAGTGACACCCAAGCTTTTTGCTAAATATAAAAAGCCTGAAGATTATCTTGAGGTTCCATTAGAAGAGCTTGAGCAGGATATACGCTCAATTGGATTATTTCGTAGTAAAGCCAAAAATATAAAAAAGCTTGCACAAGCATTACTTGAAGAATACAACGGAGAAGTACCCAAAGAACGAGATGAACTTGTTAAGTTGGCAGGTGTTGGTAGGAAAACAGCTAATGTAGTTGCCTCTGTAGCTTTTGGCGTACCAGCTATCGCTGTAGACACACATGTAGAAAGAGTTTCTAAGCGTCTTGCCATCTGTCGTTGGAAGGATAATGTCCGCCAAGTCGAAGACACATTAATGAAGAAAATCCCGATTGAACGCTGGTCAGATTCTCACCATCAACTGATCTTTTTTGGTCGTTATCATTGCAAAGCACAATCTCCTCAATGCGATATATGCCCATTGTTGCCAATGTGTCGTGAAGGACAAAAACGAATGAAAGCAAGAAAGCGCAAATGAAAATAGACATTCCGGAAGCATTTCAGGTTCCACCTTTTTATAACGAATCATATGTTGTTAAGGAAGATACAGTTGCTTCTTTAAAAGACATATGCCAAGCTGTTCCATTCTATTATGATATAACGCTGGAAAAAAGACCTTGGAAGCAAAAGCATACGTATGTTCCAATGCTACTTGATTGGTGGAAAGATGAAGAACCATTACTTGAGCATTTCTACGCTAAACGAAATCCCAAGGCAGCAAACAAAAAAATGATCGTCATGACAGCGGTTTTTATCGATGCGTTGTTTTGGATGAATGAAACTCAAGTTCAGGGGATAACAACGATAGCTAAAAAGGTGAACTCGTTGCAATTTAAACCAGTCAATTGTGAAGAGAGGCTTGCATTTATCCTTAATGGGCCAATTCGTTATCATACGTATGTACAGCTAAAAGCAATGTACGTGGAGCTTGGAAAACTTTATGCCAAATCAAAAGTTTTAGAGGCAAATAAAAGCAAACGATGAAACTAAAAAAAGGGGCTATCTTAAAGACCACAGAAAAAGGTGAAAATTTTAGCTTTTTCTGTGAGCTCACTACTTCCCTTTCGTCGTTTGCACATTAAATATTTTCAGAATACATAGATAGATTTTGCAGGAGCAGGTGATTAGATGAGTAAAGCAATAGGGTTAGAGACACCTATTAAGATTATTGACGTGACAGAGAAAGAACGTGAACGTCAACAATTAGTACAAGAAAAAAAAGAAAAAGGTATGTTTCAAGTATCGTTTTGTGGACATTTTTCAGCAGGAAAGTCAACCATCTTAAATTATTTACTTGGAGCAGAAATGTTACCAACAAGTCCGATTCCAACGAGTGCCAATATTATTGGGATAAAAAATGGCGAATTAGGTCTTACGGTTCATTCTTTAAATGGCGAGAAAAAGCAATGGACAGGGGAAATTCCTTGGCAAAGAGTGAGAGAATGGGGGATGAATGGCGGAGAGATTTCATCATTAACGATCCAAGCGCCTTTACCGTTTCTAGGTGATCACAGTGTGATTTATGATACACCCGGAGTGGATTCAACGGATCCAACTCATCAGGCTGTGACATTAGAAGCGTTATATACAACCGATTTTATTGTATATGTAATGGATTATAATCATGTTCAATCAGAAACGAATTTAACG
The DNA here is from genome assembly GCF_000787375.1 of Halalkalibacter okhensis. Taxonomy (GTDB): domain Bacteria; phylum Bacillota; class Bacilli; order Bacillales; family Bacillaceae_D; genus Halalkalibacter; species Halalkalibacter okhensis. The sequence continues at coordinate 37,447 of NZ_JRJU01000010.1, read as the reverse complement.
TTTTTAAAACAGTTATCGGATGAAAAGAAACCTCTCTATTTAATTGTGAACCAAATCGATAAGCATGATGAATCTGAGCTGTCATTTGACACATTTGATAAGTCTGTACGCGACACATTTACAGCGTGGGGCATAAATATGATTAAACTAACTTATTTGAGTATGAAAGATCGTCATCATTCACTCAATCAAGTCACTCAATTTGAACAAGATATGAAAGCGGTATTATTTCATGGTGAAAAGCTACTTCCTTATGCGAAACAGCGTCTGCAACAGGGTTTTCACCTCAGTATCATTCAACGACTAGAAGAGGAAAAAGAAGATGAATTAGACCAAGTCAAAGAGCGGATGAATCAGGAAGGTTATTCAGTTGAGCAATTAGAAAGAAGACATGAAATAGCTGTGAAATACGATGAAACGTTTCATGCTAAAAATCGATTTGAAGAAGCTTTTGAAAAAAAATGGCAGGAACTTGTTAAGGATGTCACGATTTTTCCTTATACGACGACTGAATTAGTTCGTAACTGGCTAGAAAGTATTCAACCAGGCTTTAAAGTAGGGTTTTTATTTTCAAAGAAGAAAACAGTAGAAGAACAAGAGGTAAGATTAAAAGATCTAATTGAAGAAACCCAGGATAAAGTAAAAAGTCAACTAGAGTTTCATCTACATCAAATTTTTCAATCGTATGATTTTACGAAGTTATCGAATCGAGAAAGCGTCGAAAAAGAGCTCAAAAACTTACATGCAACCATTGACCGAACCTTTTTTCAAAAGGCCGTTCAAGCTGGGCCTAAAAATAGAGAATATGTCTACACTTTTACAAAGGAACGGACAGCAGCCGTCATTAAACAGCTACGCCAAAAAGCTGCATCCATTCTTGACCTCATGTCTAAAGGGATGCAACAGCATTGGGATGAAGAACGAATTGAACTAGAGAGAGAGCTTGAGGTATTGCATGATTTAGACGCTTTTGTAATGCAGCTAACAAATATTAAGGACCGGTTTACAGAGTGCATAAATGTTCAAAAAGACAAAGTAAATCAATATCAAGATGCTGGTGCTTATGAGAAAGTACTTATCGAGACGATGGAAAAACCGATACCAGATTTCCCTAAAGTCTCTTCCTTTGATGCTATTACTTTGCCGATGGAAACAGTGATAGACACAAACTGGGAACAAGAGCAAACGTACGAACAGATAGAGTTTGATGAAGAAAAAGCGGGCAAGTGGACGAAACAAGTAGAATCTGTTCTCTCCAACTATCGAGAAGAAAAACGGATGAACTATGAGCGATCCATTTTGACAAATAGACTTAATCGCTACCGAGATCAATCATTTACTATTTCATTATTTGGTGCATTTAGTGCAGGCAAGTCGAGCTTTGCAAATGCCTTACTAGGCGAAACGGTACTGCCAGTTTCGCCACATCCAACGACAGCAACGGTAAATGTCGTGAAACGATCAGAAGAAGGTCATGCTTCAAAAACGGCAATGGTGAAAGTGAAATCAAAGGAACAGTTAAAGAGAGAAATAGAGTCAGTTGCTTCTCATCTAGATAGCCATGTGCGTCTAGATACAATCCATATGTGGAAAGAAGATAAAAACGTAACAACAAGTTGGCAAAAAACATACCAGTCCTATTTGACCACTTTAAAAAATAGTATTGCAGAAGCAAAGTGGGAGTTAGGAAGTTCGTTTGAAGTGACTCTAGATAAGTTGCAACCATTTGTTGCCAATGAACATGATGCGTGTCTTATTGAAAAAGTAACATTGTATTTTGATTGTCCGTTAACAGAAAAAGGGATTGTCCTCGTGGATACACCTGGGGTAAATTCAATCCACGGCAGGCATACGAATGTTGCTTTTAAGCAATTGCGCGATTCAGATGCTATCTTTTACTTAACGTATTACAATCATGCCTTTTCAAAGGCTGATCAGCAATTTTTACAGCAGATGGCAAAAGTGAATGAAGGTTTTAGAACAGATAAGCTTTATTTCATTTTAAATGCGGCTGACTTGGCAAGTAGTCCATATGAATTAAACGGTGTGAAAAAACATGTATTCGATCAACTTGTACAAAATGGAGTACACAATCCAAGGTTATATCCACTCTCTAGTAAGCAAGGATTAGCAGCAAAACGGAATGGTCAGTCTGCAGGTGAATTGTTTGACGCATTTGAGAAGTCCTTTTATCAAAATACGATCACTGAATTAAAACGGTTAAGTTATGAATTAGTTAAAGAAGAATCGAAGAGATATGAGGCTATTTTAGAAAAAGGGCTCGAATACGCAACTGGGGAAGAAGCATCAAAAGCACGGAGAAGAAAACAGCTGGAAGAAAGAATCTCTTTGTGGAATGAAAAGATTGAATCCTATCAGCCATTAACTGCTGCACAAATAAGTAAACAAGAAGTAAGTCAGTTGTTTCTATATTTACGTGATCGAGCTCGGTATGTATTAGGTGATCAGTTTGCAGAGTCGATTAATGTTTCAACTGTTGTTGGAAATAGTAAACGTGCACAACAACAAGCGCTAATTTCGTCATTAAAAGAATGGCGGAGCGAAGGCGAGCATTATATAAAACAGGAACTTCAGGCAACGTTTGTGAGAATTGAATTAGCTCTTTATCAAGCAATAGAAGAATGGATTGAAGAGACCATTCATTCTATACGTACCGAGTTTCAGTCATTTTCAATGTCTCATGAAGTAGAAAAGGTCGACATAAGCCCGGGGACTATAAAAAGGTATATCCCAATTGAGGTAGAGTCCTATGGGAGCTATTTTCAATCATTAAAGGCTTTCTTTGAACAAGGAAAGGCCAAACAGCTGAAGGAGGACCTTGTGCAAGAGGGGGCGAAGAAAACAAGTGAATTGTTAAGAGAGTTAGAACGAGAAACTACAGAGCAATTGCAACGTCAATTTGAGGAGTTAGTTCATTCAGCAAAACAATCACTGATTGAAGCTTTGAGACGAGAGTTAGAACGATTCGATTCACTTTCTGACCCTAAACATGTTCAATCGTTAAGACAAGAGATCAAGCAATTAAAAGAGATCACGTAATTTAATAAAGAAGCCCTGCATAAGTGCAGGGCTTCTTGGTTATTCATTATCAGCTTCTTCTTCATTTGTTGCTGTATCGCCGTCATCAGCTTGTTCATCATCATCTTCCGGCTCATCTTCTTCGAGTTCATCAAGAGGGTCTGGGATTGTCTCGTCTTCTTCCTCAGTATCTTCCTCAATTTCTTCTTCAATTTCTTCTTCTTCTTCAATCTCTTCTTCCATTTTCACTTCAACAGAAGCTGGATCACTACGCAAGCTACTATCTTCATCTGATATAGCTATAACGCTAAAGACATAACTAGATCCTGGTTGAGGTTCTCCGAAGATATATTGCATCTCTTTCTTGCGATCAAGTGTTTGTGCGCTGCCGCCGTCTATAGCGACTTGTATTTCAAATGTGACATTATCGGCATGTTCTTCTGGATAATCCCAGGTGACAATAATTTGATCGGAACCTTCTTCATAGCTTGCCATCAGGTTTGTTGGCGCATTAAGTTGTCTATATTCGTCAGAAACACGAGTTGGTTCATTGCCACGAACAAATAGCTCATATATGATTTCACTTTGTGGTGTAAATTCACTAGGCAGTAATCCAGTAGAGCGTTCTACTCCGACACGTACAACAGAATTTGGCATCGTGAAATCTTCTGTTTCAATATCGGCTGAGATATTTTGCATAATAGCTTTGAAGATTTGCTGTGCGGCCTGACGTGAATTTGAACCACTAGGGAAATAGTTATTACTTATATCCTCAGGTTGTCGAGCAAAACCTGTCCAAACAGAAATTGTATAATTGGTTGTATAACCAGAGAACCAAATATCTGGGGCAGCACCTTCAGGATAGCCACGCGACTCACGAGTTTCACTTGCGAAGTTTGTTGTCCCTGTTTTACCGGCCATTGGTAGATTAGGGATGTTTGCTACTCCACCTGTACCGTTTGTGACTGCGGTTTTCAACATATCTGTAATCATATAGGCTGTATAATCACTCATCGCTTGACTCGATTCTGGCTGCATATTAATAATACGCCCATCTGGGAATTCAACTTTACGAACGGTATAGGGCTCAGTGTACGTACCATTGTTTCCAAAGGCAGCATAAGCTCCTGCAAGTTCTTTTGTTGTAACACCAGTATGAAACCCTCCAAGAGCATAAGCTTCATCCATTTCTGTTTGACCTTCTGGCAATTCAAACGGAATTCCTAAATCTTCGCCAAATGTTTGTGCGCGGCTTATGCCCACTTCTTGTAATGCTTTTACAGCGGTCACGTTCCTAGAACGCGCTAAAGCTGTCCGCATTGATAAAGGACCTTGAAATTGACGGTCAAAGTTATTAATCGGTGTTCCATTTGAATAAGAATGTGCCTCATCGACGATACGGTGGGCAGTAGACCACTGTAAATATTCAATTGCAGGTCCATAATCTAGAATCGGTTTAATCGTTGATCCTGGCTGTCTGCGGTCATCTGTTGCTAGGTTATAGCCTCGTTGATACCCAGTATCCTCACGCCCACTTCCAAGTGCCTTAATTTGACCAGTTTTCGTATCGAGTAGGGTAACGGCAGCTGTAAAATCTTCATTGTCAGGGTACACGTTCACAAATTCATCCGTTTGAAGGACATTTTCTACGTGTTCCTGTGCACTTACATCAAGAGTGGTATAAATTTTTAATCCAGCATTATAAATATCGTTAATTGTAATACCTTCCAATGCTTCAAGTTCTTCTAATACTTGGTTATAAAAGGCTTCATATGGATAAGACTCACGTTCGGTTAATACTAATTGATCGGCTAGAGGGATGGCCTGAGCTTCTTTGGCTTCCTCACTTGTAATTTTGCCGTGCTGCTCCATTAATGAAAGGACTAGATTTCGTCGACTTTCAGCCGCTTCAGGATTTTTTGTTGGATCGTAGAAGCTTGGGCGACGAGGGATCCCTGCAAGTAATGCAGCATCAGCAAGCGACAAGTCTTCAACAGATTTGTTAAAGTACGTACGTGATGCTAATTCAACACCATATACACCAGAACCAAGATAAATTTGATTTAAATACATTTCAAGAATTTGGTCTTTTGAATATTGTTGCTCTAACTTTATTGCTAAATATTGCTCTTGAATTTTTCTAGTTAATTGTTTTTGCTCATTTAAAAATAAATTTTTCACTAGCTGTTGTGTAATTGTACTAGCACCTTCAGCTCCAAAACCACCCGTAATATTGGCTCTTACTGCACCGAAAAGTCTTCTAATATCAATACCAAAGTGATCTCTAAATCGAATATCCTCAACAGCTATAAAGGCATCCTCAACTACTTGTGGTACATCTTGAATACTGACATTTTGTCTGCGTTCTGATGTCTCTAACTGTGATACAAAGACGTCATCTTGATCATAAAACTGCGATCCTTGTGTCAACATTAATTTCTCTTCGTCAAGTGGTGGAGCGCCTTGAATCATTGCAAAAACGGTAATACCACCTGCAATGACAGCTATAGCAGATAACGCGACCAGAGCAATAAATATCTTTTTCCAAATTCCTTTTTTACTTTTCATTGTCTTATTGTTTGATTTTCCACGGGCTTGTCGACGCCCTTGTCTTGTATTGTTCGTTTCATTCGACATCGTCTTTCTCCCTTTCTTTCTTTAGTTCATTTATCCTGTAAATAAACTGTGTCAATTACTTGTAAGTAATCAATACGTGGATGATATCCTATTTTAATCAAAAACCCCAATTTTTCAATATCAATCTTTCGAATGGACTTCCTAGATGTTTCTTTTTGTTCATAAAATTGTATTAAATGGGCGGCGTCAAGTAAGAAAATTTCATCAGTGAGTGAAAAACGCAAAATGACAAAAGCAATCCCATTTTGTTGCTTTACTTGTTTCATATGCTCAATCTGATGGTCATGAAAATTTTGCAATGGAAAAGAGGTTTTATTTTTCGTTTCTTTTGCTTCAAAATCTAAATAATGTCCCTTATAAACGCCATTATAATCGGTTGTTGATGCTTGTTTAAAATAGGCTTCTTTGATTACTGCTGCACTTCGCTTTGGATAATCCACTTGGACGATTTGTACGGGTGTCGGTTTCTTGTGAATAACAGCCATCGACTTCTCAAGATAATATTGGTTTGTTTCGTTTAAATCCTCTTCTAAAGTCATTCCACGATTGCTATACGTCAACTCTTTTTTTTGAACTTTTTTTGTAGGGGTACTTTTGCTCGTTAAAACGCCGTCCATTAGGATAACGTATCGCCATTTTTCACAAACCTTTCAAAACAAAATCATTTGTATGAATGGATCCACCGATAACTAGAAAAAGTATAAGTAGACTCCATCACATAATCTTACCATATTAAGTCAAGTTTCTGATATAAATTTTCTTGTAAAACTAACGAGGAGACATCAAAAGATGAAACAATTAAAAATTATAGATGAAATATGGAAAAAAACCGAAAGAGGTAATATCGATAATATTTCACGTACCGTAATGTATGAAAAATTTTATATGAAAAACCCTGAAATTAAGTGGGCTTTACTAGCAAGCCTAGTGTCAAGAAATGCTGGCTGGAATATGACGGATTTAAAGAGTAAATGGTTTCAACAATTAATTACAGAACCGTTTAGTGACTTGTTATTTCAAACATTTGAGCGAGCAAATTGGACGATTTTTGCAGATGCGTATCCACAACTGCTTTGGTATGAATTTTGTAAGAATAAAAAGAAAGCCGATTATTCATTACTTACTCAATTGCAAGTATCGGAATTTATGCAAAAGGAGTGGAAGAGATTTTGGGAGTACGGAGATGAAGAGAGACTTTGTACCTCATTAATTATCAATGAACAATTTACGATTGAAAAACCAGTTATGAAACACCCTTTATATCGAAAGAACGTTTTCTCAACTTTGCTATATTTCTTAGAAGAGCATGCACATATGAGTTATGTTATCTTTCCAACAATGGAGGGGAAAATATATGGGCTATATGTCCGTAACTTCAAAAAAGTTGACGCTAGAATATGGCTAGGCAGACAGTTACAATCCCTTTTGTTTCATCCTAATATCCATGCTTTTATCTATCAATTTTGTTTGCATACCGTACCTACAGGCTCAAGAAAAGATTATGAACAATACTTATTGTGGTCCACTGGCAACTCTTCCCCAAAACTAAGAGAAGCATATCCATTAGTCTCTCATCATTGGAAAGGGAAAATGGATTGGTCAAAATCGGTTACTAAAACGGAGTGTTATTATTCAAAGCTTAAAACCATTAAACCTGTAGATCGAACGAAGTGGTTGCAAAGTAAGTGGGTGGAAATCTATTTTTTGCACAAGGCGAAAAGTTATCTTTAATTATAAATAGATCGAGGGTACTGAAAAAGGTGAATGGACTTCTTCAGTACCCTTTATTAACGATTATTCTGCCGGACGGTTTGGCCCGCCTAATTTTTTATCACCTGTGTATCCTTGTTTTCTTTGTTCTTTTGTTTTGTCGGCAGTGTTCATTTCATTGTTTCGTTTGCGTTCTTTATTCAATGTGCACGCCTCCTTTCATTATTAGTATGCGAGTCTACAACTTACTACATTCATGATGAGGGAGAACAAAAAATAACAAGTTTTGTCAAAATCTGAATGGGATTAATTTTAAAAAGGAATATTCCCACTTTCTTTGACGAATCAGTTCTAGTTTTGTCAAGGGTGAAGGGATTTCTTTTCTAGAAGAGAATTCGTTGTACAAGATTAAAAATAGGGAGGTACGTCTGATGGAAATGACTATGAAAACAAAAGAGGTATCTGAGCAGCTAGGTGTGAATCCAACAACGGTACAACGGTGGGCGAAATATTTTGGTTTAGTTTGTGAGACAAATGAGCATGGGCATTATTTATTTACTAATGAACATGTGGCCATTATGCGAAACGTACAAGACCAGCTTAAGGAAGGAAAACGCATGAAAGATATTCAGATCGAAGATACAAATGTCAAGCCATTGGACGTAAAACAACAGTTTGTAGAAACCTCTATTTATGAAGAGAAGCTAGAAGCCGTGATGAGCAGGGTAAATCAATTAGATGAAAAAAATCTCTCAAAAAGCAGATGATGTTGTTAGCTATCAGCTGTTAAAGCATCGTACCGAATTAGAGGAGATGATGAAAATGATTAAAAATTTAGAGGAACGTCTAAGTGATATGGAAAACAAAGTTCATCAGCCGGTACGAACTGGATCAGATAATAATGAATTACCGCTAGTTGTTGGAGGAAATGTCAAGCCGAAAAAATGGCGATCTTTCATGCAGTTGTTTTCTTTATAATAAGGAAACAAATAGAGAGGCCGCTGAAAAAAGGTGCGAATTTCACCTCTTCCGGCAGACTCGAATAGACTTTCTTTTAATAAAAATTGATTTTCTGCTAAGATGGGAGCGGAGGTGCTGTAATGAATGAGGTAAACCGTTCCAAATTAATGACGTTAACTGATGAGTTACGACATTTAAATAAAGAAGCAGAGAAAATGTATGTTGATATAGTGAAAGTAGATGAAAATTATAAACCAGACTTTTACGGGGCTGTAAAACCTTTTGCTGAAAAAATAGATCAAATAAGGAGTGAATGGTTACCGTTAGCTAAACAATTTGTGCAACAGGAGAAGCCCTTGCATTTACATCCAAGTCAATTACAACAAACTGAAGAAAACCTTGAAATTGTTGCTATTAAGACATTTTATAAAGGAACCGGTAGAAAACGCCAAATGGAAACATATAAATCCGTCGAGTATGTTCTACAACAATTGAGCGAAGCATTAAAAAGCTAACATAAAAAATGACACATCTCCAAAAGGAAGGTGTGTCATTCTTATACTTAAAGGAACTTTTTAAAGACTTGTATCGTAGGAGCTTTTTAACTCTCGTTTTGGTAGCTGCCATTTGTAATGAACCGATAACATTCTTAGAATAATCACAGTAATAAATAAGATCGTATAGCCAACCGATGTAGTAACAACATGAAGACCAATCAATGCACCGGCAACCATCGTCCAAACAATATATATTTCTTGTTGCAAAAATAGCGGTTTTCTTCCGGCAAGAACGTCTCGAATCATACCGCCACCTGTGCCGGTTAATGCAGCAGCGACAATGACCGCTGATAATGGATGCCCCATCTCTGTTGCATAGATTGCACCTTGAATAGCGAAAGCGGAGAGGCCAATCGCATCAAAAAGAATTCCAAATTTTATCCATTTTTGAAGCAGCAGAGTAGGACACAAGAAGGCAATGGTCATGACAACAATTGCAACAATGAATAATGCCCCTTGCTCCCAAAGTGCAGAAACCGGTACGCCAATAAGGAGATTCCTTACAGCTCCTCCACCAAAAGCGGTAACAAGACCTAAAATATACACACCCATTAAATCATATTTTTCTTCCATGGCAACGATGGCTCCACTTAGCGCAAAAGCAATTGTTCCAATGATAGTTAATACTTCCCACATATTAAGTCAACTCCAAGTTAGTATTATACACATGAAAAAACGTGGACATCATGTCCACGTTCTGTGTCATTATCCATTATCACGAAATGAAAAGAAAATCATAGTAATAAGTGTTAATATTGACATAATTGTTAGAGCTAGTACAAGCATACCGGATGGTTCGCTACTTGCAGCTTCTTCAGCTCCACCACCGCCTGCACCAAGAACTTGTGCTGGTAAAAGAAATAACACAAATAATACGGCTGTAACTAATGAAATCTTTTTTTTCATGGTCAACCCTCCTTGAATAAAACAAACCATGTTTTTAAATGACATATGTATTTGTTATAAATTTCAATGTATCTTCTTTATTATAGATACGAATTATTAAATAATCAATCATCAAAAAAGAATTAAGCGGAAACGGCTTCATTTGTTCTTTTATAGCTTTGTATAGAGAGGGGTTACGCAATGAATGACGGTGTGATAAGATAAACGTATTGTAAAATGTCAGATAGTTTTTAATTGAAAGGATTACGATTATGGGAACCGTACATATTGAGGATATTATCATTGCAAATCAACGTTTAAAAGATGTAGTGACACATACACCTTTACAAAGAAATGAAGTATTATCAGAGCGTTATCAATGTAACGTTTATTTAAAGCGAGAAGACTTACAAGTTGTTAGGTCTTTTAAAATTAGAGGTGCATTTCATCAAATCTCCAGTCTATCAAGGGAAGAGTTAAATAATGGGGTCGTTTGTGCGAGTGCCGGTAACCATGCTCAAGGTGTTGCTTATTCATGTCGAACGCTAAAAATTAAAGGGAGAATCTTTATGCCTTCAACGACACCGCGCCAAAAAGTAGATCAAGTGAAATTTTTTGGTAAAGAATATGTGGATGTTGTGTTATCAGGTGATACATTTGATGATTCGTTTAATGAAGCAATGGCATATTGTACTGACAATGAAATGGCTTTTATTCACCCTTTTGATCAAGAAAAGATTGTTGCAGGACAAGGAACAGTTGGAATGGAAATAATGAACGATATCGACGAAAATATCGACTATTTATTCTCCTCAATTGGTGGCGGCGGTTTAATAAGTGGAGTTGGGACCTATATAAAAAGCATAAGTCCCCATACAAAAATAATTGGTTGTGAGCCAGCTGGTGCTCCCGCGATGAAAGAATCCCTTAAGAAGGGGCAAGTAATTGAGCTCGAAAAAATTGATAAGTTTGTAGATGGCGCTGCCGTGAAGAAAGTCGGACAAATTCCATTTGAAATTTGTCAGAGTGTCTTAGATGATATTGTGTTAGTTCCTGAAGGGAAAATTTGTACAACGATTCTGGAACTGTATAATCAAAATGCAATTGTTGCAGAACCAGCCGGAGCTATGTCTATTACCGCTCTTGATTTTTATAAAGAAGAAATTAAAGGGAAAACGGTTGTATGTGTAGTTAGTGGTGGAAATAATGATATTGGAAGAATGCAGGAAATGAGAGAGCGATCTTTAATTTATGAAGGGCTTCAATATTACTTTATTGTTCAATTTCCTCAGCGTGCTGGAGCGCTAAGAGAATTTATTCAAGATGTGCTCGGGCCAGATGATGATATTACACGTTTTGAATATACAAAGAAAAACAACAAATCAAACGGACCGGTTCTACTTGGAATCGAACTAAAATGCCGTGATGACTATCCGGGCCTCATTGACCGTCTTATGAAAAAAGGGTTTGATTATCAAGAAATTAATAAAGATGAAAGCTTATTTCATTTACTTATTTGAGGCAAGCAAAAGGAGGGTCATCAGTGATTGAACAACAAAAAGGAATATTACTCGAAAGTGGAACGAACGAGCTAGAAGTGATTGCTTTTGGGGTTGGGGCAGGGACGTTTGGCATTAATGTAATGAAAGTAAGGGAAATTATCCAAGCACCACCTGTCACACCAATGCCAAATAGTCACCCGCATATTGAAGGAATTATCCGCTTAAGGGATGAAGTGATAACAGTCGTGAATTTGTCAACCGTTTTAGGTCTTGGACAGTCCCAAAATCCAAGTCAAGACAAAATGATTATCTCAGAATTAAATCAAATTAAAGTGGCTTTTCGTGTGCAGAATGTATCAAGAATTCATCGTATTTCTTGGGAACAAATTGAAAAACCTGCTGAGCTTTCACAAGGTTTAGAAAATGCAACTACTGGTATTGTCAAAATGGACGATCAAATGATTTTATTACTTGATTTCGAAAAAATTGTAGTTGAGATTAATCCTGAAAAAGGAATGAATGTCGAGCAAGTAAAAGCACTTGGAAAACGTACAAGAAGTGACAAGAAGATCGTTGTAGCTGAAGATTCAGCGATGTTACGAAAGCTACTTCATGATACGCTTGCTGAAGCGGGTTATGATCAAATCACATTTTTTGAGCACGGCAGAGGTGCCTGGGAATATTTACAATTTTTAAAGGATGAAGATCAAGACGTCTTAAAGGAAGTCCAGCTTGTTATAACGGATGTGGAAATGCCACAAATGGATGGGCACCATTTGACAAAGCAAATAAAGGGAGATGAAACGTTAAAAAATATCCCTGTTGTGATCTTCTCTTCATTAATTACAAGAGACCTTTACCATAAAGGGAAGGGTGTAGGAGCAGATGGTCAAGTTAGCAAGCCAGAAATTATAAAACTAATTGAAATGATTGATCAATTAATTTTATAAAAAATAAACGAGAACGATAGATTTATACCTTTATATGTTTTGTTGGTCACAATGAACAAAATGTATAATCTTTCAATAAATCTATGAGTGTTCTCGTTTTTTTATATGTAAACATGAATAAAAAATGCATAATTATTGTTAGTTAATTTAACAAAGTGTTAGTAAAATCTAGTTATCTGATAATTCTGATGAATAAAAATTCATGTATATACATTGACCAATCTATCTTTTTCTCGTAAGGTAGTTAGTAGAGAAAGAGAGGTGAGGTGCAATGTTAGAACGACTTAAAATGGTTTCATTGGTAATAATTGGATTATTTCTTACTTCGATCGGGTTAAAGTTTTTAGCTTTGCATGAGCTTACTTTTGGAGGAACAGCAGGACTTGCGACAGTATTAACATACATAAGCCCTTGGTCGTGGGGTGTGCTGTTTTTCTTAGTGAACTTACCATTTTTCTGGATGTCATTAAAAAAGTTAGGCAAATGGTTTACCATTTCCAGTTTTATGTCGATTATTGGAATCTCTATTGTTCGTGACGGATTGGATTTATTGCCTTTCTTTTCGGTACCAATGTGGCTTGCAACGATATTAGCTGGGTTGTGTATAGGGTTTGGAGTTACATTAGTTTTAAATAATGGATCATCACTCGGTGGAATTCACATTTTAGCACTATACTTAGATCAAAAATGGAACATTAATCGAGGGTTTTCCATTTTCATTTGTGATCTATCCATTATTGTGTTTGCAGGTCTTTTAGTTGGATGGGGTAATGCTTTCCTATCTGTCCTTGTGATCTTTGTAGCAAGTGTGATTATAGGGCGTTACAAGAAATCACCGATTAAAGTTCCAACGGAGCAACCAGTGTATGAAAAAGCTCAGTCACAGACAATGTCTGAGTCATAAAGATTAGGTGTAAGTGGAACTATCTTAAAACCTTGAGCAAAGGAGGTACCAAAAGGTCAATAATACCTTTTGCACCTCCTTTCTTGTGCAACTATGTTTAATGAAATTATTTTAATCATTTTTGCTGTTCAATTAGACATGCTATACTTACAATTACAAGATGAAAAGGAGTGGTAGTTGTGAGATTAGAAGGTAAAAAAGTAATGGCTATAGTAGATGAGGAATTTGAAGATTTAGAACTCTGGTATCCTGTTATGAGATTGCGCGAAGAAGGGGCCACTGTACATTTTGTTGGGAATGAAAAGAGGAAGACTTACATAGGAAAGTATGGAGTACCAGCTACTTCTGATTTTAGCTATCAAGATGTCACATCTAAAGAGTATGATGGGATCCTTGTACCGGGTGGGTGGGCACCTGATAAATTACGTCGTTATCCAGAAGTGCTATCCTTCGTTAGAGAAATGGACCGAGATGAGAAGCCGATAGGCCAAATTTGTCATGCGGGTTGGGTTTTAATTTCGGCCAAAATATTGAATGGAAGAAAAGTAACTAGCACGCCTGGTATTCGCGATGATATGGAAAATGCGGGAGCAGAGTGGTTTGATGAAGCGGTTGTTGTAGATGGCCATATTATTTCTAGCCGAAGACCGCCAGATTTGCCTCCTTATGCAAAAGCATTTGCTGATGCATTAGCTAAGTAATGGAAAAGAATAGGTGAGGAATATGGAGTTTCATTTTTTAGGAACAGGTTCAGGTGTTCCTTCGACAAGTCGAAATGTGAGTGGCTTAGTTGTACGTTTTTTGCAAAAGAAAAGTACACAATGGCTCTTTGATTGTGGCGAGGCTACACAACATCAGATCTTGCAGAGTCCAATTACGCTATCAAAAATCGATCGAATCTTCATAAGTCATCTACATGGTGATCACTTGTTTGGCCTGCCTGGCTTGCTATGTTCAAGATCGGCACAAGGTGCCAAAACCCCGTTAACCATTTATGGGCCAGAAGGTGTTGAAGCATTTGTACAAACGGCGTTAACCATCTCTAAATCCTTTCTTTCGTATGATATCCACATTATTACGATTCATGAGGGGATAATCTATGAGGACTGTTCTATCAAGGTAGAGGCAATGGGTTTAGATCATGTCATGCCTAGTTATGCCTTTAAATTGACAGAAGCAGACCAACAAGGATCACTTAAAGTTGAATTATTACGAGAATTGGGAATAGAGCCTGGACCGATTTATCAACGAATAAAGCAGGGAGAAACAGTTGAACTTCCAGATGGTCGTACAATTAATGGCGCCGAGTTTATCCATGAGAATAAAAAAGGAAGAACGGTTGTAATCGCTGGTGATACACGTCCACTAGAGCAAATGGTTTCTTTTGCTGATTCAGCTAATTTATTGATCCACGAAGGGACATTTCGTGAAGAGAAAAAAAGCCATGCTGAACAATTTGGGCATTCCACCATTACAGACGTGGCATCCCTTGCTAAAAGAGCGAAAGTTGATCAGTTAATTTTAACTCACATTAGTTCAAGATATGCCGGGGAGGAAGATGAGTTAGAAGAAGAGGCTCGCTCTGTAATGGCAGAGACAATAGTGGCATATGATTTGATGGTCTATAGGTTAATGAATAACGTTTGATATAGTTGTGCAAAATAAGATCATAATCACTCACTATAGGAGGAATGATCATGGCAGAGCGCACTCATCTCGAACATTTTCTTGAAAAGGCTGAAACAACACTTGAAGAAGCACAGAAGACTTTTGACGATTCACAACGTGTACAAGAAGGAGACTACGGAGAGTACATACAAGCACAAAGGAATTTACAAGAATTAAATGATGAGCTTGGAACTCTTATGCATGCAGCGACTCCGGAGCAACGCGATCAATTGTACCGTACGCAGATTCAAGTGAATCAACTACAAAATCATTTCATACTAAAACGCTAAGTAAAAAAGTCAATATTCTTTGGAGTTGTCGTATTACGACAACTCCTTTCTTGTATTAAAAGGATATCTATGCAGGGGCAATATGGGTAAACTCGTCCTTTTTCTGTTGCTTTCTATGCATATTTGTTCTTTTTCTGCTAAAATAGAGAATGAAGAAATGAGGGTATGAAATGGAGGATATTTCAAATAGCACCTTGGAGAAGATGCTTTCTGATCGCGAACCATTAACGGTTGTTTTTGTTTATACACCGTTGTGTGGGACGTGTAAGTTAGCAGAAAAAATGGTAGCAGTTGTGGATTCAACATTTGAGTCATTGCCTATTTTTTCTTTAAATATTAACCATTCTCCTGTATTTGCACAAAAGTGGAAAATTCAAAGTGTACCATGTTTACTTTTGTTTCAAAAGGGACTTGGTGTAGAGCGAATCTATGCATTCCACTCAATAGGGTACATCCATAACATTTTGAAGCCTTATGCGGCCGCGTGGTCTTTACTGGAAAATGAACAGACTGAAAGGGGATAAAACAAATGTCAATGGCTTATGAAGAATACATGCGTCAAGTAGTTTTACCAATGAGAGCGGAGTTAACAGAAAATGGGTTTAAGGAATTAAAAACAGCTGAGGAAGTAGATCAATATATGGAGCAAGCAGAAGGGACTACTTTAGTAGTTATTAACTCTGTATGTGGCTGTGCTGCTGGATTAGCACGTCCATCTGCTGTAACTTCTCTTCAGCACGACCATACACCTGAGCATCTTGTAACAGTATTTGCCGGACAAGATAAAGAGGCAACTGCGAAAATGCGTTCATATTTTGGGGACATCCCACCTTCTTCGCCATCAATGGCCATTTTAAAAGGGAAAGAAGTTGTTCACTTTATTCCACGTGAGCAAATTGAGGGGGCGGCTCCTGAAGATATTATTCGTAATTTAGCTCTTGCTTACAATGAGCATTGTAGTAAATAAATGGCGGAAGGTTAACTTAAACTAAGCTTGAAATCTAGGCACTAAAAAAGGGGAATCTCGAAAGCGATGAATGAGTCCTTTTAGAAAGATTCGTGGAAGCAGCAATGGCTCCACACGTTGCGCGCCAGCTACGAGAAACCCACTCAATCAAAGTTAACGGTTCCGCTTATTGCTTAAGGCCACTGAAAGAGGTGAAAGTTACACCTTTTTCAGTGGCCTTAAAATCTCCCTTTTTAGTGCCCTCTTTAATTCACTATTTTTATGAGAAGGATGATGAGAGATGAAACAAGCACCTAAATTTGCTTTACCTATGGTTAGGGAAGAGAACGAATGGTCTTTTCAAAAAGCCGATAAAAAAGTAACGATGATTTCATTTTGGACATCATGGTGTCCAGATTCGCAAAGAGACTTGCAAGCAAAGCAGACGCTTTATCAATCAATGGAAACCGATCAAATTGAAATGATTATGATTCATGTTACGGGACGAGACCCAGAAGTAGATCTAAACGCATTTATAGAGAAAAATGGCTATACGTTTCCAGTATTAAAAGACAATGGAACAAAAGTGTATGATCTGTATCAGTGTATGGGGGTGCCTACGACGGTTCTTTTAAACGAAAAAAAAGAGGTTGCCTTCATTTATCATGATAAGGCAACCATAATGGATATTATGAAAGGTGTTGCTTCTTTACTCGAAAGTTAGAAGCAACGTAATTACGGTCTCACACCGTAAAATATAACTCGTCCCATTGTTTCAATGTTCGGATATCCACCTTGCTTATAAATTTCAACGACATGTTCTCGGTTATATGGAACACGATTTAAATGAAGGCGATGACGACCTTCTTCAATTTCAGCTACTAAATAAGAAGCAAGTGGGTGTCCGTCAAATGGCATACCGACACTTCCGGTATTTACGACATTCTTTCCGTGAAGTGAACGGATGTATGGATGGTGAATATGTCCATATACATAAAGGTCTGCGTCGTCTCGTTGCATGAGTGTATTTTCAATTTCTGAAGTTTGATCAGGTAATATAACGTCAAATAAGCTGTTAGGTGTTGCGTGAAACGCATGAACAATGGAGTCTAATCCATCTTCTAATACCAACTCAGTTGGAAGATCCTTTAAATATGTAAGGTCTTCTTCGCTAAGTCGTTGTAGTGTCCAATCTCGTTCTTGTTGCATGATAGTAAGAGCGCTTTCAGGGACTTCTCCTTCTTGAATTCCTCGAACAAGCCATTCATCAGCATTCCCTTTGATGACGTGCGCATCGAGGCTACGAACTATATCTAAGACACGCTTCGGTTCAGGACCGCGAAAACATAAATCACCAAGGAAACAAATCTTATCGACACGTTGAGATTGTACATCACGTAACACTGCTTCTAAAGCAGTAGCATTCCCATGAATATCAGATAAAAAAGCTATTCTCATTGAAAAAACCCTCCCTTTTGTTCTATTATAACAGACTAGCTATATTTTTCATGGTTCTAATCATTTTTTTTACATACTAGTTAAATCTTAGAGAAGAATCATCTGATTGGCACGAAAATTGGTGCTATGATAAGATCAAAGAGTGGAGAGATAATAAGCTTTGGAGGTAATTTTTATGAAAATAACATCAATTGAACCAACACCAAGTCCTAATACGATGAAATTAACGTTAAGCGAGAGTCTTGGTGAAAGTGCTAGAAATAGCTATACGGAGAAAAATAAAAACGAAGCTCCAGCATACATACAATCATTGTTTAGCATCGATGGAGTGAAAGGTGTATACCATGTTGCAGATTTTATTGCAATTGATAGACATCCAAAAGTAGATTGGAAAAATATCCTTCCTCATGTTCGTGCTGTATTTGGAGAAGATGTCGAATCACAAGCAGAGGAAAATGAAGTGAATGATCATTTTGGAGAAGTAAATGTATTTGTCCAAACATTTAAAGGGATCCCAATGCAAATTAAATTAACAGATGGGCAACAGGAAAAACGTGAGGGGTTACCAGAACGCTTTGCTCTTGCAATTGCCAATGCTCAAAAAGAAGACGACAATGTGGTAATGGAGCGGAAATGGGTTGAAAAAGGTGTACGTTACGGTGAGCTAGATGATATTGCCAAAGAGGTTGCTGATGAATTATCAGCTGCTTATTCCCAAGAGAGGCTAAATGGGCTCGTTGCAATGGCAAATGGGAAAGAGGATATTCAAGCAGCTCAGCGCGAACGATTTATCGAGGTCTCTTTAGATATGCTTGATCAAGAAGATTGGCGTGATCGCTATGCATTACTTGAACGGATGAATCCAAAGGAAAAGGATATTCCTGTACTAGCAAAAGCATTACAAGATGAAAAGGCGTCAATTAGACGTTTAGCAACTGTTTATCTTGGAATGATTGAAACAAAGGAAGTGTTGCCTTATTTATATGAAGCATTAAAGGATTCATCTGTTACAGTGCGTCGAACTGCAGGGGACTGTTTGTCAGACTTAGGGATGGAAGAGGCAACACCAGCTATGATTGACGCATTAGCAGATAAAAATAAATTGGTACGTTGGCGTGCTGCAATGTTCCTATATGAGATTGGTGATGAACGGGCAATTGAAGCGCTAAGAGAAGCCTCAGCAGATCCTGAATTTGAAGTGGCTTTACAAGCGAAAATGGCACTTGCAAGAATTGAAGGTGGAGAAGAAGCGAAAGGGTCTGTGTGGAAGCAAATGACCGAATCTCGGAAAAACAACGATTAGGGGGGATTATATTGTCATTAGAAGAAGTATTAAATGAGCTAAAAAGCAAAGAGATGGATGACATGGTGGAATTAATTGAAGATGCACAAGCAGGTCATCTTGAGGAATTAGAACTTGTTGAATCCATTGGCCTAGTTTATGACAAAGAGCTTAACAGTGCCTTATTACGTATATTGAAAGATCTAGGTGTCCAAATAATATATGTAACAGATGAGGAAGAGGGCTCGTAGATTATTTTGACAGTAGGAGGTTGTGTTTTGCGCCACGAACCATCTCAACTCTTATCTAAAAAAGCATTGCCAGTTTGGAGACTTCGAGCATGTTTTGAGAGTCTCTTTGTAGCTCTTATTCCAATTGGTTATGCTGTGCTTGTATATTTCTTTGCAATTCCTCTGTGGATCTTCTGGATATTATTAAGTGGGTTTCTAGTTTATTTTTTTATTACAGTACTTGTCATTCCGCCGATACGTTGGAAAAAATGGCGTTATGAAGTGTTGGCAGATGAAATCGACTTACAGCGTGGGGTATTTATTGTCAAACGGACGTTAATTCCTATGACGCGGGTCCAACATGTTGACACAGAGCAAGGCCCTTTATTAAGAAGGTATAAATTAGCCGCTGTTTCCATTTCTACTGCGGCGACAGTTCACCAAATTCCATCATTAACAATCGAAGTTGCTGATGAATTACGTGATCGAATTGCAGAGTTGGCGGCGGTGGCTGAGGATGAGTGAACTTAAGAGACTACATGTAGCCGCGATCTTCGTTTCGTTTTTGACTACTTTACGAAGTTTTTTACTTCCGTTTATTTTAACTTTCTTTTTAGGGAGTACGAGCGATTCGAATGGTTTTTTTCGGTTTGAATATATTTGGTTAGGGATTCTAATTTTTGTAATAATTAGCGGCATTGTGAACTGGTTTACATTCAGATATCGAATTGTAGAAGGAGAACTTTATATCCAGAAAGGACTCCTTATTAAGAAGAAGCGCTATATACAACAAAAGCGCGTCCAAAGTATCGATGTTACTGCAGGTGTGTTTCAACGTTTATTCGGATTAGTTAAAGTAAGAATTGAAACAGCTGGTGGTGGTGCAGAGCCAGAAGTAAGTTTGATCGCTATTACCCGCGAAGAAGCAGAAGGTATTCGTTCAGAGTTACTAAAAAAGCACCACGACTTATCAATGAACGAAGAAATACAAAAGGAGGATCAAGCAGAGTTTAGTTGGCAGCTGTCCTCAAGTCGGTTAGTCATTGCTGCTTTAACATCAAGTGGATTAGGGTTAACGATCTCGGCAGTAGCTGCGCTTTTTACTCAAGTTGAACAATTTTTACCGGAAGCGATTTATGAACAAATATTTGGGTTCTTATCAGATTCAGGAGTGGCTATCATTTTTGTGATTATCGTTTTTGTTGTTTTTATTTCTTGGTGTATTTCATTTATAGGGACACTCTTAAAATATGGTCGGTTTAATATTGAGAAATTTAACAACGAATTGGTCATCTCAAGAGGACTACTTGAACGTAGACAGCTTACAATACATACGGATAAAGTAACAGCTGTACGTGTTGTTCGAAATATATTTCGCCAACCTTTTGGTTTTGGTTCTGTCTATGTTGAGAGTGCCGGTGGTGGGACAAATGATGAACAACTATCTACTGTACTACTTCCTATTACCAATGACGAAGAAATGAGTGGTGTATTGTCTAAGGTTTTACCGGAGTATGCAGACTATTTTCATGTCACACCTGTGCCTAAACGATCACTGATTCGTTTCTTTATTCGTGCTGTAGCGATTCCGTTAGTAGTAACAGTATTGATTGGCTTATTCATCCATCCAGTAGGATATTACGGCTTTATTCTTGTTGCACTTTGCTTTGTTTTGGGTTTATTACAATACAAAGATGCCGGGGCGGGAATGAATCATACGCATATTTGGATTCGTTATCGAAAAATAAGTCAAATGCTTGTGGTCTCAGAAAAATCAAAAATTCAAGCAGTTGAAATACATTCCTCCTTTTTTCAAAGACGAAAACAGTTAGCTAGTTTCCGCTTTTCCATCTTATCAAGTGTTGTTGGGAAGTCATTCACTGTTGTAGACCTTGATCAATACCAAGCTAGTGGGATGCTAGCTTGGTATTCAAGCCGAGCAAACGTAATAGATGAATAAAAAGCATGAGCCCCAAAAGGTTTTCCTTTTTGGGGCTCATGCAGTGGAGTTGATATATCTAATAAAAGCCTTGTTAGCGGTGAAAATCTTCAGGTAAAGCTAGACCGTCTTTTTAGCGTGAATATTCATTCGTATAGGTCGCGATTGCTCGCTTTCCTTGGTCAGTTGTAAATTCAAATCGGTCATAAATCCGATCATTTTTATCATCATTTAGAGTTCGTTCATAATGATGCTGCACAAGGATCATTCCTTTAGTCCCTTTATATTGTAAAAAATTAGCGCCGCGGAACGTTTTTTGATTTTGGGTATTTAATAGCTGTGTTAAAAGAGAGTTATGGCAATCAACTAGATCATCATGTGTCAACTGAAAATGAGCTAAATTTTTCTCGAAAGAAGAGAGAGCAGCTGGTTCTAGCTCATTGCGAAGAATGACATAGGGATCAAATTGCTCTCGATCAATCATAAATAGATCGCCTTCTTTCGGACGATACCGATAACCATGCTCTGATACAAATACGCCATTTCGTTCATATGTACCAATCATCTTTTCATTTTGAGCTTCCCATTTTATAGTAAAGGGGCAGTCTTCTAAATCTAGACGTTCTTCATTTTCATCAATTAGTATGAAACGATCGCCATCATGGTGAAATGTATAGGTAATTACCTCTGATGTTTTTTGATTGTGTAGTAGTAAGTTGTTACTATTAAGTATAGATGTAGAAAAATAGTGTAATAACATATCTTGTTTTGTTTTAAGCGTATTAATTTCCTCTTGCCATTCATTATGTCGGTTCTTAACGGCTAACTCAACACTTAAATCATAAGTATTCGGAAGGTCCTTTTCAAAGATGACCGTTAATTTTCCTCCTTCGAATTCGGAAGATTCTCCCTTTTTATATAGAAGTGGCTCGATTTCTAAGGGGTGGTTTTTATCTTTTGTAGTAGGTAGTTCTAATACACCTTGGACAACGACAATGCCTCTCCATGGTTTTTTAGGCTCGGCAATTACTTTCTGGAGTGTTCCATAATAAGTACCTGAGGCACCTTCATTGATTTTTACCATATTGCCAATGTTTGATTGCGCTTGTTTCCGGTCCATAAAACCCCTCGCTTCATCGGTGATTGTATCAAATAAAATAGTATATATATTATAAAAAGGAAGGCTTACTTTATGCAAGTAGGCAAGTGTTAAGACCGAATTCTTATTGTTGAACTTGTTTTTGGAAATATTGTAATATTCCTAAAGAACATACTTGTAAGTCAAGGTGTATATGCTCATAAACTGGATGACTCCTTGGAATCTTTTTTTGATCCAGCTCACTTTGAATCATTAAGTGTAAAGTTTCAGCTAAATCCTTTTCATTTCCTTGTTTGTCGAAAATGGCTTGACCTTGAGAAACAAAGTGTGGGAGCCACTCTCTAATTTGTTGAAACACTAAGCTAGGTTGGTAAGAAGCACTGAAATGTCCAAAGTAGATCGCATCTACGTTAAGTTCTTCAATCAACTCTAATGACTTTATCAAGGCATGTGGATCAAACTGGCTTGGAGAAGTTGAAGGGAGTACAAAGTGATGACCTTCTTTTTGAAGCAACTCATAGTGAACCCCTAATGTATCACCTGTAAAAATCCCATTTGATTTTGAGTCATGAATACTAAAGTGATGATTAGAATGACCTGGTGTATCATAGAAAGTGAGTGTTGATCCTTCCCCAATGTTTACTGATTCCCTATCATGAAGTTCAATAATACGCTCCTGTGCTACGGGAATAATCGGATCGAAGAGAGAATCAAACCTTTCTCCGTACACAGCTTTTGCCCCGTCTATTAGGCGTGAGGGATTGATCATATGTCTTGATCCTCTAGGATGGACGATTAGTTTGGCATTAGGACAATGCCGAAGTAAAAGGCCTGCTCCGCCTGCATGATCTAAATGGATGTGAGTAACGATTAGATATGCTACATCTGCTGGGTGAATATTAAGTGCAGATAGTCCCTCTAACACATACGAAACGGAAGGAGAAGGGCCACTTTCTATTAATGTCGTTTTTTCTTCATGTAATACGTATGTACCTGTCCTGTAGGTAAGGTTTGAATCATATCCGTCAATTAAAGAGATGGATGGTGAGAGTTTCATAATAGTCGACATGAAATGATATCCTCCAATCGAATGAAAACACTTACAGTAAGTGTAAACATAGATATCGAAGGTGACAAGGAAAAATAGTACAAAACCTATCAAATTTTAATTGGTGCTATTTATCATACCTTACTGATTGTAAATTTAATAAATGAGTCATACGTTCTACCCGAAGTTGCTCCAAACGCTCAACATATTTGATTAATGTTAGTTCCATTTTAGATAAAGCGACATAAAGCTCTTCTTTATGATCTATTTGATGTTTTAAAGAAAGCGATAAATAAGTATGAATAATAGAAGGGACATCCTCTTTAAACATGCGTCTTACCGTATGTCGTTCCTCAAAATCTAATAAAGTAAAGTCGCTTTGTAATTTCTCGCCTTGCTGTATGAGCCTTTGCATTTTGCCCTCGATGAGGGGGTCTACAGAAAACTGATTTACCGTTCGAACATAGCGCCTCGCTTCTTCAAGTAACATGGATAAGTCATTTGATTTAGTTTCTTGCAAAAGCTGTTGCTGAGTAGTTAATAATTCTTTAGTAGATTGTTGAGTCAAAACCCCATCATTCGAATATGCTAAATCGAGGTGATGAATTCTGTAAAAAAGACTTTGAAACAAGGAAGACTCACGAATGGAGCGAACGTGAGCTCGTCCATCCTTTACATAATGGATCGAAGCTTCTTTACAAAGGCCAATTCCATTTTTTGCTTTCATATATTTACGATAACAGGAAATGACAATTCTTTTTTTGATAGGGGATGATGAGAGTTTTTGGTCCTGCAATACGACAGAGATCATTTTATGTGTTATTTTTACTTTAATCAGCCATTCTTTTTGTTTACGGCGAATCGATTTCTTCTGATTAGTGTTAGGCGCATTTTCTGCCATTCTTACAAGTAACTCTTCAGCATCTTCTAACATGCTTCTAGTCGAGGTATCTTTAATAATATGATCCTCGACTGTCTTTTTGTGAGCTGGTGTAAACATCAACTTAATTTTATCTACCCACTCCATCAAACCCCGCCTTTCCACAGTGACACAACTATTAATTTAATAATTTTGTTCTCATTTCTTTGTTTAAGGAGTCAAGTTCTGTAATGAACTCTTGGCCTGTCTGTACAATTCGTTCATTTGATTTCTCTGTTAATTCAATGGCTTCAAAGACATTGTTATAAGCTTTACGAAATGATTCAATAGCAATAGCAGGCTCTTCAAGCGTTTTTAACGTTTCTTCAGTGTTTTGTTTTAATAGTTCAGAGTTAGACAGCAACATGGATTCTGTCGCCTCATTCACATTTTTTACGGCTTTAATCACCTTTTGCTGATTTGATAGTGCTAATTGAATGGAAGCTGATACGGTGATCACATTTTTCGTCATTGTGATTGCATTAAAGATCGCTTCTTCAAGTTTGTCGTTATTTTCAACAATTAAATCAACAGAAGCCAAAGATTGCTGTAATACCATAACAGCTTGAGACATGTTTTTAACACGTGAAATGACTTTTAATTGCCCTTTTTTTAGTTCGCTTGGATTATCAGCCCATTGTTCTTTTACCATTTCATCTTCAAGCATTTTATTTAATTGATTCCCAAGGTCAATTTGCTCATTTAAATTAGTGATCCGCTCTTTAGCGACTTTTTTTAGTTGGTGAAGCATGAGTGTATCTTCTTGCAACTTATCTTTACCGCTTAAAAGCCCTTCTACGATATCGTCTACTTGTGCTTCGACCGTTTGGTATTTACGAGCATATTGTTCGATAGGGTTGCGACGTAGTAGTTTATTAATCCATTTTTTTGTTTGGCTATCTTTCAAATATGTTGGTTCTAACTGACTGACGGTTTCCTTCAATTGGTGTAATTGAGTAGGCAATTGGTTTGATTGATCTTGCATCATTTCCTTTACGGGACGCTTTAAAGCTTCTAGCGATTCACCTGCTTCCCGTTGTTCTGTTTCTCCTAAAGAATCTAATGAGCTTAAGAGTTTTGATAGATCATCATCTTGCTTGTATTGATTTAGTACATTATTTGTGTGCTGGTTCGTGTTATTCATTTGACCTAATCCTCCTCCATAAATGACGATGATGTGCAATGTTCTAGGCTGCTAAAAAAGTGAAAGTGGAACTTCTTTTTAGCAGCCTTTGATTTCTGCCTTTATTTTAACTTACGTATTTAAGGCACATCCAGTTTCAAGATATGTAATATTATGATGGATTTTAGAAGGGAATACAATCATTCACTAGATCATTTCGTGAATTAACAGGTATATTAATGAAGGAGTGGGAAGGAAAATCAATAGAAATAAAGTGTTAGATCTTTTATCATTTGAAATAAAGATTAGAAAATAAAGGACGTGATTATATGTGTTTGCTTTCTGTAGGATTACATGTTCATCCAGATTATGATTTGATTCTAGTTAGCAACAGAGATGAATTTTTTGAGAGGAAAACAAAAAGGGCACATATATGGCAAGAAAATCCCGACGTGGTAGCTGGCAAAGATTTAGAATTGGGCGGGACCTGGCTAGGCGTGACAAAGACGGGCAGACTGGCAGGCGTAACGAATGTAAGAGAACCGTTTAAACAAGAAAGGATGAAATCACGAGGAGTATTGGTTACTGATTTTCTTTTTACTCATGATGAACCGGAACGTTATGTAAAAAAGGTATTGAAAGAAAAAGATCAATATCAGGGCTTTAATTTGATCACAGGGAGTGGTGATCAATGGATTTACACATCAAACCGTTCTCTTATGGAAAATTTAGACAAGGGCATACATGTTATAAGTAATGCAGGTTTAAATACTGAATGGCCAAAAACAAGAAAATTAAAACAAAAGTTTGAATATGTACTTAATGAGCCATTCACTGAAGAGCAGCTTATTAACAAATGTATGGATATTCTACAGGATGACGAGCTAGCTCGTGATGATCAGTTACCAAATACGGGCGTTACACTTGAGTTAGAACGAATGCTTTCACCAATTTTTATAAAAGGGACCGAGTACGGGACGCGTGCTTCTACAGTTATTTTATTTAAAAGAGGAACGATTCGTTTTATTGAACAAGCGTATGGTCCAAATGGGAAGATACGAGATAAGGTTGATATTTCATTTGAGGTGTTAAAGAAATAATGATACAAATATGTATTGAACAAAACGGTTGAATTTTTATGCAATAAACATTGTTATTATACAAACGGGCGGTTAGTCGTTATGAACAAATCAGAAAAAAATTTTGAGGAAATACCATACAGGAAGCGCTTTCATTACATATTTCCGCAAATTTCAATTTGCCGAAATGTCAGAAAAATGATATGATCCTGTATATTAGCTCATAGTTTTTGGGGAGAGTTGATTGATTTTTACTTTTTTGGAGAAAGGGTTGATGCCAATGCGGTACGCACAATTACCGAAAAAACAAGGCCTATATGATCCACAATTTGAGCATGATAATTGCGGTATCGGCTTTTTAGCCCATATGAAAGGGAAGAAGTCGCATCAAGTAGTTGAAGATGCACTTCAAATTCTGCGAAATTTAGAGCATCGCGGTGGGCAAGGTGACGAAGTAAATACAGGAGATGGTGCAGGGATCCTGTTACAAATTCCCCATCATTTCTTTGAAAAAGTCTGTTTAGCAGATAGTATAGCTCTTCCTGAAGCAGGTGACTACGGAGTAGGGATGCTATTTTTGCCACAGGATGAAGAAGCACGGGAGAACTGCGAAAAAGGGCTAGAAGCCATTATAGAAACAGAAAAATTGGAGCTTCTAGGCTGGCGCGATGTTCCTGTTGATGATTCCATGCTTGGTAATGCGGCAAAAGCAGCAATGCCATTTATTCGTCAACTTTTTATTAAACGTAGCTCAGAACTTAAAACAGAATTAGATTTTGAACGTAAGCTTTACGTGATTCGTAAACGTGCTGAACACGAACTTGCAAGTCTTGTTCCTCCAGATGAGTCATTTTATTTTGCAAGTTTTTCAAGTCGTACGATTGTATATAAAGGGATGCTTACGACAGAACAAGTTGACCAATTTTTCTTAGATATTCCTGATGCTGATTTTGAAACAGCCATTGCGCTAGTTCATTCTAGATTCAGTACAAATACATTCCCTAGTTGGGAAAGAGCACACCCAAATCGTTATATGATCCATAACGGTGAGATTAACACGGTAAAGGGTAATGTTAACTGGATGCATGCAAGAGAAGCTATGTTTGAAACAGAGGCGTTCGGTGAGGACATGGAAAAAATTTCACCTGTAGTTGATAGTAGTGGTTCAGATTCATCAATGTTTGATAATACGATTGAATTTTTATCGTTATCAGGTCGATCGATGGCTCATTCAGCCATGATGATGATACCGGAACCATGGCAAAATGATGAGCAAATGAGTGCGGAAAAGAAAGCATTTTATCAGTTCCATAGCACGTTAATGGAGCCTTGGGATGGTCCTACTGCGATTGTATTTACAGATGGAAAGCAAATTGGAGCATGCCTAGACCGTAACGGATTACGACCGTCTCGTTATTATGTAACAAAAGATGACTATATCGTGATGTCTTCTGAAGTAGGGGTACTTGATATTGATCCTGAGAACGTCCTTTATAAGGAACGCCTTCACCCAGGACACATGCTTTTAGTTGATACAGAAGAAGGCCGTATCATTCCAGATCAGGAAATTAAGCATCAAATTGCTAGTGAACATCCATATGAGGATTGGGTGAACGAGCATTTAATTCAACTAGAAGACGTACTTGAAACGGCTCACGTTGAAAATACTGACTTTAAAAACCTTGGTACACGTCAACTAGCTTTTGGGTATACGTATGAAGAGTTGTCAAAGGTTGTCCAACCAATGGTAAAAGACGGAGTTGATCCTGTTGGTTCAATGGGGTATGATTCACCACTTGCTGTATTATCAAAGAGACCTCAACTTTTGTACAACTATTTTAAACAGTTATTTGCTCAAGTAACGAATCCGGCTATTGATGCAATTCGTGAGGAAGTAGTTACAGCAACAGGTACAACAATTGGATCAGAGCGTAATTTGTTAAACCCTGAACCATTAAGCTGTCGTCATATTCATCTTCCATACCCAATTTTAGACAATGAAGAGTTAGCGAAGCTTCGTCATAATAAAATGGAAGGTTTTAAATCTATTACATTACCGATCTTGTTTGATGTATCAAAGGACGATAGTCAACTAGAAGATGCATTAGATTCACTATTTGCTCGCGCAGATGCTGCGATTAAAGGTGGTCATACACTTATTATTTTAAGTGATCGTGGAATGAGTGAGACTCAAGCAGCTATTCCGGCTTTACTTGCTGTATCAGGATTACACCATCACTTAATTCGTCAAGGTACGCGAACAAAAGTGAGCTTACTTGTTGAATCTGGTGAGCCAAGAGAAGTTCATCACTTTGCATGTTTATTAGGTTATGGCGCTGAAGCAATTAATCCATATCTTGTCTTTGATTCAATTGATGGACTGATTCAAGATGGCTTACTTGAAGATATTTCTTATGTAGAAGCCGTAAATAAATATATTAAAGCTGCAGCAAAAGGAATTATGAAAGTTCTCTCTAAAATGGGGATTTCAACAATTCAAAGTTATCGTGGTGCACAAATTTTTGAAGCGGTTGGTGTACATGAATCTGTCGTTGATAAATACTTTACATGGACAACAACGAGAATTGGTGGAGTCAATCTAGAAATCATTGAAAAAGAAGTGCGTACACGTCATAACCGTGCTTACTCAAAGCAAGAAGGTGTGGATAAGGCATTAGATCCGGGGGATGATCTTCAATGGCGCCGTAATGGAGATCCGCATCAATACAATCCTCATACGATTCATATGCTACAAAATGCTTGTCGTAACAACAATTTTGACTTATTTAAGAAGTATTCAAATGCGATCAATGAGCAGACAAAAGAGCAAACAACGTTACGCGGATTGCTCGCGTTTAAGAATGGCCGTAAATCTATTCCACTTGAGGAAGTTGAACCGGTAGAAGAAATCTTCAAACGTTTCCGTACGGGGGCCATGTCCTTTGGTTCGATCTCGC
Source organism: Halalkalibacter okhensis (assembly GCF_000787375.1). Classification (GTDB taxonomy): domain Bacteria; phylum Bacillota; class Bacilli; order Bacillales; family Bacillaceae_D; genus Halalkalibacter; species Halalkalibacter okhensis. Next base: position 8,265 of record NZ_JRJU01000010.1, on the reverse strand, counting down.
AAGAAGCACACGAAACACTTGCCATTGCAATGAACCGCATTGGAGGTAAAAGTAATACAGGAGAAGGTGGAGAGGATCCAGCTCGTTTTACTCCGGATGAAAATGGAGATTTACGCAGAAGTGCTATTAAACAAGTAGCATCTGGTAGATTTGGTGTAACGAGTCATTACCTTGTAAATGCGGATGAGATCCAAATCAAAGTAGCACAAGGAGCAAAACCGGGTGAAGGTGGTCAATTACCTGGAAACAAGGTGTATCCTTGGGTTGCAGAAGTTCGTGGTTCAACACCAGGTGTAGGTCTTATTTCACCACCACCACATCATGATATCTACTCGATTGAAGATTTAGCCGAGCTAATTCATGATTTAAAGAATGCGAATCCAACAGCAAAAGTGAGCGTTAAACTTGTTGCTGGTACAGGTGTTGGTACGATTGCAGCAGGGGTTGCAAAAGGTCGTGCTGATGGAATTATCATTAGTGGATATGATGGTGGTACTGGAGCTGCAGCTAGAACAAGTATCAAGCACACTGGTTTACCTTGGGAAATTGGTTTAGCAGAAACACATCAAACGCTTCTACTAAACAACTTACGTGACCGTGTAACACTTGAAACGGATGGAAAGTTAATGACGGGACGTGATGTCGTTGTTGCTGCATTACTTGGGGCTGAAGAGTTTGCTTTTTCAACAGCACCTCTCGTTGTTCTAGGCTGTATCATCATGCGTGTCTGCCACTTAGATACTTGTCCTGTTGGGATTGCAACACAAAACCCTGAACTTCGCAAAAAGTATATGGGTCAAGCTGAACATGTTGAGAACTTTATGCACTTTGTAGCACAGGAGATCCGTGAACTTATGGCTGAGTTAGGATTTAAAAAGTTGGATGACTTAATTGGTCGTACAGATCTTCTTGAAACCAATAAAGAGGTTGATAACTGGAAGGCAGAGCACATTGATTTATCAAACTTACTTTATCAACCTAATCCAGAAGATCATGAAAGCAACTACTGTACAAAGAGCCAGGATCATCAGCTTGAGTTGTCACTGGATGCAAGAGAACTTTTAGCAGCTAGTAAGCCAGCTTTAGAAAATGGAGAAAAAGTTCAAGGCACATTTGCAATTAGAAACATCGACCGTGTAGTTGGGACCATTGTCGGAAGCGAAATTAGTAAGAAATATGGGGCAAAAGGATTACCTGAAGATACGATTACATTTGACTTTAAAGGGTCAGCTGGTCAAAGTTTCGGTGCCTTTGTTCCAAAAGGAATGACTTTACGTCTTGAAGGTGACGCGAATGATTATACCGGTAAGGGATTATCAGGTGGGAAAATAATTGTTCACCCTCCGGTAGGATCTTCCTTTAAAGCTGAAGAAAATATCCTAATTGGGAACACTTCTTTCTATGGAGCAACAAGCGGAGAAGCTTACATCAATGGGATTGCTGGTGAGCGTTTTGCTGTTCGTAACTCTGGTGTGAGTGTTGTGGTTGAAGGTGTTGGTGACCACGGTCTTGAGTACATGACTGGTGGAGTTGTAGTGAACCTAGGTTCAGTGGGGAAAAACTTTGCTGCTGGTATGTCTGGCGGGATAGCGTTTGTACTTGATGAGGATGGGACATTCGCATCTAAATGCAACAAAGAAATGGTGCATTTAGAAGATCTAACAGCACAAGAAGACATGGATCTTTTACGTACACTACTTGAAAATCATTTTGATTATACGAAGAGCTCAAAGGCAGCTTCTGTTCTTGCAAACTGGAACGAATCATTATTGAAGTTCGTTAAGGTGATTCCGAAAGATTACAAAAGAATGCTTGAAGCTATTAACCGTGTGAAGCAAGAAGGACTTACTGATAGTGATGCTGTGATGGTTGCTTTTGATGAAAATAAAAGTGATAAATCACGTGTAAGTGGAAAATAGTTAAGGTGTCTCAAAGGACGGCATGATTGATCTTAAGCTGATGGATCGTATCTTTTTAGATCAGCCGTCTTTCTGAGTTCATCTTTCCTTCTAATTTTGTAGAGATAGAAGAGATTGGAGTGAATGCGATGGGGAAGCCAACTGGATTTATTGAATATAAAAGAGAGAATCCGACTAAACGAGATCCATTTGAACGGACAAAAAGTTGGAAAGAATTTCAAATTTTAATGCCTGAACCAGCTTTACGCCAACAAGGAGCTCGCTGTATGGATTGTGGTGTTCCTTTTTGTCAAACTGGAACAACAATGGACGGTTCTGGAGAAATTGGGTGCCCTGTATACAATTTAATTCCAGAATGGAATGATTTAGTATATCGTGGTAAATGGAAGGAAGCGCTTGAAAGGCTTCACAAAACAAATAATTTCCCTGAATTTACAGGACGAGTTTGCCCTGCACCTTGTGAAGGATCTTGTACGGTAGCAATTAGTGACGATGCTGTTTCTATTAAGAGCATTGAATATCACATTGTTGAGCGCGGTTTTCAAGAAGGGTGGATTGTACCACAACCCCCTTCAAAAAGAACTGGTAAAAAAGTTGCTGTCGTAGGTTCAGGTCCTGCTGGTCTTTCTGCTGCGGCTCAGTTGAACAAAGCAGGTCATTCTGTGACTGTGTTTGAGCGCGAAGACCGTATTGGCGGACTTTTGACATATGGAATTCCTGATGTGAAGCTTGCTAATCATATTGTTGAACGTCGTGTGAAAATTCTTGAAGAAGAAGGAATCACATTTGAAACAAATGTAGAGATTGGGAAAGATATTTCAGCAACTGAGTTAAAAAAGAATTTCGATTCAGTTCTACTGTGTACTGGTGCTACAAAGCCGCGTGACGTAGAGGTTGAAGGTCGTGAATTAAAAGGAATTCATTATGCGATGGATTTTCTTACAGCTAATACAAAAAGTCTACTAAACTCAAATCATGAAGATGGGAATTATATTTCTGCAAACGGCCAAAATGTCATTGTTATCGGTGGTGGAGATACAGGTGTTGACTGTATTACGACATCAGTGCGACATGGTGCAAAATCAATCACTCAATTTGATATCAATCGCCAAAAGCCTGATGAGCGCGGAGATAAGAATCCATGGCCTTTATTCCCAATCATTCATACAGTTGAAGATGGTCAAAAGGAAGCAAAAGCAGTATATGGCACAGATCCTCGTAGTCATCAAGTTAGTACAACAAAGTTTGTTGGTGACGCACAGGGAAATGTAAAAGAAATTCATACCATCGGTGTAGAAACAACGATTGATGATAAAGGTAGAAAAATCCGTACGCCAATTCCTGGTACCGAGAAGGTATGGCCAGCTGATTTAGTTCTACTCGCAATTGGATTCACAGGTCCGGAAGAACGTATTATCGAAGAATTATCAATAGCAACGACATCTCGTTCGACAATTGATGCAGAGTACGGAAAGTACATGACAAGTGTTCCTGGCGTGTTCGCAGCTGGAGATAATCGTCGCGGCCAAAGTTTAGTTGTATGGGCAATTAATGAAGGACGAGAGGCAGCTAGAGAATGTGACCGTTACTTAATGGGGAGTTCGAATTTACCATAGAATTTCATAAGCTTGTAACGGGATTGTAATGGCGTTTTCATAGATTTCATGAGAGAATAGAGTTAATAGAAAATTGAAACTATGAAAGGGCGTATGAATATGCTTCGACAAGTGAAGCGTGGCCTCGTCATTTCATCAGCTCTTCTTACATTTGGACTGTTTGTTCCGTCGATTGACTTTGTTCGAGACGTACAAGCTGAAGAGCCACAGAAGACACAAGGTGAAAGTAATGAGAATCCGCTAATATATCAAGTAAATGAAGATAGTTATGATTTGTTTGGTGACGTCTTACCGGCAAAAACTGAGCAATACATTCACAGAAATGCATCATCGGCTGATCTAATTAATGATTTTATAATGAAACAAGCAGCCGAACAGAGTATGTTGAAATTTGGCGCGGTAATTAGTGAGAAGATTAGTATGCCTTTTGAAGAGCAAATTCTACCTCGACTTAATTCAGTCTTACGCGAGACAACTGAAACATTGTCCGATCGAGACTGGGAGCAAATAAAAATGTCGTCAACTCCATCAGCTGGCTTGGGAGAGAAAATTTTCCATCTTTATAACGAAGAAAGTGGAGAAGATATTTTTCGTTTTCATGTAAGAAGAGACCAGCCACCTAAACAAGGGTATGTATTTAATTTTCATTATCATACGTATTTAGATCAGCATGAAAAACATCATACAATTGCAAACATTCACTGGGGTAAAGATATGCCTCCAAGATGGACTAGTAAGGACCGTGTATATTTATAATATACACGGTCTTTTGTCAGTTGAATTTTTTTAGAAAGTGTGATTTTTCATACACTTTTACATTTTTTTATATGGTATAATTTTAAATTGAATACTAATTGAGAAAGGTTTTATCCATGATTAAGCAATTACTATTAATTTTTTCTGCTTTTGCGATGTTTGTAACGGTTTGGGTATTTGTTCTTATGCAATTTAACGGAAAACAGGGTGAGGAAATGTTTTCAGTAGAGGTAATGTATGAAGAAATGGAAGTTGAGCAGAACGCTTCTAGAGAAGAGCAAGGTGATGAAAATGAAAAAAACGATCTTAGACAAAACAATGAATGGAAAGAATCCTCACTCGTAAAAGAGATTAAAGAAGAAGTCAATGAAACGCAGGTCTTAAATCTTAGAGATTTTGATTTTAGTGATGTATCAACGCCAGAAGGAGTACCAATTCAGGAAATACTTATAAAATTGAAGCTAGATTAAGAACTTGTTCATGATATTTTCGTAAATCTCTCTTAATCTCTTTATTTTTTTGGTAGGATTAAAGATAGAATGATCAATGTTGGAGGGATTGTTTTGGAATCACGTATGGAAGGGAAAAGTCGTCCAGAATGGCTAAAATGGACGATTCGTATTTTACTAGCTTACGCTCTTGTGTTAGCTGTTATTTTAGCTGTGACGATTATTGCCATATTAATAACATTTACTTTTATTATTATTGACAGCTTTTCGGATACAAGTCAACTCGGAGCTATTTCTGAACAATATTTTGTACCAATTTCAGAATTTATGTGGAGACTCTTTACTTTTTTAGTCCCTGGGTTATAAGGAGGTCACATGTCACAGGAAATCGTCATCGTAATTAGTGTATTTCTTTTGTTTATATTAACAGGGGTATTTGGAGCTATTGGTATTTATAGTATATTACATCATAATAAGAAGCGAGCCATATGGAGCTTTGCTATTGGTTTTATATTAATTATTGTTTATTTACTTTTTATGTTTATAGTGGGGTTTGGTAACATTTAAGGAGGGATTACATTGGGAGATGTTATAGTACGAGCGTTTTACAAAACAGGGGCCTACATTGCTGAATTAATTGAAAGGCAAGAAGAAAATGGCCGTGCGCTAGTGAAAATTAGAGCTGTTGTTAAACATCCTACACAAGGTGATCTTCACAATCCTAAGATGACGAATGTCCCTCTTTTTCATCAGCGGAAAGCTTTGGCTGAGTTTGAAAAAACATGGGTACCGCTTTCGTCACTTAAGGGGTATGAAGGGGATGTTCCTAATTACAGGGAATCCCTTATACATGCTTTAGATGAGCAAATGACAAAGCTTGAAAAAGAGCCGTCTGAGTGGGCACAACTTTCGCTTAAGAAATTGCAAGAATGTAAGAAAGAGTATGGAATATCATAGTGGAAAAGGAAGCTGAATATAGATTACGCTCTATATTCAGCTTCTTTCAACTCCATACCATGAAGCCACAAACGAATACTCAAATCAAGCAAAAATAATTCATCAGGATCATCTAAGGAACAATTTGTTAGCGATTCAATTTTTCGTAAACGATAAAGAAGTGATTGGCGGTGTAAATTCAATTCTCGTGCTGTTTGGCTGACGTTCCCGTGATTTCGATGATAAGCTGTAAATGTATGAAGAAGGTCAATTTGTCTTTCTTTCGCATAACGAAGCAAAGAATCAAGAATGGACTTTGCGATATCAATTAATTCATCATTTTTTAATAAACTATCCATCACCCGATCTACTTTCGTATCAGCGTAAATAGATATGCTGTTTTTCCCGTTTCTTTTTCGCCCTATTTCTACTGCTTTTTTTGCTTCTTGGTAACTAGTAGCAAAGCAAGAATAGCCGTATTGTTTGGCGATCCCCCAAGCGATCGATATAGACGGATTCAGGAATTGAAAACGAGTTTGTAATTTAGTAATGTAGGTTTTTGCTTGTTCCATAACGTGATGATTTACTTCTAAAAAGATAATCAATTCTTCATTTTGATAAGTGACCATTGATTTTAATGCCATCGATTTAGCTATTGATTCTGCCTCTTCTTCCATATGGCGAATCCACTCATGTAGCCAGTGGTCAAATGTAATTGCTAAATGAGTCATAGATCGAAAGCTTTCCTCAAGTTGTTCGGTTTTTCCTACTAGACAAATATACGGTAGATTTATTTGATAATTTAATGATTTTGCCCTTGAGAGAATCAGCTCGTTAGAAGGGATTGCATCTCGAGATAACTCCCATACAAAATCATCTCTTAATCTCCATTCTGCCTCTTTTGCTGCTTGTTCGTGTAAAAAATGAATTGCAACAGCAGTTGTTACATGTTCAAGTAACATGACCCATTCAGTATGTTCTTCTTCACTAAACGGTTCAGCGCCAAATCCCCCGACAACAATATAACCTTGGATGTTTCCAGTTGAATGAATTGTTAATTGTAAGGCATAACCTCCATTATATTCAATCCATTCAAATGTTTGATCAAGGGAATGATAAATCCCATCTTCTTCTAATTGTTTATGTAAAAACTCAGCCCATCTATTTAATAAGTCGTCAGGGAAAATGTTTGACTTGCCACGAATAACACCACGCTTATCGGCGATTAACACTTCACAATCAATTGACTTAGCTACATGATCAGCTACTAAGTGTAAGGATTCGCCAGATAAAATGAAGTCGAGTAAGGATTTACGGATATTTTCAATTTTTTCGAGATATTGATGTTTTTGTTCGTGGATTTCAGCAAGAACATGCTCTAAAATATCCGAAAAACGAATGGACCATTCTAGCTCCATTAAAATGAATTGATGTTTCCTTGCAAGATCTATGACAGAGTTTGGAATGACTTTAACAAAAGGACCAAGGGCAACAGCTAAAGCGGAAGCACCTGCTTCAATAATCTGTTTAACAAATTCATAGAACAGTTGATCATTATCGGCACAGCCAACCCCGGTTGTAAGAACGAGTTCATTTTTACGGACGAATGTTTCGACAGGTGTTTCAATCACGGATATCCAATCTACAGTAGTCTTTTCTAATTCAGATTCACCCGTGCGAATGACTGCTGATTTAAAGATTTCTAACGATTGAACATGATTCATAGTAATTGTCATAATAAACCGTCCTCCTTACAACAAGGTTATTAAAAGAGAAGATAAATATGATTAAGTTCTATTGTATAGCATTGTCAGAACATTTGTAAAAAAAGATGAATAGATCTGATTTTTTTTCATACAAATTGTTGAATGTTTTGCTTTGTGCAATTGAATATGATGAAAGTAACAAACGAAAGGGGTGGCAACATGGAAGCAAAAAAAGGTTTACAGGTAGGAACAAAGTCGGTATGGGCTGGAGAAAAAGATTATTTAGTACACGGGGCAACTCAAGTACCTGTGGTGCATAGTGTTGCCTATAATTATGATGATATCGATGAATGGTATGAAGTAGCGATTGGAAAAAGAAGTGGCCATATTTATGGCAGAAATACGAATCCAACCGTGCAATCATTTGAAGACAAAGTGAAAATTTTGGAACATGCCGACGCTGCTACTAGCTTTTCAACGGGAATGGCAGCCATTTCAAATGCGCTTCTTACAATACTTAAACCTGGTGATAGGATTGTCTCTATTAAAGATACCTATGGAGGAACAAATAAAATATTCTCGGAATTTCTACCAAGGTTAAATATAGAAGTTGTGCTCGTTGAAACTGGAAATCATGAGGAGATGGAAAAGGAAATTGCAAAAGGGTGTCAATTGGTTTATTTAGAAACACCAACGAACCCAACGGTGAAAATTACGGATATTGTTCGAATTACAAAAGCAGCGAAAAAAGTAAATGCGCTTGTATTTGTCGATAATACATTCGCCACCCCGATCAATCAAAATCCGTTAACACTTGGAGTTGATCTCGTTATTCATAGTGCTACTAAGTTTCTAGGTGGTCATGCAGATGCGTTAGGTGGGG